>CALMSO010000016.1 GCA_937872385.1 uncultured Saprospiraceae bacterium
TTTCACCGATGATGCCAACACCACGATCATCGCGCGCAGCGTAGTGGACGATGACCTCGGTATGTAATACCCCATCCCTCACGCCAATGCTTGTCATGTGCGTTTAGGTACTGCCTAACCTCATAGCCGAGCTGCCTACAGCAACGGCGGGCAGCGTAAAAGGGTTTATCAGCACGTTTCCAGACAACTTTTTTCGCTTTTTACCCAGTTTTTTACCTCAGCCAAATGTTTGAAAAAAAGCAAAAACGAATCAATTTTTATTTTTAAAAGATTGATTATCAGAATATTGTTGTTTTAGAAAATACTGAAATGCGAAAATCTGATATGTCCAAATCCTGTTTTTTTGTTCTTGACTTACCGCAAGTACAAGTTGTATATTTGTACCAATGCCGTAAGAATCATTTTTTCGCGCTCAAACAAAGTACATAAATAGCCCTTAAAGAGGCTGTATTTGTTGCTTCGTAGTGAAATTTTCACTGCTGAAACGGTATAATTTGCATTTTTTTAGCAAAAAAAGAGCATTTTTATTGTTCGTTTTTTGCCGAAAACCCCTGTTTTTAAAATTGTAATTTATTGGTTATCATATTTTTGAGCGATTTTTAATGCTCGAAACCCGAAAATCTGATATGTCCAAAATCTGCAAAACTGTTCTTGTCTTATAAGGCAAGTGCAGTTATCTTTGTTTTGTGTTTGTGATAATACAATTAGAGCGCAAGAAAAATGGGCATAGGATAAAAAAAATAACCGTTACCCTCTTAGTTCCTCTTGATTCTCTACGTAAATTCAATTTTTTTTGGCAAAACAACTAGAATGCATCAAGCACAGCTCAAATCCGGGTGATGTGCTTGATGTTTTTTTTGTTTGGGTAAGATAGATTATTGCATTGGTTGTATGGTCACCAAGCAATGAATGCGTTTATCTTGCAAGTGCACTTCATGCCGCATTAGCATGAGGCTGTTTGCTCATCGGAAATTTCCTGTAAAGTTATATTTTATTCTATTGATAGTCAGAAAAGCGGAGATTTTTTTAGGAGAATTATCTGAAGGAAGTGATATTGATTCTAAAAAAGCAGGCAGCCCCTCTTTCTGATTTTGGAACAGTTACAAACTAGTGAGTACAAAGTAGGGCTGCCTGTCGTCTAAAAACGCCTATATCATCAAACTGACATTAAAACGCATAGCTACTTTCTTTTGCTGCTTGCTACACATCCGATTTTTTGTATCCAGCCACAATTTTTTTCAATTCTTCGAGGTAGCGTTGTTTGTGCGGTGTGCGGCGCCGGCGGTTGGTACGGGTAAAAAAGGTATGCTTTTCCAGAAAATTGACTTGTAGCGTATTCCAGGCTTCTTCGGTTTGCAGCACATTGTGCGATTTCAGCTCTTCAAACAAGGTAGCGCCAATGCTGTAAAAATCGTCTCGTCCGAGGTAGTCCAGATCGGCATCGCAGAGTATTTGTTCGAGGGCATTGGCGGGCGATTGTGGTATTTTGGTTGCCATAATCATGCTGCATATTCGACTGATTTCCAGTGGTGTATAATCGTATTGTGGAAGATATTGCTCGGCTAAGCCGCAGCCCAGCACTTCATGCTCTTTGTTGCTGATAGTAAAGCCCGAATCGTGAAAAAGTGCTGCCGTTTTGAGCAGCAGGGCCTCGTAGGGTGGTATGCGCTCGTGGTAGCAAAGCTCTTCGGTGGTGTAGAGCACATCAAGGGTATGGTGCAGCCCGTGGTAGGTGAGTTGATTAGACAACTCGCGCTCTAATTTATCGAGAATAAAGGCCTTGGCAGCGTGGTAGTTCATGGCGGCTGTTTTTTGTGTCGCCGTTGTGCACTGCTTGCGTATTCCCCCCTCCAGGAGCGCGCGGGTGCCGGCGCCGTTGTTGTTGTTTTCTCTGAAATACCGGATACCGGGCAAGGGAAAATTGCGCCGGCATCCGATAGTCCGTTTAGAAAGTACAGACGCCTGGACTTGCCTGTTTATTGTGTGCGCAAGGGCTTATTTACCATCGTTCACGGTAGGTAGCAGCACACCCGAAGCCAAGAACTTGAGTTCTTCTTTCGGCTCGGTGATGGCAGCAATTTCTTCTGCGGACTTGCCAGCGTCTTCTGCATAGTGGCGCAGTTCGTCCACGGGGGTCACTTCGCGGTAAGCGTAGCCTTGCATGATAACTTGGCGGCCGGCGATGTCTTTCGGTACGAAAAAGCCGTAATCCTTGAATTTGACCATGACTTCCCGGTCCGTATTGCCATCAGAAGAGATATTCATCCAGCAACCTTTCATTTGGCAAACCGCATTAACGGTAGCGGTCAGTTTCACTGCTACAGAGTCCTTGCCTTGCAGTTCGGCCAGCAATTCATCAAAAGTAATGGCACCATCGGCGGTGATGGCTTCGCCAAAAGTTTCGCCAGTGACCGGCGCAGCGGCCGTTTCTTCTGTTGTTTGTTTGTTTTGTGCGCAGGCAGCCACAGCGGTGGTTATTGCCAGCAGGGCTATTACAGTTCTAAACATAACAATTAATTTTTTTTGTAAAAATGCAAAATTACAATGTAGCCGACAATCTTCGGTTGTTTGCTTAGCGACTATCGCGTTATTGATGTGTTAAAGTTTTACCTGCGCTCGGGCGGCATTTGAAAAATGGGTTAAAATCAATTCTAATAGGCAATAATAAGGCCACTTTGCTGTTTATTATTTTATCTGCACAAAATTTATATATAACCGAAAACCGTTTGCATGAACCGACCGCTACATTTTGTATATTAAAAATCAAGGACAGACTGAAAGCGCCAGCGCTACTATTGTAATGAAGGAAAACAGCAGGTGGATGTGCTTCTCTTTGAGGTGGTACTACACTTCGCTCGCCACAAGGGCTTTCGGTAGAGCGTTTACAAAAAAACCGGTCACAACATGAAATTGCTTCTGACTACACTCGCGGTTGTTGCAACACTACCCCTGCTGCTTGCCCAGCCAGGCCGATGCACCAAAGGAACTTGCCTGAATGGCTATGGCGAATACGTTTTTTCAAATGGCGATGAATACAAGGGGGATTTTCAGAGCGGTAAAATGCACGGACAGGGCATCCTTTACTACAAAAATGGTGATAAATACCTCGGCAACTGGCTCCATGCTCGGCGCGAGGGCCGCGGCCGCCTCATTATGATTAATGGTGATGTGTACTTTGGAATGTTTGTGCAAGACCGATTTCAGGGCGACGGCGAGCTAACTTTTGCCAATGGCGACCGCTACGAAGGGCAATTCAAAAACGGACTCTTTGATGGGCAAGGCACGATGCACTATGCGGATGGCTCTCAATATGTAGGTCGCTGGAGCGCTGGGCAACGCGTAGGCGCTGGGCAAATGCAATTAGCTAATGGCGAAACCCTCAATGGCGAATGGGAAGCCGACCAGTACCGCGCCGAATGGGCCCGCGTTTCTTATCAGGGTGACACTACGAGCCTGCGCAATTGCAACGCCAACTTCTGCGCTACCGGCATCGGCAAATACACCTACCACGACGGCACCCGCTTCATCGGTGATTTTTTGGATGGAAAACCCGAAGGCACCGGCATGGTGTATTATAAAAGTGGACAGCGCTACGAGGGCCAATGGCGCAAGGACCAACCCAATGGCAAGGGGGTGATGCACTATACCGACGGTAAAATCTTGGGCGCTATCTGGGAAAATGGCACCCCTGCCAAGCGCCTGTTTGAGGAAGTGAGTACCGAGCGCACCAATGCAGTGATGATTGACTACGACCCCAAGGTGAAAATATGGGCGGTGGTCATTGGGGCAGCCCGTTACAGCTACATGCCCGTATTGCGTTATACCGACGACGACGCCTACCAGATTTACGCTTTCCTGAAAAGCCCGGAAGGTGGTGCACTGCCCGACAACCAGATGCGCCTGCTCATTGACGAAGATGCCACACGCAGCAATATTCTCTACGCCATGCGCTCGGTGTTCACGCGCGCCGACGAAAACGACGTCGTGCTGTTCTACTTCTCCGGGCACGGTATCGAAGGGGCTTTTTTACCTATTGATTATGATGGCAATACCAATTTGATTTACCACCACGAGGTGCGCGATATGCTCATGGCCAGCCGTGCCAAGCACAAGATTGTCCTCGCCGATGCCTGTCATTCCGGCGGCTTGCTGGCGCTCAAAACGCCCAATAGCCTTGATTTGCAAAAACTGTACAAGGCATTTGAAACAACGAAGGGCGGCACCGCGCTCATGATGTCGTCCAAAGGCGAGGAATATTCACTCGAAGACGGCGGCTTGCGCTCAGGCGTGTTCAGTCACTTCGTCATTCGGGGTTTGAAAGGTGAGGCAGACCAAAATGGCAATGGCATCGTCAGCATTCAGGAGTTGTACAACTACGTCTATCGGCAAGTGCGGCGCTATACTGCCAATGTACAAACGCCCACTATCTCTGGGTCTTACGATCCCGAAATGCCTATATCAGTGGTGCGGCGTCCCTAAAAAAACCAGCAATTTGTCCGTACTTTTTGCGGTAAAAACCCCTTGCTATTGCGATATTTGGAAAAACAAAAATGGCTTCTGATGGCTCACATAGTCAAATCAGAAGCGCTTTTTGTACAATAGCTTTTTGATAAAACGCATTTAACTAAAAAATCGGGGCATCAACTTCTTTTTCAATGAGTTGTGACGTAGGCATGATTTTTACAATGGTTTAACGATCAATGCCGTTTACTAATCACTGTTACATAATCATAGCGAAAAGCAAACCGCAAGTAGCAAAAAGCACCATAACAAGCAATTACGGAATACTCAATCATACATGCAGATGATGAAAAAAATCTTTACACTTATTCTACTTATTACATGCGGCGCTTTGGGCCTGGCTGCACAATGTGTTTCCGGCGATTGTCAGAACGGCAAGGGCGTTTATGCTATGTCGGACGGAGGTAAATACATCGGCGAATTTCAAAACGGAGAAATCACTGGCGAAGGCGCTTGTTATTACCTCGACGGGAGTATGTACCGGGGCGAGTGGCTCAAGGGCTATCCGCATGGGCGCGGTGTGAAAATCTTGGCAGATGGCAGCCGTCGAGAAGGCGACTGGCGCAAGGGCCGCCTCATGCGCGAGGAGATTATTCCGGTAGAAGAGTTTATTCAAAAAGGGCGCGAATCTAATCAAACAGGCTGTATATCAGGCAATTGCACTACCGGACAAGGTATTTACATCTACCCCAGTGGCGCAGTGTATGTAGGCGAGTTTCGCAATGGCGAAATACACGGCGTGGGCGTTTGCTACTATTCCGACGGCAGCAAGTACCAAGGCGAATGGGCGCACCGCTACCCCGACGGCACCGGCACCAAATCGTACAAGGATGGTACTCAGCGCACCGGCCTCTGGCGCAAAGGGCAACCCGTGGACGCAGCAGGCAACATCGTGCTGATGCCCAGCCGCGAAGCACCTTCCGAAAGTGCAGATATGCAGTCGGGCTGTCTGTTTGGCGATTGCCAATATGGCCAAGGTATTTTTGCCTACCCCGATGGCAGCCGCTACGAGGGGCAGTTTCGCAGTGGCAAACCAGAGGGCAACGGTACGTTTTTTTATGTAAATAACGACCGGTATGTGGGCGGTTTCAAAGCCGGATTTCCGCACGGTAGCGGCAGTTTGTACAAAGCTGATGGCATTGCCAAAAAAGGCCTCTGGCGCGATGGCGAATATATAGGCGAAACCGCGAACGTACAACCCGAACGCACCGGCTGCATTGCAGGCAACTGTCAGGATGGTGAGGGCACCTACATTTTTAAAAATGGCGCGCGCTACACCGGTCAATTTCTTAATAGATTGCCGCACGGCCGCGGAGTGGCCGTGTACCCCAACGGCGAGCGCTACGAAGGCGAAATGGCTGGTGGTAGCTTCAATGGCTACGGCACTCTCCACCTCGAAAACGGCGGCAAGGTAAGCGGCTACTGGCGCGAAGGCACCTACCAGGGGCCGCGCAATCCTTACACCCTGCGGGATGATGACACACCGCCTGCGCCTGCTGCACCCGCTCCGCGCCTTGCTGCGCCTGGGCTGAAGGTCTGGGCCGTCATCGTGGGCGTAGCTGCCTACAATCACATGCCTGCCCTGCGCTACACCGACGACGACGCCTACCGCATTCACTCTTTCCTCAAAAGCCCAGAAGGCGGTGCCCTGCCCGATGAGCAAATTCGCATTCTGATAGATGAAGAGGCTACGCTGCTCAATATTCGGCAGGCCATGGAAGAACTCTTTGGCAAAGCCGGCCCCAACGATATGGTGCTGCTCTACTTTTCCGGGCACGGATTGAAAGGCTCCTTCCTACCCATTGACTTTGACGGATACAACTACAAATTGCAGCACGAAGACGTGGCCGCCATCCTCAAAAAAAGCCCCGCCAAGTACAAGCTCTGCATCGCCGATGCTTGCCACTCCGGCAGCCTGCTGGCCATGCGCAGCGCTTCGGCACAAAGCATTCTGACCAATTACTACGAAAATCTGGCCCAATCCGCTGGCGGCACCGCGCTTATTATGTCGTCTAAATCGGAAGAAACCTCCCTCGAATCGAGCGGGCTGCGGCAAGGCGTCTTTACACATTTTCTCATCCGCGGCCTAAAAGGCGAAGCCGATAAAGATGGCGACAAAATCATCTCGGTGCAAGAGTTGTACGAATACGTGCACGAAAACGTGCGCACCTACACCGGCTACCGGCAGTCGCCCGTCATCATGGGCGATTACGACCGAAAAATGCCAGTAGGTGTGCGGCGATAAGCGTATTCTACGAGCTTTTTATCTGCTCGACAGTGTATTTCGATGTCAGACACCAGATGGGACTGAAAGGGCATTGATTGGATAAATCTTAATACAACATCATTAAGCGCCCCTTTTCAACTGGTTGCTGGCGTTTATAAGGCATGGAACCTATCTACGGCATGAGTTTTTTTTACCTACCGGGATTTTTTATTACCGCGCTACTGTCTAAATTCATAATTACCAAAAGAACTTTCGTTTAGAAAAACATCGTTTTATCCAATCAAAAATTTAAACTATGCGCCTAAAACCTATTTCTTTTTCTGCTAACATGATATTTACAGGATTGCTATTACTGCTGCTATCCGCCTGCAACAGTGACCAAACACAAAAAACATCGCCCACCTTTTCGATTACCTTTCCGAAGGAAAAAGGAGAACAGTTCGACGGACGCTTGCTGCTGCTTTTGTCTAATAATGATAAAAACGAGCCGCGCTTTCAAATTGTGGATGGTCCCAAAACCCAGTTGGCCTTTGGCATAGACGTAGAAAACTGGCGCGCTGGCGAGACCAAAGTCTTTGATGCATCGGTCTTTGGCTATCCGATTGCCAGCTTAGCCGACGTGCCCGCAGGGGAATATTATGTACAGGCTTTTTTGCACAAATACGAAACCTTCAACCGCGCAGACGGGCACACCGTGAAACTGCCGATGGACCGAGGCGAAGGGCAACAATGGAATCGTGCGCCCGGCAATTTGTATAACAAACCGGTGAAAATCAGCTATGATCCGAAAAAAAGGAACCGTATTTCCATTGTCATAGATCAGGAAATAGAGCCGATTGTGCCGCCCAAAGACACCAAGTACGTGAAGCACATACAGATCAAGAGTGAATTATTGTCAAAATTTTGGGGGCGCGATTTTTACCTTGGCGCGCACGTATTGCTGCCCGAAGGGTTTGATGAGCATCCTAATGCAAAATATCCGCTGGCTATCTTTCATGGGCATTTTCCGTACGACTTTGGCGGCTGGCGCACTGAGCCTGCCGATACGGCCGAGCCATGTGTGTATAGCGAGCGTTTTCAACTGGATTGTTACAATCGCATTCAGCAAGAAGAAGCGTATAATTTTTATAAAATGTGGACGGGGCCCAACTTCCCGCGTGTGCTGGCTATTGAAATTCAGCACGCCAATCCGTACTACGACGATTCCTACGCTGTCAACTCCGAGAACTTAGGCCCCTACGGCGATGCTATTACCTACGAGTTGATTCCATACATCGAGCAACAATTCCGAGGCATTGGCGAAGGCTGGGCGCGCTTTATGTACGGTGGCTCTACAGGAGGCTGGGAAGTGCTGGCCGGGCAGGTATTCTACCCCGATGAGTACAACGGTTGTTATTCGGCCTGCCCCGATCCGATTGATTTTCGGGCTTATACCACGGTAAATATTTACGAAGATAAAAATGCGTACTTTTTAGATAGCGATTTCAAAAAAACACCGCGCCCTGGCAACCGCAACTATCTGGGGCACGTATCCACGCTGCTACAGGACATGAACCACCGCGAATTAGTGCTGGGCACTAAAACCCGCTCCGGGCAGCAGTTCGACGTCTGGGAGGCTGTTTTCTCGCCCGTCGGCTCTGATGGCTATCCCAAACCTATCTGGGACAAAGTGACCGGCAATATTGACACCACAGTAGCCGCCTACTGGCGCGAAAACTATGACCTTTCGTACATCATGAACCGCGACTGGGCCACGCTGGGGCCCAAACTCAAGGGCAAAATCCACATCTACTGTGGCGATATGGACAACTATTATCTCAATAATGCTGTCTATCTTACAGAGGAAATGCTGGAGGCGACGAACCCTTATTACGATGGTGAAGTGGACTATGGCGACCGCGCCGAGCACTGCTGGAACGGCGACCACACGCAACCCAATGCCATCTCGCGCCTGCGCTACCACCAGATGTTCATCACCAAGTGGGCTGCGCAAGTGAAAAATAGAGCGCCGCAGGGAGCAGATTTGAAATCGTGGAGATATTAATTGGGGGAATGGTTGAGGAGGCTAAACCCCTCAACCATTCCCACATCAACAAAAAGTATGGGGCAACAGCTTTTCGACAATCATGGCAGACTCATTAATTATGTGCGGCTGGCGGTGACCGACCGTTGCAACCTGCGGTGTTTCTATTGTATGCCGGAGGAGGGTATCAAATACGTGCCCAAAAATGACTTGCTCAGCTACGAGGAAATGCTGCGCCTCATGCATCTGCTGGCAGCTATGGGCATCGAAAAAGTGCGCATCACCGGAGGTGAGCCTTTTGTGCGCAAGGATATGATGGACTTTCTGCGGGCTTTGCGCCAAATCGAAGGTATTCGGAAAATTAACATTACTACCAATGGCACGCTGACCGCGTCGCTCATTCCAGCATTGAAGGCGCTGAAAATTGATTCGGTCAATTTGAGCCTTGATGCATTAGATCGGGAGCGATTTTTTCAAATCACTCGCCGCGACGAGTTCGACACCGTCATGGAGACTTTCCAGTTGCTATTGCAATATCAAATTCCGACCAAAATCAACGCGGTGGTAATGGACGGCAAGAACATCGCCGACCTAATACCTATGGTGGAGCTGACCCGCCAGTACCCGGTGAGCGTGCGCTTCATCGAGGAGATGCCTTTCAATGGCGAAGGCGCACATTATGAAACATTACATTGGAATCATATTGCCATTCTAAACCATATAAAATCTGCCTTTCCCGACATTTATAAAATACCCGATCCGCCGCATTCTACCTCCTACAACTACCGCATTCCCGGTCATCAAGGCACAGTAGGCATCATTGCAGCCTACACCCGCACTTTTTGCGGCACCTGCAATCGCATTCGCATCACTCCGCAGGGCGGCCTAAAGACCTGTCTGTACGATTCCGGCGTCTTCAACGTGCGCGACCTGATGCGCGCGGGCGCTAATGATGCAGCGCTGGAAACCGCTTTCCGAGAAGCCATTGGGCACCGCGCCAAAGACGGCTGGGAGGCCGAGCAAAATAGGCAATTTGGCTTGCCCGTGCAGGAGTCTATGTCCACTATTGGGGGTTGAATTATTGCTTATAATAGCTTATCTTTGAAGAAAAAAGGCTCATGGTAATAGAACTGGAAGATGATATTTTAGCGCAGTCCAATCTTACGGTAGAAGAAATTCGTTTAGGAATTGCACTTTGGTTATTTCAAGAAAAGGAAATGTCTTTGGGCAAATGCGCCAAAATAGCCGGTATGCATAAGATAGCGTTTCAGCAGGAATTAGCCAAAAGGCAAATTGAAATTCATTATACCGATGAAGACTTTCAACGAGACTTAGAATCACTCAAATATTTGCCATGATTGTCGTCTCGGATACGTCACCTATCGGTAATTTACTTCAAATCGGGCAACTGGATCTTCTCAAGACAATCTTTACGACAGTTTTTGTACCGCCTACCGTGCATAAAGAAGTGCTCGAACTGCAAAAATTTGGAATAAGCACGATCAGGTATCAATCCGCTGACTGGATTGTAGTGCAACAACTTGCTTCTACAAAAGGCATTGCTCCGTTGTTGGAATTATTGGACGCGGGGGAGTCAGAAGCCCTTCTGTTGGCTATGGAAATTAAAGCCGACTGGATTCTAATGGATGAAAGAGCGGGAACCAGAAAGGCAGAGGAAATGGGCTTACGTCCAATCGGTTTGATTGGTATTTTGATGAAAGCCAAAGAGCAAGGATTGATAACAAATGTCACATCCATGATTGAAATGATGAGAGTAAAAGCAGGTTTTTGGATTAGTGATCATTTTTTAGAAAAAATACGAATTCAGTTAAATGAATGATTTTCAAACGTGAAACCGCATTCAAAAATATAAAATATTGGTTTATCCTGTCCCACCTGCTTTTTGCGCAAAAGCGCAGGAAAGTTGTTATTTTTGCTGCTAATTCAATGCGATGCTTTTCGGAAAAACGAAAGAGAAACGGCTGGCAGCGGCCCTGCAAAATGGCGAACTCGATCAGCGTTACTGGGCTATCGTGCAGCGGCAGTTTCGGCGCAATAGGCTGGCCGTGTGGTCTTTACGAATACTGTACGGGCTACTATTTATAGCGCTTTTCGCCGATTTCATAGCCAACGAGCGGCCGCTTTATTGTAAAATAGAAGGGCAGACCTACTTTCCGGTGCTGCGCCAATATGCTGTCAGCTTGGGCTTGGCCCGCTGGGAGGAACCCTTCGTCAATGTAAGATGGCACGACTTGCCTTACGAAAAGGTCATCTTTCCGCCTGTTCCTTATTCTTACAATACAATTGACCGGCGCAATATGGGCTATGTGGCCCCCTTTGCCGAGCAAAAAATAGCTGCCTCATGGTTTCGGCACTGGTTAGGTACGGATCGCATCGGGCGCGATGTGCTGGCAGGGATGATTGCGGGCACGCGCACTGCGATGTTGGTGGGGGTGATTGCTATGGCGATTGCTACGCTTATCGGCGTGTTTATGGGTGCGGTGGCGGGTTATTTTGGCGACGAGCGCCTCCGGGTGTCGCGCCTCCGCCTGTGGCTGAATGTGCTGGCGCTGTGGCCAGCGGTTTTTTATGGCTTTGTGGTGCGCCGTTATGCTATGGCGGAGGGCAGTTTTATAGTAGAATTGGGCAAAAATCTTGGCATTTTTATCGGCGTGCTGCTGGTCGCCAATTTATTAGCTATGCTTTTGGAAAAAGTGCCTGCATTGGGTAAAAAAGTAACGATTCCGGCGGATATGCTGGTCATGCGCACCATCGAAGTGGTGGACTCTATACCCGGCCTCCTGTTGATTCTATCGGTAGTGGCGGTTATTAAAAAGCCTTCGATTTTTTACATCATGGTCATCATCGGGCTGATTAGCTGGATGGGCATTGCGCGGTTTATTCGGGCGGAGTTGTTGCGCATTCGCAGCCTGAGCTACATCGAGGCGGCGCAGGCCATGGGCTTTAGCCATTGGCGTATCATTGTGCGGCACGCTTTGCCCAACGCACTGACGCCGGTGCTGATTACGGTTGCCTTTGGAATAGCCAGTGCCATTTTGTTGGAGGCATTTTTATCCTTTTTAGGCGTGGGCCTTGCTGCTGACCAAGTGACCTGGGGTAGTATGCTCAGTGCTGCGCGGGCGCGGTTTGCTGCATGGTGGTTGGCTATTTTTCCTGGCGTAGCTATTTTTATAACCGTGACGCTATTCAATCTGATTGGCGAAGGATTGACCGATGCCCTTGACCCCCGGCGTAAAGGGACGCTATAATAATTAAAGCTACCATCCATTTGTAAGCTGGTGCTCGTTGCGGGCAAGTTTTTTCCAAACAAAAGCAAGGAAAATCTAAACCAAAGTTTATACCTTTAACGCCAAACAAAAATAAAGCGGCTGATTGAATTGCCAAATTTTTATTTAAATCATTGATTAATAAGCATTAACGAATAACCAAAACTCGTATGTCAACAAATACCGAATCCTGGGGCTCGCGCGTTGGGCTTGTGCTGGCGATGGCGGGCAACGCAGTAGGTCTGGGAAATTTCCTGCGTTTTCCGGTACAAGCTATTCAAAACGGCGGCGGCTCGTTCATTATTCCTTATTTGACTTGCTTCTTACTCATGGGGCTTCCGCTGCTTTTCGTTGAGTGGTCTATGGGGCGCTTCGGCGGCAAAAACGGACACCACAGTACGCCTTTCATTTTGGATTCTATGACCAAGCAAAGCTTCTGGAAGTACATCGGAGTGTTTGGTCTATTTACCAACCTCGCAGTAGCGGCTTATTATTGCTACCTCGAAAGCTGGACGGTGGCCTACATTTACCACTCCATTGTCGGTACTTTCAGCAGCCTCAATCAGGAGGGGGTGGCCAACTTTTTCGGAGATTATACAACCCTGAACACCACCACCACCGGTTTGCCTTACGAAGCCGTGATTTTTTGGGTGTTGTGTTTGATTTTGAATACTTACATTTTGTCAAAAGGGCTGAGCGGCGGTATTGAAAGAGTAGCTAAAATCGGGATGCCCTTGCTGATTTTGTTTGGTGTGGTGCTGGCCATTCGGGCCGTCACGCTCAAGGCGGGCAGTCAGGGCGCTATTTTTGATGGCACCGAGGGTTTGAATTACCTTTGGACACCCGATTTCAAATCCATCTGGACACCAAGCGTTTGGTTGGCCGCAGCCGGGCAGATTTTCTTCACCCTTTCGGTGGGCATGGGGAGTATTCATTGCTACGCATCTTACCTGCGCGCTAAGGACGATGTGGCGCTCAATGCCATGAGCGCCGGCTGGATGAACGAATTTGTGGAAGTAGTGCTCGGCGGCGCAGTCGTTATTCCTATCACAGTGGGCTATTTCGGCATTGATGGTATGATTGAACTGGTGAACCGGGCCGGTGGCTTAGGCTTAGGCTTCCGCACCTTGCCTTACCTGTTTCAGCAGTGGGGGCCGGTACTGAGCGTGCTGGCAGGTGTTTTCTGGTTTGGCTTGCTGTTCTTTGCCGGTATCACTTCTTCGTTGGCTATGGGCACGCCGATTGTCGGCTTTTTGCAGGATGAATTCAACTGGCGGCGGCAGCCCGCGGCTTGGGCTTTTGGCGGTATGGTAATGGTTTTGGGCTTGCCAACGGTTATTTTCTTCAACCAGGGCGTCTTTGACGAATACGATTACTGGGTCGGCACGGTTTCCTTAGTGGTGTTTGCCTTGTTTGAAATTATCCTGTTTGCTTGGATTTTCGGCATTGATAAGGGCTGGAAAGAGATCAATGACGGTGCCGATATTCGAGTGCCAATTGTTTTCAAATATATTATCAAATACGTAACGCCATTGCTGATAGGCTTTGTTTTTATTGGTAGTTTGCCGGGTATCTGGGCGCAAATCACAGGCGAATACCCCTGGCAGGTACACGCTTCCAGAGCACTGCTGCTCGCCGTCTGGATTGGACTTGCATTGGTAGTGGCTTATGCTTATCGCAAACGCTTAAAAGAAGGGAGGTTTACATCATGAATACCACCGCGCTGATTATGTATTTAGTTGCCAATATCACTGTTATCGGTATCACGGCTTACTTTTTTATGAAAGTACTGCGCACGCCAGCCAAAGACCACGATGTAGATGACGATGGTTATCCGGATCCACACGGTCCCAAAACCTTTGATGCAACTTGAAAACGCATTGCCTGCGCTTTTCGACATAAAGTTTTGTACCTATGAGGCCTGCAATGGCATCGCTGCTGGCTCATCCGCCCAGTCCACTTCAAGAATTGAAGGACGAGCGCGCAACGGCCAGTGGGGTTCGTTTGTTGATGAAACGGGACGACCTGCTTCAGATAGGAAATACCAATGCTTTCTGTGGCAATAAGTGGCGCAAGCTGAAGTACAATCTTCTCGAAGCCGAAGCGAAGCAATGCACGGCGCTGCTCACTTTTGGTGGCGCCTACTCCAATCATCTGGCTGCCGTAGCGCAAGCCGGACGCCTTTTCCAATTTAAAACCATCGGTATGGTGCGGGGCGAGATGGTGCAGCCGCTCAACGCTACCTTGCAGTTTTGCGAGCATTGTGGCATGCATTTGCACTTTCTGAGCCGAAGCGCTTACCGCGAAAAAGACAAGCCTGAATGGCTCGAACAGCTGCGCCAGCAATTTGGCTCGTTTTATCACATTCCGGAAGGGGGCACTAATGCATTAGCCCTACGGGGCTGTGCGGAGCTGATACCCGAAATCCGAGCGCAGATGGAGGGCATTCTACCGGATTTTATTGCAGTGGCCTGTGGCACTGGCGGTACCCTCGCGGGCATCGTGCAGGGGCTGGGCGGCGCGGCGCAGGCCTTAGGCATTGCTGTGCTGAAAGGGAACTTTTTGCAATCGGCAATAACCCAACAACTGAATGCACCCGCGCTCAACAATTGGCAACTGTGCACCGTTTATCATGGGGGCGGTTATGCCCGCTTTACGCCAGAGTTGATTGATTTTATTAATGCTTTCAAGCAGGAGCATGGCATCGCCCTCGACCCGATTTATACCGGCAAGCTTTTGTTCGGCGTGTTCGATTTGCTGAAGCAAGGTTTTTTCCCGCCTGGCAGCACCGTAGCCGTAGTACACACGGGCGGTTTGCAAGGTATTGCAGGGTTTCATGAGCGTTATCCGGGCTTATTGCAATGAAACTGCGGCTTTGTTGATGAAAATCATGGAGCAAGCTGATAGTTATCATTCTTCCCGCTGCCTGTTTTCTGCATTTTTGCACTGGAATGATTACCCAAATCTTTTAAAAACAATAAGGTATGAACATCCTCGCGCCTGTAAAAACAATTATGACCACCAAGCTCATCACCGTTAATCCGGCTGATAAGCTCAAAGATGTAAAGGAAATTTTTGAAAAAAATCCGATTCACCACATTCCAGTGGTGCGCTACAAGGAGATTGTTGGGCTGATTAGCAAAACCGACTTTCTGTACTTTATGCGTGGGTTTACGAAAAGCCATGAAGACCGCTTTGTGGACGAAGCACGCCTGCGCGCCTACTCTGCTGAAGAAATTATGACCAAAGGGCTGGCGATTTTATCGCCCGAAGACCGCATTAGCGTGGCGCTGGAAATTTTCTTGTCCAATCGCTTTCACGCTATTCCGGTGGTCGAAAACAACGAATTGGTGGGGATGTTGACAACTTATGACATCATCCGGGCGGTAGCCGGCGAGCAAGTGACTGCCGACCAGGTGATTGATAGCCAAAAATCATAGCACGGTACATGCTTCGAATCAAAATACTCGGCATTGGCTGTAAGAAAAGCCGGGCGTTGCGAGCCAACCTGATGTCGGCGCTCCATGCCCTACCCATTGACGCTTCGGTGGAAGAAGTGGCTAAGGTAGAGGATATTGTGCAGTATCAGATATTAGCTACGCCCGCTTTGCTAATAGACCAGCGCATCGTCACCGAGGGGATTGTACCCGACGTGCGGGAGCTACAAATTTTGATTAAAAGCTATCATCAGACTCGGTTTGCTATGAAAAAAATACTTGTTCCGACCGACTTTTCGCATACGGCTTCCAATGCTTTCCAATTTGCCGCCAGCTTAGCCCGTCAGTTTGACAGCGAAGTGACGCTCCTGCACGTTTATCACCCTTATTTTGATCCCAATAACCCGCTTGCCGGCAAGGACAAGCACGAAATTGCCGATGATATCACGCGGCGAATGGACGCCTTTGTAGGCGAAAATACGTCGCCAGCCAATAGAAAAGACAAAAATATAGCGTATCAGCGGTTGGTGAAAGAGGTGCAGTTTGGTTTTGCCGCCGAAGAAATTAGTCAAATTTCAAAAGATTACGACTTTGTTGTGATGGGCACTACCGGCGACGGCGATTGGTTAGAGCAGCTCTTTGGCAGTATCTCTTCGCATGTAGCCCAACACGCGCATTGCCCGGTGCTATTGGTGCCAGAAAAAGCGCGATTCAAGGGCTTCCGTACGGTGGTGTACGCCAGCAGTCACGCTTCCAGTGATAAGCTGCTGATTGAAAAAATAGTGGATGCTATGCAAATACCGCCGGATGCGATTCACTTGGTACACGTAGAGGAAAATCCGGATGAAAAATATGTGCTGCGCAATGGCCGGCATGAGCTAATCAGCCGCGATGAGAAAAAAGACATCAACCTTACTTTAGCCGATATCAAGTCCAACAGCATTTTGAAAGCGCTGAATGAATACGCCGTTTCGCATCGTGCCGATTTGATTATGATGCGTACCACCGAGCGTTCCTTTTTGCAAAATGTCTTTCATCGAAGTCTTACGAAACAAATGGTGCTGACCGCCGACCAGATACCCTTGCTCGTTTTGCATGTTGCCTAAGAAATGAATTGTTAACGTAGCGTATTGCCAGTCATCTTTTTTACAACGCCGAATAGCCGTGTAAATAGGACAAAATTATTTTTATAAAATTCGCATAAGTCATTGATTATCAATGTGCGCTTTTCTTATTAACAAATAATAATATACCATTACTTATGCCCAATTATACCCTACTGTTTCTGTTTGGCTTCTGGCTTATCATTATTGCTTGCGAGCGCAAGCCGCCCGCATCCGACGCGTCTGCCGCTGCACTTGAAAAAGGCTTGGAAATAGCTGGCGCTACCCAAGCGGCCATGAGTACACAGCTCCAGCAAGCCATGCAAACCGGAGGCGTGCCCAATGCCGTACAGTATTGCAATGTAGCGGCTTATCCCATTGCGGATAGCCTTGCAAAGGTTTACCAGGCTACTATTCGGCGAGCTACTGACCGTCCGCGCAATGCGCTAAATGCCCTTACCGAAGCCGAGGCCGAGGTGTTCGAGCGCTTCCAGGCGCAGCAGGCAGCCGGCGAGCCAATGACGCCAATAGTACACTCCCTGAAAAATGGAGAATATGCTGTGTATGCCCCCATCCTGCTGCAGCTGCTCTGCCAGAATTGTCATGGACAGCCAAGTGAAACGCTTCAGGATGAGCACCTTGCGCTGATTCGCAGCTTATACCCCGACGACAAGGCGACGGGCTACATTGCCGGCGATTTGCGGGGTATATGGAGTATTACGGTTAAAAATTGACCTTTCAGGCAACCAACTAATGATTTTCTGAAAATCTCTTTTGTACAAAAACCACAAACCATCCCGGCAGTTCTTAACTTTGCAGGCAATCTGCGAAAATATGAACCAGCGTCGTCAGCACATAGCCGGTATTTTCCTCCTCTTGTTCCTATTATCGGGGTGTATCTATCTGCGATTCCCAGAATATTTCAAAACGCCAAACAGCAAAGTAATTGAAGCTTGGGGCGACGGCTACAAAACATACATGGCGCTGATTTATCATGTCAAATACGACCGGAGCTACTCGTATTTAGAAGCCATGAACCATCCCTACGGCGAGCACGTGGTGCCGGGCGATGCGCAGCCTGCCCTCTCGAATACCATTCGCTTCATCAGCCGCAACGTGGTGGATATTTCGGATTATAGCATAGCTATTTTGCATTTCGTCATGCTGGGGTCGCTGCTATTGTGCGGACTGTTTTTGTACCTCATTTTCCGGCGGCTCGACGTGCCCACGTGGTACGCTATCCCCGTAGCCATTGGGCTGGCTTTCTTATCGCCACAATTAGAGCGCATGCTGGCCCACTTTGGGCTGGCGCATCCGGCCATGTTGCCGCTTACCTTGTATTTGCTAATGCGCTGGGAGGAAGATCGGCGTTGGCATTACAGTCTGCTGCTGAGCTTCGTGGTGCTGTTTTACGCTGGTTTACATTTCTATTTCTACGCAATTTTGGCATTTACCATTGGCGGTTATCTGTTCTTCAGCTTGCTGCAAAAACGAGACTGGTCCAACTGGTGGCGCTATGGGCTGCATTTCAGTTTGCAATTGCTACTGCCCCTGATTTTTTATATCTGGTGGATGGACTGGAACGACCCCGTGACCGACCGACCGGGCAAACCCTGGGGATATCTGGCGCATCGAGCGCACTGGGAGGGAGTCTTTTTGTCTTTGAAAATGCCATTGTACAACTGGATAGACCAGCATTTGCTTGACATCCGGAAAGTGAATTTTGAAAGTCTCGCTTATGTAGGCACGGTGGGCTTCGTGGCTTCATTGATTTTTTTAGTGCGCTGGCTACGGCAATTATTACAACGACCTCCCTGGCACTTTGGTGCGGAAGTGCAGCCGCGTGTTTGGCTCAATGCCACGTTTTATACTGCCGTCAGTATATTGCTGTTCTCGTTCGGATTGCCTTTTACCATCAAAGGGCTGGAGCCGCTACTCGATTATACCGGCCCGCTGCAGCAGTTTCGCTCTATCGGTCGCTTTGCTTGGGTGTTTTTTTATGTGATTAATATCATAGCCTTTGCCGGAGTTTATCATTGGGCCAAACGGGGCACTACTCGGCGTTGGCTGCTACCGACGCTGGCGCTGCTTATGCTGGGCTACGAAACTTGGCATTTCAATCGCGGCATAGACCTCGGGCTCGATACCATTGAAGAATTGGAACCCGGCCGAAGCTTTGCCGAAGCACCAGGCATTGATTTTAACAATTATCAGGCAACCGTGCCGATACCTTATTATAATATCGGTAGTGATAACTTCTGGTGGGGACAGGAGGGATTCATCGGGCAAAAAGTAGAATCTATTGCCATTCAAACGGGCCTGCCGACCACTGGTGCTATGCTGACGCGAACTTCTATTTCACAGACAATCAATCAGTTGCAATTAGTGCTCGAACCCTATCGCCGCCCTCGCCTGCTCGATGACCTGCCCAACAATAAGCCTTTGCTGCTCGCTTGGGACAGCATTCGGGTGCAGAACTTCCCCGGACGCTACGAGCACCTGCTGGAAGATGTGAACTTAGCTTATCAGCGCAACGAATTGCAATTGTACGAAATGCCACTTAGCACTTTTGAAACGCGCATTGAGCGCCGCAAACAAACCATCCGACAAGTGCTCGATACCGCGCAACTATATCCGGTGCAGGGTTTTTTGAGTACGGATAGCAGCGCCAGTTTTGTGTACCAATCGTGGAATACACTTTCGGCTGACCGGAAGTACTTCGGGAACGGTGGTTATCAAGGGCTTATGAATAGTGAAAACATAGTGTATGAAGGCGTGCTGCCCAAGCAGACCGCCGACTGGTACCTATTTTCCATCTGGATGTTTCTCAACGAAGACCTTTACCCCCGCACGCGTTTCGAGTTTGTAGAATACCACCCCGACGGCTCGGTGCTGCAACAGGCCAGCATCGAGGTACGCGATATCGTGCGTACTTTTGACAACAACGGCTGGGGATTGCTCGAACTGGGGCTCAAACTCAATCTGCCGGGCAGCCGCCTCCGCTTTCGGTTTTTTAATACAGAAATTCCGAACAAGCCGCTTTGGCTCGACGAACTGCTCATTCGCCCCGTACAGACAAATCTCTACCGCGCCGACGAAATGCTGCTTTGGTGGAACAACCGCTGGTGGGAAAATAAATAGCTTGCAAGCTTCTTGTTTTTTATAAAATACGTACAATGAATTATTTTTAACAGAAAATATATAAGTAAATGATTATCAATGTATAAACGTTAGATAATAGACTATAGATGTTAGATGCCAGACTTTAGGACGGAACACTGTTCGCTGTTCGCCCCCCTCTAAACCCCTCTAAACCTTTACACCTTTCTAAACCCTATTGTCCCATGACCATATTAACCTTTTCAAACCCCGCCCAATTAACAAATAACATTAACAAAATAACAATACACCATTACTTATGCACCTTTCCGACATCATTTTGCTTGGCGACCCGCGCTTGTACGAACCTTGCGCGCCAGTAGAACGCTCCGAACTGGAACAGCTACCCCCCATAGTGGCAGGCATGGCCAATGTTATCCTTGAATTTCGAGCAAAGTACCAGGCTGGCCGGGCTATCGCGGCGCCGCAATTGGGCATTATGAAGCGGCTCATTGTAATGAATATAGACCAGCCAGTGGCGATTATCAACCCCGAATTGTTTGAGCAAAGCGAGGAAATGATAGAACTCTGGGACGACTGTATGAGTTTTCCCAACCTGTTGGTGCGTCTTCGGCGGCATCGGCGTTGCAAAATGCGCTTCCGCGACCTACAGTGGCAGGAGCACGTCTGGGAGCTGGAAGACGACCTCTCGGAGCTAATGCAGCACGAGTACGATCATCTCGACGGCATATTGGCTACCCAACGAGCTATAGATGCGCAGGCTTTCCGTTGGAAAAACGGGTGACAAAAAGAGCTTATACGAATTACGATTTACGAAGTCCAATTCACGATTTTGTAAAGTAATGATAGCAAAGGATGACTGTTTAACTTGGAATTGATCTGCGATTTGAAATAGATGACTGACACCTCGCACCTGAACTGCTGCTTCGCTCGCCGGATTTAACATATTCGCTGCCAACCGAAATGGAATAATTCTGTTTTCAAAATCGTTTTGTGACAGATAGGTGCATTTTTCCAATCCAAAAACTGAAAATTGTATGAAAAAGAACACGCTTCCATTACTGTGGCAATGGTCAATAGCCTTGATTTTACTTTTGGCAACGGTTGCTTGCCAAACAACAGACGACGACCCGCAAGGGCCATCCGATGATACCGACGGCGTTATACTTTTGGTGATTGACGAGGAAAGTATTGACAATGGGAACCCGCCCAACAATTTTTCCGACCGGGACGTCAATGACCAGTTGGCCGAAGTAGGGCTACGCCTGCCTTTGCGTTATTTTCAAGAAAATGTAGGAAAAACCATTGACCTTTTTACTGGGCAGGTGGGTGACGAAGGGTGGTATGCACTCAAAACCATTCCCAATAGCTGGATCAATGCTGGCCCTACCAATAATGGCGCGCGCAATTTTTTGCTGGCGGGCCCGGGCTTGGGTGCCAAAGTACCCGATGACGACCGGGAAGTGCTGTTAGACAAAATACCCAACCTAACGCCCCTGCGTGCTACGGGGCTGAGTATGCTCATCGGGAAAACGGTGCTGGCCGTAGTTTATGACAGCGATATCAGTATCAACTACTCGCCTTTGCAAGGCAATTTGCAGGGTGCCAATCTGGGTATCGTGGCATTTGATGTGTTGGAGGCGGCCGAGCGCCGGGATGGCTCCTCTTCGTCCTTGCCACGGATGCGCATTCGTATTCGGGATGCAAGCAATTTGACCGAACGCGCATTGTATCTGTTTGCCAATGCTCCGACACCCCAATCTTCGTCTGAACCATTTGATATCGTGCCACCGGCTACGCCACCAACCGCCAGTTTCACGCTGGCACCTTAGCCAAGGCTGCAAAATCTACTTTTACCCCCCGATGTGCGCCAATTTTGTGCAAAATCGGGGTCTTTTTTTTGTATAATCTTCTCTTTTTCAAACAAAAGCCTTACCTTTGCAGCCGCTTTTTAATTATTTAAACCTATATGTCTGAATCAATGAGAAATTACGAAGTAACTTTCATCGTGGACCCAGTGCTGTCGGGCGATGAAATCAAAGCGACAGCTCAGACGTATGTCGATTTGCTAAAAAATGAAAATTGCAACATCGTACATGTAGATGAAATGGGCCTCAAACAATTGGCTTATCCCATCAACAAGCGTCAGTCCGGGGTTTATTATTGCATTGAACTGGAAGCCGCCGACGGCACTTTCATGGATAGCTTCGAGCTTTCCTTGCGCCGCGATGAGCGCATCATGCGCTTCCTGACCGTTGCCCTCGACAAGTATGGCGTGAAGTACAATGACGACAAACGCAAGGGCTTGATTGGTAAGAAAAGACCGGAAAGACCGGCAGAAAGAGCCGAGGAAAAACCTGTGGAAAGAAGAACGGAGCGCCCAGAACCGCCCCGCCCGCCTAAACCGACTCCGGAACCCGTACCTGTTGTACCTGCACCCGTCGCCACGGCCCCTGTTAAAGAGGAAGAAGAGTAAAATCGAATGGTTTAATTCAAAAAGACAACAACAATGGCAACCAATAGAGACGATATTAAATTCCTGAGTAATCCCAACATCGGGCAGCAGCGTAAAAAATACTGCCGCTTTCGCAAGTTTGGTATCAAACATATTGATTACAAGGATGCAGACTTTCTGCTGCAATTCATCAACGAACAAGGTAAAATTTTGCCGCGCCGTATCACTGGCAATTCGCTGAAATATCAGCGCAAGGTAGCTACCGCCATCAAGCGTGCCCGCCATTTGGCTTTGCTGCCTTATGTGTCGGATTTGCTCAAGTAAGTAGCACAATTGGCAGGGATCCTATTTTCCTTTTGTTTGAAACCTTATTAAAATGCTAAAGCAATGGAAATCATTCTTTTGAAAGATATAGAAAAAGTGGGCGAAAAGCATACCATCGTCACTGTAAAAGATGGTTATGGTCGCAACTACCTTATTCCGCAGGGTTTTGCATTAGTAGCCAATGCAACTAATCGCGGCAAATTAGACGATCTCAAGCGCCGCGAGGCAGAGGTTGAATCCAAAGTAATTGCTGAATATCAAGTAATTGCAGATAAAATAAAGGATGTAGTGCTGAGAATTGGCGCCAAAGCTGGCGCGAGTGGCAAACTCTTTGGCAGCGTCACTAATATCCAGATTGCAGCTGCTTTGAAAGACCAGGCGGGTGTCGAAATCGAGCGTAAGAAAATTTTGATTGATGAAGAAATCAAGACATTGGGCACTTACACTGCCGTACTGGATTTGCACAAAAAAGTGGACGCTAAAGTCCAGTTTGAAGTAGTAGGAGAATAAACAATCATTCCCTTCGGAAAGAAAACCATCTGCATCGAAAGCGTTGTACCACCACTGTGCGTGCAACGCTTTGTTATTTGGAGTACTGTCAGAAACGGCACCAATGCGCCTGTTCGCGCAGCCACTGCTCCTGCCGAGAATAATCGGGCATAGCATCCGCCACTAATTTCCAAAAGCGATCCGAATGATTTGGCTCAATCAAATGGGCCAGTTCGTGAATAATTACATAATCGCGCACCACATCTGGGGCAAAGAGAAGGCGCGTAGAGAAATTGAGATTGCCGTGACCCGAGCAACTGCCCCAGTTGGAATGGTTGTATTTCAACTTCACGCTGCGAACCGCCTGACGGAAAAAACGCTCGTTCAGCTCCTGCACCCGGTCGGTGATTTCTGGCAGAAAGTCTTGCGCCACTACTCGGCTCAGTAGCGTAGGGATGGTAGTAGCATTTGTGTTTTCTTGGCTTAGCCGCAGGTAAATGACGCCATCCGTCAGCCTGCCACTACTCGACAGCTTGTCGCTATATGCTATTTGTAAGGTGTAATTGCGCTTGCCCACAGTCAGCGTATCGCCATCCGCATAGGTTTTTGCGGTGAAGCGTGCCAGTACGTCTGGGTGTTTGAGTGCTTGTTTTTCCAACCAAGCTTTGAACCAGCTTATCTGTTGTTGCTGCATTTCCATTGGCATCAGGAGGGGCAGGCGCAGGTAAGCCGCGTCTTTGCCAATAGAAGCACGCACGCTGCGCCGCCGCTCCCGAATGATGCGCGCCGGAATATGCTGCCCGCAAATTTTCAGTACAAAATGCTCTTCAAAAGATTGCATAAGCAACAAAAATCAGTCAACCGTATTATCGGGATTTGAAAAATCAGCCATGCTTTTGTGCGAAAGCACGCATCACATCCACCAGCGTCTGTACGCCTTCTATCGGCATGGCATTGTAAATAGAGGCCCGAAATCCGCCGACTGAGCGATGCCCTTTCAATTCTACACAGCCCGCTTCGGTACACGCCGCCAGAAACGCTTTCTCAAGCTCTGGGTTTTCCATCACAAAGGTTCCGTTCATCAGCGAACGGTCTTCCACGGCCGTAGTGCCCTTGAAAAGTGGGTTGGCATCAATCTCGTCGTACAATAGTTTAGCTTTGGCTTTGTTTTGCACATCCATGGCCTGTAGTCCGCCGCTATGGCGTATCCAGCGGAGCGTGAGCATGGTCACATAAATCGGGAATACCGGCGGCGTATTGTACAAAGAGGCACCTTCGATATGGGTAGCATATTGCAGCATGGTCGGGATATTGCGATTTACCTTGCCCACCAGATCCTTACGCACAATCACCAGCGTGACCCCCGCCGGGCCAATATTCTTTTGAGCACCAGCATAAATCAGCCCAAAGCGCTCCACCTCTATCGGGCGGCTGAAAATATCCGATGACATATCGCTCACCAAAGGCACGTCCGTTTCCGGCAAAGCGTGATATTGCGTACCATATATAGTGTTGTTGCTCGTGATGTGCAAATACCGGGCCTGAGCAGGTACGGTATATTCCTTCGGAATGTGGGTATAATTGTCCGCTTTGGAAGACGCCACGACTTCTACCTTGCCAAAAAGTTTAGCCTCTTTAATGGCTTTGCTCGACCACGAACCGGTATCTAAGTAGGCTGCTGTGTCCGATTCGTTCAGGAAATTCATCGGAACCATAAAAAACTGTGTACTGGCACCGCCACTCAGAAAGAGCACTGCGAAATCATCGCTCAAGCCCAGCAGCGAGCGCACTAAGCTTTCCGCTTCTTCTATAATGGCCGTGAAGGCGGCACTCCGGTGTGAGATTTCCAGTATAGACAGGCCCGAGCCATTGAGGTCAACTGCGCCGGCGGCGGCTTCCTGCATCACTGCTTTGGGTAGAATGGCCGGACCAGCGCTGAAATTGAATTTTGTCATTGTAGCAAAATTGATTGGGAAATGTTTGCAAAAAAAACGAGTCGAAGTTTGAAAATTCGCACAAAAATAAACCATTTATTGAATTAAAGGTTGTCGCTCCGCTGCTGCGCGTGTTATATCATTGTAAAAAAACAGCTATGATTTTTCTACCAAAAAAAACCTTTGAAAAAGTTTGCGTTGGATGAGAAGTTGGATTACATTTGCGAC
>CALMSO010000017.1 GCA_937872385.1 uncultured Saprospiraceae bacterium
TGTCGCAAACCAAACGACCATTCAACAACTGGCTGGCGCGCAATTGTGCTTCGCAGTCGTCATCCAAGCGGATGTTGACTGTGCCGGAGCAAGAAAGATTGCGATAGTCGCGCTCTGACTGCTGAGCAAGAATGGTAATGAGTACCTCTACATTAGGCTCGTCGGTAAACAGACCGTCATCGTTGTCGTCGTAGGCAATGCGCACTATGTAAGTGCCAGCCTTCGAAGCATCCAAGCCATTTAAAGCGTACTCAACAAACACGCCTTCACCAACATCTTCACGCCAATTGGGAGTGGCAGAGACAGTGATACCAGCAGCAGCGAGATTGCCGCTTAAGTCAAAGCCAAGGCGAGATACATCTGCATCAACGATACTGAAAAAGCAGTTGGCGTTGGTGCTCTCAATGAGGTTGAAAGAATAGTAAACAGTAACATTCTCTGAGCAATCGGTCAACGTGTACGTCGCAGTGTTAGCTACGATAGTCGGACAGTTATCGTTTTGTGCCCAGAGGTTATGCAGACCGAAAGCGGTCAGCAGGACCATAAGGAATGGTCGAACGAAGGTAAAATTCGTTTTTCCCATAAGATTACAATTTGTTTAAGAATTAGGTTAATAAAAAATTGTGATTATGATAGCGCTAAATATAGCCTTTTTGAGATGCCGGATTTTGAGATGGCAGATGCCAGACATCAGATTTTCCGGCTTTTAGAATTTAAAGTTTTGTGCTTCCTGTTTTTGTTGTCGTCTATTTGGTCGTAGGAAGCGAAAGTTTGTGTTTAGGTCGAGATTATTATTCGGGAAACGAAAAACAGCTTTTCAAAAGGAGAAAACTACAACTTTTTGTAGCCCTGCAAATATATGATAAAAAAAATGAATTCCCATAACGTAGTCCTTCTTTTTCCACTTCACACGGAAAACAGGGATACGATTATTGTTTATATTGAGGATTAGTATTTGGAAAATTGTAAGCCGAAACAAGAGATGTAGCCCGAAGGCGGGAAGTGTAAAAGTTTTTAGTCATGGGATATTTTTTTATTGTGCGACAAAGGTACAGTACCGCATTGGATAATGTCAAGTTTTCGTGACATTTTTTTTGAATAGGCATAAAGGTGCTCACAGAGTTGCTATTTTTAATCAGTATGTAGTTGCTGTACCTGACTGTGTTTTTCAGACGATACAAATATAGAACAGTTTTGTGGTGTTTGCATACCCTAAAAGCGGTATTTTTTAAAAAAATGTTAAATAGTGTTTTCTTTTTTTGCTTAAAAAACTGTAAATCAAACTTTTACAAAGAATAATTTTTCTTTTATAAAGAGGTTTTCTAAGCTGCCAACTTGGTTTGGGATGCTAATTTTGCTACACAAGGCTATAATCATAGGCGGCCCGGATGAGGCCAGCGGCATTGCTCACGCCGAGTTTGCGCATGATGTTTTTGCGGTGTACGCTCACGGTTTGGTCGCTGATGTAAAGTTCGCGGGCGATTTCCTTGTTGCTTAGGGCACGGGTGATGAGGCGCAGCACTTCAAGCTCGCGTTTGGTCAGGTCGTATTTTTTCAAAAATCGGTCTTCGGTGTGGCGGTCGGTTTGCTGTCGGCCGGCAATACCCTGCGGCTGTTCGTGCCCGGAGGGATGCACGCCTTCGCCGAGGTAGGTGCAGTGCTGGCGCAAGGCTTCGATGGCGGGAAAAAGCTCGGTCATAGCATGGCTTTTGAGGATATAAGCTCCGGCGCCGTGCTTGAGGGCAGATTTGACGATTTTCGGCTCGGCGTAGATGGTCAGCACGAGAATGTGCAGGGCAATGCGCTCGGCGGCGATGTGTTCGAGTATTTCCAGCCCGTCGTTGCCGGTGAGGTTAAGGTCGAGCACGAGTAGGTCGGCGGGTTTGCGGCGCAAGAGGTACAAAAGTTCTTCGCCATTACCGGCGATACCTACGATATCGAAGCGGTATTTGTCAGAGCGCTGTAATACGGCTTTTAGCCCCTCGATAAAAATACTTTGGTTATCGGCTAAGATCGTTCTGATAATTTGCATAGCAGTAAATGGTGTCAAAAGTTTTTGGATATGTTCATGGTTCATCGCTTTCAGTAAGCGACTAAAATCGTCTTGTGCGCTACTTTGTCCTCAGAAATAATATTTTACAGGACATTTGTTTGGATAAAAAATGGTAAAAGTTTGCAACTTGTGCCCTTGCAAAATGCTGGTCAGGCTAAGCTATTGCGTGCCAGCAAAGCCTGCATGATGGCTATTTCGGGGTTTGGTATTGCTTCGAAGCGTTTGTTATTGTGCTTCCTGAAGGGGCAGGGTTTTCTCATGAATTGTTGTGTTGCAGGAAGTACGAGCAGCAATATAGGGAAAAAAAAATAAATTTGTCAAGAGCTTATCGGAAATTTCGCAGTTGGCGGTTCGTTTTTGCATGCGAATGGCGAACAGCGAATGGCAAATTGCGAACAGCAAACAGCAAACCGCGAATCTCAAAACCGTTACACCATGTGCACTGTCACTTACATCCCCAATGGCGCAGGAAGTTTCATTTTGACAACCAACCGCGACGAACAGGCGGTGCGCTCGCCGAAAGACCTGTCGAAAGTGGCCGGAGTGCCGCAATTGCTCTTCCCACGCGACGGCGGCGCGGGCGGCAGTTGGGTAGTAACATCCGATACTGGGCAGGCGGTTTGTATCCTCAATGGCGCTTTTGAACGGCACCAGCGGCGCAGCGACTATCGCCTGAGCCGGGGCATCATGGCGTTAGCGTTTTTTGCTTTTCCGAGCGTGGAAAATTTTGTTCAAAACTTTGATTTTCAAGATATTGAGCCATTTACAATGATCATTTACGAACCAGAAGCCCTCTACGAATTGCGCTGGGACGAGCAACGCCCGCACCTGAAAGCCCTCGACATTGAGGGGTACCACATCTGGTCATCGGCTACGCTGTACGAACCGTTAGTGCAAGCCAAACGCGAGCAATGGTTTGCCGACTGGCTACGCGGCCGCCAGGATTTTAGCCTCGATGCCATTATGGATTTTCATCAAAATGCAGGCGACGGCGATCCCTGGAATGATGTAGTCATGAATCGGGGCTTTGTACAAACGGTCAGCATTACCAATATTATAAAAACGCCACATACCAGTACCATGCGCTACCATGACTTGCTGCGCGGCGCAGTAAAACAGGATCAATTAATTATACCATTCTAATGGTGAACGGTGGTCAGGCGAACCGCGAACCGCAATAAAAATTTAACATCACACCTTTGCTCGCCGGATACCGGGGTCTTTGAACAACACCATAAACGCCAGGATAATCGCTAAGGCAATGCCGCCGGGTATCAGCCAGATGCTGCGCCAGTCGTGCCCATCAGCTATGGCGTACATATCCACAATGTAGCCCGATACGAACGAGCCGATGAACATCCCCACGCCATAGGTAGCTAAGGTGATAAGGCCCTGTGCCGAGCTTTTGAACTGTTCTCCAGCGCGCTGGTCGGTATAAATTTGTCCTGTGACGAAGAAAAAATCGTAGCAAATACCATGTAGTACAATGCCAAGAATGAGCATCCAGTAGTTCGCGCCTACATCGCCGAAGGCAAACAAGGCGTAACGCAGCGCCCACGCGCCCATACCCAGTAGCAGCATTTTCTTCACGCCGAGGCGCTTGAAAAACCAAGGCATTAATAGTAAAAACAAGGCTTCGGACATTTGTCCCATGGACATTTTGGCGGCGGCGCGCTCCATGCCGACTTCATTGAGAAACGGATTGGTAAAATTGTAATAAAACGCCAGAGGGATGCAAATAAGCACCGAGCCGAGGAAAAAAGTGAGAAACGAGCGATCTTTGAGCAGTCCCAATGCGTCTAAGCCAAGTATTTCGCGGGTGGTGAGCGGCTCGCCCTTAGCGCGGGCAGGCGGCGTGTGCGGCAGCGTAAAGCTCATAATGCCCAGAATGGCAGATACGGCCGCAGCCATGCGGAAAGTGTTTTGCAAGGCGCCGGTTTGTTCCCAGTTGAGATAACCGATGGTAAGCCCCGCTACAATCCAACCGATGGTGCCGAGCACGCGCACGCTGGCGAACTGCTGCTCTGGGTTTTGCATTTGCCGAAAGGAAATGGAATTCACCAATGCTAAAGTTGGCATGTATAAAATCATGTAAATGAGGATGTAAGGGTAGAAAGCCGTAAACTGATCCGCCGTAGAAGCCAGGTACATCATAGCAGCGCCACCGAGGTGCAGCACGCCCAGAATGCGTTGGGCCGGAAAAAAACGATCGGCAATCAAGCCAATGATGAAAGGCGCCAGAATAGCCCCGATAGATTGGGTTTGGTAGGCCACGCCAATTTCTACGCCGCCAGCTTTGAGGTTGTTACCGAGGTAAGTGCCCATCGTCACGAACCATGCGCCCCAGATGAAAAACTCTAAGAACATCATGACCGACAGTTGAATACGAATACCAAGTTTCATACAGGTGTTTTTTGTTTTACATTCTTAACCAATGATATACGCTTTGCCTTTTTCAAAAAAGTGTATTCGCTTTTCGCTATTCACTTTTCGCTATTCGTTGTTTACCATTAAAAATGAACTTTCGATTAAACGGTGTGACAATTCTAATAGCTTAATGACCTGCCACCGCTGTACGGACTCGAAGTCATCCAGAAAAGTTTCAATAGTTTCACCTGTTTCAAGATAGTCGAAAAGGTTTTTGACGGGAACCCGCGTACCACCGAAAACTGGTTTACCGCCCAGTATATCCGAATCCACAGTAATCATCTTGTGGCTTGCCTGTGACGTACTCATAGCACTTGTATTTTGTTTTCCAAATGTAAACAAAATCTCAATACTCCCCCTCAACCTCTCAACCTCTCAACTTTTCAACTTTTCAACCTCTCAACCCCCTACTCCCCTATTCGCCGAATTTTAATATTCCGAAACCACACGGGGTCGCCATGATCTTGCAATACAATATGCCCCTCGCGGGCAGTGCTGAAGTCGGGGAAGTCTTTCCACTTGCTGTTGGCCAACATCTTGCGCCATTGGTCGGTGCCCATTTCGATGTCCACTACTTTTACGCCATTGAGCCAATGCTCTACGCTGCCGCCTTGCACCACCAAGCGTACTGCGTTCCATTCGCCGACCGGTTTGACGGTTTCCTCGCTCACCGCTACGAGATCGTACAGGTCGCCAGCGCGATGCTTTTCGATCTTAGCGTCAGGATGGCAATCATTATCAAGCACTTGCATTTCTGGGCCGGTTTGCCAAGCGTATTGGTACTTGTCGGATTCTACCGAGCGATACACAATACCGCTATTGCCGCAGGGTGCGATTTTCCATTCTATTTGCAATTCAAAATCGGCATACACGCCGTCGGTGGTGATGTCGCCGCCATCTGCTGCCTGCCAGCCGCCGCTGGGGTCTTTCTGCGCATCGAGGTAGATAGCGTCGTCTTGCACTTTCCAGCTTGAGCCGATGCCTTGCTTGCCAAAATTGCGCCAGCCATTGAGGGTGGTGCCATCGAAGAGCAATTCCCAGCCTGCTTCCTGCTCCTCGCCGGTGAGGGTGTTGAGCGCGGGTTCGTGAATGGCGGAGTCTTCGGTCGTTTGTTCGGGTGCTGTTTTTTTGCCGCAGCCGGTGAAAGTCGTCAGCAGGGCGAGTACGCTTAGAATGTGGATGGTATGTTTCATACGATTTAGGTTTAAAGGTTTGGAAAGGTTTAGAAAGGTTTAGGGGACTGCGGTCTAAAATCTATCATCTATTGTCTAAAACTACAGTTCTCGGATTTTGATATTGCGGAAAGCGACGCGGGCATCGCGGTGGTCTTGCAATACGATGCGCCCTTTTTTCGCTTTCGCAAAATCGGGCATCTCCTTGAATTTGCTGTCGGCTACAAGGCGATTCCACTCGCGCGTCCAGAGTTCGGTGGCTACCAATTTGCGCCCGTTGAGCCAATGTTCTAACTTGCCGTCTTTGGCGATGATGCGCACCTTATTCCACTCACCAGCGGGTTTTACGGTTTCGTATTTGCAAGCAATGAGGTCGTACAAATCGCCGGCGCGGTGCTTATCAATGCGGGCGTCGGGGTGGCAGGCGTTGTCGAGTATTTGCATTTCTGGGCCGGTGAGCCAGGGGTAGCGGTGCTGCTCGGATTCGACCACATAATACATGATGCCGCTATTACCGCAAGGCGAAATCTTCCATTCCAACTGTAGGTCAAAATTGGCGTACTCGCCGGGTAGTACAAGATCGCCGCCGTCGGGCACGCCCCAGCCGCCGGTAGGCGTAGGCACAGCATCGAGCACCAACGCACCGTCTATCGCTTTCCAGGAAGCGCCGAGGGTTTGTTTATTATAATTGCGCCAGCCATCCAATGTTTTGCCATCAAAAAGCAACTTCCAGCCGGCTTTGCGCTCGGTTTCGCTGAGGGTGTTGGCAGCTACGGGCGGGGGCGCTTGCGTGCGGAAGCCCGGATTGTCGGCCGGAATCTGATTCAGGGTGTACCAAGCTTCGGTGGCCCAGAGTTCGAGTTCGTTAGCGCTCGTCCATTCGTAGGGCAGACGGAGATAGACGACGTGGTTGGGCTTGAGGCCTGCCAGTTCGAGGAAAACTTTTTTACGATCATCGGATACATTCGCCGAGAGAATGCGCAGATTTTCCAAGCCCAGCTTGGGCCCGCCGTACTCGTGGGTGGGCAGGTAGTACCATTGCTGTACGGTGTAAGCGGTCGGATTCCAGCCCAAGCCTTCGGCCAGTGGCTCAGTGAATTCGATTTCCATGCCATTGGACTTGGCGCGCACGGCCAGCATTTCGAAAGTGGATTTTTCGTTATATTTTAACCGCTGTAAACCATACCATTCCTTGCCTTCTTGCCGCCAGTTGCCGGTAGAGCCAATGCCACCTACGTATAGTGCGCCGTCGGGGCCCCACACCATGCGATTGATGCCTGCCTCCAATCCTTGTATAAACCGGAAGACGCAGCCCTGGTACTCGCCATTGATTTTTTCTACAAAAACGCGCTTCACGCCGCCGTGCGTCACTTCGCTGTGAATCATCTGCCCCTTGTAGGGCCCGTCATTAATGGCCAAGGGTGTGGTGGGCGAATTGCCAATTTCATCCTGCGGTAACCAGACCACAGGCAGCTTCACGGGCAGTTGGGCCACGCGAGCCGAATCTACCGCGCGCGAAGCGAAGAATGCGCCTTTGGTAACGTGCAAGATTTTGCTGGAAGGCAGCCAATCTCCTTGATTATCAGCGATAAAGATTTCGCCATCTACCCCGATGCCCACGCCATTGGGCGTGCGAAAACCTTCGGCTACCACTTCTAATTTGCCAGTACTTTTGCTGATGCGCACCGCCTTGCCGCGGTCGGGTATTTGCGGATTGGCGCTCGCACCACCGGGCAGGATAGCGATGGCTAAGGCCGCGTAGAAGTAGTCGTCTTTATAGGCTAATCCAAAGGCAAATTCGTGAAAATTGGCGGACACGCGCCAGTCGTTGCTGAGGGTATAATATTCGTCTATCACTTCGTCGCCGTCGTGGTCAATGAGCCGCGTCAGTTCCTGCTTTTGCAATACGTATATTTCGCCGTCCACGACTTTCAAGCCTAAAGGCTCCGCCAATCCTTTGGCAATTTTTTTGTACGACATCTTCGCCGGGTCGCCGCTCTGCACACCATCCACGATATACACCGCACCTTCGGCATCCCAGGTGGACACCACGAGCCGTCCGTCGGGCAGGAAGTCCATGCCACCTACCTTTGGGGCAAATTCATCGGGGCGCGCTTGGCTCAGGTCATAGCTCGGATGCACGCTTTGGAGCGAAAATTTGTCGCCAGGAATGCGGGTGCTATTCAGCGAAGCCGTTGCAGGCGCGTTGGCTACCTCTGTCTTGTCGTAGCGCAGCGCCGTGGTGGGCACAATGGAAAAACCTTTCAGATCGGGCGAGTTCCATTCGAGGCGAATAACCTTGCCGCCGCCACCCTGGAAGTATTCTATCCGAAATGGATGAAAGCCTTTTTCTAAGGCAATTTCACCATCGCGCGATTCGCCGCCATGCAGCCCGTCGAAGTCAATGATTTCCTTATCGTCAATGTACAAGCGCGAGCCGTCGTCGCTGGTAAGCCGAAACACGTAATTGTTCGTTTTGGGAATGTTCAAATAACCAGTGATTTCCAACGCAAAGTTGCTTTCTAAGCCTTGAAATTCGGAATCTGCAGCAGAAATAACTGGAAACGCGCCAGTAAAAACGGGCGTTGCCTTGAAATTGACATCGGCTAATTTTTCCAGATTTTTATCAAACTGAAACACTTTTACAAAAGCACCGGGCAGCAAATCATCTTCGCCAATGCCCGCCGTAGCCGGAGCCATGCCCTCAATGGGGGCACCAGACGCACCGCCGCTCGCTTTCACGAAAAGGGCCTCTTCCTCCGCGTCTAAGGCCATAATATATTTCACCATTTCGTTGATGTCGCGGTCTTCCAGTTCGGGGTGGGCGGTCATAGCTGCTTCGCCCCATACGCCAGAGCCGCCGTTTTTGACCTTGCCCGCAAGCATGGCCACGTTGGCGGGGGTGTTGAGGTATTTTTTGGCTACGTCCACATAGCTTGGCCCGATAGTTTTTAGATACGTATTGTGGCAGGTTTTGCAGTCGCTACGCGCAATGAGGCGCATGCCCAGCGGCACGTTTTCCTCGGTCTCCGCGCCCTGAATTTTATTCGGATTTTCCAACAGCGGATTTTTTACAAAAAAAGCGGTCAGTACCGTAGCGCCGTTCGGATTCAAAAACAACTGCCCCTCTACGTCAAGCGCGCTCAGGCCTTTGGCGCTGTGCGGCTCGGATTTTGTAATCTTGAAATCGCCGCCTTTGGTTTGAATGCTGCGCTCGAAAGCGATGGAATGAAAATTGGTTTTGAACAATACCTGCGCGCCGGTGGGCACATTTTCGAGGGTAAAAGTGCGCTCGAAGCCCGTCAATCCTTGCTCGTTGGTCACGTACTCTGGGGTTTCGTGTACCTTGATCACGGTGCCATCGGCGAGTTGCAAATCCGCGTTGATAGTCACCTGCCCTTTGTGGAAGCGGTGCCCGCGAAACTGAATCGTTGGCTGCTCGGCTTTGCCATTGCGAATGATGCTCCAAGGCTGGTCGAAACGATTCTGCAACCAAGCGTCGCCGAGGGTGCTGGGCTGTGGCCCGTGCACGGTGGTATAAACCGCTCCGTCGAAGTTGACACCGCCACGCCAGACCTTGTAGAGCGCACCGGTTTGAGCGCTGTAAGCTGCCCAGAGGTTGTCATTGAGGGCTACGGTGAGCATCCGCGGCAGGCTGTCGAGCACCGAGCGGAAAACCCAGGGATCGTGGGCGCGCTCGTATTTTGCGGTAGAATTGTTGTTGCAACCGATTGAAAACAAGATACTTGTCAGAAATGCGAGCAGGATGATTTTTCTCATGGATGATTACGGGTTGTTGTGCGCTTTTACGAATTACCTTTGTCTCAAAGGTATGAAAAATGCGTTTTATTCTAATTCATTTTTGAAAACGCAAAATATCATTTTGTTTTGACTTGTTGTAATTCAGACAATAACTTTATCAAAAATTATCCCGCCGCCCAAAAACTTGTTGAGCAGGCTTTCCTGAAAATACCTTAACTTTGCCGTTTTCCGAAGAAAAATAGTCTAATAAAAAAATGAAGCCAGGCATTCCGAAAGGCACGCGCGACTTTGGCCCTGAGCAGGTGTTCAAACGCAATTATATTTTTGATAACATCAAGGCGGTGTTCGTCAAATATGGCTATCAACCCATTGAAACCCCTACAATGGAGCTGCTCTCCACACTCACCGGCAAGTACGGCGAAGAAGGCGACCGGCTGCTCTTTCGGGTACTCAAACGCGGCGACAAATTGGCGAAAGCCTTGCAAAATCAGCCTTCTGAGCACAATTTGGCGGAAGAAGGCCTGCGCTACGACCTTACGGTGCCCTTTGCACGCTTTGTGGTGATGAACCAAAACGAGCTCGCGTTTCCGTTCAAACGCTATCAGATACAGCCCGTATGGCGCGCCGACCGGCCGCAGCGAGGGCGTTACCGCGAATTTTATCAATGCGATGTGGACGTGGTCGGCTCGAATTCGCTGATGTATGAAGCAGAACTGACGCAGATTTACGACGAGGTGTTCACCCGGTTGGGCATCGAAGTGACCATTAAAATCAACAACCGTAAGGTGTTGGCGGGTATCGCTGAGGCAGCGGGCATCAGCGAACGCTTCGGGGATATGACTATCGCCATTGACAAATTGGACAAAATTGGCATGGAGGGCGTGCGCCGGGAAATGCAGGAGCGCGGCATTGCCGAAGCTGCCATAGCCACCATCGAGCAAATTCTACAAGCCCAAACCTTAGAGGAGCTGAAGCCACTGCTGGCCAACAGCGCTACCGGTCTCAGAGGCATTGGAGAGTTGGAAACAGTGTTTACCTTCCTCGGCACCACGACAAAAAATACCGTACAATTCGACGTCACGCTGGCGCGAGGGTTGAATTATTATACCGGCTGCATCTTTGAAGTGCAGGCCCGAGGCGTGCAAATGGGCAGCATTGGCGGCGGTGGCCGTTACGACGACCTCACGGGCATTTTTGGGCTGCCGGGCGTTTCAGGGGTGGGCGTGAGTTTTGGCGCAGAGCGAATTTACGATGTGATGGAAGAATTGCAATTGTTCCCGGCTGATGCGGCTTCCAGCTTACAACTGCTGTTCGTCACTTTTGACGCCCTTACGCACCAATACGCCTTTGACTGCTTGCGGCAGGTGCGCGCAGCGGGCATCCACGCGGAGCTGTACCCCGAACCAGGCAACCTGAAAAAACAAATGAAATACGCCAACGCCCGACGCGTGCCTTACGTGGCGGTCGTAGGCGAAACCGAAATGAGCAGCGGGCAGCTCACGCTAAAAAACATGGCTACCGGCGAGCAGGAGTCGCTGAGTTTAGAGGCAATTGTGGAAAAAATGTTGTAAATTGCCCAAAAAAGCAGGCGTATGACTGTTCACAAATTCCAAGTACGATTAGACAGCCAGACTGTCAAATTGCCCGACGTGGAAGATTTAATTGGTAAAACAGTGGAAATCACCATCCGGGAAATAATCGAAGAAAGTCCCGTCGGCAATGGTGGGGCCTTACTGAAATTTTTGGCTATCAATGCCAACCCCACGCACTTTGCAGGAATAATTGATCCTTGGCAATGGCAAAAATCACTTAGGGATGAATGGGAGTAAACTACTGTTAGACAGCAATATATGCATTTATCTTTCGAAAAGAGCTTTGCTACCTGCTGATTTTATCATGCCTACTGATTTTGTAGCCGTTTCTATCATTACATATATGGAAACTTTGGGGTACAATTTCGATAATGAAGATGAAGAACGCTATTTGAATCAGTTTTTTGCGATACTGCCATAAACCACTGTTTTTATACAAATATAGCGCATTTTTTCGATTGTAATGAGGAGTTTCCTGCTGCCAATCGGCCGGTTTTACAAAAAGTTGGCGATTTTTGCGTTTCTACTAAACAACAAACCGTGCCAAAATACACTTCGCTTTCGCAAATACAAACCGCACTGCACCAGGGCGATACGACCCTGGCGGCTATTGTAGCATACTATCTGACGCAAATTGAGGCTGCGCAAGCGCTCAATGCTTATGTAGAAGTCTTTGCCGAAGAAGCCTTGCAACGCGCCCACGCCCTCGACGCCCGGTTTCGGGACGACCCAGCAGCGGTGGGGCCCTTGTTTGGTATGGTCATCTCCATCAAGGATGTGCTGTGCTATGCGGAGCATGAGGTGACGGCAGGTTCCAGAATGCTGGCAGGGTTTCGCTCATTGTTTTCGGCTACAGCGGTAGAGCGCTTGCTGGCCGCCGATGCCATCATTATTGGGCGCACCAATTGTGATGAATTTGCGATGGGATCGAGCAATGAAAACTCGTGTTATGGCCCGGTGAAAAATGCAGCCGACCCCACCAAAGTCCCCGGTGGCTCTTCGGGTGGCGCGGCCGTGTCCGTTCAGGCGGACACCTGCTTGGCAGCCCTCGGCACGGATACAGGCGGCTCGGTGCGGCAGCCCGCAGCGTTTTGCGGTGTGATTGGCTTCAAACCCAGCTACGGGCGCATTTCGCGGCACGGGTTATTAGCGTATGGGTCTTCGTTCGATCAGGTAGGTATTTTTGCGCATAGCATTGCAGATACAGCGCTGCTTTTAGAAATCATGGCTGGCCCCGATGCATTCGACAGTACCGCTGGCACAAGCCCGGTAGAAGCCTATTCGCAGCATTTACAATTTGCCGGCAAGGCAAAAATCGCTTATCTCGCACCTGCGCTACACCACGAAGGCTTAGACGAAGGCGTCAGGGCTGCGGCCCTTGCATTCATTGATCAACTCCGGGCCAAAGGGCATACGGTAGAACCCATAGATTTCGACTATCTCGACTATATCATTCCGGCATACTATGTATTGACCACTGCCGAGGCTTCCTCCAATCTGGCGCGCTACGACGGCGTTCGCTATGGATATCGCAGCCCAGCCGCTACCAGCTTAGACGCTACCTACAAGAAAAGCCGCACCGAAGGGTTTGGTGCCGAGGTCAAACGCCGCATCATGCTGGGCACTTTCGTGCTGAGCGCAGGTTATTATGATGCCTATTATACCAAAGCGCAGCAAGTACGGCGCCTGATTTTTGACAAAACGCGCGCTATTTTGTCCGATTTTGATTTCATCTTGATGCCAGCCGCGCCCACTACGGCCTGGGCACTCGGCGAAAAAACCGACAACCCTGTAGCCATGTATTTAGCCGATATTTTCACGGTACAAGCCAATATGGTCGGGATGCCAGCCATCAGTCTGCCTGTAACACAGCACCCCAACGGACTACCCATCGGGCTGCAACTCATGGCCAATCAATGGCAGGAGCAGCGCCTACTCGCCTTCTCCAATGAAGTGATGTTAAATATACTTTAACATTTCAACTTGCTTGGCGTCATTTATTTTGTTAATTTTGCAGTTGCATAATTTTTGTGAGAAAATTACAGGAAATCGAAATTTACTTTTTCGACTCCGGTTATATTACAAATAGACCTTATCTGAACATGGAGCCATCATATTTACGCGCCATCCGCCCCGCAGCAGTATGCCTCTTTTCCATACTTTGCTTATCGGTTGTTTTTGCCAACAATACCAGCACCGTTCTGGACGAAGCCGCCATCAGCAAGCGCATGCAGGCGCTCAAGAGCGAAGTCGTGGAGCCGCGCATGGATGTAGCCGTAAAAAGCTATCTGCGCACTTATCTAATCAATAATCGCAGCAAAGCCGAGCGCATTATCGGCCGCAGCGTGCTGTACTTTCCTCTGTTTGAAAAACATCTGCGCGAGCAACAAATTCCGCAGGATTTAAAATACCTCGCAGTGGTGGAATCTGCCTTGGAGCCACGCGCTATTTCTCGTGCCAGCGCCATGGGCTTGTGGCAATTCATGGCACCTACGGCCCGCGAATACGGGCTACTCGTCAGCCCTTTGATAGACGAGCGTTGCGACCCAGAAAAATCAACGGACGCCGCCGCTCGCCACCTGAAAGATTTGTACAATCGCTTCAACGACTGGTCATTAGCACTGGCTGCCTACAATAGCGGCTCGGGCCGTGTAAGCCGTGCCATAAAACGCTCGCGCAGCCGCAATTTTTGGGCCATGCAGCGGTATTTGCCCCGCGAAACAAGGAATTATGTGCCGGCTTTCATCGCCGCTACTTATCTCATGCACCATTACGAAGATCATGGGCTGACGCCAGAATACCCCGACTTAGACTTGCAAATGACCGAAAGTATGATGGTGTATGACGAGCTTGAGTTCGAGGGCTTGTCTCAGCTTACCGGTTTGCCCATGGAAACCATAGAGTTCTTGAACCCCCTGTACCGGCGCGGGCTAATACCCGCCAACGAAAATGGCAACAAGCTGACCCTGCCTCGGCGCGTAATGCCTGCTTTTAGAGATTACTTGCAATCGCAACGCCCCGATTTCCGGTACAATCCGTTGGTATCTTCCCCGATTTCCGCAGGGCGCACCCGAGAAGACCGAAACGCCAATTATTTCAAAACGACCTATGTAGTGCAAGAAGGCGAAACCCTCGAAAAAATTGCCAAAGCCAATAATTGTTCTGTCTATCAACTCAAAGCCTGGAACAGCCTGAGCAGCAGCAAGATATTGGCTGGCCAGCAGCTCACCATTTACCATCCGAAGGAATTGCTCCGTTTCCGCGCACAAGAAGTAAAACCAGTTGCACCGCTGCCGATAGCGCCTGTTGCTTTGCTACCTGCACCGGCGACTTCTGTCAATAATCTGCGTGCCAAAGATGCCTTGCAAATTGACCAGTATGTGCAATACGTGGTGAAACGACGAGAAAGATTGCGCGATATTGCAATGAAAACACCGGGCGTCACCATTGGCGAATTAGAGCACCTCAACCAAATGTTGGGCAAACAAATGCTCCAGCCTGGCACCATTATCCGATTGCGGCGCATGTAAAAATTCGGAAAACAGCCGATGACAATGAAGATTTTTGTAATCCCGAAAAAAGTCTTATTTTCGGCGAGCTAATTTATTCATTTCCTCCATTCCAAAAGAAAGTAGTATGGCAACGGAACTTATGAATCTGCTACAAGGGCAGTTTTCCGATAGCATGATTGGTTTTCTGAATCAACAAATCGGTGGTACAAAAAGCGATAAACCCAAAACGCAAGCGGCCGCAGCCGGCATCGTTTCTACGCTGATTGGCGCTTTGGCCACCAACGCGGCTACGCCCAAAGGCGCAGAATCGCTGGACAAGGCGCTCGAACGCGACCATGACGGCAGCATCCTCGATGACGTCATTGGTATGCTCTCCGGCAACCGGCAACCCGCAAGTCAGAAAGCACTCAATGGCGCAGGTATTATTTCACACATTCTGGGCGATCGTAGCAACGGCGCGGCCGATATGATCGGAAAGGCCAGTGGTCTGGATGCTGGCAAAGTGAATAACCTGATGATGATACTGGCACCTTTGGTGATGGGCGCTTTAGGTAAAACGAAGAAACAACAAGGACTGAATGTAAGCGATTTGGCGGGGCTACTCATTCGTACCAAAAATGAGCACGTACAAGAAAATCCAACTATGGCATTGCTCACCCGTTTTCTTGACAAAGACGGCGACGGCAGCATCGTGGATGATGTAGCCAATATCGGCATGAGAATGCTGGGCAACTTTTTCAAGCGCAAATAAAATAGCACAACGGCGGGGCGGCTACAATTTTATTATAAATAAACGGGCGGCCCTGCCGTTATGATTCTATTCACTACGCTCCTTGTTCTTTGCTGCGCTCCTCCTGCTCCTCTGGCTTTGGTGGCCTCGTCGCTGGGCTTTCAACGCGTTTGGCTGGTTGCTCTGCCTCGCGCATCCCCTGCTGCAGTTCGGATTCGAGCGTAGAGCGTGCGGCATTAAATTCGCGGATGCCTTTACCTACGCCCCGCATCAGTTCTGGTATTTTCTTACCTCCGAAAAGTAACAGTATGGCAAAGAAAATAATCAGCCATTCTGATCCCCCTAACATAACGATTCTTTTTAGTGTGAATTAATTTTTCCGCTCCTTTTCCTCTACGGGTTTGCGATCGGTATCGTGCATTCCTTCCTTCAGTTCGGATTCTACACTGGAGCGCGCTGCATTGAATTCGCGGATGCCTTTGCCGATGCCCCGCATCAGTTCCGGTATTTTCCGACCTCCAAACAGCAGCACTACAGCGAATAAAATCACTAACCACTCCATGCCGCCTAACGAGAATAACAAGATGGTTGTCATAATTCCAGTTTTTTATAATGATAAAATGCCATCTTTTCAGATGCAAGGCAATTTTGCGCCTTTCTTTTTGTGCAATCAAATTATAAGATACAGCAATTTTCGCAAGGTTTAAAGAGATTTCGACAAAAAACGGCAAAATTATTTTTTCAAACCAATTTCCCGGAGGCGCTCGTCGAGGTATGCACCGGCGGTGATGGGTTCGTAAGCCAGCGGATGCGCATCGTCCACGCAGGCAGGCAGGCAGCTCAAGTCCATATCGCTTTTGGGATGCAGAAAAAACGGAATAGACAGGCGCGGCAGGTGCCAGAGTGCACGCGGTGGATTGACCACCCGGTGCGTAGTAGATTTCAGGTAGTTATTGGTCAGCCGTTGCAACATATCGCCTACATTGATAACGATTTCGTCTTCTTCGGGCATAATGTCCACCCACTTATTTTCTTTGGTGAGCAATTGCAAACCGCCAGCCGAAGCGCCCACCAAGAGGGTAATCAGATTAATATCCTCATGCTGCTCCGCGCGGATGGCCGAGGCCGGCTCCTGCGTGATGGGCGGATAGTGTATGGCGCGCAGGATGCTGTTGCCATTATGAATTTTATCATCAAAATAATGCGTACCGATATTCAGATGAATGGCAATAGCCCGGAGCAACTGGCCGCCGGCTTGCTCAAAAGCTTTGTACAATTGGATACCCAGATTAGTAAATTCCGGCACTTCGGCTACGTGCACATTGTCGGGGTATTGCGCCTTTACGGGGTCGCCGTCAGTAACTTCCTGCCCGAGTTGATAAAATTCTTTCAAATCGGCTACTTTCGATTGCTTGGCGTGCTCCTTGCCAAAGGAAGTATAACCGCGCTGACCAGCCAGCCCCGGCACTTCGTACTGGCGCTTGGCGGCTTCGGGCAAGGCAAAAAAGGCTTGCGACGCTGCGTAGAAATCGTCAATCAGTTGTTTGGATACCCCGTGATTGACAACGCCCACGAAACCAATTTCGTGAAAAGCCTGCCCCAGTTTGGCGACAAACGCTTGGCGCTGCTCTGGCGTGCCATTGACAAATTCAGACAAATCCACTAAAGGAATGGCTCTGGTACTCATGGTTATTAATATTTCCGATTTTTTTTACAATTATACAAAAAAGCAGGGCAAGTGGTTTTGGGGTGCGCGCGCTATTCCTGATGCGCTGTTTCATCGCCGGGGCCGATATTTTGCAGCATCGAGTAGTTGCTGGGCGTCGCGGAGGGCTATCAGTTGGCGCAGGGTCGTGTCCGGATAGCGCTGCATATAAGCATTTACAATTTGCAAACCCAGCCAGTTGGCCGTACGGCCGGGTGCTTCGGGCGGCATCCCGGGCGAATTGGGGCTGTATTCTACATATTTGCGAATGTTTTGCCATTCTGAAGAATAAAGCAGATTTTCCTTGAGGAAAAAAGCCCACATTTCGAACTCATTGCCCTGGAGCCAAGCGATTTGCTGAGGCGTCATTTCCCATTTTACACTGTCGGGCGCATAAGGCAGCAACTTGTCGAGCAGGTACAATTCTTTGCCGTTGTGCACCATCAAATCGAGCAGGCGGCTGCCGGGCGGCGGGCCGATGAGGTCGTTGACTAAGGGCTGCAAGGTTTTGGCTACCAGATGCTCCCGATTGAAGGTACGCGTGAGATAGGCAGAAAAATTGGCATTGCCGGAGTTGTATTGCAAATACGGATAATCTTCGCCGAGAAAAAGATCTAACCCTACGGCCAGTTGGTCTTCGCCATAAATAAAGGCTGCCACCGAATACTCGGAAATAAAGGTGGTCACATCGGGCGACGGCTGTTCGGGGAAGTAATATTTTAGCAACTGAAAAGCCTGCCGAAACTGCTGCTCTATTTTTGAAAAATCGGCGTAAAGCACCTGCGTAGTATCGTACAGGCGGCGTGCAGGCGGAAACTGCAAAAAGCCTTTCATGTAGGCTACATGCCCTTGAGGCGCAATGAGCGAATCCGTGGAGCCGAGTATTTGCCCGAAGAAAATTGCGCTGAAATCGGGGTACTCCGCTTCGAGGCGCGCCAGGCCAGCGGCCAGGTCATTCGTATCTAAAGCAAAGAGCGCTTGCTCAAACCGGTGAATCTGCAAGTTCACTTCAATATCCGATACATCAGGTGCCTTGTCGGTTCGGCTGCAAGCAAAGGCCGAGGCTGCTATCATCAGAAAAAACCATCCTTTTTTGTAACTCATCTTTGCAAAAGCGCTTTTTTTAAGGAGCCAGATACTAACTTTGCGACAAAGGTGCACGTATTTTTGTAAAAAATGCGTTTTATCCAATCAAGATTGGGTCAATTCCTTGCATTCCAAACCAAAACAATCGAATAATGAAAAAAATTGTAGCGATTGCGGCTTTTTTATGCGCTTTACAAACGCTAATGCTTGCACAAACGGACATTCGATTCGGGTTTCAGCTTAGCCCGGTTTTTTCGTGGATGAACACCAGCGACAACCGTATCAACCCCAGCGGCACCAATCTGGGCCTGAAGCTGGGCATGATTGGCGAGTATTATTTCCGCGAAAATTACGCATTTACCAGTGGGCTGGGCTTTGCTTTCAATCATGGCGGTACTTTGCAGCATGATTTTGGTGGCTCTTACTGGACGCGCTCTTCCTTGGGCCCGGGCCTCGATACCCTGCCCGCGGGCGTCAACCTCAAGTATGGCATTCAATACGTAGAAATTCCATTGGGCATGAAAATGCGCACCCGTGAGTTCGGGTATATGCGGTATTTTGTAGAACCCGCACTGACCATCGGCTTCAAGTCGCAGGCGCGGGGTACCATACAGGGCCGGGGCGTAGGCACCGATGCCGAAAAAATTAACATCCGGAAGGAAGTAAACGGGCTGAACCTCTCTTGGGGCATTGGGGCAGGTGTGGAGTACAGCCTGTCGGAAAGCACTTCGCTGGTGGGCGGTATTGGGTTTCAGGTGGGCTTCACCGATGCAACGGATGACAACGGCGTCGTTTTTGACGACCGGCGCGGCAACCGGCGCGAGGATTCTAAAGGTAAGGTGAACGGTATTATTATTCGGCTGGGGGTGATGTTCTAAAGAAAAATCAAATCAGCGAGGTCAATAAATGCCCTGCACAACATACCGGACGCGACCAGTGGGTACGTCCGGTATGTTTTTTTTGAAAAAAAAAGGCTATGCAAGAGAGCGCATAGCCAACATAGATGATATAATAGGGCTACAGTATAGGATAACTTTTATAGTGTTTTTAGATAGAAGAATTGATAATGAGCACTTTAGCCAGACTCAATTTGGTTAAAAAAAATAATCAAAAACACTACAGTTCAGGAGGATGCATTGTAGAAATAAACAACAATTCTCCTAATGCAACAAAATTATATTTCGCCTGTGAACTCAACTTTAAATATGGGTTAAGTTTGGTTTAATCTTTCCGTAAGCCCTCGGGTAGGGGCAAAAAAAATGCAGCTCGACTTGACGTGCCGAGCTGCTACAAAAACCAACTTCAAAAAGGGGTTTAGCGTAGATTCTTCGTTCGTGGAATTATGATCATGCGTACGCTTCCCGCAAAACAATTATAGCATGTACAATTTAAGAAGTTCGACTTGCAATTTTGTAAATCTTTGAAAAACAAGCTTTTAAGAACAAACGAGTGCGTCATTTCCAATTGAAAAGGGTATTAGATGCCAGATACCAGATTTCAGGACGGAACACTGTTTGCTGTTTGCTGTTTGCTGTTCGCCCCTCTCTAAACCCCTCTAAACCCTTACACCTTTCTAAACCCTATCCACCCATCCACCTTTTTTAACCTTTGTCCCAAATAACAAGATAACAATGTCTCATTACTTAAATCTTATGAACTATACCTGCTTACGTTCGGTATTAGTCCGTACATCCGACAATGCACTGCGCGGGAGTTGACCGCAGCAAGGCGCAAGGTATTATTTCGGAAAATAAGTTTTAGGGCTACCATTGAAACCGATTTCTTCAAGGCAGTGTTAGTCGCACTGTTTGTTGCACAGTACGCATTTGTAGTTGCTACTTCCGGAGGAGTTATAAGTGTTTTGTACACAAATCGGTTTTGGGAGGATTGTAAGGACGGGAGTTGCCTCCACTTAGCTTATTGTTACACGAGGCATTCTATCAGGAAAGCACATTCGTGTAGTTTCTCAATGCAAATTTAATACTTTTATTATAAAACGCAATGGCTGGTACATACATATTCTTTTTTTGTAAGTAACCAATCATTTACGAAGCGGTGCTTTTGAGGTGCTGTGCGGTAGCATGGAGTGCCTCGTAGAAAGCCTCGCCGTACTTGCGGATGAGCGCCTCCCGGACGAACTGATAGACCGGCATTTGCAATTCGGCACCAAGCGTGCAAGCCGCCGAGCAGATGTCCCAGCGCTCGTAGTTGATGATTTCCATTTGCTGGTCGCCACGCGGTGTAATGCGCACCGGGTACAAATGACAAGATATGGGCTTGCGAAAATCGGTCGCACCAGCGCGCCAAGCCAGCTCAATGCCACACTGCGCTATGCCTAGGGCATCGCGGGTCATGTAAGCACAAGGGCCGCCGTCAATCAAGGGAGTACCATAATCGTCGGGGCCATCAAACCAGGTATAAACCCCTTGCGCTTCAATAGCTGCGCGGCCCGCTGGGGTAAGGAAAGGCGCTACGTCGGCGTATATTTGTTGCAGCACGGTCATCTCGGCTTCTTCGAGAGGAGCACCATAATCACCTTCTTGGCAGCAAGCGCCCTTGCAGGCCTTGAGATTGCAGACGAACGCTTCCTGTATGAGGTCGTCACTGATGAGTATATCTTCGATAATCAGCATGATGTCTTTGTGGTATGACGGATAAGCAAAACTCCAAAAAATTGAGTGTAATAATAACTGAAGCAAATTTAACCAAGCGGCGAGCGTCGAGCGCGGCTCCATAGAAACACGCCGCCCGCGATACCGATGAAAATCAAAATTACGGATACCAACTCCGCTTGTGTGTATTCGATGCCAAAGTTGGAATAGCGAATATTGACCCGAATTTTTTCAATAAAAAATCGCTCTATACCATTGAAAATCAGGTAAATAAAAAACAACATTCCCGGAATAAATTGTAAAGGACGGCGCAAAGCCCACAATACTCCACCAATGACAAAAGCGAAGAAGGTTTCGTAAAGCGGAGTCGGATACACCGGCTGGGAAAGCCGCATACAGTATGCCCAATCGCAGCCTTCAATGGGGATGCTCGGCACGGGATCTGTGCGGGAGGTATTCAACACATGATGCGGATAATCGTAGCTCCAGAGCCCGTCGGGTAGCCACCACCACGCTGGTTGTGCTGCTGCTACAATGCCCCAGTCGCCGTCGCCAGAAAAATGACAACCCAACCGCCCGATGCCGTAGCCAATAATTAGGGCCGGAGCCGCCGCGTCCATCACATGAATAATCGGAATTTGCTTGCGCCACAGATAGAAAGCGACTGCCACGAAGCCCAAAATAAGCCCGCCATAAATAGCCAAACCACTTCCGGAGAGCAGCACCGCCACTGGATTTTTTAGAAATTCAGACCAGTGCTCCAGTACATCAAACAACTTTGCACCCACTACACCAGCCACCGCCGCGATAATGGTAATATCGCCGATAAAATGATGCGGATAAGTGTCTTTCCAATAGACCCGATGCGGCTTGTGGCGCTGCCGCCAGCTATCCCACCAGCGAAACCCGCCAAAGAGCATTGCCCCCGCTATGCCGCCCACCCAACTGCCGTACCACGAAAACACGACTGCTGCTGGGTTCAACTGAAATTCTACAAAGTTATTTGTAATATATAATAACTTGAAACCGAGCACAAATCCGAAAATTACATTCGACAACAATTCGAGCGCCGTAACTGGCTTGTTCTCTTCTACTTGCACTTGCTGTGGCACAAACAAGCCCGCTCGTGCCTTCCGCTCCAATTCCTTGTAAAGCAAATAGGCGCTGGCGAGGATGGCTAATACCAAAAACAAGCCAAATGTTTTGAAAACAGACGTCCAGTTGTCCGGTGGAGTTCCAAACACATCGTAGAAAAAATAGGACAAGTCGGGGTACATTGCTTATGGCGGTTGGTGACGGATGATTTTTGCAAAACAGTTGCACAAAAGTAAGCAATTCTATGTAAAACAAGCGCTTATCATTGCCAACTGCCACTTTAATTTTGCTGCCCGCCAGTGATTTCCATATCTAAATACACTTCTTGGTCGGCAGCATCCTGCGCTTCGCGGGGTTCTTGGATGAGTTGAATGCTTCCGAATTCGCGCTCTAAGGCCCGCCGCACAATGTCCTTGCGCCGCTGGCTGAATAAAAAGTCGCGCTGTACCTCTTTCCGGGCGGTTTTTACTTTGTAATCATCTATATCGCCAGCAATATTGAAATACAGATTGAACCAGCCACCGCGCCGCGCAGGCTGTAGCTGGCCGCCGCCATTGCGAAAGCGATTGGCCACCACTTGCGCCGCATTGATTTTCATACTGTAATTGATGTCATTGTCGAAAGTGTGCTCGCCGCTCACCGTCAGATTCATGGCATTGCTTTGAATAAACATGATGGGTAGGTAAACCTTATTGCCAGTGATTTCGATATAATTTTCCAGATTGGCGAAGCGAATGTCCATCAAGTCGCGCATTGTTACGTACGTAGAAAATTGCTCGAGCATAGCAAAATCGTGCAGCCGCCCCTCGCGGATGCCCACGCCCGCCAGTACCCGCAAGCGGTCGTATTGAAAAACGCCCTGCTCGTTCCAATAGGCATAAATAGCCATCTTGGCGCTCATCGTGCCGCTTACGTTTTGGTCGGTGAGTACGGTTTGCCCGAAGTTATCGGTTTGCCGAAAAAACTCGGTTGCATTGATGTCTGTACAAACAAGACGCGCCACCAAACGGGGGGCTTTTGCAAAATAAATAGTGCCGTCTAAGTCAAAGCTACCTCGCATTGCAAGGGTTTTACCGCTGATAATCAATTCTTTATTTTTGAATTCGAGCTGCCCAACAAAATCATTCCCTTCGATACGCCCGTAGCGAAACTGCCGCACCCGCGCCTGAAAGCTACCGCGCAAAAACTGTGTAAATTGCTCGCGCCGCACGATGCGCTCCTCCTGGAGCGAATCCACTACGAGGGTATCGAAGGCCTGCTCAGCTGCGGTCAATGCCGAGAGCTGCGACAGGCGGTCTAAGTCAAGTTGCTCCGATTCAAGCTCGGCTTGGAAAAGTAATTCCACCCTTTTGGTATTGGTAGAATCGGCAAATAGCACCGGAATCAAATTAATGACCTGCCCCCGAAAGCGAATGTCGCTGCCAGCTCCCGAAATTTGCAGCTCCGGCACCGTAAGCGTATCGCCGCTCAGCAGCAGTTGCCCCCGCTCCATGCGCATTTCCTCGCTATTGATTACCAAAGCTGCCTCATCAAAAGTCATTTCACCGAGCGCCCCCACGCGTGTCATGCCACGCGGGCTGAGCATATCCGCATAACGCCCCTTGAGCAGAAGGTTTTTAATAACAATGGCACCGCTGCCGTCGGTTATTTGGTCGTTATTGAACAAGCCATACAGGGCTTTCATAGGTACCACGCCGTCAGCCTGAAAATCAATCCGAGGATCGTCCAAGTCTTCCACGCGCAGGCGCATCGTAAAGCGCTTTTGCTGAAAATAGCCTTGCAAATTTTCGATAGCAAACACCGAGCTATCGTCTGTCCGGAATTTTCCATTGGTAAACCGCGCCGTAAACGACACGTCCTTCAGCGGCTCCTTCATCCGCGGGCTTTCGATGCGCCCTTTGTCTAAGCGTACCTCAGCACGTACCTCCGGACGCAAGTCGGCCCGCAACTGCCCCTTGACGGTAGCTTCAAACGCGAAATCGCCCCGGCTGCTAAAATCGCCCAGCAGACCTAAGTATTGCGCGGGTAGTAAGGCTATTAGTGAAGACAAGTCGCCTTTTTTGCAAGTAAAAAGCAGATTGAAATACGGGCCCTTGTCCCAGGTTTCTACGCTGCCTTTCGTTTCAAAAAGGTTTTTGCCAAGGCGTAAATCCATTTTTTGTAAAGTATAAACGCCCCGGTCGAGATTGACCGCTACGGCAGCATTGTAGCCAATATTTTGTCCAATCAGATAGCGGGTACTGTCCATTTGTACAAACCCGGTGAGGAGTTCGGCCTCGCTGTTCAGTGCAAATTCCCGGCTGGAGAACTGCCCCTTGAATGTGGCATTGCGCACTAAGGTTTCCACTCTTTGTGCCGTGCTTTGGTCTTCGTAGCTAATGGTAACATTGCGCAATTGGGCGGTTTCCAAATCAATGCGGGTTTCGGTGCGCTCGGTTGGGGTTTCGGTTTCCCGGAAAATATCGTAATTGCCGCGCCCGCGCCGGTCTATGTAGATGCGCAGCGTGCCGTCGCGCACCACTACCGATTTTAAGTCTAAGCTGGGGCCAAACAAACTGAGCAAGCCGAAGCGAAAAGATACCTCATTGGCTTCCAACAGGATGCCGCCGCGATTGTCCTTGAGCACCACGCCACGCAAGTTGGCTGATACGCTCGGCAGACTACGAATGGCCGACAATTCAAACCGCTGTACGCTTAGCTCAGATGTCAGTTGCTTGTTGATGGCGGCGACAACTTGCTGCCCTACCTGCTCTTGAAATAGCGAAACAATGAGTACCCAGCCCAGCGCCAACGTAGCCAAAAGCACCAACAAAAAAACAGTGAAACGTGTGAAAATTTTTTTCATAAGTATGCAGCTTCAAAAGGATGACGTCGCCACGCCTACTTTATTGTTCAAACTGCTGATTGTCAGCTAAAATCCAATGACAAAAAAATGGATTGTTTTCAGTTGGACAATGCGCACAATGTTTTTTGTAAAAAAACGCTGTCATCTGTTGCTTCCTGTCAAATATCGCCGTATATTTGCACTCGCTTCTGAAATGGAGCACAAAAATACACGCAAATTGGGCGATTAGCTCAGCTGGTTTAGAGCATCTGCCTTACAAGCAGAGGGTCGGCGGTTCGAATCCGTCATCGCCCACGAGATTGATAAGATATAATAAGTTACACCAAAGCCTTCACGTACTTAGCGTTGGAGGCTTTTTTATTGCTAAAGCGATTAGCGCAGCTGGTTTAGCGCACCCCGATTAGAATCGGGGGGGTCGGCGGTTCGAATCCGTCATCGCCCACGAGATTGATAAGATATAATAAGTT
>CALMSO010000018.1 GCA_937872385.1 uncultured Saprospiraceae bacterium
CTGAAAAACAAGCTTTTGAGCATAAATAAGCACGTCATTTCCAATTGAAAATAGTGTAAAGCATCTGGCATACGTAAAAACGAACCCCAGCGGGGTGACATATTATACCAACACGGTGTCACCTCTTGGGATTCAAAACCATTGATTATCAATTTTTTATAAACTTTCACTCTTCGGGCTTAGCTCGATGTTCGCATATTTTACAGAAACGTAAAAATGCAATTTTTTCGTTGAAAAACCAATATTTTGTTTCTCACCCGATGGCGACAAAAAAAAACAGTTTCCGGCTGTAACTTTTCCCACAATTCCTGCGTCTTTATTTAAAAAACGGTATTCCCCAATCACTTCAATCTACGTTCTATGCGCTCAGCCATTATTTGTCTGCTGCTATTTTTTGCTTTTATCGTTGAAGCTCAGGATTATATCACCATTACCGGCAAGGTAACCGACGCCGACAAGGGGCGCCCCTTAGGCTACGCGCACGTCGGCATTCCCGACAAGGGAATCGGCACTACTACGGGTATGGACGGGCATTTTACGCTGAAAATACCAGAGGCTTACGCCCGAAACTCAGTGTTGGTGGTTTCCTACATTGGTTATCGTGATTTTCGTAGTCCGGTGCTCAGCTTGGGCGATCCGGCCAATATTCGCCTCCGGGCTACTCCAGCCAACTTGCAGGAGGTGGTTGTGATGAGCAAAGCCGGCATCGAAAACATTATTCGCAAGGCGGTGAAGGCTATTCCAGACAATTATCCGACCCAACCCAATACGCATTTGGCTTTTTACCGGGAGTCGCGCACGGATAGTGCAGAAGCGCATGTTTACTTAGCCGAAGGAGTGCTCAATGTGTATAAAACGAGCTATAAAAACGATAATGAAGGGCAGGTCAGCTTAGTGCAGGGCCGAAAAATCATTTTACAACCGGACAAAGCGGCCAGCCATGCAGGCTTCACGGCAGGGCACATGGCGGCACATCGCTTTGATTTTGTAAAAAACCGGCGCGATTTTATCAATGAGAAAAACTTCCCGGATTATCATTATTGGATTGAAACAATCACGACATATCAAGATTTACCGGTATATGTTATCGGATTTGATAAAGAAGAAGGCGGCGCTGGCAGGCTGCGCGGGCGCGTGTATATTGACACCTTGTCATATGCGTTTATTCGGGCAGAATTTGAAGTGCGGCCCGAGGCCTTGCGCCGCTTGAGCGATTATCCCTTGTATTCGGGTCGTTGGAAAGCCAATTCCTACACTATAAATTACCGCAAATTAGGCAATAAATGGTACTTCGGCGATGCCGTACGCGAGGGCGTTTATGCCGATGGTGGCTTTTACAGCAATGAAGTGATCGTCACGGAAATCAATCCGAAGCGCTCTGGGCCCCTACCCTATCTGGAGCGCTTGGGCCGCGAAGACGCTTTCTTGCGCATCACTGGCGAATACGACGATGATTTCTGGAAACAGTATAATACGGCACCCCTCAATGAAAAATTGCAGGCGCGGGTATTGCAATTGAAAAATGCGGAAAAAGCAGGCGAAGTGTTCAGTCGTGAATACATGGCCGAAGTGGAACGCTTGCAAGACTCTATCCGAGAGGTGCACTCACAGCGCCGCACCTTAGACGAAACGCCAGACCTTTCGGAAATCCTTCCCCGTGGCCCGATGTCGGTCCAACGCAGCAAACGCCGCTCGTGGGAGTGGCAATTCGCCGCTGGCGCAGGCACGCACCTCTTGGAAACCGAAGCCGCCGATATGACCCTGAGCTACCTCACAGGCCGAGAAGGGGAAACCATTCTTTCTACAACCGACCGTCTGAGCGCCCGTCCCTTAGAGCCGATTTATCACGCTGATTTGCGCGTTTTGTTTCATAAAAACTTTTTCTTCACCTGGAATATCTCACGCGACCTTTGGAATAGCTACTACCGCGAGCGCGGGCTGGGCTTCGGGGCACAGGCCAATCTCTCCAAAGGGCGACCACTCTTTCTGCGCGCCAGTGTGCAAGAAAGTCGCTTGCGCTACGCACGCCTATTAGGCGCTGCCGATAATGAATACGGCAACTTCCGGGCGGATGGGAGCCGCTTCAAATCCAATCGAGTGAATATGTACTACGGTAGTCGAACCCATAATCTGAAACTAAGCTTGGAGCTTTCGCTGGAGCTGAATCCTGGGCGCGAACTCTTCGTGCGGGGCGGCTACATGCTACCCTATGCCGAGCGCCAGCATTTGTACTTGAAAGAGCGCCAGCGCCTGTTCAACCGAAAAGCACTACTGCCCCTTTCAGACAGCACCCCGGTGACCCGCAACGGCGAGCCATTCAACGCGCCGATTACGCCCGCAGAATCCTTGTTTTTTACGGTGGGTATCGTCTGGAAGTAAGGTGTCTTTTGGGTTTACGGTATAGAGTTTGCAGAAAGTTAAAAGGGTGATAGGTGGATGGGTTTAATAAGGAAATAGGAGAAGCCCATGAAACCATATAACCATGAAACCATATAACCATGAAACCATATAACCATGAAACCATATAACCATGAAACCATATAACAAATCCTATCATTCTTTTAGTAAACTGCGCTCGTAGCGTATGCGTTCGAGGATCGCATTGCCAAATACAGACAATCCGGCATTGAAAACGCAAAGCGCAACCGTACCCGCAGGCACCCATTGCAACCAAGGAGCACCACTCGCTTTCAGGATGGCGGACTCTGCAATCAGGCAGGCCCCGAAGCCAATGAGCACCAGACCTATTGGTGCCTGAATCAGCCATTTTTTACGATGTTTATTCATGATTTTAACTGTATAGTATTGGGTAACTTTGAGTTAATGTGTTTAAGTAATAAGAGCTTGTTATTTACTGTTTTGTTAATGTTATTTGTTACTTGGAACAGGATTTATAAAAGGATGAATAAGGGAATAGGTCTAAAATCTAACATCTATCGTCTATTATCTAAAGTCTGGCATCTGGCATCTATCGTTTATCGTCTATTATTTAAAATCTACCCGTTGATAATCAGCAATTTATATTTTACACTTAAAACAATTATGTCTGAATAGTTCTTATCAAAAGCTATCATTTTTTTAATGGAAACAGAATACCAATGCTGAAAACCTGCCCTTCATTATAAATTTCGGCAAAAGGCGCCCGATCAATATCGTAAAAATTGAAAAAAAATAGCAATTCTGCAAAAATTTTGCTGCGCCCGTTGATTTCTTTTTCAACTCCCAGCCCAGCGTGTGCGCCTATATCGTAGCGCGTAAGTTGCAATGCATGGAAGTCAAGTAATTGCGAGCCATAAGTGCCCCCTTCTATATAAGCTGTGGTGATGCGCAGCCCGTAATTGATGTGTAAGCCACCCAGCGCATAAGGGGTGAAAGTACCAGTAGGCACAGCGCCTTTGAGGGTGAGCGGTACGCCGAGGTAGCTGATGGTGACGCGCCGATGGTCGAGCGAGCGGTCGAGTTTGCGCAGTATTTCAGGATTGTGTTGCTGCGTAAGGAGTAGCCCCGTGCGCAGATGCCAATGCTTGCCCAGAGAGAACTCCACGGGTAAGGAAGCGCGCAGGCTCACCCGGTCGTTGAGACCGCCGCCGCCGCTCAGCCCTGCAAAAACCTGCCCTATGAGTGGCGTTTGCAGTAGCCCAAGGCTCAATAACAAAAGAATAGCTTTCCGTTTCAGCATAGCTCAGGGGACTCGTTCCTCACTTACAACGGCAGAAGCGTAGTAGTATTTTGCATACGCAAAAAAGTTGGCTAACAAAACTCAGCGAATGAGCGTCACATTGCCCCGTTGACGAAAAATAGATCCGTCGAAGCAGCGCACCTCAGCATAGTAGCCATAGACATCCGGCGGGAGCTCCTGCCCCCGATAGCTCCCATCCCAGCCGCGGCTAAGCGTCCGGGTTTCAAAAACCAACTGCCCCCAGCGATTATAAACCGCAAAATACAGCTCATCAATATTTCTGCCGCGCACCGAAAACACATCATTCACGCCGTCGCCATTGGGTGTAAAAGCATCCGGAATAAACACAAAAGGGTCTTCGCAGGCAAGATTGATCACCACTACCTGCGCCGAGGCCGTAGCCGTGCAGCCTGCTTCATTGCGCACCAGCACCTGATAAGTAGTGGTCACCGTAGGGCTGGCTTCCGGATTGAAAATGTCGGGTAGATTCAAGCTGGCGGTAGGCACCCAGTTGTAGCTCAAATCAGGGCGAAACGTAGCGGTCAGTTGCACTGTGCCTCGTCCGAAAATCGTGTCGGGCACCGCCACCGCCGTGAGCGTATCTATCGGTGCGGCCACGCGCAGGGCAATCTGCCGTTCCAACTGGCAAAACGCATCGGCATCCGTAATTTGTACCGTATAAACGACATCTCCGGCTGGGCTGACCAAGGGATTGGGCAAGTCAGGTCGGTCGAATGCCTCCGGCGGCCACCAGCTATAACGATAGGCAGAGTTAAAACTTGGATTCAATGCAATGGTATCACCGCGGCAAAGCGCAAGCGAATCGGGCAATGTTACTTCCAGCAATTCCACTTCAATTGGTTTGGTAATAGAAGCTTCGCAACCATTATCCGCCACTACCTCCAGCAGCAGCGTGTAAGTGCCGCTCTCACCGACTCGAAAAGTCGGATTGGGCATACCAGCCGCTAAGCCCAGTGGTTCCAATCGCCAGTCCCAGGCAATGATATTGGCCGCAGCATCCGTAGAAGCATCTTGGATATTGAGCGTCACTGAATCCGTACACTCCGAGTAGCGCACCGTAAAATCGGGTAGCAGTGTAGTCGGCAGCAAGGTAATGGCTCGCTCGAAAGTATCGGCGCAGACCGTACCCGGCTCCACGATTAGTCGCACCGTGTAAGTGCCCGTATCCGGAAACTGAAAAACCGGCTCCCGCTCGGTAGAAAAATCCTGATCGGTAAATTCCCAGCGAAAACTATTCGCTTCAATCGTTTGCTCCGCGAAAGCCACTTCGAGGTCACCGCATTGCAAGGCAGGCGCAAAAAAACCGGCCGTGGGGCGGCCACAGACCCCCACATTGTACTGAAAATCGCGTCGTGTAGTGGAAATCAGCTCGCCGTCGCGGTACTCTTCGATACAAATACCCACCACAAACTGCCCGATGGTGTTGGGTGTGCCTGTCAAAAAACCTGTAAGCGGATCAATCCGCAGGGGCGCATCGTCGGGGCTGCTGTTCAGCATGTTGTCCACGTTGTAAGGTGGGTCGCGCCAGTTCACCGGATCGTAGGGCGGTGCAAAGGGCGGCTGCGGACGCGGATTGCCCTGCGTAGCTCCCAGCAGGGGCGCACAAAGACGATACACGATAGAATCACCGTCCAAATCTTCGGCAGACTGATCGAAAAAAATCGGCTCGCCAGCACAAATATAAATTGGCGGCCAGGCTTTGAATTTCGGACTACTATTGCATTCGCGTAAAGCGCGCTCGGAAATAGTGACGCCAAAAGTGGCACCGGAAGCCAAGGGATTCAGAATATTCAAAATAGTTTGATTGCGACAGCAACGCTGATAAGCCAATTGATACCCACCCGCCCGAAACGGCAATTCGACCTCGGCGCGGTAAGTAGTAGTATGCACGCAGACGCTGGGCGGCGCCACAAAGCATTCGCCACTGAGCACCGGGCTGAGCGTGTCGTTGTTCATCAGCGTGACCAAAATTTGCCCCAGCAAACGATTATCACTATCAAAAACGCCAATGGACGCGGGATTGTCGAACCAAGCATTCGGATCGCCAAAAAAGCAGTCGCGGAACACCGTCAGGGTGATTTCGTAGCGGTTATTGCCCAAGCAAGTATAATTCATTTCACCGCCCACAATGTGCGTAGCCGCTGCCCTGAAGCTAATCAATAGCAATAGCCCCAGCAAACCCGCCCGTAGCCAAAGGCAAACGTGGATTTTAATTTGTAAAAGTATGTACATCTTCAAGATAACTGGATTTTGCTCGAAAATAAGGCATTGCCGCGTATTTCTCAAATATTTGGCATTTTCAGGCGGGG
>CALMSO010000019.1 GCA_937872385.1 uncultured Saprospiraceae bacterium
GCCGCCTTGAGCGTGCAAGTTGCCGGTGGCAAGGGCCCTTTCCGTTTTCAATGGAGCGAAAGCAATTTGAGCGGACAGGAAGTCGCCAATTTGCCGCAAGGCAATTATAGCATCACGGTGACGGATGCAGCGGGCACAAGTACCAACGCCACTATAAACATATCCGAACCGGCTGCTTTGTCAGTAGCCATTTCGAAAACGCGGGGTGCTACCACCGAAACCACCAAAGACGGCAAAGCCACCGCGGAAATCACTGGCGGCTCAGCCCCGCATCGCTACCAATGGACTTCCGGAGAAAGTAACGCCGATGCCCGGCAATTGCCAATGGGCATTCAGACGGTGACGGTCACCGATGCCAATGGTTGTACAGCAACCACTTCTACGGAAATTACCCGACGCATCTTGCCAGACTTGACAGTAGAAATGCTGAAAAGCGGCGAGGCCATTCGTATGGAGCAATTGCAATTTGATGCCGACAGTACCAATATCAACGAGCCATCCAAGCCCGTATTGGACGAATTGTACGATTTCCTGACGGATAATCCAGCTATTGTTGTAGAAATCGGTGGGCATACCAATGGACTGCCTCCGGCCGATTACTGCGATCGTATCTCCACGGCGCGCGCGCAGGCAGTGGCGGATTACCTCGTTGAGCGGGGCATTGACAAAAAGCGGCTTTATGCAAAAGGCTATGGCAAACGCCAACTCATTGCCAGTGATGACACACCCGAAGGTCGAAGACGCAATCAAAGGGTGGAGATTCGTATCCTTGAGTTAGACGATTAAGGCGCTAATAAGGTCTGAAAAGTGGAATTTTAAGGTATGCAGATGGCTTTTTCAGGCTGCTTTTTTCCAAAAAAATATTTTTTTTATTGGAATTTATTTTTTACATAACGATTTGACTACCAATTATAAAAATACAGCGCTGCATAATACTGCGAAATAATATTTTACGCCATCATTTTGTTTATTTCATTATGAAATAATATTTCGAATTTTTACCCAAATACAATATTCGAAATTTGATAACCTGACGTGCTTATTGCAACATAAATTGCATATTGCCAAAAAACACATTGCACATTTCAATAAAAAACTGGATATTTATCCCTGAATTTAATTTTGCTGTAACTACTTCATTTCTGTACGTCGTAGTAAACCCTAAATTCCTCCTGCAAACCATAGTCGTATTATCGGCATAGTCAGCATTGCTCTATTAGCAAAAAATTTCCCCCCTTGCGAAAGAAACAATTGCATGAACCCATCGTTCGTCATGGCGTTCTATCTGTATTATTGGAATACATTTGCGAAAGTGCTGTATTTTGAATAATGCTATTTTTTATTAAAAATGGTGAAAAATAACGAGTTAACCATTTGATATTGAGCCGTTTATTTCAAAAAGCATACTTTACATGTTACTGAAATAAGGGCAATCTATTTTTTGACACCAAACAAACACAAACACAACACTATGAAAAACCTGATGACTATCACCTCATGGCTGGTGTGGCGATTGCCAACCGGCCGCCCCTCCCTTCGTACATTCCCCCTTTTATTGTATGCAACGCATTTGCAACACCGACCCGCGATGACCGATTGAAACACCTTTTTCTCAGAATCCGAATTAAAAAGAGCGTAAAATGTACGATGTGACGGTATCTCCCAGCACTGTTAGCAGCCAGTTAAACATTATCCTGCCGGAGGCCCTCGACAAGGAAGGAACCTTGTATATCAGCGATTTGAACAAGCGCGTATTGATGCGCATCACCATTCCAAAGGGCACTCAAAAAAAGTCTGTGAATGTAAGCGGGCTAAAAAGCGGGCACTACGTAGTAACGATGAAAACCATCAGCCAATCGGAGATGGCACGATTTGTAAAGACCTGATAATCAATACAAACAGGGGGCGGTCATTACCTGACGTACCCCCTGTTTGTTTTGGCAAAGAGGATTAATTTTTTGCTTCTTCTTTAAGCTTATCACCAAACATTTTCTTCATTTTCTGCACTTTGGGCGTAATGACGTAGGTGCAATATGGATTGCGGTCTCCCACGGTATTGTAATAATCCTGATGATAGTCTTCGGCTTCATAAAAAGCTTGAAACTTTGCGATTTCTGTCACGATAGGCTTATCCCATACTTCGGTAGCCACTTCTTTTTTCGAGCGGTTGGCAATGTCTTTCTGGCGATTATCATGGTAAAAGATGACCGAGCGGTACTGCGGCCCCACGTCGTTGCCTTGGCGATTGAGCGTGGTGGGGTCGTGCGTATTCCAGAAAATTTCCAAAATATCTTCGTAAGAAATGACTTTGGGGTCAAATTTTACCTGCACTACTTCGGCGTGCCGGGTTTGGCCGGAAGAAACCAATTTGTAATCGGCCTTGTCTTTCGTGTCGCCGGAGTAGCCAGAAACAACCGAATAAACGCCTGCCAAATCCTGATAGACCGCTTCGACGCACCAGAAGCAACCGCCGCCGAGCGTAGCCACTTCGATTTGATCCGCAGGGATGCTATCCGTTTGTAAATCAGTAACTTTTACTTTGTCTGCACTCATAAGGTTGGACTGGTTTTGGTTTGTGCAAGCGCTGGAGAGCAGCGCCAGCCACAGAAATGCACTTGTCATAAAAATGCGATTTTGCATAAGATAATTTTATAAAGTACAACAGTTGAGTAGCGCTTCTGTTGTTTGCCCAATCGTTAATTTTAACAAAGGAGTAAACACGCGGACAGTTTGCAGTAATGCTTATTTACTTGCTTCTTATTTGTCTATTAATTGTTGAACGGCTGCGGCCGGTTGTATCAGCTTGCCGGTTTCTTTGGTATTGCGCGTATTCTTGCCGGTTTGATGCAAAATATCGTACGCCTGTTTGGCGGTAAGCTCAGGTCGAATGCTTTTCAGCAACCCCACCAACCCAGCCACGTAAGGCGTAGCCATGGAAGTGCCGTTGAAAGTATTGTACTTGTTGCCGGGGATGGTAGAATAAATACCCACGCCGGGAGCGGCCACGCCCATTGGCAGGTCATTGACGGTATTGGAAAAAACGGCGCGGTTCAGTTCATGGTCAATAGCGCTCACGCCAATCACGCCGGGCGTATTCACCGGGGCATAATCTTTGGCATTGCGGCTCGAATTGCCAGCGGCAGCTACCACGATACCACCTGCTTTAGTCACGTATGTGACGGCATCGGTGTAAGCTTTCACTTTGAAACGGTCGGAAAATCCGCCTAAGGACATCGAGAGCACATCAGCGCCTTTGTCGGCGGCTTCAATCATGCCATTAATAATGCCACGCTGTGTACCGCTGCCCATCGAGTTGAGTACCCGAATGCTGGTGATTTGCACAAAGCGATTGTCTGTAGAAAAAGAAGCCACCCCTACCCCATTGTTGCTCACGGCTCCTGCGATACCTGCGCAATGCGTGCCGTGGCCGACAGGATCGCTATCGTGTGCCCCTTTCAACGATTTGAAATTGCCGCGTAGGTCTTCGTGCTGCCCGTCCACACCGGTATCCAAAATAGCAATCAGCGCCTTGCGCTTGGGTTTTATATCCTTGTTATTCAAATAGTTGTACAAATCATTTATTGCCATAGCTTCGAAGCCCCAGAGTTGCTCCACGCCAGGGTCATTGATGCCAAACTTGTTTTGTACCGGTGGCAATTGGGCACTTTCTAACGGCGCAACGGTCACGACTTCGTTTTCTTCTACCCACACCACCGCATCGGTGCGTACGAGGGCTTTGGCAATGCGTTTGAGATGGCGCATTTTCGATTGCGGAATGTCCACTACATAATAATTATCTAAATTGGTTGCCTCGGCATTAGCAGGATAAAAGGCACGCTCCACTTTCAGTCCGTATTTTTCTACAATTTGCTGAATGGCTTTCGGCGAAACTCCTTCCCGAATTTCGACCAACAACTCGCCGTGCTCATCCAATTGCCATTCGTGCCCGGCCGAAGCAAAAGTGGGCTGTACTTTTGCATTGAAAAACCATACAAAAGCCCCCGCCAGCAGCAAGCTCCCCACCAGAAACCACGCATGCCGGTGCATCAGCACACGAAAGGCAAAGCCCAAAACCCCCATGACCAACAAGTCGCGGAGCAGCACCTCGATTTTAATGTCCCACGCGGAAGTAGCCGCCGCCACACTAATCAGATAGACAATAAATGCACTGGTAAACGTTTGCTTCAGCACCTCCCCAAAGCGGGGCCGATCCTGCCAGTAGGTCCAAGCGAGCAAAGATACCACGCTCAGCGCGTAGGCTATTTCATAAAGAGTAATCGGAAAATGCGTCATAGCGTCGGATTTGAATGGTCAGAACTTTGTCTTGCCGTGCTGCAATTGCTGTTGCTTAATAACAACAATATAGCATAAAACGTTGAAAATAACAACTTTTATCGCCTAATGGAAGAGGACATCCGATGGAGACACTGTCCGCCTGACGAAAGTTTGTTATATTTATCTTCGCAATAGCATTGCTTTATCAACCCTTTCTCGTAGAAAAACGTTTCCAGTTTGTGACAAATTTTACACAATATCCCAATTGGGAACGCTATTTTTGCAATAAAAAACAACAAACGTAATGGCAGAACATATTAAATGCCTGATTATTGGTTCGGGCCCCGCGGGCTACACTGCCGCGGTTTATGCCGCCAGAGCTAATATGAATCCTGTGCTTTATACCGGCCAACAACCTGGCGGGCAATTGACCACCACCACCGAAGTGGAAAACTATCCCGGCTACCCCGACGGCGTCACGGGCTCGGAAATGATGGAGGACTTTCGCAAGCAAGCCGAGCGCTTTGGCACGCAAATTCGCTACGAAATGATTACTAAAGTGGATTTCAGCGGGCCCGTGCACAAGGTTTGGACGGAAAGCGGTCAAGAAATTCACGCCGATTCGGTCATTATTTCTACGGGTGCCAGCGCCAAATGGTTGGGTCTGCCTTCCGAGCAAAAGCTAATGAATAAAGGCGTTTCGGCTTGTGCCGTATGCGATGGCTTCTTTTTCCGGGGCAAAAGTGTGGCCGTAGTAGGAGGTGGCGACACCGCAGCCGAAGAGGCGACCTACTTAGCTAAGCTCTGCCCAGAGGTGCACCTGCTCGTGCGCCGCGACGAACTGCGCGCCTCTAAAATTATGCAAGACCGCGTATTCAAAACTCCTAATGTAAAAGTGCATTGGCACACCGAAGCGCTGGAGGTACTCGGTGAAGACGGGGTGACGGGGCTGCGCGTCATCAATAACCAAACCCAAGAGGAAAGCATCCTGAACGTTCAGGGCTTTTTTGTCGCAATCGGGCACCAACCCAATACCGACGCCTTCCGGGGCTGGCTCGATATGGATGAGGCCGGCTACATCAAAACTATTCCGGGTACATCCAGAACCAATATTGAAGGGGTTTTTGCCAGTGGCGATGCCCAAGACAAAATCTATCGGCAGGCGGTCACTGCAGCCGGCACGGGTTGTATGGCAGCCCTCGATGCAGAGCGCTACCTCGCCGCCAAAGAAATCGAGGAAATGGCCGAAGCACACTGACACTTCCCGACGCGGAGTGCATAAAGAATTACTGTTGGGCCGCAGGTAATTTTTAATCCGCTGCTGCCCAGCAGTATTTTTATTTACTAAAAAGTGTGCCGATATTTACCCGAATTATTATTGGATTACTATTTTCATTTACTCCCTCAAAAACCGCACGCACCTGCGTAGGCGTTGGATAAGCTTGCTGCTGTAAAGCATCTCTTTGCACCACTGGCGCTCCGACCACCATCAGTAGTTCGTCTTCACCAGCATACCACAAGGGCCAAAGACTAATATTATTCAACCGGAACAACTGCCCTTCCCCGCTCTTTTTATTATAACGAAAAACATGATGCTGCCCTTTATACCGAAACCAAAAAAACAGCATATTCTCACGAGCAACAATAAGTTCCAACGCTTTTATAATCTCTTGATTATTAGCCCATTCCAACAAAGCCAATGGATAATCTTGGTTTTTTTTCGCTTTTTCATCCGCCAATTTTGTTAAGGCGCGTTGTTGCATTTGTTTATTACTAAATTGCAATACATACCGAGGCTGCACACCGCGCTTAGCACATTCATAAATCGTATCATTAGCTATATCACAAAAAAGAAAGGTGTTCTCATTAATATCCGGAAAGAAATGATTGCTGACATTAAAAAGATTATCAGCCAAAGCATCCTGAATCGGCACAAAAGACTGCATTTTTTTACTCGTTGCATCTATTAGCAACAGATTATCCGTTATCTGCAATTCATCAAACTGCACTGCATTGCCACGATACAAAAGATAAAAATGGGCATCTAAGGGTACGAATCTGGCCGCAGCTACTCCCAATGTTACGTCCTCTAAAAAAGTTCCTTCGGTATTATATAAAAAAGTTTTTTGCTGAATATTATCCACTATTTCCATTAGTGTGTCATTGCGCATAAAAAAGTCTTTCATGTAAGAAAAGTTGCCCGGTCCCTCCTGGTTGGCAATTATCTTTTTATAAAATTTACCAGCATGATCAAAAATCATTATACTCTGTTCATTCGTTCGATCCAATGCATGATGCATCACTAAAAAACGGTTCGTTTTAGTTATTTTACGAATCTGCTCCATAGCGCTTTCCGGCCCCAGTTCTAACGCAATTGCCTCGGCCGCCGCCCAAAAATCAGCCGCTTCAATGGTCGTATATTGCTCTAAATCAATAGAGATAGGTATAATCGCAGAGGTAGTAGTGCTATCAACTTTGCCGCTGCAATTGGTAAACACAACGCAAAGGCAAAAGACAGCAAAACGCCCACGGAAGAAATACAATAACAAATTCATAAATGAAAAATTATGTATTTTATTTAAAAACTTTATCGCATTGATTGTTTTTTAAAGCTTTTTCTAAAGTATCGTTTATACGTGTTTGCGAAATTTGCTGAATAGCCATTCAGCGAAAAAATAATTTCCTGATTGGTGCCTATCAATACAAAATGTGGAAAGCCCCCGTTCAGATATCTGTTGTAAAAATATGAGTCTTTATCGTAAAGCACATCCATATCATTGTAGGGTAAACGCTTGTTTATAAACACTTTATCCATATCATACAATTGCTCTTTTCGCCGTTCGGGAGGTACATAAAGATAAACATGAGTGAAGTTTTTATACTGTTGCTCCTGCTCTTTTAAAAAAGGATGTAAATCTCGCATCGCCTGGAAGCAAGCGCCACAGTGTTCATTCCATGTTTCTATAAAAACAATTTTACTTTCAGCAGCCCCCCACTGATTGTATCCCGATACATCAAGAAAGTTGATCAACGTATCATTCCTTATATAAATATGCTGACCTTCATTCTGCATTTTATTAACAATAAAATCCTTTTCTGGGAACCAAAAAAATGCATAATAGACGGATAACAATACAATCAATGGTGTACTATAAAATATTGTTGCATTGCCCGATGCAACTGCAAAACCTACGGAATGTGCTACAAGACAAGCACAGGGCCCTATATACCAGTTATTTACATCAGTGATAAATGCCATGAGCACATATAACAACAACCCCGAAGAAGAAATAAAGAACAATCGCATAGTGTTAGTCCACTGTATTTTTTGCCGAATAAAAAAACCTATTAGAAAAGAACTTATCAGAGCTATAAAAATAGTTACACTATTGGCAAAGTGAACATCAAGTGTAAAAAAGCCAACAAACAGCATGTAAAGTAATTGAAAACCAATTTGATAAAAAACAGCACTCTTGGCAAAAATAGAAATCATACCGCATTTTTTATATCCTGTTTGAGTATAAGTATGGAATTCAGTAATATTAATTTATGGGTGAAAAATTAAAGATAGAAAAGCTAAAAATTAGCGCTCTGAATTTACAATACAAACCCTTCAATAATTAACAACACTACACTTGGTGGTGGTGTTAATCTACAAGTGGCAAATTACAGGTAATAGCCTAAAATTAGAATTTTGAATGCAAAAATCATTCAATTATTAATACTATCATTGTTTTCAACAAAAAACCTCACAAATCACTGATTGTCAAAATACAAAACTGCTTCGTTTAACAAACAACAATATCTCATTACTTAAATCCAGTCAAGCTATTCACTATCAAGTTTTTAGTCTACGAAAAGCGAGAGTGGGTAAAAGAGTATTATAATTATTTGAGAATAAAATTATATAATTTTAGCATTTCACAACCTCGAAAACACTATACGTGTATACATCCTTGAAAAACTTACAGTAGTCGTATGTGTATGTTAATTAAAATTAATAATAAATATTATTGGTTTATTGGGGAGGTGCCGCTAGGTACAAGCTCCCCACATAGTCCATTACAAGTATTTAGCCAGAAGAAACCGCATCCACGGCCTGTTTCACATTTTACTCCTTTCGAATCGCAATCGCCAATACTCGAACAATAAGACCCCCAGCGACAAGAACATCTGCAGTCACAATCATAAACTTCTAAAGCACTAGCATTATTTGTTTGCGTTTCATTAGCTGAAAAAGAAAAGTAACTCTCCGCTGCTGCCTCTGCATAAATTAAATCCTGAAAAGTTCGTTTAGTGTAGGAAACTGGAGGAGTAAAATTTTCTAATGAGCCGAACATAGATTTACCTTCTTCTTCCATGAAATAGCGTCCGAAAACCTCTACCCAATCCATTAAAAGCTTAGCATTATAAAAATCTGAATCACTCTGTATATCTCTGAAGATTTCAACGTTAAGCCTTAGCTTCAAATTGTTAATAGCATCAATTTTTTCATCAGCTAAATCAAGCGTTGACAAATGATTCAATTTATCCATCCAAAGATTCAGTTTTTGCTCAGCGGAAAGTTTATCGTAGAGTTCAAGTCTTTTAATCTGAGATATTCCGATAAAATCTTCTCGGGTAATGAAATCGCTAAAATCTTCTCGTTTACTATCGTTCGTACAACTTTGTAGTAAGGTTATCGCTGAAAAAATAATCAGCACATGGATTAATGAACAGTTCCTTTTCATTTTAAATTTTGATTTTTACATACGACTACTATAGGCACAGCAATAATAATAATAATAATAATAGTCAAGCGTCGAAAAACAAATTAACGAAAAATTAATATACAATTAACACAAAATAAACATACAAAATTGTGTAACGTTGAGTGCCCATTTGAAAGGTAATCCTAACCCCGCATCAGTTTTACTATTGCCTTAGCTGCCCGCCCGGAAGCCCCGGCCTGCCCCAATCGCTGGCGCAACTCAGCATAGCCGGCTTGCATGGCCTGCGTTTTTTCTGGCTGTAATATATCGGTCAGGGCCGCTTGCAAACGCGCTGCATTCATATCATCCTGGATTAATTCGGGCACTAATGAACGACCCATAATTAAATTTACTAAAGAAATAAAACGAATTCTTTTACCTACAAGCCGCCGAGCAATAGCGTAGGACAAGGGGTTTCCTTTGTAACAAACGACTTCGGGCACGTTGAACAGCGCAGTTTCTAAAGTAGCCGTACCTGAAGTTACCAGCGCAGCACGCGCATAACTAAGTAAATGATAGGTTTCATTTTGTACCAATTTTACATCCTGACTGTTCGTTTTTGCTAAAATAGCATCATAAAAATGGGCGGGTTGTGCTGGCGCCCCAGCGATAACAAACTGATAATCAGCAAAATGCCGCGTAAGCGACAGCATGGTTTCTAACATTCGGCTGATTTCCTGGCGCCGACTGCCCGGCAGCAATGCAATAATTGGTCGGGTGTCCAATTGATGGCGGGACAAAAAAGTGGTGTCTGGCTGAAAATTTTCTATTACATCGAGTAAAGGATGCCCGACAAAAGTTACATCATAATCATATTGCCGATAAAAATCAGGCTCAAATGGTAAAATAACCAACATTTTATGCACTGATTGCTTAATATCATGCACCCGGCTGGCGTGCCAAGCCCAGAGCTGCGGCGAAATGTAGTAAATAACTTTTAGCCCTTGTTGCTTCGCCCATTTAGCAATGCGCAGGTTAAAGCCCGGATAATCAATTAAAACAAGCACATCTGGTTGATAATCAACAATATCTGATTTACAAAAATCAATATTTTTCAGGATGATACGCAGGTTTTTTACTACCTCAATAAAGCCCATAAAAGCTAAGTCGCGGTAGTGTTTGCGCAAGTTGCCGCCGGCTGCCTGCATCAAATCGCCTCCCCAGACACGGAACTGCGCGTCGGTGTCTCGTTTTTTCAGTGCTTTTATCAAATTCGAGCCATGCAGATCGCCCGAAGCTTCACCGGCTATGATGTAATATTTCATGAAAATTTGTTTTTTATAGTTGAGGGGTTGAATAGTGGACACGAGTGGGCCAAAGCCCCATCTGGGCCCGAATCATACGATCTTTTCCATTTAGGTCTTTTTGCAATATTACATCACTAAATCCTTTTTTTTCAAGCATTTGCACTACTTTTTTTGCATTAAACTCATTACATTCAAAAAACAAATACCCGCCCGGCTTTAAATGTATTTTACTAAAGTCGGCAATAGCATCATAAAAAACCAGCGGGTTTTCATCATTTACAAACAGGGCCAGCGCAGGTTCAAAATCCTTGACCTGGTGCGGCATCAGGGCACTTTCCTGCACAGGAATGTAAGGTGGGTTGCTAATTATACAATCATATTTGCTAAATAATTGCCAAGCACTACGATGCAGAATATTACATTCTATAAAATCAATAGCAACATGATGTAATGCTGCATTTTGCTTTGCAATAATCAAGGCCTCTGGGCTTATATCTACCGTCGCTACTGATAAATCGGGCCGCTTTTTTTTAATAACAATCGGAATGCAACCGCTCCCCGTACCAATATCCAGCACATACTGGCAATCCGGTTGCTTTTTGAGCGTTTCCAGCACCCACGCGACTAACTCTTCGGTCTCCTGCCTCGGAATGAGTACAGCGGGCGTAACGCTAAATTTTAGTCCATAAAAATCGGCTTGCCCCAGCACATATTGCAGCGGCTCACGGGTTAATAATTTTTTCGTAATTAATTCTAAATGAGCAAGTTGTACCTCATTTAGTTCCTCGTGTTCAGGCCAATTGCCCCGAATACCCAGCGCATCCTCAAACACGATACGGGCGATACTTCGTGCCTCGTAAGGGTCGTACAGAGCAGTCAGAGCGTCTGTTAGCCGATTAATATGCGCTGTTGAGGTATTAATAGTAGAGTTATTTAGTTAGTCCCTATTGCATTTACAGCGTTTTAAAAAATGTCATAAATAAGCGCTAAACTATGATAGCCGATTTTTATAATCTTCATAGCCAAATTCACGTACCATTTCGAGCGTGTCATCCTCGTGCCAGATGGCAATAGCTGGATGTTTTACGCCATTAAAAGTAGTCGTTTTGACCATTGTATAATGAATCATATCATGAAAAACTAATTTTTCCCCAATTTGCAATTCATGATCGAAAGAATATTCACTCATATAATCACCAGCTAAACAACTCACACCCCCGATGCGATAAGTCGGCTGGCCGGAGGTAGGGTCGGTAGCGCCTTCAATGCGCGGCCGGTAAGGCATTTCCAGCGTATCGGGCATGTGTGCCGTGAAAGAAACATCCACGATAGCCGTTTTCACACCATGATTTTCTACAATATCAAGCACCGTAGATACCAGCACTCCCGTATCCCAGGCGATGGCACTGCCGGGTTCTAATATAACTTCTAAGTGCGGATATTTTTTACGAAAACTTTGTAATAATTTTACTAAATGAATAGTATCATAACCAGCGCGCGTCATCAGATGTCCACCACCGAAATTCACCCATTTCAACTGCGGAAAAAAAAGAGCAAATTTACTTTCAAAAGCCTTCAGTACCTTTTCCAGATCGTAGGAACTTGATTCGCAAAGCGTGTGAAAATGAAGCCCTTCGACGCCTTCGGGTAGCTCGCCGCCAAAATTATCCACTACCTCGCCGAGGCGCGAACCAGGCGCGGCCGGGTTGTACAAATCCACTTCCACTTCCGAATATTCCGGATTGACGCGGATGCCGGGCGATACTTTTTCAGGAAAAGCAGCTACCTGATTTTTATATCGCAAGTATTGATTAATGGAATTGAATGTAATATGGCTGCTATAAGGTAAAATATTGGCAAACTCATCTGGTAAATAAGCCGGTGAATAAGTATGCGCTTTTACACCCATTTCTTCGTAAATAAGTCGCGCTTCGCTCAAAGAACTGGCGGTAGCTCCTCGCAAATACTGCCCCACTACCGGAAAGACCCGCCACATAGCGAATCCCTTGAGTGCCAGTATAATAGAAACACCAGCTGCCGATTGTACCCCTTGTATCAATTCGAGGTTTTCGCGTAGCCGCCGCATCTCGAGAACGTAGGCCGGGGATGGAATTTTATGAATATTTAGCATTTAATAATTATCATTTAGCAATTGATGTTTTTACAAACAAGAAAGTAAGGCTTTTCGTTGATGGCTAAAAACCACCAATACCGCATCATAATTCCAGATCAATATTTTCCGCCTCTTGCCAGGGCAAACCGCATTCATTTAGTTTCTCCATGAAAGGATCAGGATTGAACTGCTCTACGTTATACACGCCCGCGCCCGACCATTCGCCCGTGAGCATCATCATAGCACCAATCATAGCAGGCACGCCGGTGGTGTAAGATACGCCTTGGGTACCCGTTTCTTTATAAGCCGCTTCATGGCTACAGTTATTCCAGATATAATATGTTTTTTCTTTACCATGTTGGATACCCCGAATGCGGCAGCCGATGGACGTCCAGCCAGTGTAGTTTTCGCCGAGATCGCCGGGGTTGGGCAGCACTGCTTTCAAAAATTCGAGCGGCACTATGTCCACGCCTTTATAATTAATCGGCTCGATGCCAGCCATCCCGATGTTCTGAATCACGCGCAGGTGCGTCAGGTATTCATCGCCAAAGGTCATCCAGAAGCGCGCCCGCTTGAGCGTGGGGAAGTTCTTGACCAATGATTCCAGCTCTTCGTGATAAATCAGGTAGGATTTTTTCGGACCGATTTCCGGGTAGGTCAGCATTTGGCTAATCGCATGCGGCTCGGTTTCTACCCACTGCCCGTTTTCCCAATATTTACCTTTTTGGGTCACCTCGCGGATATTAATTTCCGGGTTAAAATTAGTAGCAAAAGCCTTGCCGTGATCGCCCGCATTACAATCTACGATATCAAGATAATGCATTTCATCGAAATGATATTTAGCAGCGTGCGCCGTAAATACACTGGTAACGCCGGGGTCGAAACCGCAGCCCAGCACCGCCAGCAAGCCCGCCTCGCGGAAGCGATCTTGATATGCCCATTGCCATTTATATTCAAATTTGGCTTCATCTTTGGGTTCATAATTAGCGGTATCTAAATAATGTACACCTGCTTCGAGACAAGCATCCATGATGGTCAAGTCTTGGTAGGGCAGCGCCACGTGAATGAGCATTTTCGGCTGGAAAGCGCGTAGCAATTGCACTAATTCCGGTACGTTTTCGGCGTCCACGGCAGCGGTCTGAATATCGCGGCCCAAGTCGCGTTTTACGGCGACAGCTATTTCATCGCACTTCGATTTGGTGCGGCTGGCCAGCATAATTTCAGAAAAAACATTCGGATGTTGTGCGCATTTGTAGGCGACTACCCGCCCGACACCGCCCGCGCCAATAATAAGTACTTTAGACATTATTATGATATTGATTTTATAATTGGTAATTTATAATTTCGCTACCTGCTTTTTGCTTTTCGCAATGCGAACGATTGATAATCAATGTTTTAACTAAAATTATTCACTCGAAAAATGATATAAAAAACAAGGCATTTATTACTTTTTTTTAAAAATTGCAAAAGTACTTGATAACAAATAATAAATAGCAGCTGCGGCTGTTCTTTTCCACTCATCCGCCTTTTTTAAAGCGCAAAAATAGCGAATTTGCCGATGCAAAAGTACAAATCTGCTGATTGTCGAAAAAAACGGCTGCTCGATAATAAACGCACGCTCGTCTAAAAAATGGCGGGAAGACTTGTTTTTCTTGCAAACAAATGGCACCTTTTCGTACAAAATATTTACTACACAACATTTTATGAATAATCAACCCACTTTGGCCGCTGTGCTCATCCGCTTTCGTTTGCAAATGGCGGCCCGCCTTGGCGCGGATCCGCAGGCAATATTAGCTGCTGCAAAGCTCGATCCGGCACTACTGGAAGACCCCGACCGCCGAATTGGCGTAGCACAGGAACGGGCCGTTTGGCGGGCGATTGTACAAGCAACCGGCCGCCCTGACATTGGACTGCTCTGCGGGGAAAATCTGCCTATCCAGATTACCAGTCTGATTGGTTATACCATGATGAATGCACCTTCGCTATGGGTGGCGGGGCAGAAAATGCAAGCTTATCAGCGCATTATGGGCGACAGCATGGGGATGGAATTTGAAGAGCGGGACAAACTGGCCTACATCAAGGTAATAATGTGGAGCGACTGGCACGCGGAGCTGCGCCACACCATGGATTTGATGATGGCAGCTACTTTCCATTGGATTCGCGCCAATTCTGCCTTGCAAGTGATGCCTTTTGAGGTAGGTTTTTCCTATCCTCGCCCTACTAATTATGATACCTACGCGCATTTTTTTAGCCCGGTGCCCGTAGCTTTCCATTGCTCAGAAAGCTATTTATTATATAACCGCCGCGAGCTTGATGCACCGGTATTGGCGGCTAATCCTCAGTTGTTTGCGGTTTTCAATCGGCAGGTTAAGGAACTGTACGCCAAATTCACAGCAGAGCAACCTTACACCTGGCGCGTCAGGCAAACTATCCTTGAACTGCTGCAGGGCCAAGCGCCAAGCATTGGCGAAGTATCGGCCCGCCTGACGATGAGCACCCGCAAATTGCAAGCCCTGCTAAAAGAAGAAGGGGCAAGTTTTCAACATCTGCTCAATGAAGTGCGCAGAGATTTGTCCATACAATATTTACAAGAAAAACAGGCAAGCAAATCGGAAATTGCCTACCTGTTGGGCTTCGCTGAAGTATCTGTATTTTCACGGACATTTAAAAAATGGACCGGTCTTAGCCCTTCCGAATTTCAGGCTAAAAATGCAAGCCGATCATGAGATTGGCTGCGCCAAAATTCCAAGCATCGTCGCCGATGCCATTCACCTCCACGCGGGTGCTCATCTGCTGGTAATAGGCCTTAATTTCTAAATGCAAACTTTCTTTTTTGAAAGGTGCCGTAGTAAGCCCGAAGCCCAAACCACCGCCCGCGCCAATGCCAAACTGATGAAAAAACTCCTGCTGTCCGGCGGCATTTAAAAACCGATTTTTGGTGAGCACCGAAGCCAGCCCGGCATCTGCCATCACGAACCAGCGTTCACCGGCATTGATATAATATTTAGCTACGGCATTGAATTGTAAATAATTGAAAAAATACCCTTCCTCGTAGCCTCCCTGTGCAGGTTGTGAGCCGGTGAGCGCCACATTTACCTTAGTACCCAGCATCAGCCCAGGTATTTTAGTAGGTAAATAGTAGCCCATTTGCAGCAAACTGCCAATTTGATTCGGGTAGTTGCCGACGCTGCGCCGCATGCCTTCCGGATTTTGATAATAACTCTGGCCGGCAGCGCGTAATGCTTGCGCTTGTAATAATTCCGTACCGCTGTACAAAAAAGGTATCGAAACGCCTATGCTTAGTTCCGTTTGCTTTTGTTGCCAGGGCGCCTGTGCGTATGCCATTTGTGCAATTACGAGTAATAAAGTCATTGGAAATAAATGAAAAGCTCTCACGATGATATTGTTTTAAATGAATGAAAATAAATATTATAAGCACAAAATTAAGCCCCTTGTCTCTATTAGATTTGGCCCATCCCGCAAAGGTTTTGACTATTTATGCAAGCACTAAATTCCACCCTGTTTTCTATCTCAACAAGCGTATATACCCTATCTTTAGCGTAGCTCTTTTGTCGGGATAGAAGCAATTTTTTTATTATACATAATGGGACATTGTCATTTGTTAATTGAGATAGTGTTTTAACTTCTGATAATTAGTTACTTGTGTATTTTTACATTGAAATAATTATGTATAATTACTCAATATGATTTTATACCAATTTCGATGAGTTGTGATGTATTCGTGGTTTTGCAATTATTTGACTATCAATCCAGTTCGCCGTTCACTCATAGCCAGATCACTGTTACATTGGTATTAAATGTCGGATATTCTATGCCAAACATCTTAAAACAGGGTAAATCAAACAATTAAACGCAATTAAGTTTATCATTTTTATTATAAAAAGGGTAAGAGTTGAACGGCGATGATTAGCTAATATTCAAAATAGCTGACAGCTGAAATAGTGTACTAAAATTCAGGCTTTTTTTATTATTCCACTTCGCTTTTTCTTCGTAGTAATAGTCGAGAACCGCCATCAAACTTCCTAAATACATCATAGTTTTCTTGTAAAAGCGGATAATCCGAATCAAATACATAATAAAACTGCGCTGCTGCCTCCGGCTCGATGTCTTTATTATATTCCTGCAAATCCAACCAAGATGCTTTTCCAGTTTGCACATAAAAATCGAACGAGCGATGAAAATGCCAGCCGGTTTGCAATGAAACAGGGGTGTTCTCGTCCGTGCGCTCAGACTTCAGGGCATCCAGTACCTGAAAAGTATTGGCGTCGTACCACCACTCGCGGGTGCGGTCGGGCGTGAATGTACGCTGAAAATGCCAGATATTTAGCAATAACAACACCACACTAATCCACATCACTAAACGTGGTCGGGCTGCATAAAAAATATATAACATGCTACTCATTAATAATATAAAAAGCGGATAAAAGCCGAGGGCCGTACGCGTAGTAAGATTGGGCGTTTTTAGTATAATGGTCTGCATAATATTTACAAAAACCATCAAAGCTAATACCGTAAAGGTAATAAAAATGGGCTGCTTTACTACTTCGTGCCAGCCATGTCGCCCCCAATGATACATCATGTAAGCGCCTGCTGTAAAAAACAATAGCACGGTCAGCATTGCATAATAATCATGCGGCAAATCAATTATTTTTGCTCCGTAGCGTGTATTTTCGACTAAACTTACAATCGTATCGCGGAAAAAACCATTCGATTGCCAATACACGAACTGATTGGTATGCTGCATTTTACGAATCGGCGTTATAATAAGCGCTAAATAAGCGACATCTATTATTGCCAATATACCAATACTGCGTAATAAGGTGGCCAGCGCCGCTGTGCGTAAATAAATATGCCAGAAAAAAAGTGCTGCTACGCCATTCACTGCGCACCAGAAAATGAGCAAGGTAAAATTGGCATACGATGCTAATAAACCAAAAGCAAAACCCAGCCAGACAGCGCGTTCGCGTTGCTGCATAAACCCCTCAAGACAGTGCATGGCGGACAATAACATAAGCGCATTGGACAGACCATAGCCCCGGCAAAGGGAAAAGAAATCCAGTAGGAAAGGATTAAATAAAAACCAAGATAAAGTACTGAGAAACAGCAGATTATTATCATTAAAAAGCTGTCGGCAAATATGCCAAGCAGCATAAAAATACAAAAGAAGTGACAACACATTGGGCAGGCGGGCAGCCCATTGCTCCATACCGAAAAGGTTCATACTCAATTTTGTGAGTAGCGTATTCAAAATATGATTGCTCGGCCAGGGGTCAGGGTACATCATAATTTCCCATGCCGAAAAACGATAGTAATGAATAATGGTCGCCAGTTCATCATGTGTGATGGGTATAACAATGGCTTTATACCAGATCGTTGCCCATGCTATTGCCCCGAAAACGAGCGACACAATCAACTGCAAGTGAGGTGATTGGAAAAATATTTTTTTATTGAGCTTCATTATTTTCTAATAAAATACACTTGTACAATTTTATCGTCTTTAATCTTGTAAATAGCAATTGCTTCTATAATTTGTCCGCCTGAAAAACCTTCCACGCGCTCTTGATCTATAACCGTATTGCCTAATATGATACGATTGACTAAATGGCAATGTAAATCCGGCGTATTATCAAACATAGTAGCGTAATTAACACGCATGGTAGCCTTGCCTTTATATAATAACGCATTCGGAAAATTATAAATTTCCACCTCTTCGCTGTAAGGCGCAAGGAAAGCCTCAATGTCACGAGCGTTGTAGGCATCGAGTTGTTGCTGGGCGAGTAGTGCTGGCGTAGTTTGCGCATATCCATACAATCCAATGAATAACAAAGCGATAGACATAAGTATTCGCATACATTTGAATTTTAGTGCCGTGTAAAAATGCGGGTTAAAAAAGAGGCGCAGGTGCTCTGCTCTGGCATTTTTCTTATTCTTACATTTTGTTTAATTAAATCGAATTGCCTTTACTGGGCTGATACTACTGACTAAATAAGAGGGTAAAATCAGAAAAACAAGTGTAATAATCAAGGTACCGACATTAATAATAAGGATGCTCCACCATTGTAATTGTATGGGCGCCACCGTCAGGTAATAATTTTCCTCCGACAGCCGAATCAAGCCAAATTGCTCCTGCATAAGGCACAGCCCGATGCCCATCAGATTGCCCCAAAACAAGCCAACCAGCACGATGTAAGCTGCATAATATAAAAACACCTTGCGAATCGCCCAGTTGGTGCCGCCCAGTGCCTTGAGTGTACCGACCATATTGGTGCGCTCGAGGATAAGAATGAGCAGTGCTGTAATCATATTAATAATAGCGACAACAATCATTAGGCTGAGAATCACTACTTCGTTGATGTTTTGCAATTCGAGCCATTCAAAGATTTCGGGCAGTTTTTCGCGGATGGTTTCGGCGTAGAGGTTGTTGGGCAATTTTTCATAATATAAATACTCAGTCAGCACGGGCAGGTCTGCCAAATCATCCAAAAAAACCTCAAAACCGCCCACTTCGTCGGCTTCCCAGCCCAGCAAACGCTGCACCTGACGGATGTCCACCAGTGCAAACACCTTATCGTACTCTTCCAAGCCCGTTTTGTAAATGCCACTCACCGTAAAGCGCCGTTTCAATTGGTCGCCTTTTTGAATAAAATGCACGATAAAACTGTCTCCGGTGTCAATGCGCAAGCGGCTGGCGGTTTGTTGCGAAATTAAAATATCCGAAGACATGGCGGTGTCGGGTAGCGCTATGCGTTGGCCCTTAACCAAATACTGCTCCATGAATTGCCAGTCGAAATCCTGCCCGACGCCTTTGAGCAGAATGCCTTCAATATCGGAGCGCGCCTTGATAATGCCGGGCTTGACGGCAAAAGTCTGAATGTGCCGGATGCCGCCTTTGGTGCGCGTGAGCCGCTCCTGCTCCCAGCCCAAGAAGCGCCGCGTTTCGTAATATTCTATCTCTTTGATATCCGTAGCATCCGGATAAAACGGTTGCTGCGTTTTGATTGGATAGGCTTCCAGCAGCGAGGTGCTGATATCGGTGTCGGTAATATGAATATGACCCCAGAAGCCAAAAATCTTGCTGCTGATTTCTTTTTTGAAACCCGCCACTAAGGCATTGGTTGCAATCATCACTGCTACGCTCAGCGCTACCGCGATGACGGCAATGCGTATAATCAGACGGGAGAAAGACTGCTGTCCGCTCCGGGCCACGCGTCGTGCTATGAAGTAGGAGAAATTCATTGGTCGCAAATTTACACAACAAAGCGGAACTTGCACCGGTCTGGCTGTGTTTCTACGCCATTTAAAAATTATGATTGCAATTTCTGCGCCGAAATCCTATTTTTGCAGCGCTTTAGCTGTGGCGTTCTTTGCGACGCCGCCGTACGAGTAAGCAGCGAATGGTAAATTTTCAATGATTACAGCATGATGAATTTTCTGGAAGAACTACAGTGGCGCGGTATGTTGCAAGACAGTACGCCGGGTTTGGACGAGGCCCTGCGGCAGGGCACGGTTACGGCTTATATCGGCTTTGACCCTACGGCACCTTCGCTGACTATCGGCAATTATGTGCAAATTATGATTCTGAAGCTCTTTCAATTGTCGGGGCACAAGCCTATCGTGCTCATGGGCGGAGCTACCGGGCGCATCGGCGACCCCTCCGGTAAAGACAAGGAGCGTGAGCTGAAAAGTTATGATGAATTGGATCGCAACCTCGAATTTCAACAGCAGCAGTTTTATAAATTCCTCGATTTTAATCATGGCGACAACCGCGCGGCATTTGTTAATAATATCGATTTTTATCGCAATATGAATGTGCTGGATTTCCTACGCGACGTGGGTAAAACCCTGACTGTCAATTATATGATGAGCAAGGATTCTGTAAAAAACCGTCTCGAATCGGGGCTTTCCTTTACAGAATTTAGCTACCAGTTGTTGCAGGCTTATGATTTTCAGGTGTTGTTTCAAAAGCATAATTGCATTTTGCAAATGGGCGGCTCCGACCAGTGGGGGAATATCACTTCCGGCACGGAGTTTATTAGGCGCAATTTGGGTGCCAAGGCCTATGCAGCCACCACGCCATTGCTCACGAAAGCCGACGGTACGAAGTTTGGCAAGTCTACGGAAGGCAATATTTGGCTGGATCCGAAGATGACCTCGCCGTACAAATTTTACCAGTTCTGGATTAATGCCGATGATGCCGATATTCCAAAATTTATGCGCTATTTTACATTAAGATCGAAAGAAGAAGTCGAAGCCTTAGAACAAACACACGCCGACAACCCGCGCGAGCGCAAACGCTTGCTGGCCGAGGAGTTGACCATTCGTATCCATTCGCAGGCAGCCTACGAATCGGTGCTGCGCGTGTCGGAGTTGCTGTTTGGCAAAAATGCAGACCAAGCGAGCCTACGGGCGCTCAGCATGGACGAACTGGCTACCGTGGCGCAGGAAATTCCGGGCTTTACAATGCCTAAAACAGCAGTAGAAAATGGCTTGAATATAGTGGATTTATTAGCGGAGCATACGCCGATTGTCGCTTCCAAAAGCGAGGCCCGACGCGCCATTCAAGGTAATGCCATCAGTTTGAACAAGGAAAAAATCAGTAGCCCCGACGCTGCCATCAATCACGAAGCATTATTGCACGGCAAGTATTTAATGGTAGAAAACGGCAAGAAGAATAAATATCTGCTATTGGTGGAATAAACCGGTGGGCCATAGCCGCTGCAAAACCTCATCATCATGGAACTGAGCATTTATCAAGTGGACGCCTTTGCCAATCAGCGCTTCAGAGGGAACCCCGCAGCGGTAGTGCCGCTCGAAACATGGCTGCCCGATGCCCTGATGCAAGATATTGCCCAGGAAAACAACCTCGCGGAAACGGCTTTTTTCGTGCCGGAGGGCGATGGCTGGCGGCTGCGCTGGTTCACGCCTACCGTGGAGGTCAATCTTTGCGGGCACGCGACGGTGGCGGCGGCCCACGTATTGTACGCGCATCTTGGCTATGCCAAGCCACAGCTTGCTTTTCAATCCAAAAGCGGTTTGCTGACCGTCACACAACGCGAAGGGCAATACACCTTGAATTTCCCAACCGATACCCTCACCCCAATAGACGCGCACCCGGCCTTAGCTGCTGCCCTCAATGTAGCCCCAGTAGAAGTATGGCGCGGCCGCGAAGACTGGCTCGTGGTGCTCGGATCGCAGGCGCAACTCGAAGCCCTGCAACCTGATTTTCGAGGCATTGCAGCAGCTGGCGGACGCGGCACTTTGGTGACTGCCCCCGGTACGGAGGTGGACTTTGTGTCCCGCTGTTTTTTTCCGCAAACCGGCGTGGACGAAGACCCCGTCACCGGCTCGGCGCATACCACCCTCACGCCCTACTGGGCCCAACGCCTCGGAAAAAACGAACTAACCGCCCGACAGCTTTCAAGGCGCGGCGGCGAGTTGCGTTTGAAACTGTCTGGTGAGCGCACCGAAATCAGCGGCGGAGCCGTGACCTATCTCCAAGGAAAAATTTTCGTCTAAACTCAATCCCCTCTCAACCTTTCCAATCGCTTGCAACGCTTACCACATATCTTCTTCGCTGCCAGCCCTTTAGGCGGGCGCGGCGTGTTCACTTCCGAGTTTATTCCGGCCGGAGCACTCATCGAAATTTGTCCGGTGATTATACTACCGGAGGAAGAACTCCCCATTATTCACCAAACCGATTTGCACGATTATTACTTTCTGTGGGGCGAAGACGAAAAACAATGCGCCATTGCGCTGGGCTTTGGCTCTTTGTACAATCATGCTTACGATGCCAACGCCGAGTACATCCTCGATTTAGATGACAATACCATTGATTTTTACAGTGTAAAAGATATCGAGCCGGGCACGGAAATCACGGTCAATTATAATGGCTGGCCCGACGATCCCGCGCCGGTCTGGTTTGACCAACCGGATTACAAAAGGTAGGTAATGGGACAGGGCCGAAAAAGGGGGGAATGGGACAATAGGGGGACACTGTCCCTCTAAACCTTCTAACCCTATTCCCCCATTTTTCCCATCAGCCCATCAACCTTTTTAAGCTAACAAGTAACAATGTCCCATTACTTACCTGCATTTATCTCATATCCTCGTCATCGCCGCCGCGTTTGGTAAAAATGCGGATGACGCCATTGCCCGCACCTGGCCCATAAAGGGACGCACCTGCAATGTTTTTAATCACTTCAATACGTTGTACATCCTGAGGCAATATGGTTAGAAGCAAGTCATTAAAGCGATCGTCATCAAGGTTGTAAAAAGGAAAATTATCAATAACGACGATGGGCGGTTGCAAGGCACCACGCACGCGCACTCGGTAGTAAAAAGGCGTACCGGTAATCCAGACGCCGGGCACCTGCCCAATGAGCATTTCCAGCACATGCAGCCGACCGGCATTGATGAATGTGCCCGGAATGACTGCATCCACCAGCGAGAAGCGCCCCTCGTACTGCACCGGACGGATAGGCAAGGTAGGAATAGGTTGCACTTCCTCAGGCAGCATCTGCGTAGGTAATGCAGGCAAGCCAGCGCTGGTTATCAGCACCAGCAGAGCCGTCAAAGTAGATAATAAAATGGTTTTCATAGCTTGTTGTTTTTATGGTTCGCGGTTTGCGCCTAAATTATACTACACATTTTTCAAACAAAAAGTTCCCTGAAATTAGGATGAAAGAGCGTTGCTCGCGGTTCGCAGTTTGCTATTGGCAGTTCGCTATTGGCGGTTCGCGGTTTTACATTTTTGTGGTTTAAGGCGGTATTATACACTCGAAAGGTAAATGATTGCTGAATAAAAATCCGCATTTTTTATTACAACCGGTATAATAACAAAATGTGTATTTTTGCGTCTTTGGTAGTCCATGATCCATTCGTGGTTATAAAAGTGCATGTATGGAGCTTTTTCCTTTAGAAGGCTTTGACATCTGGCGTCTGCTGGCAGGGTTGGGTATTTTTCTGTTCGGCATGTTCTTGCTGGAAGAAGGTATTCAGATATTATCGGGGCGGGCATTTCAGCGTTTGCTCCAGCAATTCACCAACCATCGGATAAAAGCAGTACTAACGGGCACAGTGGCCACGGCGGTATTGCAAAGCAGCTCAGCGGTATCGCTTATGGTATTAGCCTTCGCGGGAGCAGGAGTGCTGGCCATGAGCAACGCTATTGGGGTCATTTTGGGTTCTAATTTGGGCACCACCTTCACGGCGTGGATCGTAGCTACGGTAGGCTTCAAGGTCAACATTGAAGCTTTTGCTATGCCCTTCATTGGGCTGGGCGGTTTGGGGCTTATTTTTTTTGGTAAAAAACCGCGCTACGCCGCCATTAGTCGTTTGCTGACTGGTTTCGGCTTTTTGTTCATGGGTTTGGAATACATGAAAGTAGCCGTTTCTGGATACATGGACAGCGTGGGCACCGAGCAGTTTGCCGGGTTGCATCCTTTGCTATTTATTGTATTTGGCTTTGTTTTTACAGCGATTACGCAGTCAAGTTCAGCGTCTTTGGCCATTATATTAGCAGCAGTCAATGCCGGAATGGCGGGTCTGACGGCAGCGTCCATATTTGTTATCGGCGCGAATATCGGCACTACTATGACGGTCATGCTGGGCGCGCTGGGCGGCTCTTCCATTAAAAAACGCGTGGCGCTCAGTCATGTTCTTTTCAACTGGATCACTGGAGTGCTGGCGCTGCTCTCACTACCCTTTTTGCTGTATCTCATCAGCCGGATGATCAATGTGGCCGCCGATCCCGTGACGGCCTTAGCCATCTTCCATACGCTTTTCAATCTGATGGGCGTGCTAATTTTTCTGCCTTTCACGGGGCTATTAGGGCGTTGGGTGGTGCGTATCTATCCTGACAAGCCCGGACGCGAAACCTTATTTATCTCAAAAACCCCGCCCACGGTAAGCACCGCAGCAGCAGAGGCCCTGCGCAAAGAAGCATGGACCTTGCTTTTTGGGGTACTGCGCTATCACAATCATGTGCTGGAATTAAAAACGCTACCCTATTCGCCGGTGGCTGGGGTACAGGATTTTTCGCCCCCGGAGGCACACACACCGGAAGGCTTGTATGAGGCGCTGAAAAACGTCAGTAAAGCCATGCACGCCTACGCCGAAACCCTGCAAGAACAATCATTGAGCGAGGCGCAAAGCGAACTGATTAACCGCTCTTTGTTTGCAGCCAGAATGGCGCTTTTTTCTGCTAAATGGATGAAAGACTTGGGGCAGGATCTGTACCATTGGGAACGAACCGAAATAGAGGCAGGTACGCTGCGCAAAGTGCTCGCGGCTCGGCAGGAAAGGGTTTATAGCCAATTAACAACATTTTTGCAAGCCAATAAGCCCGCAACCGAAACTTACCCGGCGCTAAAAACCATACTCAGCCATGAGGAAAAGTCGTGGCAACATCAACTAACCGCCGACCAAACGCATCAGCCCCACCGAAACGCGGTGGCCTTAGCAGAGCAATTGACGATAAACAAGACCTGGTACCTTGCTTGGCGCAATTTGCTATTAGCCCTGCGGGAGTTAGAGCTGATATCGTTTGAAAACGAAGATGAAATATGAACGAACAAAGTTCTATCTATTCTTCTTCCTCGAACACATGACGGCCGCTGCGGTGTATCGTCGTGGCGCCAGCCTGTTGGGTGCCCATCAGCAGAATATCCTGCACATTGACGTGCGGCGGCCGCGTGATTGCCCATAGGATTGCTTCCGCTACATCCTGCGCATTAATTGGCTTGAAATCTTCGTAAATTTTAGCTTTTTCGGTATCGCCATCAAAACGGACGAGCGCAAATTCTGTTTCTTCTACGTGCCCGGGGGCTACTTGGCTCACGCGGATATGATAGGGATGCAAATCGAGCCGCATGGCTTTGGTCAGTGCTTCTACCGCAAATTTCGTAGCGCAATACACATTGCCCTTTGGATACACTTCCTTGCCTGCCGTAGAGCTGATATTTAGAATGTGCCCACTGCCGCGTTTCACCATGAGCGGCGCAACCATGCGCGTCATGTACAGCAAACCTTTCAAATTGGTATCAATCATTTCTTCCCAGTGCTCTAAATGCCCTTCATGAATCAGGTGCAGCCCTTTGGCCTTGCCGGCATTGTTGATAAGTACGTCAATCGCCTGCCAGTTTTCGTCCAGTCGCTCAATTGCTTTTTCTACTGCTTTGACATTGCGCACGTCCAATTCAACGGTTTTTACCGTAGCAGCGTGTTGCTCCGCAAGCGTAGCCTCAAGTGCTTCCAGCCGATCTTTGCGGCGACCCGTAAGTATAAGACGGAAACCCTGCTCCGCCAGCAACATAGCCGTAGCCCGCCCAATGCCGGAAGTAGCTCCGGTGATGAGCACTGTCTTGCCTGCGCCGGGGAGCAGTGCAGGTTCGGAAACCGGAAGGGCGGCCTGCCGAGCAGCCTCTGCCTCCTGCGCGTGGAGCATTTCTTCCAATTGGCGAATGCTCTGCTTCAAGGCTTCGATGGTATCATGCGCCACCGACATCTCGGTGCTGACCGGCGGCGTAGCGGTAACTTTGTAGGCAAAAGCCTGATCATTTTCTGGCGTTTTCAATTCCGGGTTGATCTTCACCGCACGCAGGTAATACTCGCGGGCCGTTTCGCGGTCGCCCATACGATGGTACAGGGTCGCCAAATCATAATTAGCAAAAAGATGACCGGGATCTGACTGTAGCAGCCGGGTAAAATATTTAATCGCTTTGCGGGGTTTGTCTAATGGCTCAGCCAACAAGCCAGCGTAGCGATATAGCGCATCCAGATTCTGCTCGTCGTATTTAGCCGCTTTTTTGAAATACCGCGCCGCCTGCTCAATCTGGCCGGGAAATTGCGCCGAGACGACCATTCCCAAACGATACAAAGCTTCCGCATGCTCGTCGTTGAGGTCTATGAGTTTTTCGTAGGAATTTTTTGCCAGCAAGAAATCGCCCTTCAGCTCTGCCAATTGTCCCATCAGCAGCAGCGCTTCTTCACTCTCCGGATTGATTTCTAAGGCTGTATCAAGCTGATTGATGCTCTCGTTTAGATTATCGGTGTATTGCGCCAGCAAAGCCGCATAAGCGTAGTGCAAATGGAAATTGCCCGGTGCCAGCGACAGATAATTGGCCATAGCTTCGAGCGCTTGGCCTGCGTCGCCGGCTGCGGCGGCATCATTGGCTGCTTCTATCCAGCCCTGAATTTGTGTCTCGTCCACTTCCTGTATTTCTGGCGCTGGCTCAAGCTCTGGTTCTGGTTCTGGTGGCATTTCTGTCGGTTCAAATTCGATACCGCCCATCACCGGCTCAGGTGCGGGGTTTGTCTCTTCTTCCTCAATCGTTGGCTGGCCATTGGCAGAATTTTCCGGAGCAGTTTCTGGTTCCGGTGTGGGTGACATGATCGTTTCCGGTTCCTCGACGGGTTTAGGTGCGGGCTTGCTAACGGGCGAAGGCGCTTCAAAAGACACCAAGTTTGGCAGCTCTCTGAAATTGCGCCAACCGCCATCATCTTGTGCAAAACGGAAAAACCGCTCAAAGCCGTTGGCGACGAATTCCGGGTATTCTACAAATTCCATATTGCGTAAAGTGCGCAGAAACTCGCCAATTTCTCCGGAAATATCGCGCATCACCCGCAGGTGTTGGTTAAATTTTTCTTCATCCGATTCGTCCTGCATTTGCCGCTTTTGCTTACGCAAATCGAGGTATTGGTCCTGCCAGTAATTGATGTATTTGATAATGTCGCTCACGCGGTCGAATTGTGTCGGCGTCGTTCTGATTGCGCCGGTCTGGTCGTCCTTGCTCTGTCCGTCCACAATGACGGTCAAAATATCATTCCCACGGTCTTGCAGCAGTTTCAATCCTCCGCTCATGCACTGGGCAGATTTCAGAAAATTATCGCTGATAATCAGCAAAATAAGTCCGCGCCGAGCACGCAAGCGGGCGCTGAGCGATTCTTCATTCGTAGTGCGTTTGCAATACAGGTGGTCGAAGGCGTAAGAGGCGCGGCTCAGTTGTCGTTCGATTTCTTCGGCGGTCTTGATGTTGTCGAGGCAATACCCCAGGGCTATACTTTTCATGTGTAGGTTTTACAATTTTTTGTTTTGGGAATGTTTGATGATATTTATTTACCTATTTAGTCGCTAAGTGCTCAAAATTAAACAATTACAACGCCTCTGCCAGCAATTTTTGTATAAAACTTTCAAAATCGCGTCTGAAAGGCTCGTAAGCGCTGGTGGCCGGCCCCGAAAATCCGGTATGAATACGCCGAACATTATTCTGCCGGTCGAGGAATATCATAGTCGGGTAGGAAAGCACCCGGTTGAGCATGGGCAATGCCTCACTGGCTTTGTCCTTGTCGGAATGCCCGGCAAGTAGAATTTCGTAATCCATACCAAAATGCTCCCGGTACTTCCGAATGGCGCTGCGGGCGCGTTCCGGGTCGCGGTGACGTTCAAAAGCCAGCCCGATTACTGCCAAATCCTCGTGCCGATTTTTCCGCAGGTAATCCAATAAAAATTCTGTTTCGTCGCGGCAGTTGGGGCACCAGGTGCCCAGTATTTGAACAATTTTGACCTTGCCTTCGTAGCGTGGGTCGCCGAGCGCAATGATTTGTTCATCCGCATTAGGAAAGGCAAAATCGAACCGGTCGAAGCCTGGCTTCAGGAAAGTGAGCGAATCGGCATCGCCCAGCGTAAATTCGGTGTTGCGTCGGGCCGTCCAAGTCGTTTTGTAATGCGTGCCCGACCAAAAAGTGCCAAATAAAGTTCCGTCGGACTGAATCCGAGCTTCGTACAGAAAAGCGTGCGAGCCGTCAAACGCAGAAAGATACACCTTGCTGCCCTGCACCGTGCCCGCTAAGAAGCGATGATCGCCTGTTTCGGTAAGGAAAGTGCCGGTGAGATTATTACCTTGCTGCGCAAATTCACCCCCTGCATTATATGCACCCGGCGTATCATTTTCAAAAACTACTTCCCAGCGGCCGCTGAGGTCAGCGTCAGGGGTATCACGCATTTTAGTAAAACGGTGCGCCAGCCCTTGCCGGGCCACAAACGGCACCCGATAATCGCCTTCCCGATTATTTACTACCCATTCACCTTCTATGATATTTTCATAATAAACACCCCGGATATAAGAATCAAACACCGGAAAATTAATCAAAATGGTGTCCTTGGCAATACGCTTATTAAAACCAATAGCAATATCGTCCACCCGGATGCGCTCCTTACCATTGATAATTTCTATGTAAAATGTTGCCGCATCATCATACTTTACTTCAAAATTGAAAGGCAATTCGCCGGTATTAATCGCATCAATCCGATTGGGAATATCGTCCACAGCTCCCCCACCCTGCGCCGCCGAAGCCGCTGCCGCATCGAGTGTAAGTACCGCCCGCCAATAGCCCGGAGCCAAGCCACTGTAAGGGTTTTCAGCTACAAAACAACCAGACAGAGCCACGCTCATGACCAAAAATAAAATAATTAATGATTTTGAAATATTGAATATTGACATCATGTTTATTATTTACCATCCCCATTTACTATCACCATCACCCATCACCTATTTACCATCACCCATCACCTAATTCATTCACCGCCGCCTTTCTCGCCTACAAACTGATGCTCCTTGTATTTGAATAGCACATTAAACGTAGTCAAGCTGCCATAAATGCGCGTCAGATACTGCTGGAGGTTTATTTTGTCTTCATCGGTCAGTTTATTGCTGGCGTTGATGCGCTGCTCCATCACGCGCAAGCGGTCACGTACCATTACGATTTTATGGAAAAAAGTTTCAATTGGCAGCTCTTTTTCTTTCAAATTATCGTCATTTGGCTTAAAAATAAGCACGCCGCCCACCCAACGATCGCCGAGGGGCACCTCTTCCGAGATGTCGGAGAAGTTGCGCAAAATCTTGATAAGTGATTTTTCCGCTTCGCTGAAAGTGACGCCTTCATCAGCCGGAATAGCTTCTATGACCTCCCATTTGTCATAATCTCTGCCCACCTGCTTGATGCCATAGAGCATAAAACATACTTCATACGCCGCCTTGTGCAGCCGGATGACGACCCCGTCGCCGTAGGCCGGATGCTTCACGCGCGAACCAATACCGAGGGTTGTAGTTGTCATTTATTATAATGTAATTGTTTTGATAAACAGTTTATATCATTCAAGCTTTTTAAATCGCGAACAGGTAGATATTAGATTATAGACGATAGATGTTAGATGCCAGATTTCAGAATGGGACACTGTTCGCTGTTTGCTATTTGCTGTTCGCCGCACAGTCAGTAGGCGTTATATCCTCAACCTTTCAACCTTTCAACCCATCTACACCCTATTAACCCATCTTCCCTTTCTCATTCTTTCGGATAAAAATCGTCCAGCTCCCGTACCTTTGGCGCACCGAGTTTGCCCATGCTACTGGCTACAATCATGGATACGGCCGCGTCGCTGGTGACATTGGCAATCGTACGACACATATCCAACGGACGATCCACCGCAAAAATCAGGGCCAGCCCCGCTTCCGGAATGCCTGCCTGCCCCAACACTATGACCAACATGACCATACCCGCACTGGGCACCGCCGCCGAACCAATGGAGGCCAGCGTGGCCGTCAGTATAATGCCCAACTGGGCGGTAAGTGACAATTCCATGCCAAAAGTTTGTGCAATAAATACCGCCGCCATGGCTTGGTACAGACCCGTGCCGTCCATATTCACCGTAGCGCCTACGGGTAGTACGAAGCTGGCCACTTCTTCTTCCACGCCAAGATGCTCTTGCACTCGCTCCATCGTAACAGGTAACGTCGCTGCGCTCGAACTGGTTGAAAAAGCCACCAATTGGGCCGGAGCCATGCCCCGCATAAAAAAGCGATACGATTTGCCCGTAAAAATACGCACGATGGTCGGATAAAACACAAATACCAGTATAGACAAACCAATCAGCACACAAACCGAGTAGCCCAGCAGCGCCCGAAACAAATCCACACTCGGAGACTCTACCACCAAAGCTGCCAGCAGTGCAAACACCCCGTAAGGAGCCGCCAGCATAATCATATCAATCATTTTGAGGATGACTTCGTTCAAACCGTCGAAAAAATCGCGCACTGGTTTTGACTTATCCGCCGGAATGAGTATCAATCCGATACCAAAAAACAGCACAAAAAAGATAACCTGCAGCATGTTGCCGTTGCTGGTAGCGGCGCCGAAAATATTGTCGGGTACAATGTCCACCAGCGCCTGCAGGGGCCCCTTGCCTTTCTGCGCCTCGGCCAGCGCAATGCGGGCAGCCGCGTCGCTCCCGTACGAAGCCATGAGTTGTTCGCGGGTTTCTGCATTGATAAGCTTGCCAGGTTTTAATACATTTACTAATAATAAGCCCAGCAACACCGCAAAGGCCGTGGTAAGTAAATAAATACCGATTGTGCGGCCGCCAATTTTGGATAATTTTGAAATGTCCTGCAAATCGGAAACGCCCTTTATCAAAGAAGCCACAATCAGCGGCAACGCGATAAGCTTCAGCAAATTGATAAAAATAGTGCCGAAGGGCTTCACCCAATCCACTACCAGCTGCTTCCAGCCAAGCTGGGTCGCAAGGATACCAAACAGTACGCCCGCGAGCATACCCAGCAAGATTTGCCAATGCAAGGCAAGTTTTTTCATGGTGACCAATTTCCTGTTTATACCAAAACACAAGGACAGCCTCCTGAACCGTTTTGCAACTACTGTAAAATCATGTACCTGCCTTGCGAATGGTCGTAATGATGATTAAAATACATGCCAAAACTGCGCTTATCGCAACAGGCGAGCAAAATAGAGAAATTTCGTTTACGATGCGTATCGGGGTTGGAAATTTTCACGGCCAGCGGAAGAAGGGATTGCCACTTTGCCCAATAACTGGATGCGATCAACATATTGGTATCAATGACTACGTAATTTCTTTTCAAGGCGATAGTCTTCAATTTTGTTGATAATTTGAAAGCGTTCCAGCACTTCAATGGGCTTCTTCTTAATGATGTAAATGCAGGTGTTGGTATCGAGCAGGTATTCCATTTAGTCGAGCGATTCACGGTCTTGCGGAGCAGGTTGGTTGCGGTCTTCCATAAAATCGGGGGTAAAATTATCCAAACTTTCAAAAAGGCTCTGCCAAGGATTGTGAAAAGGAATGACATATAGCGTATTGCCGAGCTTGCGCAGATACACTTTATCATCGGCAATCTTCATGCGCTCCGGTATGCGAAGGATTTGAGCGCCGTTGGTCTGTTGAATGTCTATGGCTTCGAAGGTCATTGGTGAAATATTAAGTCAAGTTAAACATAATGACAATCAAAATTTATAACAAAGATAGCAAAAAGAAGGTTCCATGCGCGTATCGGCACGTTTTAGCTGCCAATATTGTAATAAAATTAGCCGAAGTACCAATCAGGATATTTACATTTCAAAATGGTATTCCAAGCAACTTTAAAAGGAATTTGATGGTTGCATCTCTACAATTATACTATTTACGGTTTACGAAGTCCGATTTTTTATTTTTAAAGTGTTGAAAATCAGAATTTTAAACACAAACAAACACATCGCGTTCAATTGAAATCGGTATTAGCTGGTAAAAAACACCCCATCCAAAACAAAAAAGCGCCAGGGTATAATAACCTGACGCTTTTTATATCATAAGGTAATAACCGAACTTACTTCTTCTTCGTTTTGATGGTGCAACCAATTGCTTTAGTAAAGCTTGGATCGGGCTGCTGGCCTGCTTCCATCGCTTTGATGGCTGCTTTTACGTAGTTTACCTTTACGGCTTCGGCGTCTTGGTAGTTATCGTCAATAGCGCCTGTGTAGCGCACCGTCAGGTCGGTATCGAGCAGATACACCTCTGGCGTGCGGCTGGCACCATAAACCGGGTAAATTTTCTGCCCTTCGTCGAGCAGATAAGCAAAGGTAAAGCCTTTCTCTTCGGCGCGCTGCTTCATTTTATCTAAGGCATCGCCGGGCTGCACTTCCGGGTCGTTGGGCTGGATAGCCACCACCGGGTAGCCTTTCTGCGAGTACTTTGCGTGTAGCGCCTGGATGCGGTCTTCGTAAGCCACTGCATAAGGGCAGGTATTGCAAGTAAAAATAACAATGTAGCCTTTCGCATCTTTGTAATCGGCCAGCGATACCATAGTCCCATCAATGTTTTTCAGCTTGAAATCGGGCGCTTTGTCGCCTACTTTCAGTCCTGGCAACTCGGCTACCGCAGCAGCCGTGGTTTCAACCGTGGCGGTCGTATTGGCATTGGTAGCGGCAATCCATACCGATACAGCAACGGCAAGCAGCGCAGCTATTAAAATTAATTTCTTCATAATGAATCAATGTTTTATGGTTTTAGAAAAATTGAACTATCCGCAATGGGGGTTCCGGAGGCACTTGCGCTGCATAAAGTCTTGTCGGCTGCTCAAAGCAGCGCGGCTCCAGCTAATGCCTACAGAAAAGCTTTCACTAATTTTTCGAGGTATTCGTAGCTGGGGAATTGTTCGCCGTAGAAATGGCGTTTTTGGGCATTGTACACCATCGTTACTGGGATGGCACCGTTCCACTCCGGGCTGACGCGGTCAATCCAGTTGTTAAACTGAATATCCACTAAGGCGATTACTTCCGAGCGGAGTTGATTTTTTTCTACAAAAGGCAGCAGTTTTGTTTCCAATTGGCGTGGAAAATCAAGGCTGATGAGCACCACTTTTACTTTCTCACCTTCTAAATTTTTGTGCAATTGCTCGAAATAAGGCAGCTCCTCGACACAAGGTTTGCACCAGGTTGCCCAAAAATTGATGACGTAAGTGGTGTCGTTTTTCCAATGAAAAAGGGGCTCCAAGTGCTCAAATTCGTCATAGACCGGTATAGCACCGAGCATCTTGGCGGGCGGAGGTAAGGCGCTTGACTTTTCTTCCTGCTGTGCAGAAGCGCAACCTTGCCAAAACAGTAGTACCGAAAACAATAGTAGAAACTTTGAAAGCTGGGCCATTGCTTTTAACTGTTATAACAACGAAAAAACTAAATTTACTGTAAAAAACCAAGCCTTGGCGTGTTAAGCTTTCGTTAAAGGTGGCCATAGCCGCATCGAACCACCAACGCAGCCTCAGCTCCAGTAATTGCAAAACATTCTTTTAATTGTATTAAAATCAAAAAAATATTTGGGTTTAAGCTACTATAATTTGCACTTTCCATTATTTTTTGTAACTTTAACAAAATATTCATTACACCGCTGTTATTAAAAGGGGTTCAATTTCACCAGGATAAAATTAAATCGCCATGAGAAAAGCGTCCCTTTTCGCAGCAGTATTATTGTGGGTTACCGCCACTGTCGCCGCCCAAACCGCTCGCCCTGCCTTCACCGGACAATACGTAGAGCAATCGTTTAACCAACTGAATTTCGATAATCTCCTTGCATTTTTCAGTTCACCGGCGTTCAAAATCCTCATGCTACTCGTCATTGGTGCGGCTCTTGTTATCTGGAGCATTTACCTCTGGGCTTCGGTACAAATCGCCTTGGAAGATGGCACGCCCGTGTCCAAAAAACGTATCTGGAGCTGGCCGCGCTCGGTTCGTATTCCCGCCGGGATTCCCGCCGATCCGGACCTACCGCACACGCAGGTATGGCATTTCGGACGCGCTGGCCTGTCGCCCCATATTGTGCTGGTAGCGCACAAACCAGATGATTCTATTGCCGAAGAATCAGCCGACACGCCCCCGGCCCGCAGCGAAAACTCGGCCCGCCGGCCATAGGGTTTGGCTTCATATACATCGTTTCGCAAATCTCGCTATCTTCGCCGTATAAAAATTATAGGCGAATGATGACACAATTAGTTTTTGCTACTAATAACTCACATAAAATCCAGGAAATCAATGCCATACTGAATGGCGCTTTCAGAATTGTCGGTTTACAAGACATTGGCTGCACCGAAGAACTCCCCGAAACGCAAGCCACCCTGGAGGGTAATGCTTTGCAAAAGGCCCGTTATGTGCAAGAGCATTACGGTTTTGATTGCTTTTCAGAAGATACCGGGCTGGAAATAGCCGCGCTGAATGGCGCACCCGGCGTCATCACTGCACGCTACGCAGGCGAGGCCCGCGACCCCGAAGCAAATATGCATTTAGTGCTGGAGCAACTCCAAGGTACAACCGACCGTCGGGCACAGTTTCGCACAGTAATTGCGCTGTTGCACAATGGGCAGGAACACCTTTTTGAAGGCATCGTCACCGGTCGTATTGCTTACGAAAAAAACGGCACGGGAGGCTTTGGCTACGACCCCATTTTCATCCCCAACGGCTACGAAGAAACCTTTGCTGCCTTGCCTGCTGCAGTGAAAAACGACATTAGCCACCGGGCCTTAGCCACCCGCCAGTTAATTGCTTTTTTACGAAAATAATAGCTTTCAGCCCCCAGAAAACCGCGAATAGGTAGATTTTTAGATGTTAGACGATAGATGTTAGATAATAGACGATAGATACCAGACTTCAGGCACTCAACCCTTCTAAACCCCATTCCCCTATTCTTCCCATTCCCCTATTCTTCCCATTCCCCTATTCTTCCCATTCCCCTATTCTTCCCA
>CALMSO010000020.1 GCA_937872385.1 uncultured Saprospiraceae bacterium
GCAACCCACCTTCCGAGGATACCACTTATTTCAAATTACTGCGCATTGAGTAAACCCAAAGTTAAGTGAATGTAAAATGAATATTAAATAACAAGGTTACTCTACGCTAAAAATGCTCAAAAAACTTATTTTTGAATAATTTTTAAAATTATAAAAATCTCATTATCAATATTTTATACAAAAAATAAACCCTGAAATGCTAAAATCTGATATGTTCAAAATAGAGAAAACTGTACTTGACAAAGTCGCCAAAAAAAACACAATTTGCAAGGGTAATCATTATTTTATTTTTTCACTCTTAAAATTGGTTTATTATGAAAAAGATTATTTTTCGTTACACCCTATCAGTTTTACTGGTAACAAGCATCATGTTCTACATTAACACAGAAAAAGTGCAGGCACTTTGTGATGGTTGCAATAGCGGAAGTGGTGCTATGTGCATAAGTTGTGCAACAGAAGGGACGGCTTGTATCGTAGATTCCGAAAGACCAAGATGTAGCGTAGAAAGCGAAGATGACGAAGATTAATTAAATAAAGCCCCCGCAGTTGTCATAATTGCTGGGGGCAACTTATAATAAGTAGTCCTGTAATCAGATTATTTACAATTTCAAACAATATCTTACCATGCGGTTACCCTGTTTTTTCATTATTATCAGTCTTTTATTATTCAGCTTCGCCTGCCAAAACACCTCCCCAGATTATAACTTCGGTGGTGCGAATGTAACTAATTATACCGAAAGCGTACAATTAAATTATGCGCGCAGTCTGTCTTTTTCAATTGATTCGACTTTTAATATTGACCGTATCCGGGCGATCATTCCTTTTCAGCAGGCGGAAGGACAGGCGGCACTGGCTATACTGAATCGTCGCAATATTTATCTTTATAACACAGCGGAAGCCACACCTTATCGCATTATAAAATTGCAAAAAGAAGGACCCAACGGCATCGGCCCGATGGGCAGCTTTGATGGGCTGGCGGTGGTAGCACCGGATACTTTTTACTTTGTAAGCAACTCCACAAGTATGATGTACCGACTAAATGGATCGGGTGAATTATTACAAAAAGAAATCATTCCTATCGCCTCAGAACAATCTACTGTTTATGGCAATGTGCTGAATCCGTTGCGCACAGCGGGCAACCAATTAATTATTCCTGCCTACGGCTTCACTGCTGCCCGCGACTTTACGGAAATACCCACCGCTTATGTATATGACGTGCGCACTCATGCCTTTCAAAGTACTTTTCATTATCCAAAATTATATAACCAAGCTTATTGGGGATATCATACATTTATGAGATGGAGTGCCGTTACTTACAATCCGGCAACGGATGAATATTATGTTAGTTATGCTATTGATCCCAATGTGTATGTATATGATAATAATTTCCGGCTGAAAGCACAAAAAACATTAGGATCAACGCATTTTACAGCAATTGAACCACAGCATCCCAACGCCCAGTTGCGCTTCGATAACGGCGGGATTAGCGGCGAAAACAATCAGGCTTATTTTATGCGTACTTCTTATTTTGCAGGGGCTTTCTATCATTCTACGCTGCAATATTATATGAGGATTTGCCGGATCGGTAAAGACGAAAACAGCGGGCGTGGCGTACAATTTAGCATCATCATTGCCGACCGGAACCTGAATAAGGTAGGAGAGTTTTTATTACCTTCACATTATGTATATGAAACATTTTTCCTAACAGAGGATGGCATTGCCTTACTAAATATGGATAAATATGATGCCTCAGAAAACACTATTGTGTTTGATGTGCTTTCATTTAGC
>CALMSO010000021.1 GCA_937872385.1 uncultured Saprospiraceae bacterium
TTTTAGATGCCAGATGCCAGACGGGATATGGGGAATACGAGACGCGAAAAGCGAACTGCGAATTGCGAAACGCAAAAAAGCGAACTGCGAATTGCAAAAAGGCAGATGCCAGATTTTTAGATGCCAGATGCCAGACGGGATATGGGGAATACGAGACGCGAAAAGCGAATTGCGAATTGCGAACTGCGAAACGCAAAAAGGCAGATGCCAGATGCCAGACGCGAAAAGCGAACTGCGAACTGCGAATTGCGAATTGCGAATTGCGAAACGCCCCTCTTCTTATTCGCCGCCTTCTTTTTTCTTTTCGGTTTCGGCGGTGAGGCGCTTGAGTTTTTCTTCGGCTTCTTTGATTTGCTGTTGCAATTGTTCTAAGCGTGCCTGCCCGGCCGTCGTTTTTTGCTGTACTTCTTCTTGTTTTTTCATTTCGGCATTGATTTTGGCGGCGGTTTCTTCCTTCACTTTGGTGAATTGCTCGGCGGCTTGTTGCTTCGCCTGGTAGATAGCGTCTGAGGCTTCTTTTTTGGCGGTAGTGACCTCTTCGAGTAGTTGTTGGCGATTGGCCGCTGCTTCTTGGGCGTACTGCGTCTGTTTGGCGGCAGCTTCTTGGCGGGCTTTTTCTACTTCGGTTTGCGCTAATTGGCGAGCCGTTTTCACTTCGTTGGCGGCTTCGGTTTTTTGTGCGTCGGTTTGTTCTTGTATTTTTTTCACTTCGTCGGCGGCTCGTTGGCGGGCGGCGTTCACTTCACGGTTGGCATTTTCGCGGGCGGTGATTACTTCCTCGGCGAATTGTTTTTTGGTCGCTTCATGTTGTTGCTTGGCTTGCTCGGTTTCGAGGGCTACCTGTTGGCGAATTTTGGCAATTTCTTCGCTGGCGCGTTGACGGGTATTGACAACTTCTACCGCTGCGCTCTCTTTTTCGCGGGCCAAATTTTCGCGCAAAGCGGCGATTTCGGCGGCATTGCTCTCCTGAATGCGGGCTTTTTCCTCACTGGCTTTGCGCCGAGATTCGGCTAATTCCAAGGCTGTTTTTTCTTTTTCCAATACGGCATTTTCTCGCAGTTTGGCTATTTCGCCGGCTACTTGCTCGCGGGTGCGCAGCAGTTCCTCCGAGGCAGATTTTTTGGAAGCACCGATTTCCTCAACGGTTTTTTCTTGTTCTTGCTCAGCTTTTTGGCGGGCTTTGGCGATCTGGTCGGCGGTTTCCTGTCGGATGCGTTGCAATTCTGTAGCCGAATTTTCCCTGGCGGTAGCGATTTCGTCGGTGTATTGGAGTTTGGCTTGTTCTAAGCGTTCGCGTACTTGTTGTAGCTCCTGCGCGGCCCGTTCGCGGGCGGCGGCCACTTCTCGGGCCGATTCTAACTTGGCTTTTTCTACTTCTTCGGCAGCCCGTTGTTTGGTTTGCATCACCTCCACGTTGATCTTTTCGATTTCCGAAGCGGCTTTTTCACGGGCAGCTTGCAGCATTTCGGCTACTGCCGTGCGCGATTTTTGTATTTCTTCCTCCGATCGCTGGCGGGCTTCGAGCACTTCGGCGGCGTATTGTTGCTTTTGTTCGGCGGCTTGCTGGCGGGCTAAGGTCACTTCTTCGGATAGCTGGCGTTTGGTTTGCTCATGGCGTTGTTTTTCTGCTTCGATTTCAGCGCGCAGTTGTGCTTTGGTGGCGTCCAATTCGCGGCGCAGGCTGGCCAATTCGGCGTCGGTGGCTGGCTCGGTGTCGCGGGTAGCTGTTCGAGCGGCCGTTTTTTCTTCCGGTTTGGCGGAGGTGGAGCTTGACGAAGGCAGCAGACTCCCCGGCAGGTCGCGGTCCACTACTTTGGTGGGGTCGAGCATTTGTAAAAAGCAGCGCGCCAACTGCCGAAATTCGAGCTGGCGATTGGGATTGACGGTAAATTTCCGCATCTCATTGCTGACATTGTTCTTGATGTAAATCGTATTCATATAGGAGCTGGCAAACCACTGCACGGCTTCCATATTCAATTGCAGAACATTCTGATACACAGGGGTACTGCCCTCCTTGGTGAGTTCGCCCATTTCGGTGAAGCGATAAGTGCGGCGCACATTATTAGAGTCCACAAAAATCATTTCGTCGCCCAGATTGAACTCCACGCCCGCCTTGGAGTAGAGCCGCGCCCCGATGCCTTTATCATCGTTGATTAATTCTATACTGTAGCTATAATTGCTACGTACGACCAATACCTGCGGCTGCGTTTGCAAAAAATGCTTGTTGTTAATGGCTACATTGCGGGCAATCAAGGCGTTACAATCCTGTGCGGACAGCGGCGCCAGCCAAGAAATAAGCAGCATCGGCAAGAGTAGAAGTATCGAGTGTTTCATATACCCTATTTTTTACCCCGTAATTTAAGGTATTTATACCGCTTTTGAAATACTTGCCCTCCTGAAAATCAGTAGATTGTTTAGAAATAAGGCATTAACGGCGAATTTTTAACAAATCGAGCGGCTACTTTTTATAATTTTGACTGTATTTTGCTAACAAGCGTGCCCAATTGCAAGGCGCAGCCCAAAGTTTCAAACACAAGAAATTCCATGAAAATCCTCATTGCAGCCGATTCTTTCAAAGATGCACTCCCAGCGGTAGAAGTTTGCCAAGCGATGGCGCGAGGGGCCGCACAAGCCGGTGCGCACATTGAAACTAATTGCTTCCCACTGGGCGATGGCGGCGAGGGCACTTCTACGATTCTTACTTTCCACAGCCAAGGGCAATGGGTAGCCTGCTCGGTGCACGATCCGCTGCTTCGGCCGGTCGAAGCGGGCTACGGTATCTCTGGCGATGGGCAAACCGCTTTCATTGAAATGGCGCAGGCGGCCGGGCTGCAATTATTACAACCGGAAGAGCGCAATCCTTTAAAAACCAGTACTTTCGGTGTGGGCGAAATGATTCGAGATGCTCTCCGGCGCGGCGTGACGCACATCGTGCTGTGCATCGGCGGTAGCGCTACCAACGACGCCGGTACGGGAATGGCAGAGGCCTTGGGTTATACTTTTTTCGATGCCGAACATCAGCCCTTGCAAGGTATTGGTAGCCACCTCGATAAAATTCACTACCTAACTGCCCCGCCAAGGGCTGCGCTGCCAGCGCGCGTTACGGTGCTTTGCGACGTGGATAATCCGCTGTACGGCACACAGGGCGCGGCGCAGGTTTATGCTCGCCAGAAAGGTGCGGACGAAGCGGCTGTAGCCGAATTGGATGCAGGATTGCAGCACTTTGCCTATGTATTGCAAGCACATTTCGGACAGGATTTTGCGACAGTGCCGGGGGCAGGCGCGGCAGGCGGCCTCGGCGCAGGAGCCATGGCTTTCTTGAATGCTCGCTTGCAGCCAGGTATCGAGACCGTAATGGAATTGACTAACTTCAGAGCGGCTTTGCGAAACGTGGTACTCATTCTCACGGGCGAAGGAAAAATAGACCGGCAGACCTTGCACGGCAAGCTCATCAGCGGAGTAGTGAAACACGCAGGCAACATTCCGGTCATCGCGCTTTGCGGCACCCTACAAGCCACACCCGTGGACATAAAACAACTCGGCTTGCAAGCTGCTTTTTCTATTCTCAACCGCCCAATGCTCCTACCAGAAGCCCTCTCCGAAACCGCTACGCTATTAGAACAAACCGCACAACAAGTTGTACAAACCTGGCTCCCCGCTTCAATATCCTAAGAGTATGTTTAAACTTCGTTTTTGAAACCGAAAATGGTCAGCTTTGGATTGTAATAAAAAATGACGTAAGTCAGTGGGCATTATACGATTTGCGATTTACGAAGTCCGATTCACGATTTTGTAAAATTTTGAAAAACAAGCTTTTGGGAATAAATACGTCATTTCCAACTGAAAATAGTATTATACCAATATAACAGTGGGCTGGTTATCTGGTGAACGATGAACTGCATTGATACTCAAACAATTGTAAAACCGTGAATACGCCACAACTCATTGAAATTGATATTGTTGCTTTTTTTTAACAACTTTACATACCCTCTCACCGATTTTTACTACCTTTTCCCAGCCAAAAACAATGGCAAAACGCAAATTACCTAAACTATATTCATTGTAAGATGGAAACACTGGAAATCATCATTGGATTTATCTTTATTTTTCTACTGCTGAGCCTGCTCGCTACTACCGTTCAAGAACTTTGGGCCTCGCTCACCTCTCTGCGCGGAAAGATGCTGCTGAAGGGCATCGTCAAACTGCTCGAAATTGAAAATATCGTGGAAGACGAAACTCGCCGCCAGGAATTGGTAGCGCAATTTTCTGAAAAAGTGAAAAACACTAAAGTCTTTCAGAAGCACAGTGGCCGGTTTTTGTGGGCCAAACAACTGCCTTCCTACCTCTCGGCGGAGCAAGTATCCGCTATTATACAAGAATTGATGCGCGAAGATACGCCCGTGCCCGATGGCTACCAAACCCGCAGCCTCAGCGGCGATGCGAATGCGGCCCCGGCCATGATGCCCTCTATGTTGCAGCACATCAAACAGGATAGTTTGTATAAGCAATTAGAAACCCTGCACAAAAGCGACACCCGCCGCCAGCCAATGAGCACCCGCTCTCTGACGGGTGAGCAAATACCCGTGCCTTACGAAGTAGAACAAGACGAATGGCGCATCAATCAGGCCAAAGTTGGCTTCAAAAAAACCTACGATGAAATCATGGATCGCACCACCGGCTGGTACAAACGCTCGGTACAGGCGCACCTGCTGGTGTTTGGCTTATTGATTGCGCTTGCTTTCGATGCTGATACGTTCAAGATTTATAACAATTTGACCTACCATTCCAACGACCGGCAGCAACTGCTTTCGCTGGCTACGAATTTTGTCAATAGCAATACCAGCAACGAGACTTACGCCATAGTGCCCGACAGCTTGGAGGTGCGCTCGCTTGCTCCTACCCAACAAATCAGTGAGCTGCGTAGCCGCCTCGACTCCATTTTGGTCAATGAAATCAGCAGCGTACCCTCACCGGTAGGGCTGGGCTGGGAGCAAAGTCCGATTGAACAATTCAGTCAGGCATCCAATAAATTGCTTTTTATTCTATTAAAATTAGCTGGCTGGTTGGTCACTGCGCTGGCTATTTCGATGGGCGCTCCTTTCTGGTTTGACTTGCTGCAAAAAGTGGTCAATCTACGCAATAGCGGCATTCGACCGCAAGACGCCGAGAAACAACGAGCCAAAGCTTGATTTTTTTCTACAATGACAACAATTTTTTGGCATCGAAATACCTTATTACCCAAAAAACAAAATGCGCATGACGATAGCGATTATCCTTTGCTGGGCTGCGATGGTCATCCCTGCCTGTGCACCCGCCCTGAGCGAGTCGTTGCCGCAAACAGACACTTTGCGCGAGTCTATCTTGCAGGCTGTCAATGACTTGCGCGCCAAAGGTTGTACCTGTGGCTCGAAGCGTATGCCACCGGTAGCGCCAGTCACCTGGAACGAAAAACTGGCTACCGCTGCTCAGCGCCACGCCTCGGACATGGCCCGGAACGGTCATTTTGACCATACCGGCACCGACGGCAGCACCAACGCCCAGCGTGTAGTACAGGCGGGCTATCAATGGCGAGCTGTGGCAGAAAACATTGCTTATGGCTATCAAAATTCGGCGGCCGTAGTAGCCGGCTGGGTCAAAAGTGCAGGGCATTGCAAAAACATGATGAGCGCAGCTTACACCGAAATGGGGGCCGCCCGCGAAGGCGTCTATTGGGTACAAACCTTCGGCACAGCCCGCTAAGTTCAAACACAAAAAACCTTAACCCATTATGAATATCATCGAAGCCATTGTACAATTTTTCAAAAACCTGTTTTCAATGAGCAAAACGAAACCGGCCCCGGCCAAAAAGCCAAGCACTGCCCCGGCCAAACCTGCCAAATCTTCCAAACGTACTCTGTATGCGCTTATGGTCGCCATTGATCGCTACGCGCCACCGGTACCTCCCTTGCGCGGCTGTGTGAACGACCGCGACGCCCTCAAGGAATACCTCGAACGACAGTTTGCTAAGTCCAAAGACACTACCCTGAAGATACAGACCCTTACCGACCACGAAGCCACCCGCGAAGGTATCATTAAGGCATTTAGTCACTTCGATGCTGCTACCCCAAACGATATCTGCCTGTTCTTTTTCAGTGGCCACGGCTCCCAGGCACCTTCGCCCAAAGAGTTTTTGCACCTCGACCCCGACGGTATGAACGAATCGCTCGTGTGCTTTGATAGCCGAAATGGCGCTAAAGATTTGATGGACAAAGAGTTATCGTACTTGCTTTGGAAAGCCACACACGGCAAAAACCAACATTTCATCACTATTTTTGATTGTTGTCATTCGGGTACGATCACCCGCAATTCCGTCATGACGCCCCGCCAAGCGCCCGCCGCCACTTTCCCGACGCGCCTACAGGAGTATTTCGGTCACGAAACTTTCAACATTACTAAGCAAGGCAACAGCACCCTCGCCAGCCCGCCTCGGGGGCGTATCATTCAGTTGGGTGCTTGCAAAGATCAGGAAACCGCCAAAGAGACCCAAATCAACGGCCGCACCAGAGGGCTTTTTACGTATAATTTAGTGGAAGTGCTGGAGCAAAATGGTGGCAACCTGACGTATGCCGAACTGCAACACATCCTGCAACTCCGCGTGGGCAATGCTGTGCGCGACCAACAACCCCAACTCATTTCTACCGAGCCAGCCGACAAGACCCTGCGTTTCCTCGGAGGCTTGATGCCGCCCGCCGATCCGAGTTATTTAGTGCAATTTGACAAAGGCAAATGGATAATGAATGCGGGCCTCGTGCAGGGTATCCCCGAACAAGGTGGCGATATCGAACTCGAAGACGGCGCCAAAGTGAAAATCGTGAAGGTCAATGCCAATAACTCCGAAGTAGAGGGCATGGGCAATCGCAATACCCAAACCATTTTTCGGGCTTTCGCCAAAGGGCTGCCTTTCCGCAAAATGAAAGTAGCTTTCGTACCGAATGCCGACAATACCGGCAAGCGCGTCTTGAACAATACGTTCAAAAAATATCCTTCGCTCTTTTTTGACATTATAGAACAGCCCGCCGAGGCTCGCTACTGGATTCGCTGCCTCGACAATACCTTCCGCCTGACTTTGCCCGACGATGAGCGGCCCGTTTTTCGCCGAGTGGACGATTACACCGAGGCTTCGGCTATCGCTTTCATCAGTCGTACCGAAAAAGTGGCCAACTGGCGCAATTTGCTCGACCTATCCAATCCGAAAACGACTATTCAAGACAGCGAATTTGAGATTCAACTCTACCGTGTGACCGACCCCGGCAATGAAGCCAACGACGCGCCGGTTGAAACAGTGAACTGGCGCCAGAGCAGCGTTTTTCGCTACGAAAAAGCCGGCGGCGAATGGAAACAACCCGCTTTTCAGATGAAAATCAGAAACCGAGGGTCTCGTACGCTTTATTTCAGCGCGCTCAATTTGTTGGACAATTTTGCCGTCAGCAATCGCTTTTTGCCCATGCAGGAGCTGGCACCCGGCCGCGAAGCCTGGCTGCTCGATGTTTTTGAAGGTAAAACCTATCAAACCATTCCCTTGGGCATTGACGATTCTTACCATACTTGGGGTATCACCGAAGCCAAAGAGTATTTCAAGGTGATTGTCAGCACGGATTCGCGGCTCAGCACCGAGCGTTATAATCAAGATGGGCTAGAATTAGACGTTAAATTAGAAACCGCCAAGCGTGCCGGACGCGTGAGCAGCAGTCAACCTGCCGAACCCGACTGGACAACCCGCGAAATCGAAATGGTGGTGGTGCGCCCAATGGAAGCCAAAACCATCGTTGGTGGCAGAGATGTAGCACTGACCGAAACCGTCAAACTCACTGCCCCGCGTGGGCTAACGGCCGCCGCCAGCCTGACCACCGTGACCGAGGCCGGGCGCGGCATGACACAATCGGATGACCTGGAGCTGACCTTTGCCCCGCCAGTGATGCGCGGCGGCGCTAATGAAGCGCAAGCCTATGAATTTACTTCTGGCAATCACAACTCACCGGCACTCAGCGTGTTAGAATTATACGATGTGCAAGGACGAGAAGCCGTAAGTGCAGATAATCCGCTGGCGGTGCAATTGTCTGCCCCGGCTGCGGCCGATGAAATGATTATTCCGATGGGCTACGACCCCGAAACCGGGCTGTATTTTCCACTCGGCTTCACGACGGCGGAAGGCGAAGTACGCATTCAGAGCCTGCCGGAGGTATCGCCCACGGGCACGCGCAGTTTGGTTGGCTCAGTCAAGATTTTCTTTCAAAAAGTAGTACTCAGCAAGCTTGGTTTTGCCTATCAGCACCCGCAGTTGGCTATGGCCAAATTTGCCGAAACCGGCGAGGATTTTACCTACGAAACCGATACTGCCGCCATCAAAGCGGCCATTGCCAAAGCCAATAACATTGTGCTGTTTATGCACGGTATTATTGGCAATACCAGCGAAATGCCGCGCATATTGCGCCGAATTCCAGACAACGGACAAGCTGCCCATCCTTTTGATCTAGCGCTTACTTTCGATTATGAAAACCTCAACACCACTATCGAAGAAAATGCTCGCTTGCTAAAGCAACGCCTCGAGGCAGTGGGGCTGGGCGCAGCCAAAAAAACAAAACTCACCATTGTGGCACATTCGATGGGCGGTTTAGTCTCTCGCTGGTTTATCGAAAAGGAAGGGGGCAATTTAGTTGTCAAACGCCTGATTCAAGTCGGCACTCCCAACGGCGGCTCTCCTTGGGCAGATGTCTATCAACTTTCCACCGCCCTGATGACGCGGGCAGTTAATGGTGCAGCGTTTTTGCAGCCGTATCTGTTTTCGTTGAATATCCTTGGTCGCTTTGCAGGTCAATTGTTCATTACCTTACAACAAATGGACCCCGATGAGTCGGAGTTTCTCAAACAACTTAACGACGGCACCGACCCGGGCACGCCCTACACAATTGTAGCCGGCAACACGCAGCTCATCCCACCTATTGTATCTGAGGCACAACGCAATTTGCTACGACGCGTAATGGAACGCTTCCGTGGCTCCAGCCAGTACAAACTGTTGGATAGCTTCCTGTTCAAGGAACCCAATGATATTGCCGTATCGCTCAAAAGCATTTACCATGTGCCCGGCTCAGAAAACTGGCGCAAGCCGCCGCGTCGCATCGAGACGGGCTGCGATCACATTAGCTATTTCGGGCAAAGCGAAGGATTAGAGGCCTTGGCCGAAGCCATCCGCGAAGCCTGACACTACCGCTATCCAATAAAGCCGTTTTCCGAAAGCGCATGCACTTTGGGAAACGGCTTTCTACCTTGCAAAACCCTTTTCGCCATGTTCAAATCCTTTGCAAAATATGGTCTTCTCGCTGGTTGGCTCTTGTTGTGGCCGCTGAGCGCGCAAAACCAGTTGGAGGATTGGGACGAAAAAATTGCCTTTTTTGAAAATAACTACCACACCGACAGCCTCGCCTATTATTATCATCAGAAAGCCGATTATTATAAAAAACACGACAACCTGACCGAATGGCTTTACTGCCACTGGGATTGGCAGGCCGCTGAATTTACTCACTCGCCTCGGGCGCTCGCCATTTTGGATACGGCTCTGCAAACCGGCTGGCGCAGCCCCTCCACCGCCGATGAAGCCGAAGCCCTGCTTTGGGTGCAAGTCAATCGCGGCTATCATTTGTTTCAACTGGGCAAAGTTTTTGCTGCCGTACAGGCCTACGAACAAGGTTTGGCGCTTTATCAGCAATACCAATTTCCGGATTTTGCCGCGCTCGATTATCTCTACCTGCCGTTGGGGGCGCATTATACCCGCCTCGGCGACAATGAAAAGGCCCGGGCGCTCTACGAAAACGCTATTCAGACCCACCGCTTGGGGCCGCAGGATGCTGCATTGGTCGGTGTTTACAACAATTTGGGGCTAACCTACTGGAACGAAGGCGAGCAACAACAGGCGATAACCACCTTTCAAAAAGGATTGGAATGCCAGGATATACCGCTTGAGAAATTAGGCTTGCTGCAACTTTCCCTTTCGCAAAGCTACCTCGAAACGGCTCAAATGGCCGAGGCCGAAGCCAGTGTAGCCAGCGCACTCGACCTGCTACAACAAGTGCAAACCACTGCTCCTGACACCGAGGGCATTTTCGACTACCTCTCTGGGGCGTATTTGGTGAACGCCCGGCTGCTTCGTCAGCAAAATCAGGCAAAAGCAGCACTTGGATATTTGCGGCAAGCATTGCGCTACGGCGAAACCGGCCGCGGCACTCAACAACACCGCGACATTGCTAAAATTAGAATAGAAACCGGCCGCTGTTACTTGCAGATGGACGACCCGGAGCAAGCCATTACTGCTTTCAATGCTGCCCTCGCAGATTTGATTCCGGGATTTGAGCCAGCGACACCGAATGCCCTGCCAAAGCCAGCACAATTGTATCAGGAAAATGCCATTTATGAAGCGCTCGAAGGTAAAGCTGATGCCCTGACCGCTCTGTACCGAAAGGCTGAAGACTTTAGTTTGCTAAGGGTCGCATTAGATTGCCACCGATTGGCGGGCCAAACCGAGCAATTGCTGCGGCAGTTATTGCAATACGAATCGTCCAAAATCAACCTTTTGTCGCAGAGCCGCCGCCGTGCCGAAAAAGCCATTGATCTGACGCATCAGCTCTACCAGCACACCGGCGATACCGCATTTTTGTACGCCGCCTGGACCCAAGTGGAGCAAGTAAAATCGGTCATTTTGCTGGAAGCCGTGCAGCGCAACCGTTTTCAGGAAGCCATAGCTACCAACGATACCCTATTAGCGAAAGCGCGCGAAAAACGCCAACAGGCTGCCTATTTTGAGCGGCAGCTCCTGCTGGAACCTGACTCGCCGCAGCGCCCGGAGTGGCTCACCCAACGCGACGAATTGCTCCGGCACTTGGCAGTCATTGAGCAGACCTTACAAAATCAATACCCCGCTTGGGCGGCCTTGCGGCAGCAATCGGAAAACTTCGATGGAGCGGACATCCGAGCCTTGCGTGCAACGATGCCCCGTTATGCTGTTGTAGAATATTTTGTAGGAGCGCAACAAATAGACCTCTTTGGGCAAGCACCCGACGGGCAGATCACCTGGGCGCGCATCGCACAGCCCGACAGTGTAGCCAATCAGACGCAGGCGCTCTTGGCTTCATTGCAATCTCGTGCGGCCATGCAAGCACCCGAAGCGTACCGGAGGTTAGCCCACGAAGTTTATCAAACCACAGTGCAGCCGGTGCTCAAGGACTTTAGTGCCAATGTCGAAAACCTGCTAATCGTACCCGATGCTTGGCTCGCTTTTTTACCTTTTGAAGCGCTGTACGAAACTCCGGCCCCAGAAACCAACTGGACACAAGCACCTTTTTTGCTACGCAAATACGGCATCCATTATGCGTTTTCGTTGGCGGTGCTGGAGAATCAAGGCCAGATGAACGGGCAGCCGGCGGGCAATGTATTGCAAATCGCGCCACGTTTTGCCGAAGGACAACGCGGCCTGTCGCCGTTATTATATAGTAGTGCCGAAGCGCCAGTATCGGAAGTTTGCCGCAGCCATTCGCACACGGATGCACGGGCGAGTTTTGCTCAATTGCAACAAATAGCTGCTGGCTATCGGGTGGTGCATCTTTCTACCCATGCAGGCGTAGATACCGGTGGTTTGTTGCCTCGGGTAGAATTATTCGACCGGTCTATTTATTTGCCGGAAGTGTATGCCTTGCCACTGCAAGCCGACCTCGTGGTGCTGAGTGCCTGCCAAACCGCGCTGGGGCAGTTTCGGCGGGGCGAGGGTGTAATGAGTCTTTCCAGGGCATTTACCTACGCTGGGGCCAAAGGCCTCGTGTCCAGCTTATGGACGATTAATGAAGCCGCCACTTCTGACCTGCTTCGCCGTATGTACGCGCAACTGCAAACCGGCGCTGCCAAGCCTGAGGCCTTGCGCCAAGCCAAGCTCGCCTGGCTGGAAGACCCCACCGTACCTGCTTTTCAAAAGTCGCCTTACTATTGGTCGGGGCTAATTTATATAGGCGATGCAAGCCCTATTAACTGGCATAAATGTTCCCGATATTTCTGGGGGTGGAGCCTCGTTTTGGGCAGCGGAGTTATGATGTTGATTATTATATTCAGAAGAAAAATTCTCACCTTATTATTCAAGGTTATTCGTTAATTGTTATTCGGTTAAAACGTTATAGAATTAACAACCGGTTATTTACATTTTTACTTAAAATGATGCTACTCCAACATTTAGCAAGCAGCTTAATTATATAACATTTAGCTGTGGGTTTTTAAAAAAATAGGTTTTATTATTGCAATTCGCATCATATTAAAAAAAATTATCCTCCGGCTACGCTTTGCATCAAAAACGCACAAATCAGCGCCCCATAAGTGCCCACGGCATAACCCAGCACTGCCAGCAGCACCCCCACCGGAGCCAAGGCCGGACTAAAGGCGGAGGCCACAATCGGAGCTGAGGCCGCGCCACCCACATTCGCCTGACTGCCCACTGCCACAAAGAAAAACGGTGCCCGAATCAAACGCGCTACTAATAACAACAAGCTCACGTGCACCAACATCCACACAATGCCGATGGCAAACAAGCCCAGATTATTAAACACCTCGCCGAGGTTCATTTTCATGCCAATGGTGGTAACTAAGAAGTAAATAAAAACACTCCCCCAACGCGACGCGCCCACCCCTTCTAATGCTCGAAGCTTAGTAAAAGAAGCCGCAAAACCCAAGGTAGTAGCAAACACCACCAACCAGAAAAACGAAGACGTCAGCGAGTTAAGTCCCAGATTATTAAGCGTTTCGGCGTGGCGAGACATCCAGGGGGTCACCACATCGGCGCCTATGTGCGACAAAGCCACCCCGCCAAAAGCCACTCCCATCAGCAGGAAAGCATCGGTAGTCGTCGGGATGCGGCGCACCCGCTCGCTGAAAGCTTCCACCTTGTTTTTCAGGGTTTCGATAGCCGAATTATCCGCTTTGAGCCTTTGGTCCAAGCGATTAGAAATATTCGCTCCGTACAGCAAAAAACCCATCCAAATATTGGCAACCACCACATCCACAATAATCATAGTGCCAAACAAATTATCCGCCACTTCAAAGATTTCCTTCATCGCCGTTTGGTTCGCGCCACCGCCAATCCAGCTACCCGCAATGGTGGACAAACCCCGCCACAACTCGTCGGGCGTCACCGGTATCACCCCTGGCATTAGGTACAGCACCACCAGCAATGCAATCGGCCCACCCAGCACAATGCCCAGCGTACCCGTCAAAAACATAATCAGCGCCTTGGGCCCGAGGTTGAGGACTGCTTTCAAGTCTATGCTCAGGCAAAACAAAATCAGGCTCGCCGGCAAAAAATAACGCGAAGCAACGGTGTATAATTCCGAAACCTCGCCACTAATCAGACCCAGTGGCCAGTATAGCAGCGCCGGCAGAAAATAACACAACAGCAGCGGCGGCACGTAAGTATAAAATTTTTTCCAGCCGGAGCGCGCACTCGAAGCCGTGTAAAACACAAGTGCCAATACTCCCATGAGCAAGCCCAATACAATGGCGTCATTAGTAAAGACAGGTTGCATAAGTTGGTTTTAGTTGTGAACAAACCATCATCCATTATAATACAGGTAAAAATAATAAATATCCCTTAGTTTGCTCATCAACAGACCATATTTCATGCAATATCTCCTCAGAAATTTGGACAAATAGCCGGAGTTATTTACTTTTGAAAAAGGATAAACACATCACGAAAAACTATCCACGAGGCACTACATATCAGCTACAAGTCATAATCATTATCGTACTTGGCATAAGTTTTCGATAGCATCAATCTGATTGCAAAATGCTCAGTATCAAATTTTTATACAAATTTTAATACAATACGCCACATATTTTTCAAAACAAGGGACTTAATATTAAATCGTCAAGCAGTTCGCTACCTATCATTGCCAACCGCGAACTGCCAACCGCGAATAACGAACCGCGAACCGCGAATAACATTACATCTATGCGACTCAAACTAAACCTACAATGCCAGCCCGGCAGCCGCATCCCGATCAACTACGCCTACGAATGCTCGGCTTGGATCTACAAAACCTTAGCCCGGGCCGATCCTGAATTTGCCGCCTGGCTACACCAGCAAGGCTATGCATTAGAAGGTAATAAACGTTTCAAGTTCTTTACATTCAGTCAGTTAGATTTGCATCCACCTTTTCACATCGAGCCGGAGCGCCAGTCTATTCGCATTGAAAGCGGCAGTGCTAGCCTGATTCTATCCTTCCTGCTCAACGATGCGCTGGGGCACTTTGTCACCGGCTTGTTCCGCCAACAACGCTTTGGCATTGGCAATGCGCGCATCCCCGCCACCGACTTTCAGGTACAGCATGTAGAAGTGCTCGACCGACCCACTTTCACTCATACCATGCGCTTTCGCACCCTGTCACCTATCTGCGTAGCCGCAAGTGAAATAGGCAAAACCCACGCCCAATATCGCCGCCCGACCGACGCAGATTATGCCAGCCTTTTGAGCAAAAATTTGGTACAAAAAATGAATACCGCCCGCTATTATATGCAGGATACGATGATGCATCCTGTGCACAATTCGCCCTTACTTTTCGATTTGCAATCTGACCCGCACCAAAAAGGCATCACTCTCAAAGCCCATACTCCTGCCGCCACCAAAGTCATTGGCTACAACTACGAGTTTGGCATCACCGCCCCGCCTGAGCTACTCGAAATCGGCTACTACGCCGGCTTCGGCACCGAAAACGCCCAAGGCTTTGGCTGCGTGGAAATTATAAGCTAATAAAATAAGTAATGGGATGTTGTTATTGGTTAATAGGAGGATGGGCTGAATAGGGGAATGGGACAAATAGGGAGAGAGGTTGAATGGGGGAATAGGTTGAGAGGGGAATAGGTTGAGAGGGTGTTGGGTCTAAAATCTATCGTCTAAAATCTATCGTCCGGTAATCAGCGATTTGTAATTGTTTACTTAAAATACATTACGTCTCGGCACTTACTAAATGGAAAAAAATGGAAAAAGAACACCAGATCCGCACCCGCATCGCCCTGCTCATCCGGGCTTTGGCCGACAACCCTTTCGCCTATACCCGCCAGCGCTTGGCTGATAAATTCACCGTCTCCAAAGATACCATCCGCGACGACATCCGCGCCATCGAAAACGCCGGCTTTGTCATTCAGCGGGATGAAAAACATCGCTACGGCTTTGCCATTGAAAAGCCCTACACACAACTCAAGCACCTTTTGCATTTTACCAAAGAAGACCAGGAACTGCTCTATCGCGCCATTGACCACATCGCCCCGCATAGCGACCGCGCCCGCCAGCTCAAGAAAAAACTCGCCTCCCTCTACGACTACCACCGCCTCGGCCACGCCTACCTGCGCAAACCCTACCTCACCAAAGTGGACCTACTGCTGCAAGGCAAAAACGAACGCCGACAAGTCATCCTGCACGGCTACAGCTCCTCCAATAGCAACGAAGTACGCGACCGCCTCGTGGAGCCATTTCACCCCGCCCCACCCGACGACACCCTGCAGGCCTTCGATGTGGACAAACGCGAACTCCGCCACTTCCGCATCTCCCGCATCACCCGTGTAGCACTCACCGACACCCCTTGGCAATACGAAGGGCACCACAACATACTCCCCACCGACCCCTTCCGGATTGTGGACAAAAACCAAGTCATGGTACACTTGCGCATGCGCGTAGGCGCCTACAACGAACTCATAGAGCGCTTTCCGCTCACCCGCAACGCCATTATCGAATCTTCAGAGCCAGATACTTACGACTTCCAGTGCCTCGTCAACCATCGTTTTCTGGGGCTGACCAACTTCATCCTCGGCTTCCACCACCAGGTCATCGAAATCCTCGAACCCGAATCCCTCATCGAGCACCTACGCGCCGAAATACAAAAAATGCACTTTTTGTAAAAAAACACCGAGGGGTAGGGACGCTGCCCCTACCCCTACCACCTTATCTTTGTACCAACGAAAAAAAAATACCCCAAAAAAGAAACCTTGAAAGGAAAGCTGCGTAGAAGGGGGGAGGAGAGGGAGATGAAGCGTGGAATGCCGATAGTATTTTAGCGTTTCTATGCAACAAAAACAGCAAATAGCGCAGACAAAAGATATGAAGAGAAGCTGATTTATAAATGGAGTGTACTTGAATTTGGATGTAAGCACTAAATTTTTATAAAAACTAATTACCCAATGATAAAAGAACTTAACATAAGCCAAGAATGGCTCACACGGCGCACTGGCGACCCATTTGCAGATATAGGAGGGCTTGTAATTGAATATTTACAGCAGAAAAATCCTGGAAAATCAATTTTTGACTTGATAAAAGAAACCACATATACCTATGTTAATCAATGGAATAATAATCTACATTCGTTTTTCCTGAATTCAACTATTACGCACAATTCAAGTAAAGGGCAGAAGGGAATTGATAAAACCTTAGCTTATTTTAATGGTCTTCTGATAGATAAGGATACCTATAAAAATGAATATGTAGAACCCGAAGAAGGTTATTGCCGCATTACTGGTCAAAAAGGGAAAGTATTTAATGGGGGGCGAGATAATCATGTTATGTCTGGTTCAGGTACACTAATCAATTTTCATCACGGTTTTGAAAGTGGCATTCGATTATCGAAAGAAGCCTTGATACGTATATTTTTTCTACCACTTGGTGTGGAACAATTGGGTGATAAAGTCGCCGTGCTGATTAGTAATAATGATGATGTTACTCGGTATTTTGTAAGACAGAATGTAGATAACAATTTCAGAGATATTGGTAGTAATATTTCAAAATCCATACAATGTTCTGACTTTAATAACCCTGCCAATGCGCTTTTTGATTATGCCGACCAGTGTATTCAAAATGTAAAAACGGCAACTTATAATGAAGAAATTGGACGAAGTAATACACGCGGTGTTACATTAAATCTATTTCATTTTACCAATTTTGGCGCAAGCCCAACTATTAAGCTTTACACGATTCCTGCAACGGTATTTGCATTTTACGCTTACTGTCTGACAGAACATCAAAAAGAATGGAAACGTTTTATTTACCAGCACTTCTCAAGTTCAAAATTCAAAAATGCACAGTACAATGAAGCGACTAGCAGTTGGACAAATAGTAAAGACATAGCTGATTATGGGACTTTTAAAACTTGGCGCAACGTCATATTTGAAAACCTCTTAAAGAATCAATCCTTGCTTCGATACTTCCTTTACTACAGCAAGAAAAATCAAATCAATTTCAAAATAGTAGAACAGTATCAAATCAATATTCATAATATGGACAAAAGAACCTTAACAAAAATCAAAGGATTGGCAGATTTTATTATTCTCAATCGAAGTGATGATGAAATCAAAAAGTCAATTACTCGGCTCAATGGGACAAAAAGTAGTCACGATATACGCTATTTTTTGTTAAAATTGACTGACCAAAATTACAAAGAAGGGAATAGGGAACCGCTCTTTACTTTGGACGAATATGTGGAATACCTATTTCCTGACGGTGTAAGTTGGCGTGAAATTCGCGACCTTCTCATTATTGCTATCTATCAGAAACTTCATGAAGCCAACAAGAAAATTGAAGTAGAACTTCAGGAAAATCAATTTAATAACTAACTAAACAAGAACTTAAAATGAACTTAAAAACTCAAGGATTCGTCTTGTTGGACGTAGATGTAGTAGCACTTAATAATGCAGGCAAGAGTACTACAAGCAATTTTGATAACGCAGTTGCCACAAAGAAAATTTATAAAAATGGTCGGGCTTACACTTATGTCTCTGGTCAAGCATGGCGGTATTGGTGGCGAGAAACGTTGAGGCAAAATCATAACTGGAATTTATCACCTATTACTCGCGAAAGCAAAATTGCTTTTACCGAAGCGAATCCCATTGTTTACGCGGATGATGATGTATTTGGTTATATGAAAGCTGCAAAAGATGTAAAACGGGATGAAAATGGAAATCCAATTCTTGATAAAAAAGGAAAAGAGACGAAAGAAGATGTAACCGTGACGCGCACATCGCCTTTAAAAAATTCTGCTATTATTTCTGTAGGTTCAGTACGTACTGCTGAAAATTGGTCAAGTATGGCTCGTCAGGAAGGTGATAGTGTACCCTACAGCAAAGAAGAATATTCTGCTATTATGAAAGGAATGTTTTCAATTGATCTTTTCCAAGTCGGCACTTTTGCTACGTATAACAAAACAGGGTTCAAAAATTTAACAGAAATACTCCGGGAAGAAGCTAAAAGTAATAATGCGATAGAAATCAATGACCCTTTTGTGAAAACCAAAACTGGTGAGCCGCAGCGATTAGTTCAGCTAACAAAGGATACAAGAATTCAAAGAATTGCAGATACAATTGCTGCATTAAAAACAATTTCTGGTGGCGCAATGCAAACCAACAACATGGGAGATGTGACACCCAAATTTATTGTTTTAGCAACTACCAATTCTGGTAATCATCCTTTCTCGCACATTGTAAAAAGTGATGGAGTACAAAATGACAAAATTCTTCTGAATGTTGAAGGCATAAGAGAAGTACTAAATGACTATGCCAAACAATTTCAAGGTACTGTTTTCATCGGAAAACGCAGTGGCTTTATGGATGAATACAATGCAGAATTGAAAGCGTTGGAAACAGAATTCCCAAATTTACAAGTACTGACTGTCAATCAAGCCATTGATCAATATTGCGAACAAGTAAAAACGCAAATTCCATAAATGATGGAAGTGTTTAAAATAGATATTACTAGCTGGACGGCGAGTTTCCGCTATCCCAATCTGATAAGTGGAATGCAGCCGACCTTAGAAGTGCCACCTATCAGTACCATACTTGGGCTTATCAATGCAGCGGCGGGGTTTTATGTCCCTCACAAGACATTGACATTGGGCTATTATTTTGAGTATGAAATGGAAGGTGAAGACTTGGAGACGATTTACCAAATTAGTAGCAAAAATGGGAAGCCAAGTAACGAGGCTAAATCAAATGTAATTATCCGTAAATTCCTGTTTAACAACTTCTTGCGCTTATATGTTGCCGATGCCGACATTGCCGCTTATTTCGCGCAACCTTATTATCCAATTTTATTGGGTAGAATGAATGATTTGGCAACGGTCATCAAGATTTCGGAAAAAGAGGAACTTGAAGAGGTAGAATATGCCGCCAAAATTCGTGGTCAAATTGTACCATTCAAACATCATTTACCGGGTCAGCTACAAGCCTTACCAAAGTATTTTACCGATGAATTTCCACGAAAAAATTTGGGAACAGAGCCTTATTCCGTTATTGGTCATAAAGCCAATACTTTCGGCACCAACGTTACGGCTTACCGCGACACCTTACCGAATGGCAAAGAGATAGATGTTTTCTTCCATCAATTAAAATTTGAAGATTAACGATTATGACTTTGCTTGCTAAATCTCAGGATCCGAAAACTAAGGCGCCACCGCGTACCCTAAAAGAGCATATTGATGACTGCTTACTCATTCATTCTTTTTTGCAGCAATGTTTTCCTAAAGTTGCGGAGCTTTCGGGTTTAGGCGAGGCTTACTGGGATGTTTTACGTACTTGTGTTATTTGCCATGATTTGGGTAAAGCCCATCAGGAATTTCAAAAGGTATTGAGGGGAGAACAAAATAAATGGAATTCTCAACGTCATGAATTATTTTCTTTACCTTTTGTAGATGCGCTTTCAAAGTATAACCAAGAGTTACTCAAAGTCATACGCTTGGTAGTTGCTGGACATCATAAAGATTTTGCACAATTAAATGAAAAATACTTGATAGCATATGATGATGGGGATGACTTTGGCAAGTTACCAAGCCTTGATGGAGAAGAAAATCAAGACTTTGAAAGTGCGTTTAGTAAGAATGTAAATAGAAAAGCTGCCTTACAGTTGCTCAAGGATTATGCTGTTGTCGTAAAGGAAGTGGTACCAAAACCAATTCATGGCTTCATTCGTGGCTACAATAAAAATCCTTGGTCATTAGTTCAATCCGATTATTTTAAATTACTGCTTCTATTTGGTGGTTTGAAATGGTGTGACCACCTTGGTTCCGCATTAGTTACACAAATTCAAAAAGTTGAAAAACAGGATTTTGTTTTCCTAAAAAGACAGCAAGAAAAATTGCAGTTGGAAGGTTTTGATTTTTATGAGCATCAGAAAACGTGTGCTGCGATAGAAGGAAATTTGATTTTAACTGCACCGACTGGCGCAGGCAAAACCGAAAGTGCTTTTTTATGGCTGGAAAATCAGTTCAAAAATGGACAGCAAGGACACGTTTTTTACGTCCTGCCTTTTACTGCTTCCATCAATGCGATGTACAAACGACTAAGCTTGGCAATAGGAGAAGATCGGGATAAAGTTGGAATGGCACACGGTAAATTAAGTGATTATTTGAATGATTATTTTGAGGATTTCCAATACGATTTATATACCAAAAAAGACAATATCAAAAGTATTCGAGAAAAGTATCGGAGTATTGTTACACCTATAAAAGTTGTAACGCCTTTCCAACTCTTAAAACATCTCTTTGGCTTAAAAGGCTATGAACAGGGTATTTTTTCAATGGCGGGTTGTTACTTGATTTTTGATGAAATTCACGCTTATAGCCCGAATGTCTTCGCTCAGATTAAAGTTCTACTGGAGTTTGCTACGCGGTATTTACAAGCTAAAGTTATGATTATGACTGCTACTATGCCCAAATTTTTACAGGATGAAATTCGGAAAAGCATAGGTGAATATTCAGTTGTGAAAACTTCGCAGAAATTATATGACGATTTTAAAAGACATAAAGTAATATTAGAAGAAGGGTTGTTAAGTAATTCTTTAGAGAAGATTAAAATATTGCTGAAAGATGGTAAAAAAGTACTGGTTGTTTGTAATACAGTTAAATCATCTCAAGATGTTTTTTTAGTATTAAAGGATGTGCTTAAAGAAAATGAAGCGATTCTTTTACACGGTTCTTTTACTGGCCAAGATAGGAGTCGTAAAGAAAAAATATTACTCAAAGATGAAGTTAAGTTATTGGTTGGTACACAAGCCATTGAAGTAAGTTTAGATATTGATTATGACCTCATTTTTACCGAGCCAGCACCAATTGATGCTCTAATTCAGCGCTTTGGACGAGTGAATAGAAAACGAAAAAAGGACATTTGCGATTGTATTGTTTTTCAAGAATATAACGAATCAGATGAATACATTTATAATAATGAGACGGTTAGGAAAACCATTCAGGCATTAGAAAAAATCATCTTTGAAAATCAAGGTATTGTAGACGAGGCTTTACTGCAAAATGCTATTGATTTCGTTTACAATGACTGGACAAAAAAAGATAAAGAAAAGTTTGATGCCACTTATAAGTACCTTTCAGATGCTTTACAAATACTTGCCCCAATGCTCAAAAATAAACATACTGAAGAAGATTTTTACAGTCAATTTGACGGGATAAAAATCTTGCCCCAATCCAAAAAGGAAGAATTCATAGATTGTTTGACCAGATTTGACTTTATCACTGCCGAAAGCCTGAAAGTACAGATTCGCAAGGGGCGCTACATAGGATGGAAGGATTCACAAAATATAAGATCAGATGCTTACGTCTTTCAAGGCGAAAAAAAAGTAATTACCATACCATATTATATAACAAATAAAGTATATAGCTCTGTTTTAGGTTTGCTGACCAATGAAGAAGAGCCTTGGCAAGTTTTCGAAGATTTATAAAATATAACCTCATGCCCACCATCACCGCCACCCTCGTCAACCTCTACCACGTTTGTCACCGTGAGCTTTGGCTCCATGCGCACGACATCCGCATGGAGCACACTTCTGAGGTAGTATATGAAGGAAAGCTGATTGGCGAAACAACCTACCCCGACCGCGCTGGGAAAAATACACAGGTGGAGCTGTCGGTGTCACTGGATATGGGCTCCGACCGCGAGGACTGGGTTGGGGCCGCCAAAATTGATTTCTACGACGCTCATAACCGTACGGTGCACGAAACCAAAAAATCGGCTAAAATGGAACAGGCACATATCGCG
>CALMSO010000022.1 GCA_937872385.1 uncultured Saprospiraceae bacterium
ATGAGCAGCCCTTTCCCTGAGAATATGACCGCCGCACCTGCTGCTGCACGCTTCGCCTGGACGCACAACCACGAGGGGCGACGCAGTATTTGGGTAGCAAACGAACCCAATTTTGCCGGTAAGGCAATTATCAGTTATAATGAAGATGACGGACAAGAACTCGGCAGCCTGAGCTTCTCGCCGGATGGCAATCTGCTGGCGTATGTGCGCGGTGGCGGCGCCAATCGGCAAGGGGAAATTCCCAACCCGACTAACCATCCAGATGGTGCCAAGCAATTGATTTACCTGATTCCGGCAACCGGTGGTACGCCCCTGCTGCTGGGCGAGGGCAATAGTCCATCTTTTTCGCCTGACGGTCAGCGTATTGCGTTTTTACGTCGCGGACAAGTATGGATAACTGGCACCGACGGCGAAGCCCAAGCCGAGCCATTTTTCAGCATTCGGGGTAGCGCGGGCAGCCTGCGTTGGGCGCCGGACGGCAGCCGATTAGCATTCACGAGCAATCGAGGCGATCATGTTTTTCTCGGTATTTATAATCTTGCCCAAAAAAGTATTCAATACCTGCTGCCAAGTGTGGATCGAGACGGTAGCCCAGCCTGGTCGCCCGATGGCACCAAATTGGCGTTCTTGCGCATTCCCAACCAAAAACAGAACCTGCCTTTCATCGAGCGGCGCGTGGGGCTGCCCTGGTCTATCATGGTGCATGATTTTACCAATGAAAGTACCCGCGAAATCTGGCGGGCGAAAGAAGGCACGGGCAGCAATTTCTGGAGTATCGCAGCAGAAAACCAGCTTTTCTGGGGCGCGAACGACCAGTTGGTATTCCCCTGGGAAGGCGATGGCTGGCTGCATCTCTACACGGTGGCTGCTAATGGCGGTACGGCTCGGCTGCTCACTCCCGGTAATTTTGAGGTGCAATATGTGACCATGACTCCCGACCGCAAGGCGATGATCTATTCTTCCAACCAAAACGACATAGACCGCTCGCACATCTGGCGGGTAGAAATAAGTGGCGGCGCGCCTCGGGCCCTAACCAACGGCGCTTCGATAGAATGGGCACCAGCCGTAGCTTCCGACGGTACCCTGGCGATGCTTGGTTCCAGCGGCACACAACCTGCGCAGGCAATGTATCTGAATGCCAAAGGCGAAAAGCGAATGCTGACCACAGATGCGCTGCCAAAGGACTTTCCGAATCTTCAATTAATTGAACCCGAAGCGGTTATAATTTCAGCGGCGGACGGAATGCAGATACCCTGCCAACTGTTTAAACCCAAAAATATCCGACCCGGCGAGCGGCGTCCGGCTATTTTGTTCTTTCACGGCGGCTCGCGGCGGCAGATGTACCTCGGCTTCCACGATCGGGGGTACTATCATCATGCCTATGCTATGAACCAATATCTGGCAAGCCAGGGCTACATCGTCCTATCGGTGAACTATCGCAGCGGCATTGGCTATGGTATGGAATTTCGGGAAGCCTTAAATTATGGTGCCAATGGAGCCAGCGAATTCAATGATGTGCTGGGTGCTGGCTTGTATCTGCGCAGCCGCAGCGATGTGGACGGCGCCAAGATCGGACTCTGGGGCGGCTCTTACGGCGGCTATCTCACAGCAATGGGTTTGGCCAAAGCCTCCGACCTCTTCGCGGCAGGCGTGGACATACACGGCGTGCACGACTGGAACGTGGTGATCCGCAATTTTGTGCCAGGCTACAATCCCGAGCAAAGCGCCGAGGTAGCGCGGCGGGCTTTCGAGTCCTCGCCGATGGCATTTTTGGATACCTGGCGCTCACCGGTGTTGCTCATTCATGGCGACGACGACCGCAACGTACCCTTCAGCGAAACCGTGGACATTGTAGAATCTTTGCGGCGGCGCAATGTGTATTTTGAACAATTGATTTTCCCAGACGAGGTGCACGGTTTTTTATTGCATCGCAACTGGCTGGCGGCTTATCGCGCTACGGCCGATTTTTTT
>CALMSO010000023.1 GCA_937872385.1 uncultured Saprospiraceae bacterium
CAACCATACAACCATGAAGCCATACAACCATACAACCATGAAGCCATACAACCATACAACCATGAAGCCATACAACCATGAAGCCATACAGCGGTTTATTCACAAAAACACTCCGTAGAGCAGCGTATTGAAAATAGCGGTGAGCACCGCCAGCCAAAGCGCCGGCAGAAAGCCTCGCACATCAAAACCTTTGACAAAATAAGCCGCCAGCCAAATGAGTACCGCATTGATAATGAAAGTAAAAAGCCCCAGCGTCATAATGCGCAAAGGTAACGTCAGCCAGTGCATGATCACGCCGAGCGTCGCATTGAGCAGCGCCAAGGCTAAGGCCGCCAGTACCGCCCGCCCAAAATCACTGATTTTCACGCCTTTGATGAAAGAGGCCGCTACGAATAGCGCCAGCGCATTGAGCAGCATTTTGATGAGAATAGTGCCCAATGACGACTGCACGAGGGCTGCTTCCGAAACAAGCAAAATCATAGCCGGTTGTTTTGGTGATGAATCGAAAAAAAACAAGCGTTTTGGGTTATAAAAAACAGTTTTTCAAATATTTATGCCTTCAAATTTTGATTATTTGACAGTGGTCAATGACTCAACGCTGCCGTTTCAATTCCTTAATTTCCAGGTCAAGTTGTTTTACTCTCTCCTGCAAGGCCGCATTGTCGCGCTCTAATTTTTCGAGGCGGCGCTGCAAAGCCTCGTTTTGCGTATTGTTGGTACCTGCGTTTTCCGGTTGATTGTTCTGCGGCCGAGGTGGCTGGTTGATGTTGCGATCGGTTGGTGCCGGTTTATTGGCTGATTGTTCAATGCCCAGCAGCTTTTTGGCCTCTGTGAGCGGGTCTTGCCCATTGTACAAAGCTGCGCCGACGAAAGCCAGCGGTATGAGAATAATCATTACCAACAAAAAACGGGTAAAGCCGGTTACTTTGAGTCTTCTTGCCATGTTGTATGTGTATTTTGAAAAATGAATTTTACAAACCAATGAAATCCGTAAACCAATGGTTTGTTACAAATATACACCCTGAAAAACTTATCTGCACGGTATTTCTACCGATATGTCCAATTTTCGGATAAAGCAGGATTATCCTGCGCTGCAAATAGGCTTTCGCCCGTATTTTTGATAATTTTGCCCGAAGAGACGGCAGCAACGCCCTGTTTTTATAAATCCATGCAATTATGACGGAAGCCTACATCTACGATGCCGTGCGCACACCTCGCGGCCGTGGCCGGCAAAGCGGAGCACTTTACGAAGTAAAACCCGTTCGGTTACTCGAAATTGTGCTGAGAGCCTTAGCCACTCGCACCCATTTGGATACGAATGCCGTGGACGATGCCATACTTGGTTGTGTCACTCCGGTGGACGACCAGGGGTTCAATATTGCTAAGGCAGCCTTGCTCTATGCCGGCTGGAGCAAAGCGGTGAGCGGGATGCAAATCAATCGCTACTGTGCCTCAGGGTTAGAAGCGGTCAATCTGGCGGCAACAAAAATTCGGGCAGGCTGGGCCGACTTAGTCGTGGCCGGCGGCGTGGAGAGCATGAGTAGGGTACCCATAGGCAGCGACGGAGGAGCCTTGCTCTACGACCCAGAGGTGATTGCGCGCGTCAATTACATTCCGCAAGGTGTTTCCGCTGATTTGATTGCTACAATCGAAGGGTTTTCGCGTACTACAGTGGACGAATACGCGCTCCTTTCGCAGCAACGTGCGGCTCAGGCAATGCAAAATGATTATTTCAACCGAAGTATCCTGCCGATTTATGATCAAAACGGCCTGCTTATACTCGACCGCGACGAGCACCCGCGCCCCGATACTACTCTCGAAGGATTGGCTCAACTTCCGCCTGCTTTTGCGGGTGCAGGTTCGGCTGGATTCAACCAAATGGCGCTGCGGACTTATCCGGCGGTAGAAAAAATTCAGCACGTGCATACCGCCGGTAATTCGTCGGGCATTGTGGACGGCGCGGCGGCCCTGCTGCTGGGCAGCAAGGAAAAAGGTGCGGCGCTGGGCTTATCGCCCCGGGCGCGTATTGTTGGTATTGCGAATGTGAGCACCGAGCCGGTTATAATGCTTACGGGACCTGCGCCCGCCGCCCGCAAGGCGCTACAAATGGCTAAGATGACCGCTGCCGATATTGACCTGTGGGAATGCAACGAGGCTTTTGCGACCGTACCGCTCAAATTTCAACGCGAGCTGGAGCTGGATATAGAAAAACTCAACGTCAATGGCGGAGCCATAGCGCTGGGGCATCCGCTGGGCGCTACCGGAGCTATGCTGCTCGGCACTTTGCTCGACGAATTAGAACGCCGCGATCTCAACGTGGGCTTAGTGACGCTTTGTGCGGGCGGCGGCATGGGCATCGCTACGATTATCGAACGGGTGTAAGGCTACAATCTCTGTTAGCAGCCGACATTTTGCTGCAATCATAAGCGTATTTTTCACAATAAGTCGTACCTTATCTGCCAACTAATGGTGCCGAATATGAAACGTTTTGCTTTGTTGTTTTTTCTTTTGTTGTTAATCGCTCATTATCAATTATTTGCCCAACTTCCAGACGGGTTTGTGCAGCAACGCCTCGCTACCGGCCTCGACCCCACCTCAATGGACATTGCCCCAGACGGGCGCATTTTTATCACCGAAAAATACGGGCAGGTGCGCATTGTACGCAATGGAGTCTTGTTGCCCGATCCGTTTCTCACTATCTCGGTGGATAATTTCAACGAGCGCGGGCTGAGTGCTATCGTGCTTGATGCGGATTTCGATCGCAATGGCTACGTCTATGTTTATTACACAGTACCCGGCAGAAATATCAATCGCTTGAGCCGCTTCACCGCCAATGGTGATTTCGCAATTCCAGGCAGTGAATTCATTCTTTTGGAAACAGAATCCATGCCCGGTACTATTCACAATGCAGGCGCAATGGTATTTGGTACCGATGGCAAGCTCTATATTTCTATTGGCGATGGCGCCGACGCGGGCACTGCCCAACGCCTCGACCGGCTGCTCGGCAAAATCCTGCGCATCAATCCCGATGGCAGTATTCCCAATGATAATCCATTTTACAATCAAACCTCCGGCATATATCGGGCTATTTGGGCGCGTGGCTTCCGCAATTCCTACACAATGGCCATTCAGGCTGGCACAGGCCGTATTTTTGCTAATGACGTGGGCGGCGACCGCTTCGAGGAAATCAACGACATTGTGCGAGGCGGCAATTATGGCTGGAATATTGTAGAAGGACCTTTGGCTGGGCAAAACCGCCCCGACAATTACCAAGATCCAGTCTATGCTTATACCCACGCGCAAGGTTGCTGCATTATCGGGGCGGCATTCTACAATCCGACCATTCCGACCTTCCCGGAACAATATCGCGGCAAGTATTTTTTTGCCGATTATTGTGGCAATTATATGAATTTTCTCAATCCTGAAAATGGTCAGATAGAAGGTACTTTCTTGACGAACCTGAACCAATTAGTCAATATCCGCGTAGCGGACGACGGCGACTTGTATTACTTGATGCGTTCGGGCATTGGCGGCGGCTCCGTGCAAGACAATACCGGCACCTCCAATGGCTCGCTTTGGCGGGTTTCTTACACCGGTAGCGGTGCGCCATTCATTGCAGTAGAACCCGAATCCATCCTGCTGCCAGTCGGCGAAGATGCTGTTTTTTCGGTGTTGGCCATTGGCAAAGGGCCCCTCCACTACCAATGGCAACGGAATAGCGTGGACATACCAGGCGCCAACGAGCCGGAATTTACCTATCCGAATGTAGCGCTAAGCGATGATGGTAGCATATTTACTTGCCTGATTACCAATGCCGAAGGAGCTGTGACCACGCGCTCGGTGCTGTTGAACGTGACACCCAATACCCGGCCCTTGCCCGCTATCACCCAGCCTGCGGTGGGCGCTACCTATCGGGCGGGCGATACGATTGTCTTTGCCGGCGGTGCCGAAGATGCCGAAGACGGCACACTGGACGCCGATCAACTTACTTGGCGCATTGATTTTCATCATGCCGACCACACGCACCCCGCGCTCGACCCGACGCCGGGCATAGCTGATGGTACGTTTGTCATACCTCGCACCGGCGAAATTGACGACGACGTTTTCTATCGAATTTATCTGACCGCTACAGACCAGGGCGGGTTGTCGCGTACGGTTTTTATGGATGTAGTGCCTATTAAAACGGAATTTGTAGTAACTTCTGATCCCTCAGGCTTGCAATTGAATGTGGATGGCAAAACAGTCATCACGCCGCATACGGTCACTAGTGTAGAGGGCATTCGACGCACAATTGTAGCGCCAGAAATTCAAAACCACAACGGGCAGCTTTATACCTTCCAAGGCTGGAGCAATGGAGTGGAAACCGACTTTTTTACTTTCTTGGCTGGCGAAGTACCGCAACTGACGGCGCGCTACGAAACCGTAGAATTGGCAACGGGAAAAGGCATTGGACTGACCGGCAATTACTATAAATTCCAACAAGGACAAGCCCCAGAAAGTGCTTTCGCTGGCGAACCCGTGCTGACGCGTATTGATTCGGTCATCAATTTCGACTGGGTATTTGGCGGACCGGCCCCGGAGGTAGGCAACGACTATTTTGCCGTGCGCTGGTCGGGCCGTGTGATGCCTCCCGCAAGCGGTACCTACACTTTCTATGCCAATGCCGATGACGGCGTGCGCCTGTGGGTGAACGAACAACTGCTCGTGGATCGCTGGGTGCCTCAGGCTGAGATCGAGTTTTCTGGCAGCATCGAACTGGAAGGCGGCGTGGAGTATCCCATTCGTATGGAATATTTTGAACTCGGCGGGCACGCAGTGGCGCAACTGCGCTGGAGCAGCCGGCAAATTCCTAAAACCATCGTACCTACTACCCAACTGTTTCCGGAGCGACAGCCCATTCTCGGCCCCTCCGATGACTATGCTATTTTACTCTCGCCCAATCCGGCTGATTTTGTGCTCAATTTACGTATTGATGCCAACATCCGCGACCGAGTGACTTGGCACATCTACGATGCGACGGGCCGCGAGGTGGGCAGCCGTGCTGAGGATATTGCTCGTGGCACCAATACCTTTGAAATAGATATTTCAAACCTGGCGTCGGGCGTTTATTTTATAAAATTTGTTGGCAGAAGCCGTATCAACGCGCAGCAACAATTCATCAAGCATTGATTTTTGTAGAAAATTGAACATATAAAGCACCTAAAACCCTGTAAAACCGCGAAAAGCAAACTGTAAACTGCGAATTGCGAAAAGCAAACTGCGAAAAGCCTTACATCACATGAGACAATTTTTTTTACTTTGCCTCAGCTTGAGTTGGGGGCTACTATCGGGGCAGGGGCGCTTAGATGGCCTATGGGAAGGCGAGCTGACCTACGGCGGGCTGGCGTCTGCACAATCGTACCGGTTTCAGATCTGGATAGAGGAAAAAGGCGGATACATTACTGGACGCTCTTATGTGTATTTAAATGAGGATGAAGTGATTGAAATGGAAATTAATGGACGGACATTTAGAGACTGGTCTATTTCCATTTACGACAGCCAGTTGGTGTCGGCGGCGGGCTTAGAGGTGCAGCCACCGTTTTATCGAAAGTATCAATTGCAATACAAACGCGGCATTTACGAAACAGCTTTAGAGGGCTACTGGCAGGAAATTAAGGAAGCCATGCCCTTGGATGCCCGTCGGGCGGTAGGCCGGCTTCGCTTAGAACGAGTAAAAATGATGAAACCCTGAACTTAGCGCCTTCGGGGCGCGCATTATAAACCGCAAACCGCCAGATGTTAGATGCCAGATGTTAGATAATAGACGAGAGATTTTAGATGCCAGATGCTATCACCCATCACCCTTTTCAACCGCAAAAGTTATTTCGAACGGCGAAAGGCAAAAAGCAAACTGCGAATCGCAGCCTACAACCATCCCTCGCGCTCCCAGTCCGTTTCAAAATCAACATCTGATAATTCGGGCAGCATATAACAAGTTGCACCGAGGTCGTTGATGCGTTGCAGCGTAGCGGGCAATACGGCTTCTGTGCTCCAAGCAATGTCGCTGAAAAGTTCGGGCGTATGCTGCCGCATCCCCAGCAGATAATACCCGCCGTCGGTGGCAGGGCCAATGACAAAAGGGTGGTTTTCCAATTGGGCGAAAGCCGTGGCGACTATTTCGTGCGAAAGCGCGGCGCAATCGCTGCCGATAATGACGGCCCTATCGTCGGGATGTACTAATCCGAGCCGAAAAGCATTGTTCATACGCTCGCCAAGGTCGCTGCCGTGCTGCACCATTTTTTGAAAATCGCGCGACGACCACTCGTCATTCTCATCAATAAAATCGCTGTAAAAAAGGAGGCGACGGGCCGTTGTACGGAGGGCTACTTCGCGGGTATGGCGCAAGAGTTCGAAATAAATTTGCAAGGCACGCTCCTCGCCAGCGGTTTGTGCGATGCGGGTTTTCACCTTACCTTTGACGGGGTTTTTGATAAAAATCAGCAGTGTATCCAAGATTGGGTATTTTGTAAACAAAAGTCGGAAAGTACCCCGAAACCGCCAAGTTTCTGAGCGACTTTCCGACCCTGCGCTACGCTATCAAAACCAATAAGCAGCGGGCTATTCGGTTGATTTTTTCTTATTTTCGCTGTCCTTTTTACTTCGTATTTGGTCGCCATCTTTGAGCTTACGCGAGATGGCAGTGTAAGGACCCGTCACTATTTCCTGCCCTTCCTGCAATCCTGAAGTAATGTGAATATAGCTATCATCCTGAATGCCAGTTTTTACCTCTACCATTTTTACTTTGCCCTCAGAGACAACAAATACCACCTCCATCAGGTCACTATCGCGGGCTTGGGGGGTATTAGCAGCAGCTACCGCTTTGCCTTCCTCTTCGTCGGCGTCTTCGCTCTCGGCTTTGGCTGCTTTATCGCGCTTGTCCTTGTCGCGCTCGCGGGTGGTCACGGCTTGTATCGGCACGCACAGGGCATTATTGACCGTTTCCGTATTAATTTCTACCGAAGCAGACATACCCGGCAGGAAGGGATAGCGTTTGTTAGATTGAATCAAATCTTGGTAAGAACTAGGATCCACGCTGATGCGCACTTCAAAGTTGGTCACCTGGTCAGAAGACAAGGTCGTCACACCAGTAGTAGAACCACTGGCCGAGCGGGCAATTTGCGTCACGCGGCCCTTAAATTTTCGACCGATGTAAGCTTCCACTTCTATGTCCACTTCATCGCCGATGGTCACTCGCGGGATGTCGTTTTCGCTTACGTCCACACGTACCTCCATGGCGTTCAGATTAGCAATACGCATCATTTCTGTGCCTGTCATTTGGATAGTACCTACTACCCGCTCGCCCTGCTCTACGCTCAAGCGAGAGATGATGCCACCCGTGGGAGCATAGATGGTGGTACGACGCAGGCTGGTGCGCAGCTCCCGAAGAGATGCCTCGGCGCTTTCCACCTGAAAGGCCGCAGCTTTGGCACTTTCTTGGCCCGCGCTGATCTGAGCATCGGCGGAGCGCAGGTTGGCTTCGAGGGCTTGCAAATTGGACAGCGACTGGTCGTAATCGGCTTGTGAAATCACACCTTCCTTGCGCAGTTGCTCGTTGCGTTGATGAATTTCGCGGGCATTTCTGAGTTGTGCGACGATATTTTCGCGCTGCGCCCGGAGTTGTTCGATTTGAGAACGAGAATTGGCTAATTGCGCTTTGGCACTATTGACACTGGCCACGCCGCGCTCCACTTGCGATTGTACGGCTTCGGGATCCACTTTGGCAAGCAGCTGCCCGGCTACCACCGAGTCGCCTTCTTCTACATATAATGCCACAATTTCGCCTGATACGTCCGAGCTAATTTTCACTTCGGTTTGCGGAAATACTTTGCCACTGGCCGCTACGCGCTCCGTAATGGTGCGGCGCGCTACCTTTTCGGTATCCACAAGTTCGCCTTTGGGTGTGGCGCGCTGTTTGACCACTGCGGCGACGATCAAAACCAAAATCAGGCTTACCAACCCGATCACTAACCAATTGTTGCGCTTTTTTTGCTTTGCCATTGTCTGTTTAAAATTTAAAATTTTATCGAGTGTAAAGAGTTGAAAGCCAAGCTTATTGTAATAGCCGTAGCTTGCGTATCCGGTTTGGTATTAATCCAAGGTGAGGGGGCGGCCCTCATAAAAATCAATCACTTTGAGGTTGAAAAAATACTGGTACTTGGCGCTGACCAAATCTACCTCGGCGCGGTCTAAAGCATTGCGTGCTGTAAACAATTCTAAGCTATTGGCTGCACCCAGATCATAGCGTTTTTGCGCATTTTCGAAAGAAATACGAGCTGCCTGCACCGAGCGCTGCGCTGCTTCGTACAGCCGGCGGGCGGCCCTGGCATCGGCGATGGCGCGTTGCACATCGGTTTTGAGTTGTTGCAGCACCTGGCGATTGGTTACTTCCTGATTCAGCACACCCAGTCGGGCGCGCTCCATGGTTATAATATTCGAATGATTGCTATAAATCGGTATCCGAAGGTTAATAAAAACTTGCTGACCAAAGTTTTGGTTAATCTGGTCAAAGAAAGGATTATCACCGAGGCGAGGCACCTGTTGTTCCACTTCAAAGAGAAAAGGCGTACCATTGATAAAGACCTCTTGCGACAGGCGGTCGGTACGGAAATCGAGCACGCGTTGCCCGCGTGTGGAGTAGTTAGAATTGAGGTTGCCACCGATAGAAAGATTCGGCAGAAAGCCGGCTTTAGCAATATTGACGCCGAGGCGGGCACTTTCTACGCGCAGCAAGCTGGCTTCCACCTGCGGTTGTGTGCCTAATGCAGCGGTGTAAAGCGCGTTGAGGGAAAGGATATCCGGGTTGCGGTCCGTTGGAATATTGATAGCCCCTGGTCGCTCGATGCGAATATCTTCGGCCACGGGGTCGAATTCCATGAGTTGCCGCAGGTTTAGGTAATTAATGGCGACCGAGTTTTCGGCTTCAATGATGGATTGCTCGTCGGCAGCGATTTGTGCCAGAATGGCTAAACGCTCGACTTCCGGCAGGTTGCCCGCCCGGATGAAGCGGTCGGTTTGGTCTAATTGTTGTTCTGATTGTGCCAAGCGCTGGCGGGCGTTTTCGAGTTGTTCTTGCGCCAACAAAATGCTCAAATAAGCGCGCGCTACATTGAGCGCTAAGGTATTGGCGGAAGCCCCCAGTTCCATTTCGGCGGCTTGCACGTCGAAGCGGCTCTGCTTGATGCTGTTGTTAATCTGGTTGCCACCGAAAACAGTTAGTCCGAAATTGACCGAATAGGAGTTAAAGCCAAAACTTTGCTCCACGAAGCTGTTGGTAGTGGGGTCAATGGTACGGCCAAAAGTTTGACCGTAGCTACCGTTGGCGCTCACGTTGGGCAGCCGATTGAATTTGTTTTGTTTTTCCGTCAGTTTGGCGTTTTGAATACCATACTGCGATTGTTTAATGGACAAGCTGTTTTGTTGGGCATACTGAATGCAGCGTTGCAAAGACCAAGTTTCTTGGGCAGAAACAGCACCCGTCAGCAGTGCTATTATAAAAAGCGGGAGCAGTATTTTTGGATACATAAGGCTTATATGTTTTTAACAAATGCAAAAAAAAGAAGCACTCGGCGCATCACCGAATTATTTCTATTAATGGAGTGTTAAATCGGATGAAAGCCCCTATTGCCAGAGTAAAACAAAAAACCAGCCAGACGAATGGCCGTCCATTCGCAAGCTAAGAAACAGGCCTGTGGCATACCAATTTTAAAAAGTGGAAGAGACCGAAATAACGCTGATGACGCGGTCGTAGCGCTCGCCAAAAGGACGGTAATACAACAAAATGGTATATTGATTTTCGGTTTCGTACCAGTCGCCTTCTATTTCCGTCAGGTTGGCTGTCCGGTTATTGCCTTCGCGGGGCACTACGGCATATTTGTAATCGTAATAACCCTCCTTGAGTTGTACCTTGCCTACGTAGCCATTAACCAAAGGATTGTACGCCATTTTGTAGCGCTCGTCAATGCGCCAATCGGTCAGTTTGCCAAACAGATAGACATCATAGTCGTACAGTGGCTCTGGGCTGTAAAGTGAAAACAGCACATTGGCGTAGTTGCTCGACAGGAAGGGGTCTTCTTGGTCGAAGGTTTCGATGACGTACATTCCGTTGAGGTCTTGCCGGTTGAGATACACCTGATTGAAGCGTTTTTGGTCTTTATTCAGCGTCACTTCGTAAGTATCGGCGATGCGCTCCACGGCGGTCAGATTTTCGGAGCCAAAGCGGAGGCTGCGCATGTCAAGGTAGCGAAACTCCTTGCCAGCCGGAAAAATGACGCGATCTTGATAGTCGAAAATGAGTTGGGTGCCACGCACAAACAATGGCGGAATGTTGATAATGGCATTATCCCAACGGCCGTTTTGCAGCACGGTGGCGCGTACCTCCCGCTGGGGGTCACGAATGTTGAGCCGGTTGAAGTCCACTACAAAGTCGAGCTCCTGATGGGTACGCATTTTGCTGACGGCGTTGGGGCGTACCATTTGTGGCCGAATGTTGACTAAAGATTCCACTACCACGAAGCGGCGCGTGATGGCGAGGGTTTTCTCGCGCTCATCTTCATACACCTTGAGCAGGTAATTGCCAGATTTGGTAAACGACTGCGCGCGGTTGGGCAGGTACAGGCGGTAGTGCGTATAAGGCGTGAGCGTCTGGAAAGAGAACTCAAATTGCTCAATTCGGTCTTCGACAAAGCCATTGATGTACTCCATCTCCGCAAGGTTGGAGGGCTGCCAGTTCAGGTCGCAATGCACAATGGTGTAGGTGTAGTTCTTCACGTTGGCGTCCATATCGTCGAAAGACAGCACGAGCGCGCTGTTCGAGCCTAATTCGATAATCGGCTGGCTGGTGAACAGACCGTCAATGTACAATTGTACCGTTCGGAGATTTTTTTTGTAAGTATAATCCTCATAGCGCAATCCAGCATCTTGGGCAAGTAGCGCTGCGCTTAGTGTACCAAGGATAAGCGTGATGATGGTGTGTCTCATATTGAAAGAAAGTAATTTTTTAAAATATTGATAATAAAAGACTTAAACAATATGGAATTGTGCTATCTTTTATTTTGCCCGGCTCGTCCATACCGAGTCTTGTATCCGAAAACGCCAGGGCCGCAGCGCCCACTCCTGCGCATAGGCCACGCCCACACGCGGGCTGGCTACGATGGCTTGTTCTGGCACGGCATAGCCGTTGTCTTCTATCCAGATTGGGCTGTGCACATCTGTCAGGCTCAGGCCCGAGTGCAGCGTACTGATGCCCAGCGCTTTGGCTAAAACGCCCGGCCCTGCTGTTAATTGTGGACTCAGGTGCTTTTGTCTGCGCCTTGCCAGCATCAACGCTACGTTTTCTAAAGGCTCGATGGCTCTAATCAACACGGCATGGGGCGTTTCTGCTTCGTTGGTCACTACATTGAACAAATGATGGATGCCATAGCAAAGATACACATAAGCAGTGCCGCCCGGCGCGTACATTACCTCGGTGCGTGCCGTGCGCCGATAGCCGTAGGCATGGCTGGCTCGGTCTTCTGGGGCTTGATACGCCTCGGTTTCTACAATGCGACCCGCGGTGCGCTGCCCCTCAAAGCAAGTGACGAGCGTTTTGCCTAAAAGTTCTTTGGCAATTTGCACTACATCCGGCCGACAATAAAAAGAGGACGCTAAATAATTGGAAGACAAAGAGTAATGAATTTATATAATTGTAATAAAATAACACTGTTCAGCCATAAAGCACCAGTGCAAACTACACAGCCAGCGGCGGCCCTTTGCGCTTACTTTCCTTCAACTCAAAACTGAAACCCTCAGCTTGAAACTGGCGGTACTTTTCGGGGTCGAAGCGGTAGAGCTTGGCCGGCCGATGGGCAACGCCCTCCTGCATGGTATCGAGGTCCACGAGCAGGTTCATCGAAAGAATTTTTTTGCGAAAATTGCGCTTATCGAGTTGTGTTTCGAGTATCGCTTCGTACAAATGCTGCAATTGCGTAAGCGTAAAATGCGGCGGGAGCAGCTCAAAACCCACTGGCCGTAGGCGTACCAGCCATTTGAGCCTTTGAAAACAGGCTTCGAGAATTTCGTTGTGGTCAAAAGCTAAGTCGCGTACTTTCGCTACCGAGTGCCACTGTGCCTTACGGGCAATAGACGCCGGCTGAATGGTGTAGGCACTGATTTTGATCAGCGAAAAATACGCTACCGTGATGACGCGCCCCACCGGGTGCCGATTCACCGCGCCAAAGGTGTGCACTTGCTCAAGAAAAACTTCTCGTAGCCCGGTCAGCTCCTCCAGCACACGAGCCGCCGCCGCATCGAGGTCTTCATTTGGATACACAAAATAGCCTGGCAAGGCCCATTTGCCTTGGTAAGGTTCTTCGCCCCGCTTGATGAGCAGCACCTTCAGGTCGCCTTCATCAAACCCAAAAATCACATTATCTACTGTAAAAGCAGACTTGAAAAAGCTGTTGAACTCCGTCATGCTTTTGCTTGCTTAGTTTCAAATCATTGAGCAGGAAAATTACATAAATATTGGCAAGCTGCCAAAAATGCCTCCGTGTATTCGGTACACTATCCGGGATTTTATTTTCCAAAGTATTGGCCAGCTTTCTTCGATTGGTAAATTATTTTTGTTTTAAATATTTGATAATCAATTTTTTATGCTTGTATTGTGCTATTAATAAATCCTTATTGGCTAAAGTTAAACCGGATTGTATTATTTCTGTAATTTCGGTTTTGTTGTTTTTTTGCAAAAAAAAGCGACTTTTACCAATACAATAAACTGGCACCAAGTGGAAATTTCAATTCATAAACTGTCCATTATTATACCGGCTTACAACGAAGCGGCTACTATTCATCGGATACTCGACAAGGTGCGGGCCGTCCAACTGACCGGCGGTATCCGCAAAGAGCTGATTGTAGTCAATGACTGCTCAAAAGACCAGACCGAGGCGGCCATTCTGAACTATCAGGCGGCGCACCCGGAGCTGGATTTGCAATATCTGCGGCACGAGGTCAATCAGGGCAAGGGAGCGGCCCTACACACAGGCATTGCGCACGCTACGGGCGAGTATCTCATCATTCAGGATGCCGACTTGGAGTACGACCCCGAAGAGTACAATCTGTTGCTCAAGCCTGTTCTGGCTGGCTTTGCGGATGTGGTTTATGGTTCGCGGTTTATGGGCGGGCAGCCGCACCGGATTTTGTTTTTCTGGCATTCTATTGGCAATAAATTTTTGACCTTCCTGTCCAATATGTTCACCGATTTGAACCTTACGGATATGGAGACCTGCTACAAAATGTTCCGGCGCGATTTGATTCAAGCACTCCAGCTCCGCGAAAAACGGTTTGGCTTCGAGCCAGAAGTGACCGCCAAAATTGCGCGGATTCCGGGCGTGCGTATCTACGAAGTGGGCATCTCCTACTACGGCCGCACCTACGAGGAAGGCAAAAAAATAGGCTGGCGCGACGGAGTGCGAGCCATTTATTGTATTTTGAAATACGGGCTTTTCAAAATGTAAAAAACGCCCCCGCAAGATATATACATCAGGCTGTCAGGATGCGGCAGGGGCGTGGCCGCTGTTTTTTTAATACAGCGAAACCTCTTTTTCGTAAGCACGCAATTGTTTGCGCATCTTTTCGGTAGCGTTCAGCAAGGCATCTTCAAAGCATTGGGAATGCGCCGAGACATATAGCACCCTGCGTAGAACATACACCCGCAAGCCCACTTCTTTTTCTTCGGTGGCTTCGTCAGGTGTTGGGGCTTCCCGAAAATAAATTTCGGCAGCCTTGATGCGGTCAAAGAATCGTTGCAGCCGCCCGACCTTTTCCGTTATCTGTCGGTGCAGTTGATCATTCATGCGGACGGAGGAATGTACGCGGATAGTCATGGTTTCAGGATTTAAATGGTTAGGGAAAAAAAATCGGCCGCATGAGGTTTTAAAATGCTGCTTTCCGGCTTTCGGTTGCTTAAAATGCTTGCCCCTGCGACTCGTGGTTTTATTGTTTGGTTATCTTCTTTTGGAATGTTCAGGGCTGGAGGTTTTCCTTAAATCGAATCACCTGCCGGCGCATCTTTTCAACCGTATCAGGCAGCGCACGCTCGTAGGAGTCAGAGCTGGCATCGGCGTACAGGATTTGCCCGGGCACGTGCAGCCGGATTTCTACCGTATTGCCTTTGGGCGCGCCGTTGCTGCGGTTTTCTTCTTCTTTCAAAAAAACGTCGGCGGTCTGGATGCGTTCGTAAAACATACTTAGTTTGCTTACACGGTCTTCAATCAGCGCTTGCAAATCGTCGCTCACACTAAACGGAGCATTGACTTTAATCGTCATATTCGCAGTTTTTAAAGTAAATAATAATTCGTTTCGTCTTCGCAAGATAGGAATTGCCCGTAGGGGTAATCAATGACAATCATCACCTTTGACGAATGATTGTCGTCATTTTTGCGTTATACTATATAAAACCGGATTTTGTACGGTCAAGTTCGATATACTATGAAAACGTTTTTTTTCTATACATTATTTTTTGCTACGTCTGTTATTCAGGCCCAAAATCTTAGCGGCCAATGGCAGGGCATACTCACCCAACCCGGCAAGCGCGATACTTTTCAGTACGCAATCAATATTTCGCAACAGGGGCAGACCATAGCGGGCACCTCGCGCTCAAGCACACCCGACGGGCGCACCGAGGCGGCTTTTACACTCACGGGTTTTTGGGATGGTACCCAACTTGTTTTGCAAGAAGTAGAACAAACCCTCCCGCCCAACGCGGGCTGGTGCCTGAAGTACGCTACCCTGCGCCTCACTACGGATGCCGCAGTTGAAACACTGAGCGGCAACTGGCGCGCCGACGGGTGCTCGCCTGGGCAAATGACCCTCCGCCGCCAATTCACTACCCGTACGGTAGAAGTGGAAAAAGAAGCGTCTTTCACTTGGGCAGGACGCTGGACCGGGCAATTGTCGCAATCCGACCGAGATTACGGTTTTTTTTACGAATTAGAACTTCCGGCCGCCGCAGGCATGGGCACCTCCTACATCGAATCGGAGGATAATGGCGGCAGCGCTACCCATCAACTTACTTGGACTTTCAATGCGCAGGACAGCACCTTCACCTTACAAGAATCAGACATTATTCGCAAAACCGATCCGCGCTGGAAATGGTGCATCAAAACCGCTACGCTCCGCCTTCGCCGCGAAGGAGGGCGCTTTGTGCTGGCAGGCAATTGGTCGGGCTATATTGAGGGTTTCACGCCGCAAACCGGCCGCTGCGCCTCGGGCACGGTGTATCTTGAAAAACCGGTCATCACCCGTACATTCCGAGAGGTGGAGCGCGAGCAGTCGCAGGCTTATGAAGCGAGCGAACACCGCGAGGTGCGCATACAGCGTGTGGTGGAGGTGCAAAGGCCCGACATTCGCATCAAGGTGTGGGACAATGGCATCGTGGACGGCGATATTGCCACGCTTTTTCTTAATGGCAAGCGCATTCTGCATCAATACCCCGTCACGAAGCAGAAGCGCAGCATCCCCGTGAAGTTGCAAGCCAACGACAATTTTTTGGTGCTGCACGCCGATGATTTAGGCGACATACCGCCCAATACCGTAGCGGTATCTGTGGACGACGGCGTGCGCGAGCAAGTTATCATTATGAGTTCTGACCTAAAGAGCAGCGGTGCTATCTTGATTCGACAGTTCAAGGTGGAATAAAGCGGTTGCGTTATTTTCCAATACAAAAAGTGGCTTAGGAATGCTTCAAACTTTCTGCATTTCATTTAAAAAAGCGGTCGCTTTTTTCAAATATTTTTATCTCGTTTATACAAAAAGTCGTTTTCTTAGAAACGTTTCCAACTCATTTATACAAAAAGCCACTTTTGTATAAACGACTATCTTTTGACAAAAAAATCAAAAAGGGGTTCATTTATGTAGAAGTTATTCTTTCCAATCCGTTGGTCTGCATTATTTACAAAATAGCCATTTTTCTATTTTCCAATGCAAAAACGGGAAAAAATGTTTTCTAACAAATCTTCCACACCTACTTCGCCGGTGATTTCGCCGAGGTAAGCCAGCGCGCGGCGGATGTCCAGCGCCAGAAAATCGCCGGTGATGCCTTGTTCTAATCCTTGTAAAACTGCTTGCAGGCGCTCGTCGGCACCTTGCAGGGCTGCGTAGTGGCGGGCGTTGGTCACGATGGTGCTTTCTAAAGTGGTTTTGCCAGACAGGGCCGCTTCGTAGAGTTTTTCTTTTAGAAATTCGATGTTCATCTGGTTGATGGCGGAAATGGGCACAAAGTTGTCTTGAGTGATGGGTGCTGCTGCATAATGCTCCCATTTGGTATAAGGATTCAAATCCATTTTATTAGCTACTACAAGTAGTTGAATACCAGGGTGTAATAGTTTAGAAATATCTTGATGCACGGCTTCTGGCGGGGTTTTAATGATGTCAAATACATAAATTAGGAGCGCCGATTGCTGAATTTTTTCCATCGTCTTTTGTACGCCAATGGCTTCGATTTGATCTTGCGCCTCGCGGATGCCCGCCGTGTCAATCAAACGAAACTGTACACCCTTGATGTTCAGCACTTCCTCGATTGTGTCGCGGGTGGTGCCCGCAATGTCGCTCACGATGGCGCGCTCTTCATTTAGCAAAGCATTTAATAAAGTGGATTTCCCGGCGTTGGGCCGGCCTGCAATGACCGTGCTGACACCATTTTTAATAACATTACCCAGTTGAAACGAAATAATTAAATTGTATATAATATGCCGTATTTTCATAATAAGCTGCCGCAAATCGTCTCGATTGGCAAAAGTTACATCTTCCTCGCCAAAGTCGAGTTCCAGTTCAATCATACTGGCAAAATGAATCAAATCCTCGCGCAAACGCTTGATTTCATTAGCAAAACCGCCGCGCATCTGCTGCATAGCTACCGTATGCGCCGATTCTGACTCGGCGGCAATGAGATCGGCTACGGCTTCGGCTTGTGATAAATCCATGCGACCATTCAAAAAAGCACGCAGCGTAAATTCTCCCGGCTGGGCTAATCTGGCTCCTTTTTGTAATAATAAGTGAATAACTTGCTGAATGATATAAGTAGAACCATGACAGGATACTTCTACTACGTCTTCGCCGGTGTAAGACTTTGGTGCAATAAAAAGCGTGACCAACACTTCATCCAATAGCTGCTCGCCGTTGCGAATAGTGCCAAAATGAACCGTATGCGAGGCTTGCTGCGCGAGGTCTTTGCCATGAAAAACGGTGTTCGCAATACGAATAGCATCCATGCCCGACAAGCGGATGACGCCAATAGCGCCCGTGCCCGGCGGCGTAGCTAACGCTACGATGGTATCGTTGAGGGTTTGTGTGGAGTGGTACATTTTATGTTTTTGAACAGCCTTTTTTTAGCAATGGATTAAATTCTCGAATATAAGTAAGTAATGGGACATTATTATTTGTTAATTGGGGCAGCCTTGGCATTTTTGATAATCAATGTTTTTAAGCCCAAATGGGAGGCGACACCGTGCTTGTATAATATGTCACCCCGCTGGGGTGACACTGCCTTTATATATCTTATTATAATTATATCACCCCTACGGGGTTCGTTTTTACGTATGCCTAATGCTTTAATCATTTGAACCCGATATTTTTATAACTAACAAATAACAACTAACATTGACAAAACAATATTATTCCATTACTTATTAGGATTATAACAACACTTTGGGCCACGGGCGCGTTCGTTTACTTTCTCTTATCGGGCAACTTTTGTGGCATTGACGGGTTCTAATGCTATTTGTAAAACGAATTTTAAACGTTTAAATACGCTTATGTTCACCGGAATTATAGAAACCCTTGGCATCGTTCGGCACATCCGCCACGAAGGTACAAATGTACATTTTACAATCGAATCGCCGATTGCTGCGGAATTGAAAATAGACCAAAGCGTGGCGCACAATGGCGTATGCCTGACCGTGGTAGCCGTAGCGGGAGACACGCACACCGTCACCGCAGTAGAAGAAACCCTGCTGCGCTCCAATCTGGGCGCTTGGCAAGAGGGCAGCCTCGTCAACCTCGAACGCGCCATGCTGGCCAATGCACGCCTCGATGGGCACATAGTGCAAGGGCATGTGGACGCTACCGGCGAGTGCATCGCAGTGGATATGCGCGACGGGAGCTGGTATTATCGTTTCCGGTTTGTACCCACGGAAGAGCACTTATTAGTGGATAAAGGCTCGGTGTGCGTCAATGGGGTGAGCCTCACCGTGGTAGCGCCGCAGGAGGATGTGTTTTCGGTGGCAATTATTCCCTATACTTACCAGCATACGACTTTCAAAACGCTACAACCTGGCGACCGGGTCAATCTCGAATTTGATATTATCGGCAAATACATTGCGCGTTATGCACGGCTATATTTAGCAAAAGGATAGTGGGGTGTTATTATTTGTTAATAGGGACAGATAGGTTTAGAAGGTTTAGAAGGGGTTAGAAGGATGAGGGTATAAGGCCTACTGACTGTGTGGCGAACAGCGAAAAGCAAATAGCAAATGGCGAACAGCAAACAGCAAACAGCGAAAAGCAAATAGCGAAAAGCAAATAGCGAAAAGCGAACAGCGTCCCGTCCTAAAGTCTGGCATCTAAAAATCTGGCATCTATTATTTACCTATTCATGGTTTCTAAATAACTTTTGCGGTTTTATATTATATGCGAATATCGGGTTCAAACGATTAATACCGATTTCAATTAAACGTGACGTGTTTTTTGGGTTTAAAATTCTGATTTTCAACACTTTAAAAATAGAAAATCGGACTTCGTAAACCGTAAATAGTATAAAGCATCAGGCATACGCAAAAACGAACCCCAACGGGGTGATATAATTATAAAGATATAAAAAAGGCGATTTGAACCCCAACGGGGTGACTTATTACACCAACACAGTGTTACCTCCTTTAGGGGTTAAAAACTATTGATTATCAATTATTTATAAATTTTTTACCTCTTCGGGCTTAGCTTGATATTTGCATATTATGATAATAAGCAGGTTATGTGTTTTTTTATAAAAACATTATGTATAAGTGCATAGAATTATCGAGGTTTACTTTTCCAACCATTGCAAGAGGCGCACCACGTCGGCAGGGTCGTACAGGTTGAGTTGTTGCGTTTTTTTGATCTGTCGAATGTCTTCTTTATGCTCGGGCAAGGTTTGCATCCAGGCGCGAGTCCGCATTTTCACTTGATGCCAGTGCGTTTCGCCGGGTTTTTGCAGCCAGAATGTTTCGATGGTGGCTACTTCCCGATGCCCGTCGGTTGTTTCGTACGGGATCGCATAAGGCGTATAAATCCGCTTTTGAATGCGGCGCAGCAAGGTGTATTGCCCCTCATGGATGACTTCAAAAAACAAGGGGCGATAGCTAAAATTATCGGCTACAGTGTGCTCCATTTTGACAATAAACCGGTGCGGCCGGTGGTGTTCGTCTTGTATTTCTACCCATTGTACACTGAACGGGCTGACCATGCCGGTAGAGCCGTCTTGCAGACGTACGAGCAGCAGCTCGCTGGCCAAGTCCATATTGAGCGTGACAGCCATGCGCGTAGTGTCGCGGCCTTTCAGTTGCAGGGCCCCTGGCATCCACTGTTCGTAAAGAAACGGCGAGCCTTGCACATTGGCGTAGCGATTGTTGCCATTGGCATCGCGTACATTGGCAATCCGGCGCAAACTCTCCTCTATGGCCTGAATGTCATTAAACATTTGACCGTAGGCGGCCATCGCCAAGGTGCAAGCCATGATGAGGCAAGGCAATTTCATCTTGCAATAGAATGAGGTACAAAACGGAAAGTTGGTTTTCGTAATGCCTGTTTTCCTTTATTTCAATTGTACAATCGAAAACACTGCTTGATGCGGCTTTTTACGCACGGTGCCGCCCGCCAGCGCTACATTGCTTTCCTTGCGGTCTTCATCATGCACAATAAAAAGCGTATTGTCGTCGAGCATCACCAATCCTTCGCCCTTGTGCGCTATTTCCAGCGGCTGGTTGCCGTCTTGCACTAAGATAGGCGCTTCGCCACGCTCAAGCCGGGCCATGGGCAGCACCCAAATATAGGTGGCCATATCTTTGGTTTTTTCGTCGCCGCTGCCTTCGTAGGAGGTCAGGGCAATGAGCGCGTTGCTGGCAGCGTGATAAATCATATCGGAAATGCCTAATTTACGTCCGTTTACTTCCGGCTGAAATGCATAGATTTTGCGAAACTCCGGCGCGGGTGCCACGCCAAAACTGCTCATGTCGTAGGTAGCTTCCAGCAGGGTGAAGGTATAGCTGAATTTTTCGTAGCTTTCGCCCAGTTCGCGCACCCCGAAGAGGATACGATTGCCGGGTAGCGCCGTCATAGCTTCTATTTTGAAATAAGGCGGCCCGTCGGGGAAAGCTTCATTTTTCAAAGCATTTTTAATAGAGGAGCGCAGTACTTTTGAGCTGGTAACTCCTTCATTTTCAATAGGTAAAACATAAGCTACGTCCGAAAAATCGTCTTGCGTCCAAGTAGCGATACTGTTGTAACTGTCCCAGTCGGGTTTCGAGCGGATTCGATCGAATGCAGTAGTAGCAAAAAAGCGATTATCCGGGGTGACCGTAAAAGCCTCAATTTTCTGCATTTCGCGGAATGGCTCAGCCAGGATATAATTTACTTTAGATTGTGCAATCTGCTTTTCTTTCAATTGATCCACGGGAATAGTGAAAACCGGCGACAGTTGTTCGCCCGGCACCGGTTTGTCTATCCCGATGAGTAGCGTTTCGCCCGTTTTTACCACCGCCGAAGCCTCGCAATACACCGGTACTCCGCCATCGTAGCTCAGCCCCTCGGCGAAGCAATCAATCAGCCCGGTGTGCGTCACTTTGCCGCTGATGGCTGCCCGCTCGCTGAAGTTAATCACCTTGCTTGCTGTGTTACAAGCTGTGAAACAAAGTGTTATGTATAAAATAATCCAAATTTTGTAAGGCATGTTTTTTGTTTTTTTGGAAAACAATATATCGAATAGTGATTTTTAAGATTTCCTGGCTCGGTTTTGCAAGCTACCATGCTGCCGATTGTTACAAAGGTAGTGCGGTATGTCGAGAAGTAAAAATATTGGACGATTTCCGGTATTTTTCTTATGCTGGTTTTCTTGCATTTTCTCGTATTATTGCAAAAAAAATTAACTTGCTGCTATGCTCGACCGAATCAAGGTGCTCGAATCGGAGGCCCGCCGCCTCGAACCCGCGCCTGCCCAACGCCAAGCCTGGAACGCCAGTGTGCAACAATATGCCGACGATTTTCTCAATAGCATTGACCAACGCCAAGCCTACGAAACCTCCGAAGACTACGGCCGGGCTTTGCAAGACTTGCCCGTGACGGACGAGCCGAAATCGCTCGATTCGCTGCTCGCGCTTTTGGGCACCCATGTAGATGGCGTGGGGCTGAATCCTGCCTCGGGCCGGCACTTTGGCTATGTACCTGGCGGTGGGGTATTTCCGGCGGCATTGGGCGACTATTTAGCGGCGGTGAGCAATCGCTACGCGGGCATTTTTTTCGGCAGCCCCGGTGCTGTGCGTTTAGAAAATCAACTCATCCGCTGGATGTGCCAAATCATTGGCTATCCCGAAGGCTCGCTGGGCAATCTCGCTTCGGGTGGCTCTATTGCCAATCTCGTTGCAATCACGACGGCCCGCGATTTCAAGCAAATTCGGGCGCAGCAAGTACCCCAAGCGGTCATTTATCTCACACCGCAGGTGCATCATTGCGTGCAAAAAGCGCTGCGCATCGCTGGGCTGGCAGAAGCGCGTATTCATTATGTGCCGATGGATGCCCATTTCCGGATGGACGCTGTGGCCCTGCGGCAGATGGTGCAAACAGACCTGGCCAAAGGGCTGAAACCTTTTTTGGTGGTAGCTTCGGCGGGTACTACCGATACCGGAGCGCTCGATCCGCTCGATGCCATCGCTGATGTGGCAGCCGATTTTGACCTTTGGTATCATATTGACGCGGCGTATGGCGGTTTTTTTGTTTTGTTGGACGAATGGCGGCCGCAGTTCAAGGGCATAGAACGCTCGGATTCGGTAGCTATTGACCCGCACAAGGGCTTGTTTCTGCCTTACGGCTTAGGCGCTATTTTGATTAAAAATGTGGAAGCTGCTTTTCACTCGCATCATTATGTGGCGAATTATATGCAAGATGCACTCAAACTGGCGGATGAATTGTCGCCGGCTGACCTGTCGCCGGAGCTGACCAAACACTTTCGGGGCTTGCGCCTGTGGATGTCTTTGCACCTGCTGGGGCTGGCGCCTTTCAAAGCTGCGCTGGAGGAAAAAATTCTGCTGTGTCGTTATTTTTACGAACGCATACAAACGCTGGGCTTCGAGGTGGGGCCCTACCCCGATCTGTCCATTATGATTTATCGCTATGTACCGGCCGATGGCAGCGATGCGAATACGTTCAACGAGCAATTGGTAGAATATGTACAGCGCGATGGGCGAGTGTTTTTGTCTTCCACTTTGATAGACGGCGTATTTTGGATCCGATTAGCGGTGCTGAGCTTCCGATCGCACATAACGGATATTGACCTGTGTATCAGTATTTTACATACAGGTGTGGTGCATCTGCGGCAACCTATTGAAGCTGCATCATAACTTTGGTAATGCTATGAAATTAGGTTTTCCGATCTTTTTTCTTAGCCGCCGGGAAAAGGATATTGTTCAAAATCAGCCGATAGCCCGGTGAATTAGGATGCAGGCTCAAGTCCGTGGGCGGATCATTCACAAAATGCCGGTAGTCTTCTGGGTCGTGCCCGCCATAAAATGTCCAAGTGCCTTCACCAAATTTGCCGTGAATGTAGCGCGCCTCGTTGGCCGGTTTGTTTTCGCCTAATATGAGCACGCTCGGTTTGATAAACTGTTTGCGGAAAGCAGTCGTTTGCCCCATAAAACCCTTCACGGTGCGGGTATGATTTTGGGTGAGCATGGTGGGCACGGCGTCCCATTTTGCCGAAAAATCGAATAGCGTGAAATAATCTTGGTCGGGCGGCACATTGCGGCCGTAAGAGTGATCAATGGTAGAATGCTCGTATTCAAAAGGATTGCGCATCAACTCGAAATTGCGGAAAGCAAAGGTATTGTTGAAATTGAGTTTTTCTTGGGCGTTGGGGTCCACACCATCACCGTCGTATTCCTTAGCGCAAATGTCCACGCCATCGGCTGCTAAGGCAATATCATAAGTGTCTGTGGCTGAGCACATTGCAAACATAAAGCCGCCGCCGCCCACAAATTCCCTGATTTTCTTTGCTACCGCAAGTTTCAGGTGCGATACTTTAGTGAAGCCCAATTTTTGAGCGGTTTCTTCTGCGCGGCGCACGTGCTCGCGGTACCAAGGCTGATTGGAATAAGAGCGATAAAAACGGCCGTATTGCCCAGTAAAATCTTCGTGGTGCAGGTGCAGCCAGTCGTACTTGGCCAATTCGTCATTAATCACTTCGGTATCGTATAGGGTTTCGTAAGGAATTTCGGCGTAGGTCAGTGCCAGCGTCACGGCGTCGTCCCAGGGTTGAATTTGCTCACCCTGCTCGTTTTTGTCAGGTGAATACACGGCAATTCGAGGCGCCACTTCCAACTTGATAGCGTCCATATTCACTTCCGGGTGGGCTATTTCCTCAAGGATTTTATTAAATTGTACATCGGCAATCACTTCGAAGCTCACGCCGCGCGTAATGCACTCTTTTTCAAAGATGATGTTGTGCTTGAAAGCAAAGCTACCGCCGCGATAATTGAGCAACCACCAGGCTTCTCCGCCATTTTGCAATACCCAGTAAGTGACTCCATAGGCCTTGAGGTGCTGGCGCTGTGAGGTAGGATCCATGGGGATGAGGAGGTAGGCAGCCTGCATTTGCCAGGTTATTGCCAATAGCAAAAAAACAAAAATCAATCGTCTCATTATCAATAAATTATGAATTTTGACAGCAATTGCTGGCAGTCGTGTTGTTTCGTACAAACGCGCCTTGCTTAATTATTTAACGCTGGCTCTGCCAACAACTTGTATGCCAAAGGGTAAAAATCAACCTTGCCCAGCAGCAGTTCGAGTTTGAAGGTATTTTCGTTCAGTTCACTGACAATGGGCTTTTGGTTCGGATTGAGCTGGAAATAATAATCCTGCCCGCGTTCAAAGTTGAGGTACATCATTTGCTCGGCGTAGTTAATGTCTTGAATAATACCGAGTTGTGCATCGTTAAATTCCAGCATAACATAAGTCTGCGGCTCCAATTTAATCGGTTTGTCTGGATTCAAATGCGTTTTCAGCCGAAAATTCAAGAAAGACAGTGGATCGCCTTGGCACAGCAGGTGCAGGCGCACGGTTTCCGGGTGTTCGCTTTGGGCAAAGGAAGCGCCTGCCAGCGTCGTTAGCAATAAGGCAAAGATGATTTTTTTCATGGATTCGGGTTATTTCTGACGGCTGAAATAAATCAAAATAGCGTATTTGTACAAATACAATAATGCTTTTAACAAAATAAAAACAAACCCGGTTGCAGAAAAGCGGTATTCTCTGCGCTGGCGGGATGGTTTTTAGCAGCTACGTCTGACGGCAGACAAACCAACCGACCGATTTGCTCGGAAAATGGGTACTTGCTGAACCATTTCCCACCGAATTTCATTTTTATGATTTATCATTTGGCTTTTAAAAACCTCATTTTGTAAATATGCTTGTACAAACGCTTGCCGAAACAACCTTAGTAGAAGACTACCTGAATGTGCGCGCGCAAAGCCTACGCATCTGCGCATGGTTAGAGCCGGAAGATTTTGTGGTACAACCCGTAGCCGATGCCAGCCCGCCTAAATGGCATTTGGGGCATACCACTTGGTTTTTTGAAAATTTTATATTAGCTGAGCATTATCAAGGCTATCGGCGTTTCGATGAGCGACTGAATTATATTTTCAATAGCTACTACGAAAGCCAGGGACCGCGCATCTTGCGTAGCAATCGAGGCAACATCAGCCGGCCCGATGTGGATACCATTCTTGCGTATCGCCGCTACGTGGACGCGCACATGGAGCAATTGTTGGAGCAGCCGCTATCGCCGGAAGTCCACGATTTTATTACCATTGGCTTGCACCACGAGCAGCAGCATCAGGAGTTGCTCGTCACCGACATCAAGTACATCTTAGGCACCAATCCTTTTTTTCCGACTTACGTCGAATCGGCGCTGCCTGGGCCGCAGGAGTCCGCCGTGGCTGCGCAGTGGCTTCATTTCGATGCCGGTTTATATACCATCGGGCATCAGGGCGCGGGCTTTTGTTTTGATAACGAACTGGGGGCGCATCAGGTATATCTGCCTGATTTTCAAATACAAAACCAACTGATAACCAATGGCGAATACCTCGCATTCATGCAAGCGGGTGGCTATCAACGTTTTGAATACTGGCTCTCGGAAGGCTGGGAGTGGGCCAAAAACCTCGACGTACCGGCGCCCTTGTACTGGTACGAAAAAGACGGCGTCTGGCAGCATTACACTTTAGGCGGGCTGCGGCCGGTTGCTTTGCACGAGCCGGTCACGCATATCAGCTATTTCGAAGCAGATGCCTACGCACGCTGGCGCGGACTGCGGCTACCCACTGAATTGGAATGGGAGGTGGCCTGTCGCACTTTGTACGCTGAGCTGCCCGGCAGGAGCAATTTTTTAGAAAATGGGCACTGGCACCCGGTAGCGCCGCAAGATGCAACAGATACACAGTTTTTTGGCAACGTCTGGGAGTGGACGGGCAGTGCTTACCTGCCGTATCCGGGCTTTCCGCAGCTCAAGGGCGCGCTGGGCGAGTACAACGGCAAGTTTATGGTCAATCAGATGGTGCTGCGCGGCGGCTCCTGCGCTACACCCCGCTCGCATATTCGCGCTACCTATCGCAATTTTTTCCAAACGGACAAACGTTGGCAGTTTACGGGCATTCGATTAGCAAAATAATACCACTTACGAGTTGCGAAGTACCATTTACGATTTCGTAAAATGTTGAAAAACAATATTTTATGAATAAATAAGTACATCATTTCCAATAGGAAAAGGTATAAAACGATAGATGCCAGATTTTAGATAATAGATGATGATAGACGATAGATTTTAGGCTCCTTCAACCTATTCCCCTATGACCCCATTTTCCCTATTTCCCCCATCCCCGACCTCACGTACGCAGATGCCGCAGCGTGAAGTAGAAAATAGCGCCGTAGCCCAATGAAAGCATGAGGTGGAAGATGAGGAACGTCGTGTTTTGAATCATAATGCCACCGATGACGCCGCCGAGGAAATACAATGCCATAAAACCTTCGAGCAGGGTAGTCCACGAGAGCTTCTTGCTCAGGTATTTACTTTTGGCGAAAGTATCTTTGATGGTTTGAATGTTGAACTTGGGCGTGCGTACAAATGGTGACTTTTTGCCGCGATAACCCTGAATGACCGCTACCGTATTGTGCAAGGACAAGCCCATAGACAAAGCGAGGAACAGCGGAAAGAGGAAGACGAATTTGTACATAGATTTGCTGAAATTCTCCTCTTGGTGGCGCGCGGGCGACTGGAGATTGGCGGTGTAATAGACCGCGATAATGGACAACAAGCCCACCATAAACCACGCGAAGAAGCTCTTGCTGAAGCCCTGCTCAATCAAATCGCCCAGCACGAAGAGCAGCGGCACACTGAATACCCCGGCAATGAAAACAAAAACAAATACCGTACTGCTCAGCAGGTGAATGGTTGCTTGGATTTTTTGCCAAGTCGTCAGATCGGATTTCCAGACCGTCGGCAGCATTTTTTTAGCGGTTTCGGCACCGCCTTTCATCCAGCGGAATTGCTGCGATTTGAGGCTACTCATCTCAGCGGGCAGCTCGGCGGGCGAGCCAATTTCTTCCAGAAACTTGATTTTGTAGCCTTTCAACTGGGCACGGATGCTCAGGTCGAAGTCTTCGGTGAGGGTATCGGCTTCCCAGCCACCAGCTACGTCAATGGTTTCGCGGCGCCACACGCCCGCAGTGCCGTTGAACTGGAGGAGGTAGTTGCCTGCCTCGCGGCCTTTTTGCTCCACGGTGAAGTGCACGTTGAGTTGGAGCGCTTGTAGCTTGGTAATCAGCGAATAATCTTCGTTGATGTGCTCCCAGCGCGTTTGCACGACGCCCACTTTGGGGTCTTTGAAGTAAGGTATCGTCACCTTGAGGAAGTCTGGCCGAGGCAGAAAATCCGCATCAAAAATAGCAATAAATTCGCCTTTGGCATATTGCATCGCCTCTTGCAGCGCACCCGCTTTGTAACCTTTGCGATTGACCCGGTGGATGTGCTCGATGTTCAGGCCTTTGGCGCGCCATTCGGCTACTTTTTGGCGGGTAATCTCCACGGATTCGTCGGTAGAATCATCTAATACATGAATTTCAAAACGGTCTTTCGGATAATCGAATTGAGCGATATTATCAATGAGGCGTTCGACGACGTACATTTCATTGAAAATAGGCAATTGCACCGTCACGAAAGGATAATCTTCAGGGTTGTTCGAGGTTTCGGTTTGTTCAGCGGCCGCAATTTGTGCCAGCAGCTCGGCGGGCGAGGGGGGCGCTCCTTTTTTATGAGCCGCTTTTTTGTAATGATACAACAGGTTGAATTGCATGACGCAGTACATAGTAATGTAGATGAGCGCTGTGCTGTAAATAATCAGAACCGCATAAGCCAATACAGACATGGTTGCGAAAGTTTAATGATGGAATGGATGTGATTTTCTCGTTAGCAAGTTGAATACTTTTCCCGTTACGTCAATGTGCTGATTTTTATGTGCTAATGTAGCTTACTAAATAACACTTAATGGTTTGCAAAACGATTGAAATTTGCTTTTTACAAAGTTTACTGAATAGTTGTTAGACTAAAACCGCCCGGTTTGGGAATGTTTATAAAAACTTGAAAATAGTCCACAAAATTTTATGCCCAGCTAGCACACTGCCTCGCACCGTGCCTGATACCTTGGAGACACCGATACGGCGCCGGTAGCTCACGGGCACTTCCCGGCAGTTGAGGCGTTTTTTGGCCGCTTTCACTTGCATTTCTACCGTCCAGCCAAAGTCGCGGTCTTCCATTTCCAATTCGAGCAATTTATCAAACTTAATAGCGCGGAAAGGCCCCAAATCTGTGAAATGATAACTATAAAACATTCTTATAAGATTGGTAGCCAGCCAGTTGCCAAATATTTGCTGAGGCATCATGGCGCCGCGTTCCATATCGCCCAATACCCGCGAACCAATCACCATATCTACATCTTCTTCAACGATAGGATGAATCAACTGGGGTAGCTCTTCGGGATAATCCGAATAATCCGCATCTATGAAAACGACAATATCGGGTTGCTCTTCCTGCGGTTTATTTTGCAAATAAGCGATACCTTCTAAGCAAGCATTGCCATAGCCCATCTCGGGGACATCAAGCACAGTAGCTCCGCTGAGATGCGCGATTTGGGCTGTACGATCGGTACTGGCATTGTTACAAACGATTACTTCCCGCACTAATCCTTTCGGGATATTGGCAATGACCAAGCCCAGGGATTTTTCTTCGTTGTGTGCCGGGATAATAACGTCAATTACAGGTTTATCCAAGTTGAAAAAGCTTTATTTACTTCTGTTGCCATAGCCAGTAGAGTACTTGCTATGCAAAAGATACGCAAAAGTACCGGTTTTTTGTCAGGATTAGGTAATTTATTCCTATCAAGATTCCTGCAAACTACGGTTTTCAAAATAAAAACGCGCCACGGATGGCGCAAGTTCCTTGCAATGGTGGTGATTTTTATCAGGTACATGGGCAGCGCGGGCCCGCGTAGCGTGTAATGGGTGATGAATTGGGGGGCATTTTTTTAAGTGTAAGTTGCTGTTTTTCAATATTTTATGAGACAATAAACTATGCTACACATTGGGCCGAAAAGCCGCCAGTACATCTTTCGCCGCTTCGAGCAGCAATTCATCGTATCGGTTGCCGAGCATTACAATGACCAACTCCCGTTTGGGGTCAACAATCAGCACACCGTAGCCGCCGAGCGCAGTGCCAGTGTGTGTAAAAACCTGAGCGCCATCTTCCATCGTTTTCACGCCCAGCCCAAAGGCATAATGCGCGCTGGTACTGTCGGATTTAGTAAAACTGGTAAAATACCTTTCTACGGTAGCGGGTTTCAGCAGGCGCCCCTGGAGCAGGGCTTGGTGCAGGTGTACGAGGTCTTCGGCAGTACCCACATAGCCGCCGCCGCCAAATTTGCAACTGTTATTTACAGCAGGCGCTTCTGTGCCGCGATTGTGGTGGATGTTCCAATATTGATAAAATTTGACTGGATTGATGGTAGCACCCGGCGACTGGTCCAGCGCGATATGCTCCAGCCCCAGCGGGTCGAGAAAATGCTGCTGGATATAAGCTTCGTAAGGAATGCCGCTCACTATTTCTATAATGTGGCATAGCAGCACATAGCCATAGGAAGTGTAGGTGTAGCCTGTGCCCGGCTCAAATTCTAAGGGGTCGTTGATGAACTCCGGTAGTGCTTCGGCTACGGTATTGCAGTGATATTTGCTGATTTTTTGCCATTCGCCCTTGTTGTAATGGCGCACCCCGGCCGTGTGGCTCAGCAGTTGCCCGACGGTCACGTCGCAGTAGTGCTCTGGCAGTTCTGTCAGGTAGGTAGCAATCGTGGTGTCGAGGTCGAGTTTGCCTTCTTCCATGAGCTTGGCCGCTGCCATACCGGCTATGGATTTCGAGAGGCTATAATAGCGAAACTGATGCTCCGGCGTGGCGTAAATTTTGTTTTTGGCGTCGGCCCAGCCAAAAGCTTCTTTCCAGACAATGTCGTCGCCGATGCCTACGGCAATGGAGATGCCCGGAAAATTCGTCAACAGCCCGGTCAGCCGGATACGGCCATCCTGAATTTCGTGATAGTACTTGCCACTCGGAGCCGGATTGCCCGCGCCTTGCGTATTGAAAGAGATATACTGCAAAGCAAAAAACAGCATAGTCAGTAAAAAAAGGCGCGGCAGCGTAGGCTTTCTTGCGGTTTTCATAAAATTGCGAATCAGTTTGATAGTAGGACGTCGAATTGTCTGGTAAGTTGCGCTTTTAGTCAAAACTTTAACACTTTTTTCTCGAAATTTCAAATATACAAAGCTCGCCACGCTCAAGCAAGACTTTGTCCTATAAGATTTTGCAAAAAAATGACATTTATCCGGATTGACATAAAATCTGTCCGACGGTGATCTTTCTCATCAGAGGCGGCTTAGGTAAATGCTACCTTGCAACGGTATTCAGGACATTATTGTTTTATAAACATCTGATTATCAGAGCCAAAAGTCGTAATTATGAAAAAAATCCTGCTTCCCGGTCTGGTCGCTGGCGCTGTATTGCTGGGGCTGAGTTATGTCGTATTGTACGTGACCATCAACTTTTTTCCCAAGCTGGTAGAAGAGTATTACAACCCGGTTTTCTGGCCGGGCAACGATCGCGTATCGCTGTTTTTTGCCCATCCTTTTGTGTTGAGCTTAGCACTGGCCTGGTTTTGGGAGCGCTTCAAGGGCTTGTTCAAAGGTGGCGTGCTGCTGCGCGGGCTGGAGCTGGGGTTGGTCTATGGTCTGGTAGCTACCCTGCCTTCTATGTGGATCACTTTCAGCGCCATTGCGGTATCCATTACTATGGTACTTAGCTGGTTGGCGTATGGTATGGTGCAGGCTGCCGTTGCCGGACTGATTTTTGCACGCATGAATCCTTAGGGTATTGGGCTTGCGGTTGGCAACTGTTGCCCCGCGCCGGACAAACTGTGTTTCAAGATGCCAATTTTGAAAATAGGTTACCCTTTCACCCAGAGCACATCCGTGAAGTACTGACGCTGGTCGAAGAAATATTGCACGGTGCTGAAGCCAGCTTGCTCGGCTAAATGCTGAATATCCGTAAGGCTGTACTTTAGCGATAGCTCTACGTCAATAGTTTCCCAGGCCTCAAAATGGATGGTTTTGCCAAGCAGATGCACCGTTTGCGCCTGCCGGCTCACGAGATAACTGCGCGCAGCTCCGCTACCAGGGTGATAGGTCTCCCAGTGCCGGAAAGCATCCACTTTAAAATCAGCGCCCAGCTCCCGGTTGATGCGGTGCAGTAGATTGAGATTGAAAGCAGCGGTGATGCCTTCCGGGTCGTTGTAGGCGTCCAAAATGACTTGAGGGTCTTTTTTTAAATCAAAACCGATGAGCAATAAGTCACCAGGGGCCATACTTCGGTACAGATGTTGTAAAAAATCCGTAGCTTGCTCACGGGTAAGGTTGCCGATGTTGGCGCCGATAAACAAGATGACTTTGCGCAGGGTGCTCTGCGTGCTCAACTGCTCCAGCACTTGAAAATAATCGCCAGATAGCCCTTGCACACGCAGATTGGGCAAGCTGTGCCCTAAATCCATTTCTAACTTGGCAAGCGCATGATGCGAAATATCTACAGGCTGATACTGAAAATCTGCCCCTTCCGACAGAAAATGCCGAAGCAACACCTTGGTCTTGTAGCCGTCACCGGCACCCAGTTCTATCAAATCAAAAGGTTGATTACCAATTGTTTCGAGCAGTTTTTGGCGATGGGTTTCAAAAATTTCGTACTCACAATCGGTCAGATAGTAAGTCGGCATTTTCATAATATCCTGAAAAAGTTGGTCGCCGGCTGCATCATAGAAATAGCGGGAAGAAAGCTTTTTCGGATGGTTTTGTAAACCTACCAGCACATCTTTGGCAAATTGGCTGGTGGCGGAGGCAGTGCGCTGCGATGTCATTATAAATATTGAATGCGGAAAAAAGCGTAAATGCTCACTTTTTCCATAGTTAAACAGAACAAGCGGTTTTAAAATCGCTCTATTGCTTTTGTAAACAAATAGACGTCCCGATTGTTACAAACTGCTTTTCATTTTACGCTAATTATAATGATGCGTGGCGAGTGGTAATTAATACCGATTTCAATTGAACGTGACGTCTTTTTTTGTGTTTAAAATTCTGATTTTCAATACCTTAAAAATCATAAATCGGACTTCGTAAATCGTAAATCGTAAATCGTATAATACTATTTTCAATTGGAAATGATGTATTTATTTATCTCCAAAACCTTGGTTTTCAAAATTTTATAAAATTGCCGGTAGTATTAGCAACTGAGTAATTTCCGTATTCAAAGCGTTGATTTTCATAAGTTTATCTGAAATTTATCATTCGTAAATTAACACTACCGAATTGCCAATTGGGCTTTATAAATCGTAAATGGGTGGGCAAAATTATTTTCAGCACAAAAAACGCATAAACAACTGATTATCAGAAGGTAGATGCCAGATGCCAGACTTCAGGACGGGACACTGTTCGCTGTTTGCTATTTGCTGTTTGCTATTTGCTGTTCGCTGTTTGCTATTTGCTGTTCGCTGTTTGCTGTTCGCTGTTTGCTGTTCGCCCCTCTCTAAACCTCTCAACCTTTCTAAACCCCTCTCAACCTTTACATCTTTCTAAATCCTATTTGTCCTATTCCCCCATACCCCTATCAACTTTTTAACCTTTGTCCCAAATAACAATTAACAAGATAACAATGTCTCATTACTTACATAGCTCGGTAATACTGCTGCCGATTGCCTTGCACTACGCCTTGTTCATTTTCAAAAAAGAGGATTTCCATATCTTGCCCGTCGAAAACAGCAAAAGAGCAATGATGGAGCCATTCGCCGAGGTTGAGGTAGCGACTGTGGCCGTTTTTTAGCAGGTGGTCAATAGGGAGATGGCGGTGCCCGAAGATGAAGTAATCAATTGGGAGAGTGTCGAGCTTGCGATTGGCGTAAGCCACGAGCCACTCCTGCTCTTCGCCGAGGAAACCAGGGGCTTCGGGGTACAGGGAGCGGCTTTTGCCGGAAAAAAAATTAGCTAATCCGATGCCAAAGTTAGGATGCAGACGCTCGAATAGCCACTGGCAGGCGGGGTTGGCGAATACCTTTTTGAGCAGTTTGTAGCCTTGGTCGCCGGGGCCGAGGCCGTCGCCGTGCCCGATGTAAAAGGTTTTGCCGTGTATCTCTCGTACGATAGGCTGCCGGTAGATCGGGATGCCAAGCTCTTGCTCAAAATAGCGAAACATCCACATGTCGTGGTTGCCCGTGAAAAAGTAAATTGGGATGCCTCCGTCGCGCAGTTCGGCTAACTTGCCCAGCAGCCGCACATAACCTTTGGGCACCACGGTGCGATATTCAAACCAAAAGTCGAACACATCGCCGACGAGATAAATCGCCTCGGCATCGGGGCTGATGAGATCCAGCCAGCGCACAATTTGGCGCTCGCGCTCGGCACTGCTCAGGCGGGCGTTTACCCCCAGGTGGAAATCGGATGCGAACCAGGTTTTTTTCATATGTACTTGCAGATTGGGGCATGCCGGAGCCTTGCTGCCGCAAAATTACATTTTCTCCATGACCGTGCCGCAGTTTTTGCAAGTGCGGAGGTATTCAGAAGCCATAAATTCGCCAATGGCGGCCTTAATTTGGGTCGTTATATCTTCGAGGGCAAAACTGGCTTCGTGCAGTTTATGATGGCAATTTTCACAAAACCACATCAGCTTGTCGTGCTCGCCGGGCTTTCGGTAGCGTTCAATGACTAAACCAATGGTATTGGCTGGTCGCTGCGGCGAATGCGGAATATGCGGCGGCAGCAAAAACATTTCGCCCTCGCGGATGGGGATGTCTTCTGGCTGCCCTTCTTGGTTGATGATTTTGAGCGTGATGTCGCCTTCTATTTGATAGAAAAGCTCCTCGCCGTCTTCCCAGTGATAGTCTTTTCTGCCGTTTGGGCCACCCACCACCATTACAATATAGTCGTCGTTGCCTTTATACACTTGTTGATTGCCCACGGGAGGTTTCAGCAGGTGCCGATGCTCGTCAATCCAGCCGCGCAGGTTGAAAGGTTTGCTTAGTGCCATGACGGTTTTATTTTGGTTAACAAAAAGCTTGATTTCTATCTTATCCTTTTTTCAATTGGAAATGACGTACTTGTTTTAAAACCTTGTTTTTCAACATTTTACAAATCGAAAATCGGACTTCAAAAATTGTAAATAGCCTTAAACAGTTGCTTTCACCTCTTTGAGAATCAGTTGATTGCGATCTGGCCCGGTCGAGACCATTGTAATCGGCACGCCGAGCAATGCTTCGAGCACCTCAAGGTAATGCCGCGCGGCTGCGGGCAGTTCCTCGTATTCGGTGGCTTCGGTCAGTTGCTGTTGCCAGCCCACAAAGGATTTGTATTCCGGCTCTATGTCTTCGTCGCAGAGGTCGTAGGGCAGTTGATCTGTGTGTTGACCATTATAACGATAAGCGACAGCCATGCGGATTTCTTCAAAGATGTTGAGTACATCAATTTTGGTGACCACCAATCGGGTGACTCCGTTGAGCATGATGGTATAGCGCAATTGTGGCAGGTCTATCCAGCCACAGCGGCGCGGTCGGCCGGTGGTAGCCCCAAATTCGTGCCCTTCGCGGCGGAGCAGCTCGCCAGTAGCGTCGTGCAGTTCGGTTGGGAAAGGCCCCGAACCTACGCGTGTGCAGTACGCCTTGGTAATGCCGATGACCTCTCCGATCTTGCTTGGTGCCACGCCCAGCCCAGTGCATACGCCAGCGGTGATGGTATTGGAGGATGTCACAAAAGGATAAGTGCCAAAGTCAATGTCGAGCATGGAGCCTTGTGCGCCTTCGGCCAGAATACGCTTGCCCTCACCAAGTGCCTGGTGGATGAAATACTCACCGTCAACGTGCTGGAGCTGACGGAGGGCTTCGAGGCTGGCGAACCATTGTTGCTCTTCGGCGGCCAGGTTAAAATCAATTGGGGGGTAGAGCGTAGCGAGGGTCAGATGCTTGGCTTTCAAGGCTTCGTAGCGCTGCCGGAAATCAGGGCGGTGAATATCGCCTACGCGCAAGCCATTGCGGCCGGTTTTGTCCATGTAGGTCGGGCCGATGCCCTTGAGCGTGGAACCAATTTTTTCTTGCCCTTTGGCGGCTTCGGAGGCGGCGTCGAGCAAGCGGTGCGTCGGTAAAATGAGGTGCGCCTTATTCGCCACGAAGAGCCGCGACAGGTATTGCACGCCGGTGTGGCTCAGCGCCTTGAGTTCTCTTTCTAAGGTGATGGGGTCAATGACTACGCCATTGCCAATCAAATTGACCAAATTGGGTCGAAAAATACCGGAAGGAATGGTGTGGAGCACAAATTTTTGCCCATCGAATTTCAGGGTGTGCCCGGCGTTGGGGCCGCCCTGAAACCGCGCCACCATGTCGTAGCTGGTAGCGAGATAATCTACAATTTTGCCTTTGCCCTCGTCGCCCCATTGCAAGCCGAGAAGTACGTCAATAGTCATCAGGTGGTTGGTTTAATTTGCCCCACAGCGGGGGTGCTTGTCTGGTAATGAATTGCTCGCCACATTCTCTTTTCCCGGTCGGTTTTCCATGCCGAAAAAGGAATGCTGGTGGAGGTTTTTATTGAAAAATAGAAAAACCCGATGCAAAGCGGCTTGGTTTGCTTGGCTCTCGTGCGGTGCCAGTTGTTAGTGGCGCGTAGCATCCATGCTCAGGCTTCTAATTTTTTCAAAAAACCTTGTAAAGGTAAGCAAGATAAGCCAATTCGAGGGTCAAAAAGCGCTTAATTCTTTTCGGCTGCTTGTAGGGCGCGCTCTTTGGCGGCAGCTTTTTTATAATCGCAATCGGTATTGCATTGACCATAAAGGTTGAGCGCATGGTGTGTAATGGTGAAGCCGAGCAATTCGCCCATCATATTTTTAATTTGCTGGAGACGGGGGTCGCAAAACTCCAGCACCTTGCCACAATCCACGCAGATGAGGTGGTCGTGCTGTTTGTAGCCATACGATTTTTCGTATTGGGCTAAGTTTTTGCCAAATTGGTGTTTTTTGACCAAATCGCAGTTGACGAGGAGTTCGAGGGTATTATAAACAGTGGCTCTGCTCACACGGTAGTTTTGGTTTTTCATGTGAATGTACAGCGCCTCGGCGTCGAAGTGGTCGTTGCGTTTGTAAATTTCTTCTAGAATGGCGAACCGCTCCGGCGTTTTGCGAAAGCCGCTACTTTCGAGGTGTGCAGCAAAGATGTTTTTCACCTCCTTGATAATATCGTCTTGATTTCTGTGTGTCGCCATTTTTTTACTAAAAATTGTGAAAATTATCTTGCAAGAAGTCCCATTCATAGAGCCGCTCAGGGTTGATGGTCCAATTCCTGCGATTCGTCTGTTCTGGTAACGCTTGAAACCTGCCGGAGGTTTTCCAAATTCTTGATTACGGTGTTTAGCTGGTCGGTATTGGCTACTTCCAGGGTGATTTTACCTTCAAAATAGCCTTCGTTGCCGGCGATAGACATAGATCGGATGTTCAGCCCCAGGTTGTTGGATACTTCCTGCGTGATTTGCTGGATGATGCCGGGCCCGTCGTCAATGCCGGTGACGGTAAGCGTGGTATTGAAGCGGGTTTCCAAGTCACCGGTTTCTTTCCATTCGGCTTTCATCACGCGGTAGCCGTAATTGGCTATCAGGTTGTCGGCGTTGGGGCAGTTGGTGCGGTGTATTTTCAGTCCGGCGTTGGCAGTGAGGTAGGCGAAGATGTTGTCGCCCGGCATCGGATTACAGCAAGTAGCGAAAGAGTGCTCGTAGCGCTCGGCGGATTCACCATTGATGAGCAGCCGCACCTTGCCAGCGGGCTTACGCCGGTAAATGTCGGCGGGGCCAGGCTCAGGGCCGCTGGGCTTGCCGGGTTCGCCGGGTTGTTTTAGTTCGGTCAGCTTGCCGTTTTCGGTCTTGAAACGCTTGAAAATATCGGGGATATTGAGCTTGCCTTCGGCAATTTTAAAATAGAACTCGGCGTGTGACGGTAGCCCATAATGTTTGACCAACATTTCCACGCTATCTTCAAAATCCACTCTCAGGTTTTTGAGCTTGCGCTCCAGGGCTTCCTTACCGATTTCGCCGCGCCGACGCATTTCCTCTTTCATCACCGAGCGTATTTTGGCTTTCGCCTTGCCCGTGACTACCCATTTCAGCCATTCCTCGCTGGGCTTCTGGTTTTTATCGGTTTCAATACTTACCTGATCCGCATTTTGCAAAGTGTAGCCCATAGGCACTAAGCGGTCGTTCACCTTGATGGCGCGGCAGTGGTAGCCGAGGTCGGTATGAATACTGAAGGCAAAATCGAGGGCGGTAGCGCCTTTTGGCAAAATTTTCATCTCGCCCTTAGGGGTATAGACATAGACTTCCTCGTTGAAGAGGCTGTTGGCTTTGAAATCCCAAAGAAACTCCACCGCGTTGCTATTGGGGTCGTCGAGGGTTTCGCGCACGCTATCCAGCCAGCGTTCATACACATCGGGCTGATTGTTCACGCCCTTGTATTTCCAGTGAGCGGCAAATCCACGCTCCGCTATTTCGTCCATGCGGGCGGAGCGAATCTGCACTTCTACGTAGCGCCCGCCGGGCCCGATGACGGTAGTGTGCAAAGATTCGTACCCATTGGATTTGGGCACCGTGATCCAATCTTTGAGGCGTTCGGGTAGGGCTTTGTGTACGTCCGTCACGATAGAATAAGCTTGCCAGCAGCAGAGTTTTTCGCGCTCTGGAGGCACATCCAAAATGATACGCACCGCAAACAGGTCATAAATTTTTTCAAAAGGCACCTGTTTGTTCTTGATTTTATTGTAAATCGAATAAATGGACTTGGGGCGCCCGAAAGTTTCGTAGGGCACACCCAACTCGCCGAGGCGTTCTTCTAAGGGTTTGATAAAAGACTTGATGTAGCGGTTGCGTTCGCGCTTGGTTTGTTGTAGTTTGGCAGCAATATCGCGGTAGGCATCCGGCTCGTTAATTTTCATACACAAATCCAGGAACTCAGTTTTGAACTTGTACAACCCGAGGCGATGCGCCAGCGGGGCATAGATGTAGCTGGTTTCAGCGGCTATTTTCAGTTGTTTGTGGCGAGGCATGGAGCCGAGGGTGCGCATATTGTGCAGGCGGTCGGCCATTTTAATGAGCACTACCCGCACGTCTTCCACGAGCGTGCTGAGCACCTTGCGAAAGTTTTCGGCCTGAGGGCTTTCGGCATTGTAGGCGCTGTCGAGTTTAGTGAGGCCATCCACAATTTTGCCTACGCGCTCGCCAAATTGCTCATTAATTTGTTCTTGCTTGACGTGCGTATCCTCCACGACGTCGTGCAGGAGTGCCGCAGCAATGGCCGTAGGACCCAGCCCGATTTCCTCGGCGCAGATGGTGGCTACCGCAATCGGATGCAAAATATAGGCCTCGCCCGATTTGCGCCGCTGCCCTTCGTGCGAAGCCAGCGCTAATTCATAGGCCCGGCGAATCAGTTGCCGGTCGGCATTGTCTAATTCTCCTTTGATTGCCCGTAGCAATTTGCGATAAGCATGCCGGATGATTTGTGTTTCCGCCGGTTCTTTCATCGGTAGTGTTTCAATAGTGCTGATCATAGCTATCCTGCTTTTGCTGAAAAAAAGTGCGTTTGATGTGCAGGCGGACAGCCGCTACCGGCTCATGTGCGTCGGCGCGCTGTAGTCTGAAAATTCGGCTTCTAAATAGTATGGGCGATGTTGGTGTTTGTTTTACAAAAAGGTGATTGTACAAATATAAATATTTTTTTGAAATGAAGGGCCTCTTGCACGGCTTTTACTAACAATAATTTTGAAAGACAATAGCTTTTTCTAAGAAAAGGTTATATCTTTGCGAGCGCTTTTGAAAAATAACCATTTTCAAAGAGCTATAAATGCCTCAAAGCAAGCGGGTGTGGCGAAATTGGTAGACGTGCCAGACTTAGGATCTGGTGCCGCAAGGCGTGGGGGTTCGAGTCCCTCCACCCGCACACAGTCTTAGCGTTGGTCAGCCGCGCAGGAGTTCGATGTTTACAATTAGATAACAATTTCGCGCAGCCGGAAGTTGCAAAACGCGCCAATGGCCTATCGAATGCCAAACTTTTTCTCCACTTATTGTGTAATTATCTTTTATTGCACATCGGCTTTTATTACAAAATTTAGATATCATACAAACTCAATCATTATACCATGCCCAGATTTATCAGAGAGGATATTGACAGCCTGAATGTAAAGCTCACCGTAATCATTGAACCAGCGGATTATCAGACCGAATGGCAAAAAGAATTAGATAAAATACGCAAAAATGTGCCTATGCGCGGCTTTCGGAAGGGAAAAGCGCCGCTCGGATTGATTCGCGGTATGCACGGCCGGCAGGTATTGTACGATACCGTCATGCGCACGCTGGAAGAAAAGACGAACGAATATTTTCAAGCGGAGAAAATCAATATGATTTTTGGGGAACCCCTGAATAGTGAAGACCAGCCGGAGCTGGATTTCAGTGCTAAAAGTCCCCGCGATTTTGAGTTTCGCTTTGATTTGGGGCTGCGGCCAGAATTTGAACTAACGGGGCTGGAGCCGCCCTTCTCCTACCACCGCTACGACGTGGAAGTGCCGCACGAGACCGCCATCGAGCAAATAGAGCGCTGGCGCGAACAATTAGCGGATGCCACTACCATAGAAGAAGCAGCTACCGAAGAGCACCGCCTGTCTATAACAGTGCGCGAAATGGAGAACGACGCCATCAAGGAAAATGGCATGGAAAGCGAGATTATGATCATTTTAGCCGAGCTGAAGCCGGGCGCGGCCCGCGACCAACTGCTGGGCAAGAAAGCAGGCGACAAGGTAATTGTGAATTTTCCAGAACTGTACGACCCCGAGCAATATCCCCGCGATTATGTAATAGAGGAAATTCTTTTCGCGGATGCTAAAGAAATCACCAACGATTTCTTTGAGGTAGAAATTGAAGCTGTTCAACAATTTGAAAAGCCCGCTTTAGATCAGGATTTTTTTGATAAAATATTCGAGCCGGATACGGTGCACACCGAAGCCGAAGCCATCGAGGAGGTGCGTGAAATCATAAAGCAGCGCTACGACCCACGCGTCAATGCCTTGCTGATGTACGATATACAAGAACAACTGCTGGCACAAAATGTCATACCGCTGCCCGATATCTTCCTGCGCCGCTGGATGGATATTCGACGTAAAAACCAGGACGAGCCAATCACAGAGGAAGCTTATGAGCATTTCGAGCAGGGAGTGCGCTGGAGTTTGATCAAAAGCAAGCTGGCGGATCAATTTGACATTACCATTACCGAACAGGATCTGAAGGCTGCTTTTGCCGCGCAAGTACAAGGTTATTTTGGGGGGTATCCTGGCATGGAGCAATTCGTGGAGAGTATGGTCGAAAGGATGATGCAGGATTCAAAGCAAGTCAATGAGATATACGAAAATATTTTGACGGACCGCCTGCTGGATGGATTATTGCAAGTGGTGCATTTAAACCCATTATCCATTTCGGCACCTGAGTTTGAAAAGATATTTGCGGAGATACAGGCTAAAGTGGAGGCAGAGCAGCAAGCGCAGGCGTGGGACGACGAAGAGGAAGAGTAGAAGCGGGCACGATGGGGAAGTTGTTTTTGAAACGCTAAAAAGGGACATTACCAACCAAGCGAACGGCAAACGGCGCGTAGCTGACCGCTCGTAGCATTTATCTTTTCATTCCTATTCAACCTCCGTCGAGATGAATTGTTATTAAAGCGTACTCATCAAAAGCTGATAGTTTTACAAACGCAGTAACGCTAAAAAAAGGAATCTATGTTTCACAAGGATGAATTCATGAAGTATGCTACCAAACATCATGGTATGAGTAGTATGCATTTAGAAAGGTACGCCGAAAAGAGCATGGCGACAATCCCCAACATCCAGGCCTTTACGCCCAATGTTATTGAGGAGCGCCAAATGAACGTCGTCGGGTTGGATGTATTCTCCCGTCTGATGATGGATCGAATCATTTTCCTCGGCGTTGGTATCAATGATTACGTAGCCAATGTTGTGCAGGCGCAGTTGCTCTTTTTGCAATCTACCGACCCCAAACGCGACATCCAGATTTACATCAACAGCCCCGGTGGCTCTGTCTTCGCGGGCTTGGGTATTTATGATACCATGCAGTTTGTATCGCCTGATGTAGGCACTATTTGCACAGGTATGGCCGCTTCTTTCGGCGCGGTTATCCTCGCTGCTGGCACCAAAGGCAAGCGCACCGGTCTGCACCACAGCCGCGTGATGATTCACCAGCCGCTGGGCGGTATGCAGGGGCAATTGACGGAGATGGAAATCTACCTCAAATTAGCCAAAAACCAGCAAAAGGAATTGTACGACATCCTGAGCTACCACACCGGGCAGCCATACGAAAAAATAGAAGCCGACTGCGACCGCGACAACTGGATGACCTCCAGCGAGGCCAAGGAATACGGACTGATTGACGAAGTGCTGGAGCGCAACCCCTCCAAGAAAAACGCATAGTCGTATTTAATTTTTTAACCGCCGGAGATGAAAAAGGGCAACGAAAATTCATCTCCGGTTGTTTTTTAATGTATTATAGCATAATAACCAAATAATTTCGGACAGTAATTAAGTAATGGGACATTGTTATCTTATCTTGTTAACTGTTATTTGGGACAAGGGTTGAAAAGGTGGATAGGGGTATGGAGAATAGGACAAATAGGGTTTAGAAAGATGTAAAGGTTTAGAGAGGTTTAGAGAGGGGCGAACAGCGAACAGCAAACAGCAAACAGCGAAAAGCGAACAGTGTCCCGTCCTGAAGTCTGGCGCCTAAAAATCTGGCATCTATCGTCTAAAATCCACCTATGATTTTATATTTTTTATGCTGAAAAACAATTATGTCCGATTGCTTAAAAATTATTTCCATCATTGAGCAGCAAAAGTGAAGAGTATCACATCAAAGCTGCCATCACTTTTATAAAAAAAAGCGGATAGAAAATGCGACGTACCAACAACAAACAGAATTTCCGTTGCTCTTTTTGCGGAAAAGACAAGTCTGAGGCGCTTATCTTGATTGCCGGCATCGAGGGGCATATTTGTGAAGCCTGCGTAGAGCAAGCCAGTGAAATTATAGAAGAAGAGCTGTACGGCCGCAAACGCACCGACGCTAAGGCTGGTAACAGTCGCCATTTTGTTTTGCCGGAAGGCATTACACCGCGTGACATCAAACTGCACTTAGACCAGTACGTAATCGGGCAAGATGATGCTAAAAAAGTGCTGTCCGTAGCCGTTTATAACCATTATAAAAGACTTCGGCAAACGCGGCACACCGACGTGGAAATCGAGAAGTCGAATATTCTTTTTGTAGGGCAAACCGGTACGGGCAAAACACTGTTGGCCAAAACCATCGCCAAGTTGCTCAATGTGCCTTTTGCTATTGTGGATGCTACGGTCTTCACCGAGGCGGGCTATGTAGGCGAAGACGTGGAGAGCATTCTCAGCCGCCTGCTGCAAGTTTGCAATTATGACGTGGCCGCCGCTGAGCGCGGTATCGTTTATATAGACGAAATTGATAAAATTTCCCGCAAAAGCGATAATCCTTCCATTACCCGCGACGTATCGGGCGAGGGCGTGCAGCAAGCCCTGCTCAAAATGCTGGAAGGTACCGAAGTGAATGTGCCGCCGCAGGGAGGACGCAAGCACCCGGAGCAAAAACTGGTCAAGGTCAATACCGAAAATATTCTCTTCATCTGTGGCGGGGCTTTTGATGGTATTGATAAAGTGATCGCCCGGCGCATCAATACCCAAGTCATTGGCTTCAAATCGGAGGAAGTACAATTTGACCGCGACAATCTCCTCCAGTATATCAATCATCAAGATGTGCGCAAGTTCGGACTGATTCCCGAATTGCTGGGCCGCCTGCCTGTACTGACACATTTAGAGCCGCTCAATCTCGCTACGCTCCAGCGCATTCTGGTAGAGCCCAAAAATTCGCTCATTCGCCAATACGAAAAACTGTTTGAATTTGAAGGTATTAAATTGTCCTTCACCCAAGACGCCATCGAATATATTGCCGAAAAGGCACTCGAATTCAACCTCGGCGCGCGCGGGCTGCGCTCTATTTGCGAAGCCATTATGACCGATGCCATGTTTGAATTGCCTTCACAAAATGATGTTCGGGCATTTGAAATCAGTCGCGCTTACGCCGAAGAAAAACTCAACCGTTCTAAATTAGCACGGCTACGGGCAGCCTAAAAAACGGGCAGAAAAATTCAAATGAGGGGCAAGACTTGTGCCGGAAAATCTGCTTCGGCTGCTTGGCGAAACTGGCGACAGGTCTCGGCGATGGTCTGTTGGATGGGCGTATATTCAAAATCCGGAAAATCGGCGAGCGATTTGTCATTTTGATAATAAAACGAGCGCGTGGCGTGGCGGGCTACTTCACGAGTGATGAGTGGTCGGTGCCCGAATAGTTGCGCGCGCAGCCATTCTACCCGCCAGGCAATTTGCTGAATAAGCGGCGTCACTCGGACGCGCGGCTGTGGGCGTTGTAAATGACCAGCTATTTCGTTCATTATGGTTTGAAAGCTCAGATTATCAGCATTTAAAATATAGCGATCGCCTTTTATATTACTTTCCATTAGTTGCATCATAAAACGTGCCACATCGCGCACATCTACGAATCCGGATACGCCGGTGGCATAAAACGGGAAGTTTTTCGAGACCAAGCGAAACAACTGCTGCGGCCCTTCGTGCCAGCGCCCGCTCCCCATAATGACCGATGGATTGACTACTGCTACAGGTAGCCCTTCGGCCATGCCGCGCCAAACTTCGTTTTCTGAGAGGTATTTGCTGATGGCGTATTCCGAATTATAATCGCTGCGTTCCCACTTATTTTGTTCGTTGACGATATTGCTTTGCTTGCTGCGCCCAATGGCCGCGATAGAGCTGACGTGCACCATTTTTTCGATGCCAGCGTGTAGGGCCGCGTTTACCACATTGGCGGTGCCTTCTACATTCACTTGGCGCATCTGGTCGCGGTCGCGCGGGTCAAACGATACGATAGCGGCGCAGTGGTACAATTGCTGCACGCCTTGCATGGCATCTTCCAGTGCAAAAATATCAAGCAGATCAGCCTCCACCCACATAATTTGCTCGGCAATGTCGGCTACCAAATCCATCCGGCTGTCGGGCCGGCGCAGGGCCCGCACCCGCGTGTAGCCTTCGCGCAGCAAGTAGCGCAGCAAATAGGAACCCAGAAAGCCCGTGCCGCCCGTGACCAGAATTTGTTTGTCTTTTGAATGGTTCAAAGCATGGCCGGTTTTATATGGTTTTCAACACAATAAGTGCTTCGGCATATTTTTTTAAAACATAAAATCCTGATTATCAGGGCGTAAAGGCTTCTTCAAGCAACAAATAACATTAACAAAATAACAATGTCTCATTACTTACAAACTCCGCGTGCGGCCGCCGTCCACGGTGATATTGGTACCCGTGATGTAAGAAGCAGCTGGCGAAGCCAAGAAGGCAACGGCCGCAGCTATTTCTGCCGGATTAGCGAAGCGACCCAGCGGAATTTCCTTTTTCATGCGCTCGGCTACAGTTTTGGTATCGGTATTGGCGCGTTTGGCGGCGTTTTGAATGATTTCATCGAGACGCTCGGTGGCGGTCATGCCGGGTAGTACGTTATTCACGGTGATGCCGTGGCGGCCTACTTCATTAGCAAGGGTTTTGGCCCAGTTAGCTACCGCTGCCCGGATCGTATTGGACACGCCGAGGTTGTCCAAAGGCGCTTTCACCGAGGTAGAAATGATATTGATAATGCGGCCATAGCCTTCCTTGATCATGCTATGGAGCACATTTTGAACCAATAACTGATTGCAAATGAGGTGATTGTGAAAAGCTTGTCGAAAAGCTTCGGGCTGTGTTTCGAGCAGAGGGCCGCCCGCCGGCCCGCCGGTATTGTTCACCAAAATATGTATGGGGCGGGTAGAAACCAGCGCTTTTACTTTGGCTGCTAAGTCTTGGCTATCCGAAAAATCGGCAACCAAAAATTCGTGATTTTGCCCTTCGACGGTTTTGGGCAATTCGTGGATAATGCTGGCCATCGCCTCCGCTGAGCGCGAGACGAGCACTACATTCGCGCCAAGCGCCGCCAGTTCGTGTGCAATGGACTTACCAATGCCTTTGCTGCCGCCGCCTACCAGCGCATTTTTTCCGTGCAGATTCAGGTTCATTCGATTTTCTTTAAAATACGGCTCAAAATGTATTACGAAACAGTTGATTCTTGGACGAGGGTTGGCTCGGCAATTGGCGCAGGATCATTTTTTTTCAAATAAATGAGTTCCGAGCAATTGGCTTCAGCCAGTATCTGTTGCGCTAAGCGTTGAATATCTGCTGGCGTTACGTCTCGGTACAGTTGTGCTTCTTCGTTGATTAGGTTGGCATCGCCCAGCAATTCAAAGAAAGCTAAGTTGATAGCCTTATTCAGCACGCTGGTTTCCGAAAAAGCGAGGGTGCTCTCCACCTTGTTTTGCAATTTTTGCAATTCTGCATCCGGAATGGGCTGCGTTTTCAGCATTTCCAACTCTTCCCAAATAGCGTTTTTAGCCGTTTCTATCGAAACACCCGGATTGGGTTTGCCTTCGATGATAAACAGGCCAGGGTCGAGGCTGCCCGATACATAGCAATCAACCGAAGAAAAAAGCTGTTTTTCCTTGAGCAAGCGCCGAAAAAGGCGCGAAGACTGCCCGTGGCTTAGCACATCCGACAGCAAATCGGCGGCGTAGTAGTCCTTATCGCTGCGCCCTGGCATATGAAAAGCGAGGTAAAAAGCATCGAGCGGCACATTGGCTTCGCTGATGCGGCGGTGCAGGGCATCCTGAGGTGGTTCGGGTTGTAGCTGCCGCGCTGGGACCACGCCCGGCGGGATGTCGCCAAACCATTTTTCTGCCAAGGCGCGCACTTCACGGGTTTTTACATTGCCCGATACCACGAGAATGGCGTTGTTGGGGCGGTAGTATTTGAAATAAAAATCCTGCACTTCGTCGAGGGTGGCTTCCTCGATGTGCCGCGGTTCCAGTCCGATGGTCGGCCAACGATAAGGGTGTACATGGTAAGCCAAGTCGGACAGGTGGTGCCAGGCGTCGCCGTAGGGTTGGTTGAGGCAAGTTTCCTTGAATTCCTCCACCACCACTTTCTGTTGTGTGGCTAATACTTTCGGATCGAAATTAAGGCTCAGCATCCGGTCAGATTCTAACCAAAAAGCAATTTCCAAATTTTGCGCGGGCAAAACATCATAGAAATTGGTCATATCGCTGTTGGTAAAAGCATTATTTTCGCCGCCAGCGAGCTGGATGGGGTCGTCAAAATCGGGGATATGCGCCGAGCCGCCAAACATCAAGTGCTCAAACAAATGCGCAAAACCGGTGCGCGTCGGGCTTTCATCGCGCGAGCCTATATTGTAAAGCACATTGACTGCGGCCATAGGCGTACTGTTGTCTTCGTGCACGAGCACCCGCAGCCCGTTGCTGAGTTCAAAACGGTTGTATTGTATCAATTTGCTTGCTGCCTTTTTGAATGAAAAAACGGTTTCAGTCTAATCATACGTTTCACAAGGAAAAAAGTTGACTGCGCAAAAGTACATAATAATGCAATTGCCTGCGCCAAATTGTTGATGGTTCAAAATGGGCACACTGTGATAAAACGCACATAGAAAGTGCCTTGCCGATGCTTATTTTTGCATTTTGCATTTGTTTTTTTTTACAAAAAGGATTCATATTTGAGTGCCAATGGCAGTTCTACACGATTCTGAAAAAGCATAAAAAGTTGAGCATTATGAAAAAAACCTTCCTCTTTTTGACCATGATCGCTTTCTCTGCTGCGGCCTGCCAGTCGCAGGATACGGCACAGAACGGCAGTAAAGTAGTGGTGCTGGCCCCTCCGGCATACAAGGAAAAAATTGAAAACGGCACCAAAGTACAATTAGTGGACGTGCGCACCTCAGCCGAATATCAGGCTGGACATATTGGCGATGCGGCTAATATTGACTATCTGGCGGAGGATTTTGAGCAGCAAATTCAGTCCTTGAACAAAGACCAGCCGGTGTATGTGTATTGCCAGGTTGGCGGACGTAGCAGTAAGGCCGCTAAAGTAATGCAAGCGCTGGGTTTTCGTGAGATTTACGATTTGCAGGGCGGCTACCTCGCTTGGCGATAGGCGGCATTTATTGCGAAATAATTCTATTTTGCTATTGTTGTTTGACGATTTCGTTATAAAATCGAAAAAAGCTTAAACAAAACTTTTGTCGCGCTGTTGAACACGATGTTTTAAGAAAAATTGAGATGCAGCGGCCGTAAAAATCGCTTTTATCGAAGGTTTTTCGTAACTTCATGTAAAATTGCAGCAGCTTTGGCAAAGAAAGTAATTGTTATTGGTTCGGGTTTTGCGGGCTTGTCCGCTGCCACCAGCTTAGCACAAGCCGGCTACGAGGTCACCATTCTGGAAAAGAACAGCGTGCCCGGCGGCCGGGCGCGGCAGTTTGTAGCCGAGGGTTTCACCTTCGACATGGGTCCCAGTTGGTACTGGATGCCCGATGTGTTCGAGCAATACTTCGCGCAGTTTGGCAAAAAGCCCGCCGATTATTACAATCTGGTGCGGCTTGATCCTTCCTACAGCATTATATTTGGCAAAGACGACGTGATGAACGTGCCCGCCCGCCTCAACGATTTGTACGCCCTCTTCGAGCACTACGAGCCAGGCAGTAGCGCCAATCTGAAAAAATTTTTGGCGGAAGCCGAATACAAATATCGGGTGGGTATGAGCGAATTTGTGCACAAGCCCAGCCTTTCTATCTTAGAATTTGCCGACTGGCGCATCGTGGCCAGTTTGTTTCGTTTGCAAATGTTTTCCTCTATTGCTAACAGCGTTCGCAAGTTGTTCAAAAACGAGCAATTGATTCAAATGCTCGAATTTCCGGTACTTTTCCTCGGCGCTACGCCCGAAAACACTCCCGCCATGTACAGCCTGATGAACCATGCCGACCTCGCGCTGGGCACTTGGTATCCGATGGGCGGTATGTTCAAAATCATCGAAGGTATGGTGCGCTTGGCCGAAGAGCAGGGCGTGCAGATACGGCTGAATGAGAACGTACAAAGCATCTATGTGCCGAATGGTCATGCGACCAAAGTGATTACACAAAATACTGAATACGAGGCAGATGTAGTAGTAGGAGCTGCTGATTATCACCATGTGGAGCAGCAACTGTTGCCGGAGCACAGCCGTCAATACGATGAAAAATACTGGGACAAGCGCGTGATGGCGCCGTCGTCGCTGCTTTTCTATTTGGGTGTGAACAAAAAGTTGGACAATTTGCACCACCATAACCTGTTTTTCGATACCGACTTCAGGCAGCACGCTGTTGAAATTTACGACCAGCCGCAGTGGCCTTCCAATCCGCTGTTTTATGTGTGCGCGCCTTCCGTCACCGATGCGAGCGTAGCACCGGCAGGCTGCGAAAACCTCTTCATTCTAATACCTTTGGCCCCCGATTTGGAAGATTCGGAAGCCCTGCGGGCACAGTATTTTGAGGTGGTAATGAATCGTTTAGAAAATCTGACGGGGCAGGAAATTCGTAAGCATATTGTCTATCAGCGCTCGTTTGCGCACAATGACTTCAAGCAAGATTATAATGCCTACAAAGGCAATGCCTATGGCTTAGCCAATACGCTGTTGCAAACGGCTTTTCTCAAGCCGCGCCTGCGCAGCCGCAAAGTGAACAATCTTTTTTATACTGGGCAATTAACCACGCCGGGGCCAGGCATGCCACCCTCGCTCATTTCCGGGCAGGTGGTGGCCAAAGAAATTGCAAAAACGATTAAACCATAACCGGCTGTTGTACAATTAGAAACATCGCTGGTAACCCTTTCGACTATGACACAAATGCACTTATACAACCAGACCTGCATGGCCTGCAGCGAATTGATTACCAATCGTTACAGCACTTCCTTTTCGATGGGCATTCGGGCTTTCGACAAGAAGCTGCGCGCGCCGATTTATGCCATTTATGGTTTCGTACGTTTCGCCGACGAAATCGTGGACACCTTTCACGAGCATCCGAAAGCCGAATTGCTGCGCCGTTTCCGCGAAGATACCTATCGGGCTATTGAAGAAGGCATTAGCCTCAATCCGGTATTGCAGGCTTTTCAGCAAACGGTGCATCAGTACAATATCGAAATGGAGCTGATTGACGCTTTTCTCGACAGCATGGAGATGGATTTGCACTTCAATCGCTACGAGGACCGCCTTTACCAGCAATACATTTACGGCTCGGCCGAAGTGGTGGGCTTGATGTGCTTACGCGTATTCGTAGAAGGCGACGAAGCGACCTACCAGCACCTCAAGGCGCCCGCCCGCAGTCTGGGCGCGGCTTTTCAGAAAATCAACTTCCTGCGCGATATGCGTAGCGACTTCGACGATCGGGGCCGCGTGTACTTCCCTGGCGTGGATTTTTCCAATTTCACTCTCGAAGACAAGATTAGCATCGAAGCCGATATTAAAAAAGACTTCGACGATGCGCTGGTCGGTATCACACAACTGCCCAAAAGCGCCCGGTTTGGGGTGTATCTTGCCTATGTTTATTACACCAAGCTGTTTCAGAAAATTAAAAGCGCCCCGGTGCACCAGGTCACCAAAGAGCGCATCCGTGTGCCCGATACCCGCAAGGTAATGCTGATTTTTAGCTCCGCTTTGCGCAATAGCCTTAATATGCTGTAAATGAGTGAGTTGCTTACACGAGAAAGAAGCCTCGGCGCTCGGATTTTGCAAATAGCGCTCATCATTTTGCCTTTAGCAGTCGTAGCCCTGCAATGGGCCACCGACACTGTGCAATGGAATCATTTAGTTTTTGAGGTGCGCAAAATTGCCGAAATTTCTATATTTGAAACGCGCTATCTGTATTTGTACCTGCATTTGTTCGCGCTCATTCCCGTGCTGGCCTTGAGCTTCGATCGGCGCGTGCATTATTACACCTACTGGCGGGCGCTGCTGCCAGCGCTGCTTATTGTTGCTATTTTCTTCTGGATTTGGGATGTTTACAAAACCGCCGTAGGTGTCTGGGGCTTCAATCCCGCGCATTACACCTTTCTGCTGCTCAATCTGCCCATCGAAGAATGGCTGTTTTTTTTCACTTTCCCCTTTGCCAGCGTATTCATTTACGAATGCCTCAATCATTACTTCCCCCAAGACCGCCTCGCGCCTTTAGAGCCTTACCTCACGCCCGCGCTTATTGTTTTTTTCTTCCTCATCGGCTTTGCCTATTGGAGCCACGCCTACACGTCCACCACTTTTCTGCTCTGCGGCGGTTTCTGGCTCTACCATTATATATATATGGCGTCGGAAATGCGGAGTCGTTTTTATAATGGGCTGTTCATTGGCTACATTCCTTTTGTGTTGGTCAACGGCGTGCTTACGGGCGCGTTCACGCAAGCACCGGTAGTGGTTTACAACCCTGACGAATACCTTGGGCTGCGCTTGGTGTCCATCCCGCTCGACGATTTTGCCTACAATTTTCTGCTGGAGGCGATGGTGATCACGCTTTACGAATATTTCAAGAAAAAAATGGGCATGGCGGGAACTTTCGCCAAGATTCGGTAGTTGTATTATTTGCTATTTTATAAAACAGCAAATTATTCCCGAAAAATTTAATGATGTTTTCACGCACAACTTTGCAATCGCAGAGTTGAGAAGAGACCACGCGCTAAAATTTTATTCTGAAAAGAACAAATTTCGCCATTGAAAACGCTACAAGGTTTTGCGAAGCAAGCAAAAAAGTACCAAAAAAACCTTTGAAAAAGTTTGCGTTGGATGAGAAGTTGGATTACATTTGCGACCGCTTTTGGGGTTTTGATTGAAAGGGGTGTGGTGGTTTAGGATTTGAGGTGTGGGCTGGGGAAGTTTTTTTGCTAAAAAAGCGTTAAAAATTTTGTAAGGAAGGTGGGAAGTATTATCTTTGCAGTCCCTTGTGAAGTGAGGTAATTTTGAGGGGTGAGAATGGGGGGAAAAATGGGATTAATTGTTACAAAATTCGGACGAGAATTTTGTTGAGTAGCAATAAAGGCAATAAAGAAGTTCATTGACACTGATGGGGAGAAAAGAATAGGTAAGGAAAAGAGAATTAGAAACGCAAGCGAGACCTTTAAGAGATTTCCGAGAGGAAAAAAGAGCTTAAAGGATACATACTCGACACGGTATGAGAAATAGATGGTGGCTTTAGGGTCATTATCGAAGGTCTATACTATGGAGAGTTTGATCCTGGCTCAGGATGAACGCTAGCGGGAGGCCTAATACA
>CALMSO010000024.1 GCA_937872385.1 uncultured Saprospiraceae bacterium
ATTCGCGGTTCGCTATTTGCGATTCGCCGTTCGCCGTTGAGAAATAACTTTTGCGGTTTATAATTCGCGGTTAAAAAAGGGTTGATAATTGAAAACAAGCTATGCTTCAAAACGGTTTGGTAGCAACAGTGGTTTAAACAATAAGGACTTGCACTTGTCTTATACAAAGCGACTTTAGTGGACTAAAAAAAACACCTATGTTATTGAAAATCAATGTTGATAATCCTGAGGGAAGAAAAGTTAGCCAAGTAGCCGAGCAACTGGCAGCCGGCGGCATCATCATTTATCCGACCGATACGGTGTATGGCTTAGGCTGCGATATTAACAACAGCCAAGCGGTGGAGCGCATCTGTCGTTTGCGCGGCTTGGAGCCGGAAAAAGCCATGCTTTCCTTTATTTGCAAAGACATCAGCCAGATTGCGGAATATACGATGCCCATTGAAAACAATGTATTTCGATTGATGAAAAAAAACCTGCCCGGGCCGTTTACTTTTGTTTTGCGTAGCAATAACCAGGTACCGAAGATGTTTAAAAACCGGAAACGCACCATTGGCGTGCGCGTGCCCGACCACCATATCCCCGTTGCGATTGTAGAAGCGCTGGGACGCCCCATTCTCACGACCTCGCTCAAATCGGATGATGAAGTGCTGGAGTATTTTACCGATCCGGAAGATATTTACCAGGACTTTCAAAAACTCGTGGACATTGTCATTGACGGTGGTGTGTGTGGCAATAATCCTTCTACCATCGTAGATTGTACGGGCGATTTGCCGGAAGTGATTCGCAAAGGCGCCGGCGACCTGATGCCTTAATACGTTTTGTTTGGCATTTGACAAATACCGCCGACAAGGGCTATGCACTGCAAAATGCTTTTATCTTTGCGCAAAAGTCACCATTGCAAACGCAATTCATGAAACGTACCTTGTTGCTCACCAGCCTACTGCTTTGCGGTGCTGCGGCTCTGCTCCATGCCCAAAATGGCACCATCCGGGGGAATGTATATGACAAAACGACCGGCGAGCCAATTCTGTACGGCAGCGTGCGGCTGGTAGGCACGCCTATTGGCGATATTACAGATTTGAACGGTTTTTTCAGTCTGTCGGTACGCCCCGGCGATTACAATTTGGTGGTTTCCTACCTCGGCTACGACACGGCGTCCGTACAGGTGTCCGTACAAGCCAATGCCGTTGTCTATCAGCGTATTAGCTTAGCTCCTGCCAGTGTACAACTCGGCACGGTGGACGTATCGGGCACCCGCGAACAGGCCCGCTCCGATGTGCAAGTGTCGAAAGTAGTCGTCACGGCTCAGCAGATTAAATCACTGCCTGCTACCGGTGGCGAAGCCGACATTGCCCAGTATTTGCCGGTGCTGCCGGGCATCATTTCTTCCGGCGACCAAGGCGGGCAGTTGTACATCCGAGGTGGCGCACCAATTCAAAATAAGATTTTGCTGGATGGTATGACCATTTACAACCCTTTTCATACGATCGGATTTTTCTCGGTTTTTGAAACCGAAACCATACGCAGCGTGGACGTGCTGACCGGCGGATTCAATGCGGAGTACGGCGGCAGAATATCGGCTATTGTAGATATTAAAACCCGCGAAGGTAATCGCAACAAAACTAAAGGCTTAGTGTCGGTCAGTCCTTTTCAGGCAAAAGCCTTGGTGGAAGGCCCCATCAAAAAACGCACCCCGGAAAGCGATGGCAGCATCTCGTACTTGCTCACGGGCAAACATTCCTACCTCAACGAAAGCTCCCGCATTTTCTACAATTATGCCACCGATACCACCTTTTTTGCCTTTGCCTCTGGCGATACCAGCCTCGCGTCCATCGCCAAAGACATCGGATTGCCCTACAGCTACACCGACCTTTACGGCAAGGTCTCGTTTGTAAGTGATAATGGCAGCAAGCTCAATTTGTTCGGCTTTCACTACGCCGACCGGTTTGATTTCGTGGGCTTAGCCAAATTGGACTGGGAAGCAGCCGGTGGTGGCACCAATTTTACGATTGTTCCGCAGAATTCTAATACCATCATGGACGGGGCCATATCCGTGACTAACTACAGCATCGGGCTACGGGAAGCCGACGGCAATCCACGCACCAGCAGCATCAGCAGCTATACGGCGGGGCTGAATTTTAATTATTTCGGCGCTGACAACCAGCTCACCTACGGTTTTGAGTTTACCGGTTTTAATACCGATTTTCAGTTTCGCAACCTATTTGATGTCACCATCAGCCAACGCGATTTCACTACTGAATTGGCGGGTTATTTCAAATACAAACAACGCCTCGGCGGGCTGATCCTCGAACCCGGTTTTCGGGTGCATTATTACGCATCGCAAGCTACTGTTTCGCTGGAGCCGCGGCTGGGGCTGAAATACAACATCACGGACTATCTGCGCTTCAAGCTGGCGGGCGGGCGCTACGCACAAAACGTGCTGAGCACCGTGAACGAATTGGACATTGTCAACTTTTTTGTGGGTTTCCTTGCAGGGCCGGAGCAAACCATCTTTGAGCCGGGCACGCGCAATCCGACGCAAGATCGCCTCCAACGCGCCTGGCACGCCATCGCCGGATTGGAGATAGACATTGCCAAAAATGCCATGCTGAATATCGAGCCTTATTACAAGGGCTTTACGCAACTCATCAGCCTGAACCGGAACAAACTTAGCGGACAAGACCCTGATTTTCAGGTAGAAACGGGCGAAGCCTATGGACTGGATTTTTCTTTCCGCCACGAGACGCCGCATACCTATTTTTGGGCAACGTACTCCTGGGCTTTTGTCAACCGCGACGACGGAGAGCAGGTATATCCTACGGTTTTTGACCGGCGGCACAACGTCAACCTGCTGGCTACCTGGCACTTCGGGCAAAACCGACGCTGGGAAGCAGGCGCGCGCTGGAATTTTGGCACTGGCTTTCCTTTCACCCAAACGCAGGGCTTTTACCAAGATATTTCTTTCGAAGATATTTCCTTGACCGATGTATTGACCGGCAATTTCAACCTCGGCACCATCCTTTCGGAAGAACGCAACGGCGGCCGACTTTCTGCCTTTCATCGCCTCGATGTATCACTCAAGCGCACCTTCATGCTCGCTGGCGATAGCCGGATAGAGGCTTTACTCAGTGTAACCAATGTCTATAATCGCGCCAATGTATTCTACGTAGATCGTCAAACCAACAACCGAGTGAATCAACTGCCGCTCCTGCCCAGCCTCGGACTGACGGTTGCTTTTTAAAGATTGAAAAGAATGGAATGTCCGTTTTACGGCTCGCGGCTGAAAATGCATTCAACATACGATGATACAAAACAGTATCACCTTCAAACCTCACGTTTCCAAATTATTATAAAATTGTTTTTCTGAAATACGTGCCCAATGTGTCGCTTTTTGGCGAAAGCCTTCGTACGATTCATATACCTGGCGCGTGAAAGCGTCTTTGGCCGTCAGCGCCTCAATGACCTCGCGGGTATAAATGCGCAATTGCGCCAGCACCTCCTCTGGGAAAGTGCGAATATCCACTCCTTGCTCGATGAGTTGGACCAAAGTTTCGCTGTTTTTAGCCTCCATGTGTGCAAACATCCAGACGTGGCTGTGCAGGGCCGCCGAGCGCAAAATAGCCTGTAAATCAGCGGGTAACGCATCAAAGGCTTTTTTATTAAAAACATATTCCAATGCTGTGCCGGGTTCGTGCCAGCCAGGGGTATAATAATATTTGGCAATATCTTGAAAACCCATCAGGGTATCGTGGAAAGGCCCCAGCCATTCGGTTGCGTCAATCACGCCCAGCTCAAGGCCCGTGTAGATTTCGCCGCCGGCGAGGAGTACCGGTGAGCCGCCCGCCCGCGCCAGCACATCGCCGCCGAGGCCTGGAATGCGCATCTTCAGTCCGCGCAAATCATTGATACTGTTGATTTCTCGGTTGAACCAGCCGCCCATTTGCACTCCGGTATTGCCGCCGAGCATAGGTATCAGGTTGAAGTCGCGGTAGAGTGCTTCCCAGAGCGCTTGCCCGCCGCCCGCCACTACCCAAGACGTGAGCTGCTGTGCGTTCATGCCGAAAGGTACCGAAGCAAAAAACTGCGCCGCCGGACTTTTGCCCGCCCAGTAGTAAGCTGCGCCATTGCCTACTTCGGCCGTACCTCCCGAAACCGCGTCGAACACCTCCAGCGCAGGCACCAATTCGCCGCCGCCATACACCCGGATTTCCATGCGCCCGCCCGACATGGCTTTTACTGTATCGGCAAATAACTGGCAAGCCTCGCCAATTACTGGAAATCCTGGCGGCCAAGTGGTCACCATTTTCCAGCGGTACTTGCGGTCGGTGATAATGTTGGCAGATGCATTGCTTTGCGCTAAGCTACTACCCGTCAGTGCCCGAATGGCAAAGGGAGTGGCTATTGCGCCAATGGCTAACCCTTTGAAAAAATCCTTTCGTTTCATAATAAACTATGGATTTGTGGATTTACAATGCGCCGACAATACCTCAGCCGCCAGCAGCCCGCCGATGCTTGATGGTAGAAGGCGCTACGCCCAATTGTGCATCCATAGCCAATTGTGGATCAGCGTATTGCAACCCGATTTTAATCATCGCTAAGTGGTGCACCGCGTGGTCGTGTGCAAACATCAACTCCCGCCCCACCGAAGAACGCAGCAGTGGCCGCTCCATGTCTGTTTGGTTAGAAAAATCGCCTACGACTTCTACAGCCTGCATCTCCGAAAGCATACTGAGCGCGTCCGCTATACGTTGGCAAACTTCGCCAGTATATTGAGGATCCGCTTCAATGCGGGGGTCGCGGTCGCGGTCGGCATAGTCCACTTTATCGGCTGCTACGCCACGCAGTAGGCAGCGATAAAAATCCAAGATATGACGAAAGTGTTGCCCGACGGTGGAGTGATTGAAAATAGCCAGCGGCTGCGTATATACTTCTTGGTCAATGCGTTGTAGCAATTGAGCAATTTGCTCGATCATGCGTTGATTCCCTTGTATTGTATTCATTGGTATTGAATGACTGAAGTGCTTCGGTTTTTGTTCGCAGGTCAGTTATAGGTTAAAACACCTCGTTTCTACTGGCTTTCAGGGTATTGACAAGCAATGAGACGACCGTCATCCTTCCTACTCCGCCGGGCACGGGAGTGATGTAACTCGCTTTAGGAGCTACCCCGGCGTAGTGCACATCGCCGCACAGCCGAGCGCCTTTGGGCGCATTGGCATCGGCTACCCGATTCATACCCACATCAATAACGACGGCGCCTTCCTTTACCATATCGGCGGTAATAAATTCTGCCTGGCCAATGGCTACAATCAAAATATCGGCCCGACGCGTATGCGCAGCCATGTTTTGTGTGCGGCTATGGCAAATCGTAACAGTGGCATCGCCCGGATAAGCTTTGCGCGACAACAACACGCTCATGGGCGTACCGACAATATTGCTGCGACCCACCACCACCACTTCCTTGCCGGAGGTAGGGATATCGTAGCGGCGCAGCATTTCTAAAATGCCAAAAGGCGTAGCGGGCAAGTAAGCCGGCAGCCCTTGGGCCATGCGACCAAAGTTGACAGGGTGAAAACCGTCCACATCCTTGCGCGGATCAATGGCGAGCGTGATTCGATCTTCATGGATGTGTTTTGGAAGCGGCAACTGCACGATGAAGCCATCAATATCCGTATTTTCATTGAGCGCCTGCACGGTTTCCAGCAGTTCAGCCTCGCTAATGTCAGCCGTTTTGCGGATGAGGGTAGAATGAAAGCCGATTTCTTCGCACGACTGCACCTTGTTGCGCACATATACTTCGCTGGCGGGGTCTTCGCCGATGAGCACAGCGGCCAGATGCGGTATTTTACCTCCGTTTTGACGAATTTGCGCGACCTCGGCTTTGAGTTCTGCCTTGATTTCCTGCGCGAGTTTTTTACCGTCCAATAACATCATGTCCTTGGTTCAATTTATAGTCAAAAAGTTGTTTTGGCAAAAATCGGTTTATTGCAAATTTAAAAAGAATGCCCGCATTTTGATACGCTTTGCGGCAAGCGTTGCGTAAAAGTATCTCAGAAAAGACTTTTTTACAATTTTTCGGGTGTAGTATTGCGTTTAAAGCGAGCGGAAACCGTTTGCCAACGGACAATAATTGTTAAAATTCAAATATTATCAGGCTGAGTTGTCGCAAATTTCTTTTCTTTTTTGCTACATTTGCTTTTGCAGAGATTTTCATAATCTCCAAAGAAAAATCTGACGACGACCTCCTGATAAAACGCCAATGGTTTTCAAAAACAGTGTACTTACGTAATGAAATCCGCTGCGCGAACAAGCAACTACGCAACAAATCTCAATTCCCGTTTGGCAAAGCAAAGCATCCTGATGCCGGAAACGCCCCACGTTTTTCTAATAAACTGGTTGTCAAGCAATTGGCACTATTTTAGAATGACGTTGTGCCCCGGCCCGAGCAGTTATTTATTGAATTTTTTCTAAAAGGAGCTTTATGGCGATGACTCTACGTACTAAAATGCTGCTGATAGCGGCAGGCTGGCTATGCGTGTGTGTGTCTAATGCACAAAATTTCCCGATTACGCAGCCCAACATCAATACCTGTGGCGGCTTTTTTGTGGATAGCGGCGGCAATACTGGCGGCTACCAGCCCAACGAAAACTACACCACCACCATCTGCCCGGATGGGTCGGGCGGTTCGCACATTCAATTGATTTTTTCGCGGGCCGAAGTAGCCGAAGGTGATTCGCTCTGTTTTTTTGATGGCAACAGCGTCAATGCACCGCGTTTATCTTGTGTGGGTGATTTCGGATACCAGAGCGGATTCATCATTCAGGCTACGGCAGCCAATCCATCTGGATGTATCACGGTAACCTTCCGCTCCGATGCCAGTGGGCAAGGCAACGGCTGGAGTGCCGACATCAACTGCATTCAGGAATGCCAGAGTATTTTTGCGCAGCTGACAGCCACCACGCCTGCGGTATCCCCGCTGGATACTGGCTGGATTGACATCTGCCCCGGCGATCGGGTGTCCTTTAGTGCCAGAGGGCTTTATCCGCAAAATGGCTTGCGCTACACGCATTCCGATCTCAATTCAACTTTTGAGTGGACTTTTGGCGATGGCTCTACGGCCTTAGGTCCCAATGTAAGTCACCAATATCGCAATGCGGGTGGCTATTTGGTGCAACTGACTGTCACCGATGAGCGAGGCTGCACCAATACCAATTTCATCAATCAGCGGGTGCGGGTAGCGCCCAAACCTACCTTCGTCATTGGTGATAACCTACCCGGCGAAATCTGCTCCGGTGATACCATTAGCCTAAGTGCAGCCGTGAACCAGATTGACCCGACCGCCTATGCCGTGTCGGGGATGCCTAACGAAGCGACCTTTCAGGTAGGTGCTGTGCGATCCGACTCTTTAGCCCTGCCCGATGGTACTGGAGCCGCCTACGAGACCAGTGTCACTTTTCAGAATTTTTCGCCGGGCCAAACCGTCACTCGTGCCGAAGACATTGAGAGCATTTGTGTAAATATGGAACACTCTTGGCTGCGCGATTTAGAGATAAAGCTAATTTGTCCGAGTGGGCAAAGCATCACGCTGCACAACTTTGGCGGGCGCTCGGGCGGGGAGGTGTTTTTGGGCGAGCCAATAGATTTTGACGGCGCTAATCCGACACCCGGTGTAGGCTATGACTACTGCTGGACCAACGACGCCACCCGTGGCACCTGGCTGGAATACGCCAATGCCAACTTGCCCCGCACCTTGCCGTCTGGGGACTATCGCCCGTACGAATCTTTTGCCAACCTCATTGGCTGCCCGCTCAACGGCGAGTGGACGATTTCGGTGCTTGACCTCTGGGCGATTGACAATGGCTTTATCTTTTCTTGGGGCGTCAATTTCAATCCCGATTTGTTCCCTGATCTGGAGCGCTTCACCCCAGAAATTGTTGACTTTGGCTGGCAAAACAATCCGACCATTTATAATTATTCTAATAATAACATCGCCGCTTCTCCAGTGAATGCAGGTAGCGCCGCTTACGTTTTTGAGGTAATGGATTCTTTTGGTTGCACTTTTGACACGACGATCAATGTAGCCATTTTGCCGCCAACGCACCCCAACTGCCGGGATTGTAACGAAAACCTGCTGCCCGTACGCGATACGGCTATCTGCGAATCAGAGTCTGTGGCATTTAATGTAGCGGCGCGGCCAGTGTCCGAACAAACGACCGTCACTTTCGAGTCTTTCCCGCAGTACAGCTTTGGTTTTTCTAACCATCCGCCGGGCAATCCGTACAATGCGCCGATTACAGTCAATAGCATTTTTCCCAATACCGTGACCAACATTGCGCAGCAAATCCAATCGGTGTGCATTGATTTAGAAACGGATTTCCTCGCGGATATTGCCGTATTTTTGGTCTCGCCTTCCGGGCAGGTATTAGAACTAACCTCTGGCAACGGCGGCGGCTCGGATTTTTATGCCAACACCTGCTTTTCGCCAACGGCCACCACGCCCATCACTGCCGGGACGCCACCGTTTACCGGCACGTTCCGCCCCGAAGGCAACTGGAATGTATTCAACAACGCTCCTACCAATGGCTTGTGGCGCTTGCGTGTATCCGATGCGCTGGGCGTGGACGACATGGGCATTCTCAAGTCTTGGTCTATCACGTTTAATTCTACCAATACGGTGCAATATTCTTGGGCACCAGGCACTGCGCTGTCTTGCACCAACTGCCCTAATCCGATAGCTCGCCCGACTCAAACGACCACCTACGTGGTCACCGCCCGCGATAGTTACAATTGCTCGGCTTCCGATACCGCTACCATAGCCGTGATACGCGACGCACCCGCTCCTGAGGTCACTTGCGCTATTAATACCGACAGCACTGGTTTAATTTTCAACTGGAACAGCGTGCTCGGCGGCACGGCCTATGAAGTCAATGTCATTCGCAATGGCGTGCCCGAAGGCTGGCAAGGGCCCGTCAGCGGTTTGCAATATGAAGTTACAAATTTACTCAATGGCGATACCGTCACCCTTGAGGTGCGCCTCTACACTGGAGTGCAGTTGGCGGATTGTACCGTAGAAACTGGCTCCACGACCTGTGTTTTCCTCATTTGTGAACTTGATGTAGATGCCATCGTTGCTACCCCAACAGCCTGTTTTGATGATAACAATGGTACTGCTACCATCACTGTTTCCGGCGGCACCGGCAATTATACCTACCTCTGGAACGACCCGCTGCGGCAAATAGAACGAACGGCTATTTTCCTGCCTGCCGGCAATTATACCGTCACCGTCACCGATGACTTACGCTGTCTTGCTGTCGCCAATATTGAAGTAAGGCAGCCCGATCCGCTGGCTATTGCGATGAATGTAACCGATGCCCTGTGCGTGGGCGATGCCAACGGACGTATCAATCCAGTAATCACAGGCGGCGTGGGCGGCTTCCGATATAACTGGAGCAACGGCCAAACCACTGAAACAGCTAACAACCTTGCGGCTGGGCAATACACCCTTAGCGTCACCGATGCCAATAATTGCGAAGTGAGCCAAAACGCCACCGTACGCCAACCCGATGCACCGGTAAGCATGAGCTTGACCCAATCTTTTCGAGGGTGCAACGGCACGCGCGGCAATCAAGCCACGGTTGTGCCTGCAGGTGGCACCGGCACCAATTATCGCTTTCAATGGAGCAACGGACAGACGAGTGCGCTGGCCATTAATCTCGATTCCATTTCCTACCGGGTAACTGTGACCGATGAAAACGGCTGCGAAGCGGTGCAAAGCCTGCTCATGCGTGACTTGGAACCCATCCGGCCCAACATTATCATAGCGGCGCCTACTTGCAATGGCGATACCAATGGCGCGATGGGCGTCAACATCGTCACCGGTGGGGCCGGGCGCGACGAAAACGATTATACTTTCCGCTGGAGCACCGGCCAAACCGGCAATGCAATTAATAACCTGGCTGGCGGCATCACCTACACGGTTACCGTTACTGATATTCAGGGCTGCACCGGCATCGCTTCCAGGCTGTTAGAGCAACCACCCCGAGTTGACTTCGATGTAGTCATCACTGAGCCGCGCTGCTTTGGCGCCGATGATGGCTCAGTTCAGGTAGTCAATCTGCGTGGTCAGGGCAATACTTTCGCTTTTCAGTGGGATGCCAATGCCAAAAACCAACGTACCCAAACGGCTACCAATCTCATTGCGGGAAGCTATACCCTTACCGTCACCGATGCCCGAAACTGCCAAGGTATTAGTACAATTGCCGTACGTCAACCCACGCGTATTGAAACCGCTTTCGCTACCATTGACAACAAATGCGCTGGCGAAGATAAGGGCGCACTCACCGTAAATGCAAAAGGCGGTACGCCTGCTTATAGCTACCGCTGGTCGAATGGCGCTACCACTGCCCAACTGGCCGCCCTCACGGCTGGCGCTTACGAAGTGACCGTCACGGATGCCAATGCCTGTGTGCACACCGCCGCAGCCACCGTACGCGAACCCGCTCCGCTCAGCGCCGAACTGACCCCGACCAACACCACTTGCTATAACGACCGCGACGGAAGCATCAGAGTGGCGCCAGCAGGAGGTACCGGACCTTATAAATTCAGCCTCGACAATCGCACCTTTAGTAGCAATAGCAACTTCATTGCTCTGCAAGCCGGAGATTATAATGTGTACGTAAAAGACGCGAACAATTGTACTTTCCTCGAACGCACGGAAATACGCGAACCCCTACCCTTCCGGGTGGATGCGGGCGAGCGCTCTTACACCATCCGCTTAGGCGACAGCCTGCAACTCAATGCAACTTCTGTCAACGGACAGGGATTTGTTTCTTACGTATGGTCAGCGCCTTACGGCAATTCGCTGAGTTGTTCGGAATGCCAGTCCGTAATTGCCAGCCCGCAGGATATGGTTATCTATGAACTATACGGCATAGACGAGCGCGGCTGCGAAGCTACAGATCGGGTGACGGTGGTAGTGCAAAAAATACGGGAAATAGCTGTACCTACTGGCTTTACGCCCAATGATGACGGTGTCAACGACCGGCTGTTGGTGCACGGACTACCGGGCACGCGCGTCACCATGTTTCGGGTGTACGATCGCTGGGGCGAATTGCTACACGAATCTGGCGATTTTATGGTAAATGAAAAAGGTGTAGGCTGGGACGGCACTTTCCGGGGCGAACCCGCGCAGGGCGGCGTCTACATCTGGTATCTCGAAGTAGAATACATTGATGGCATGAAAGAAACCAAACAGGGACAAACCACCTTGATTCGATAAAACCACTCATAACTTAACAAAACCATTCCTTTAGTATTTTCTCAAAAACCAATTTCAGTACGGGCGGAGCTTTCGGGTTCCGCCCGATTTTCCCAACAACAGTTTCAAAAAAAATCGGTTATGAAAAATACCTTTACCCTTTACCTTACTGCTTTTTTGTTGTTCGCCATCGTGCAAATTGCACAAGCCCAAGATCCTCGCTTCGCACAGTTTTACGCTTCGCCACTGAACCTCAACCCAGCTATGACTGGTGTATTTGAAGGGCAGTTTCGGGCAGTAGCCAACTACCGCGAATTGTACGGCAGCATCCTCGGCAACGAGCCATTCCGCACGCTTTCTGCCAGTTTTGACACCCGGCAGGAACTCAACCGCACCACGCACGCGGGTTTTGGCGTCAACCTGCTGCGCGATGCAGCTGGCGTTTCCAATTTCAATCGGCAAACCGGTGCCGTAAGTGCCTCCTTAATGAAACAACTCAGCGGCAGCCGCTACCGCGCAGGCAGCCAGTTTCTCATAGCAGGAGCACAATTAGGCGTGGGGCAACAAGACATTAACTGGAACAAACTCTGGTTTAGCAATCAATACGACGAAGTCAACGGAGCCATCAATTTTAACGACCCCAGCGGCGAAGCTTTTGTAGAAAACAGCTCCAATATGTACCTCGATTTCAATGCCGGTGCGCTCTGGTACGCCCTCTTCGACGAGCGCCAAAGCATCTATTTCGGTGCGGCCATTCATCACCTCAACAATCCGAATATTGCTTTCCTCGACCAGCAAAGCCGCCTGCCCTCGCGCTGGGTAGTACACATGGGCGGAGAGCTACCGCTCAACAACGAACTCAGCATACTGCCCGCCGTAGCCGTCATGGGGCAGGGGCCATCCATGAGTACCACGGCGGGCGCCAACTTCCGCTACACCAACCGCGAGTGGCGCGAATTAGCTATGCGCGTGGGCGCTTGGGCGCACGTCGTCAACCGACTCGATAGCGGCTTCTCGATGGACGCCATCACCGCTACGGCCATTCTCGAACTCGAAGACTGGAACCTCGGCTTCAGCTACGATATTACGACCTCCAGCCTCATCAATGCCAACAACGGCCGCGGCGCTTTTGAAGTATCCCTCATTTACATCCATCCGGCCAAAACCAGGGTACGCATGAGCTGTCCGAATTTTTAAAACCTCAAAAAATACCTTAGCCAAGCCGGAACTGCACACTGCCATTCCGGCTTTTTTTTATAGTAAAAAATAACCGGCGCATAGCAAAAAGCCCCTGCAAAAACGTATTTTTACCCCGGACGCCGCTAAAATTGCCTAACCAAATGCCTAAAATCGCTGTTTTTCCTGGTTCTTTCGATCCAATTACGATCGGTCACGTCGAAATTGTCAAACGCGCCCTGCCGCTGTTCGATACCATTTATGTGGCCATCGGGGTGAATTCGCAGAAAAAAACCTTATTTAGCCTTGAGCAGCGCATCGCCTGGCTGAAGGATGTCTTCGCCGAAGAACCTAAGGTAGTGGTAGATCATTTTGAAAACCTGACAGCGCATTATTGCCTCCGCATCGGAGCGCAATATTTAGTGCGGGGGCTGCGCAACGCTTCTGATTTCGATTACGAAAAAACCATTTCACAGCTCAACCACATCGTGGGCGAAGGCATCGAAACACTCTTTCTCATCAGCCAGCCGGGCTATTCGCACATCAGTTCTACCATTGTACGAGAAATCATTAAGGGCAAGGGTGATGCTTCGCCTTTTTTACCAGAAACGGTGCGCATTAACGGATGGGAAGGGTGATGTAATTGCCAATTTTATAGCCGATTAAATATTTCAAATTTGATATTTTTACGAATATTGCCAACCATACAATTATGCAAGCAGCGCTCAGCTTTCTGAAAGATTTATCGAAAAATAATAATCGCGAATGGTTTCATGAGCATAAAAAACGCTACGAACAAGCGCTGAAAAAGCCTTTTGAAAACCTGATAGCGCAGCTCATTGAAGCCGTACAACAAGTGGACAGCGCGCTGCTGCTACTGCCCAAACAGGCTATTTTTAGGATACACCGCGACACGCGCTTTTCTAAAGACAAAACGCCTTACAAGACCCACGTATCGGCTATCATTGTGCCCGGCGGCACCAAAAATAAAGAAACGCCGGGTTTTTACATCCAGCTCGAACCCGGCATGCTGATGTTGGGCGGTGGCGCTTATTTTCTGGAGGGTACTTCTTTATATAAAGTACGGCAATTTATTATGCAAAATCCGGAAGATTTTAACACAGTTATTCACTATCCTGATTTTATTACTAAATACGAGACCCTGCAAGGCGAGCGCAACAAACGGCTGTCGCCGGAATTTGTAGAAGCCGCTGTTGACCAGCCTTTATTATACAACAAGCAGTTTTATTACATGGCCGAACTTGACCCGCAGCATATACTCCGCACCGATGTAATTCACTTCATTATGGAATATTATCATGCTGCAAAACCGGTAAATGATTTTTTGATAGCAGCACTGCGCAATTAGGTAATTATTTCTTTTTACTGAAAACCTAACTGCACGCCCATGAACGCCGTGCGCGGCCGCGCCGGGCCATAGATGTAATTAGCGTCGCGCTCGGGCCCGAGGTCAAAATCGCGCTGGTAGCTATTGAAAATGTTTTGTACGCCAGCAAACAGCCTGATTTTCAGTTGTTTACTCACTGGAATCTGGTAGGAGGCTTTGAAATTGAGTTCAAAAAACGTCGGCGTCCGTTCAATAATGGTATATTCTGTATCGGGATCAATAACGTGGGGCACATCCATCGTGCCGGTATAAATACCTGATAATGAGCAATCAAAGCGTTTCACTGGCGTCCAATTGGTGGTAAAAAAGCCATAGGCGCGCGGGGTACGCAGCAGATTTTGGGTAGTGATCACGCTGTCTTGATTGCCCTCGGTGATTACTTCGGGCGTCCAAATGTCTTCGGGATTGTCGTAGCGGGCAGCTTGCAGGGTAGCGCCCATTTGCACCATCATTTTACTAGAAAAAGCCAAATTCACTTCGGCATTAAGTCCACTCACTACCGCGCCGCCGCCGTTGCGTTTGGTCAGTACCGCTATGCCGCTTGGCAGCCCGGTTTGCTCGGCAGTAATGAAAGGATTATCGAGTCGGGTGTAAAAGCCATCCAGCACAAAATTGGACTCAAAACGGCCGCGCCGCCAGGTATAATCGAGTGAAGTATTGAAACTGTTGGAACGCTCGGTCACCAAATCCGGGTCGAGCCGGGTGAAAACTGCTGCACCACCGATAATCGTAATGTGCAAATCCTCGTCGAAAGCCTGCGGGGCGCGGTAGCCCTGCGCAAAGGATGCCCGCAGCCGAAGGTTGGATTGCAGCTCGTACATGGCCGTCAGGCGCGGCACCAACACCTGAAAAATGCGGTTATTGCCCAATTGTTCTTCACCCAATTCATACACGCCGCGCACGCGCACCCGATCGTAGCGCCCGCCCGCCAGCAGCGACCATTTCGCGGTCGGTTTCCATTGCAGCTGTGCATAGTTGCCCAAAGTGCCCACCCGTTGGTCAATAGCGCGGCCGTAGCCGGGCATCTCGTCTTGCACATCATTGTATTGCCATTCGCTGCCGGCGGTGAGGAGCCAGTGCTCGTTTACATCAAAATTGTATTGCAAGCCGTTTACTAAGGCCAAGTCGCGGGATTGCCCGTAGGCATTGAGCGCCAGCAGGTCGCCTTCGGTGAGGGCATCGCCCGGCTCCATGATGCGCCCGCCGCCACCGTAGTAGCTCTGGCGATTGGTGTGCTGCGCCGAAGTGTAAAGCGCGTACTTGTGGCGATAATCTTTGGAAAAACGCTCGTACGACAAGCCGCCGCCGATGATTTTATGATCCAATTGCTCGGTGATGTCGGTCTGATGCGGGGGCAAGTGAAAATTATTTCCACCACGGCGAAACTCGCTGATATTGAACAAGTTAAGTTTGATTTTGCTGCGCTCGTCGGGTTTGTAAAACGCATCGAACCCAAAGGTCGTATTCGCTATTTTGGTAATTTCCGAAAAGCCGTCGCCATTGGCATCCCAGGGCGTTCGGTTGCGATTGTAAGCATAAAAACTCAGTCCTTTGTCCAATTCATCACTTACAATATTGCCGTTGATAGCCGTCGTCCAGTCCGGTGTTGCCAAGTTGGTAGCTGCATAGTTCGTGCTGATTTCAAACGAGTTAAATATAGGTTCTTTTGTTATAATATTCACTGTACCCGCAATGGCATTGCCCCCGTAAAGCGCCGAGCCACCGCCGCGCACCACTTCCACCCGATCAATCATATTGGCAGGAATCATCTCTAAGCCGTACACTCCGGCCAGCGCCGAAAAAACCGGGCGACTATTGATGAGCACCTGCGTGTAGGGCCCCTCCAATCCGTTCATACGCAATTGCGTGAAGCCGCAGTTTTGGCAGTTATTTTCCAAGCGTAGCCCCGGCGAAAAACTCAGCCCTTCCGACAGGCTCAAGGACTGCGTGCGCTCAAAAATACGGTCGTTGATGCGATGCACCATCACCGGCGCCTGGTGCATCGGCACGGTATTGCGCGTAGCCGACACGACCACTTGCTCCAACCCCAGAACGTCAGGTAATAACTTGATATTCAATGATTTATCTTCGTCGGCAACAAAACTAAGCCGCTGCTCCTGCGTCCGGTAGCCAAGGTAGCTGATGCGCACCGTCCACTCGCCGGGTGGGATACCCTCCATCATGTAATCGCCATTTTTATCCGCAATGGTACCCCGATTCGCGTTCAACAACACAATGCTGGCGCCCGGTAGCGGCTCACTATTGTCTTTTACTGTGCCGCGCAAGGTAGCCGTTTGAGCGCTCAAATGCATCAGGCAAGCCCAAAAAAACAAACCGACAAGGTATAATCTTTTCATTTTGATGCTTTTATTTGCAAATTTAGCTCACAAAATTTTAAATTCAAAATGTTTTGAAAAATATTTTAGGCAAGACTAAAAATCAGTAATAAAAATGCAACAATGTTGCAAAAATAGAAAATAAATGCTTAATCCTCTGAAAAAGCATCTGCAGGCACAAAAAAAATCCGCGCTGCCACATCAAAGGGATGCGCAACGCGGATTGTACAATGCTATTTGCTATTCGCTTTTGAAAATATAAGCGCATGCCGTACATTTCATACTGGGGTTTGCAAATGTTCCTTTCTGGAAGCTCACTTTGCAAACAACACTTTCCACTTGTTGGCCATTAGGGCGATGAGCAGGATGTTGCCCAGCAGCGGAATGCCAGATTCTACTAATTCCTCTGACCGATTGTCAAGAAAAAAGTGAATCATGAAAATATTGAAAATAACCGGCAGTAGCAACACTGCGCCCAGCAGCCGCGTACGCGGCACGAGCAGCAGCACTCCACTCAGTATCTGCAAGGCGCCGACCATTTTTAAAAATCCGGCATTGCAAAAAGCGGTAATTACATTGATATAATCTTGTGGAATGGGCGAATCGGCAGGATACACCTTGCAAGCGCCGAGCCAGTGTTTGGTCAGCCCTTTGTAAATAAAAAAAGCCGCCAGCGCTATGCTGATTAGCCACAATAGAATAGTTTGGATGTTTTTCATTTTGAAAAATGCATTAGTTGTTTAGACAAATTCTAAAAAAAGCAAAGATAATGCAGCCTGCCAGAACCTGCAATCACAAAATTCAGGAGGGTTGCTACCCTGTTTTAGGTATCCATAGGTGAGGCTTTGGAAAATGTAAATTTCCGCAGAAACTACCCGAAATATCTCTCAGATACTTAGCTTTGGGGCAAATTTTGACTACATGAACCTGTTGCAACGCCTGCTCCAGTCCAAATCAATTGAGCGCGCCAAGCGTTTTTGGGGCAAGAAAACCGGATTTTACTTGCGGCTCAAGCGCTTCACGCCCTCGGCCAGCGAAGATATGCGCAATGCTATGTTGCTACAAGGGCAGGGCATCACGCACGTCATTGACATCGGCGCGAACACCGGCCAGTTTGCCGAATCGCTTTACGACTTTGGCTACCGGGGGCAAGTCATTTCCTTTGAGCCGGTGCGCAAGGTGCACGAAGCACTACAAAAACGAGCGCAGCGCTATCCGCAGTGGCAAGTGGCCGAGCGCTGCGCGATTGGCAGCCACGATGGCGAAATTGATATTCATGTGTCGGAAGACACGGTTTTCAGCTCGGTGCTGCCCATCAAAGATAGCTACGTGGCCCACAACCGCAAATCGCGCATTGTAGGTAAAGAAAAAACGCCGATTTACAAGTTAGATACCATTATCCCAGAATACATTCCGGAGGCAGAGGCCCGCATTTTGCTGAAAATTGACACACAAGGCTACGAAAAAGAAGTGCTTGACGGTGCCCCCGACACCCTCCGGCGCGCGCAGGGCCTGAAAATTGAAATCCCGCTGTATGCTATTTATGAGCACACGCAGTTCGCTTTTTATGATATTTTGAAAATAACTCAGGAATTACACCTCCAGCCCTACAGCTTTCATGTAGAAGGCGTGGATCTGAATACCGGGCGGGTGAATACGATTGACGGGCTGTTTTTCAAGGAATAATCCATTATGGACTACATTATTATCATGCCAGCTTACAATGAAGCGGCGTATCTCGGCCGCACCATAGAAAGCATCGCTAAGCAATCGCGGCGGCCCCGGCGGCTCATCATCGTCAATGACGGCTCAACCGACCGCACCGCGCACATCGCTACGGCATACGCTGAGCGCTACCCCTGGATACACATTGTGCATAACGAAAAAAAGGAAAAACGCGCGGCCGGAGCCAAAGTGGTACGGGCTTTTTACATTGGTTTTCAGGCAATTGACGAGCCTTACGACTTGTTGACAAAATTAGACGCCGACTTGGAGCTGCCGCCCGATTATTTCGAGCGCATGATTGCCCTATTTGTAGCCGACGCGCGCCTCGGCATTGCTGGAGGTACCATTGCGATTGAACAGGACGGACAATGGGTTTATGAAAATTTTTCGGATACCGACCACGTAAAAGGCGCTTTCAAAACCTGGCGGCGGCAATGTTTTGAAGACATTGGCGGGCTGCGGGCTTCCATTGGCTGGGATACCGCCGATGAATTGCTGGCTCGCTACCACGGCTGGAACATCCAGGTGGACAATAGCTTGCAAGTGCGGCATTATCGGCCGTTGGGCGCCGAAACCGGTTCTATTAAAATACGCATGAAAGTGGGGCATGGCATGTATCGCTTGCGTTACGGTTTTTTTATCACGCTGATTAGTGCCATCAAGGCGGGCTATTTGAACAAACCTTACGGCCTCACTGGGCTGGCGGTACTTTGGGGCTGGTTGCTGTCGTGGTTGCGCCGCGACGCGCCCATGGTCACCCCTGAGGAAGGGCGCTTCATCCGTCGGTTTCGGTGGCAACGGATGCGGGGAAAATTGCGAAAAGCCCTCCCGGAATGAAGAAGATTTTAAGGCCTCTCCTACCCTACTTCACGTCCTTGCGTTTTAATATGGCAGTGCCTTTTTCTGTGTGAAAATAACGTAACTCTAAGTGATACTTTTGCTGCCAAAGCTCAATGATGCGTTGTTCGTCGGGGCGGGCGGCATCGTCAAGCAGGATGCGAGCATTGGGGCTTAGTTTGTCCCAGAGCAAGGGCAAAGCCGGAAAACGTGCCAAGCGCTGAATATCTTCTGGCGGCCCGTCAATCACCAGAAGGTCAATCGCATCAAGTGCCGGCAAGGCGTCGAGATCGTACCATTGCCAGGGGGAGCCTTCTATTTCATAGGTTTTGAGTGGGGCAAACACAGCGCGGCTGCGCGGATTGGCCAGCCGGGTGGCGGTTTCGGTGGCGTAGGGCTCAAGATGATCCAGCGCATAATGTATGGCCTCACTGTTTTTATATTGTAATAATTCAGCAATGATAACCGATGACAGCCCCGATCCGGCTTCTACAATCACTTTGGGCTGGTGCTCAAGGCAAAGATTGACTAAAATTTTAAAAAAATCGGGCGTGCCCGTATAAATACCTGCCGGTGGCAGCGGCCGCTGGGGCACAAACTGCTGATAAATCCAGAGCAAACTTTCCACCTGATTCACATCGTAAGTCCGGTCGAGTTGTAGCTTGTAAATCAATTGAAGAATACGAAAAGCAAGTATTACGAAGATTAAAACAACCAGCACCAAGCCCGGCAGCAATACGCCCGGCAGCACGGTCCATTCTACAATGCTCAAAGCAATAATGGCCAAGGCAGACAGCGCAGCCGCCCATTTGAAAAAACGAAATGTAGTGTAGATTTTTTGCTGATGCATGAGGCTAATCAATAAGTCGAATCGTTTCAAATTATTAAAATCCATTCTATCCTGAAAACTTAGAACAGCACAAAGATAGTCCTTTTCTACTCTTAACCGGAATCTTCCTTCCATTGTAACGCCAACCGGAATGATGTGGCAAATACTCGTTTTGCGGTAAGCAAAAAACCGGCCGCACTTATGGCAAAACTGCTATCTTTGGCGCTCAGAAAAAGCATGGACATGCACTATCTCTTCGTCTATGGCACCCTGATGCAAGGGCTGGGTGCGCCTGTGGGCAGGTATTTGCATCGGCACGCCGACTTTGTAGGCACGGGCTGGCTGGCGGGTACTTTGTACGATTTGGGGGCATATCCGGGCGTGGTGCACGACCCAGCGGCACCCACCCGCGTACACGGACAAGTGTGGCGCTTGCACGACCAAGAGACCGTACTGGCAAGGCTCGACGCTTACGAAGGCCTGCTGCCGGAAGCTCCCGAAAGCGGAGAATATCGCCGGGCAATCGTGCCGGTGCATTGCGGCGAGCAAATTTTATTCTGTGAAGTGTATTTATACAATCGTACAACCGCAGGGCTGCCGACCATTCCAGGCGGTGACTACCGAGAATTTTTACGAACAGCAAACAGCAAAACGCGAACAGCGAACAACAAAAACAACAGCTATGAATCATAAGCTAATTTTAGCGTCCAAATCGCCGCGCCGCAGTTTTTTATTGCAACAAGCGGGGCTAGAATTTACGGTACAAAGCGTGGACATTGACGAGACGGACTACCCCGCCGACCTGCCGGTGGACGAAGTGGCTGCTTATCTTGCACAGCGCAAGGCTCGGGCCGCCGCACATTTTATCACACATGATGAGATAGTGCTGGCTGCTGACAGTATTGTAATAGTGGAGGATACGATTTTTGGCAAACCGGAGGATTATGCAGATGCCGTGCGCATTTTGCAGGCGCTTTCTGGGCGTATGCACCGCGTGATTACGGGTGTGTGTCTGCTATCAAAAACACGGGAAATCGTCTTTTCGGAGGTAGCAAAAGTGTATTTTGCGGAATTGAGCGCGGCGGAGATTGATTTTTATGTCAAAAACTGCCAACCGTACGATAAAGCGGGCGCTTACGCCATTCAGGAGTGGATCGGGCTTTGCAAAATAACCAGCATTGAGGGTACGTATGCCAACATCATGGGGCTACCGGTGCACCGGGTCTATGAAACGCTGCGGAATTGGTAATTTTTTTAGAATTTGAGCTATTCAAACCAATTTATATTAACAGCGAACCGCGAATAGCGAACCGCGAATAGCGAACCGCGAACAGCGAATAGCGAACAGCGAATGGCGGACCGCAAACCCTCACATCGCCGCCAACACCTGCATGCGCAAATCCAGTTCTATTTCAATTTCATCGCTGACCTTGATTAAGCCCATCAAGGCGCGAGGCGGCTTTAGCCCGTAGTTGGTCATCAGCAGGGTTTTACTACCCTTGAAGCGATAGAAGTCGGCGTCGGTTTTCCGGCCTTGCACTGGCACCAGCTCCTTGCGCGTCACCCCCGCGATGGTAATTTCCAGCGTGGCGTCGAGTGTTGTCCAGGAGTTTTTGTTTTGCAAAAAGCTGCCAGCGGGGCGTCGGGTCTCAAGCAATGCCATTTGAATATGTGGATAGTCATTCGCTTTCAGCGTATTATACATATCATTATTCATAGGCTTATTGCCGCAATCCAACTTTTTAGTTCGTATTTGCAAAGCCGTTTTAGCAAATCGGATGCGATTGCCACTTTCGGTGATGTACGCCGTCGCTTTAGGAAAAGATTCCACACAATGGCAGGTAAAATCGGTCACATTGCTCGTGCCCTTGATGTACAGGCGGCTGTCTTCGGCTAATTGAAACTCCACCTGCTGGCTGGCACTGTATGGCAAAAAACGGTTCAAAACCGGCAGCAACAGCAGCAAAGCGGCAGCGTAATACCTACTCATAGTTTGAAAATTTGCACAACGAGCCAGACGCATCTCGGCGCCCGGCACGTTGTGAGGAAGTGATGTGAAAATCAGCATCAGAAGCCAAGCACAGCTTCAATCATAAAGCCATTAAACTTGCCCTCGGAGCGAATGTCGGCTCTCGGAAAATCTTTATAATCCTGATTGATATAAGCGCCTTTCAGCAGTAGATTTTTAGTAGCAAACCAGCCTGCCGTGAGTTCATAGCGATTCACCGTCAGGTCGAGCGGTTGGTTCTGTGCGTTGCGTACTCTGGCATCTAAGGCGCCGGTCACGGTATTGTAGCGCCCGCCGACGAAAACCTGCTCATTTTTAGCAAAGCGATAAACACCTTCCACGCTCATTTGAGTAATCTGGCGCTTGTCGGGTGTAGTTTGCCCTTCCAGACGCGGGTCGGCATTGGCGTAGCCCTGCGCTTGCTCATACGTACCGAATACTTCCAGCCCCTTGAACTTCAGGAAGGGATTGATCTGCCAAGCCATAACGTTGCTAGTCACGCCCGGATTAATCCGACCAGAAGTAAAGCGATTGGCCGTCGTGCTGGCTGTAACTGCACCACCCGATAGGAAAGATTGCGGCTCCATAGCAAAGTAGAAACGCGAGCCGGTGCGGTCGCCACCGTAAAGGGTGTTGCGCGGCGTTTCGTTATTCATATACATAGAGCCAGACAGGCGCAGGCGGAAGTCATCGCTCAGTTGTTTGTCGTATGCCAATTTTGTATAAATAGACGGATTCTTTTTCTGATTTGGGCCATAGTCCCGTACATCGCCATTGATCAAGCCGCCCGTCAAACCTACCATCAGCATCAGGTCGTTGGTCGGGAATACATACACCTCACCACCGATTTCGGTCGTGAAGGCATCCATGATGTAATTGCCCACGAAGGGGTTGTACATTGCGTTGCCGTTATCCGTGCGGCGGAACTGCTGGTCGCCATAGTTTACTTGAAAATGTCCGATTTTCACGCGCAGGTACTTGCTAAACCAGTCGGGGTTGCCAAACATTGGCAGCTTGTCCACTTGTACGTAGCCACCTTTCACCCAAAATTCGGGGTGGTGCCGCGACGACATATAGTTTTCCAATGACAGGCGAATACCATCTTCTAATTGCACGTCGAAGTTCAGGTTGGCGGTTGCTAAGTTGAAGCCATTACCCAGCGGGTACAGTTGGTTCAGATTCGTTTTGCCATCGGGCGCGAGGTTCTCAGCAGCGTTGTTTTCGTGGCTCAGTGCTTGGTATTGTTGGGTAAAAGCTCCGCCAATGCGTACTTTTACACCTTCAAATGCTACCGTGTCGGCTTTGGTTGGTTCGAATACATTCACGCCCTGTTGGTTCCACTGGCGGAAATACTGTAGGTTGGGTTGCTGCGCAAAAGCGGCGGTTGCGAAGGCGACCATTAACAAAATGGCACTTACCTTCATGGTTTGCTTAAATTTCATAAACCGGATTGTTTAATTTTTTTAATTTTGGTGGAATATTATTTACCAAATGATACTTCATAGGAAGTACGCATCATAAAATCCGCATATTATTTACCAGCCGAAGCGCTATTATTACTTCTCGACATTTTCACCGAAAAACTAATTGTTACCTCATCGCCGGTTTTCATAGTACCCATCAGGGCCGTAGGCGGGTCAATGCCATGATCGGTCATTTTAATTTTGCGTGCCCCCTCAAATTGCAGGCTACCGTCGCTCAGCACTTTGCCTTTCACATCCATGCTGATGGTTTTGGCCACACCGGCCACTGTCAGGCTGCCACTCGTTTTGAGGGTATAATCAGCCCCGCTTTTTTCAATGGCGGTTACTTTAGAAAGTTTGTAAGTAATATTGGTGTGCTGGTCGCTTTTCAGGGCGCTATAAGTGCGGCGGTCCATCACCGAGCCTTTCGAGCTTTTGATGCCACTCACCGGAATAGTCACGGTCAGATTATTAATAGACTTGAGTGTATTGCCTTCTACTGTTACATCTCCCGAGGCTTGGACTTTAGTAACATTAGACTCCCAGTCGTGCAAATTGGAAGTACCAGCAATCGTCATTTTGCTGGATGTAACTTCGTAAATTGTCTGCGCAATCGTAGTGATCTGTGCTGCTACAAGTGTAATAATTAGAATGCAAAGTGCGCGTACCATATTATATAAACTTTTAGTGGTTGAATAACATTGCAAAGGTAAGCGAACGAATGGTCGTATGCTGATGACAAGCATCATGCTAAACAGTGACATTTATCACACAAGGTATGCTGCCATGTACGATTTGTGAAGTCCGATTCACAATTTTGTAACGTCTTGAAAAACAAGATTTTGAGCATAAATAAGCACATCATTTCCGGTTTAAAAAGGTATCATTTGTCGCTGCGCGCAAAAAAAAATGCGATAATGCCCCGAAAAGAGACATTACCGCATTCAATAAGTAGAAAACGTTGACACGCTGGTATTATTTATGATACCGTAATTATATCATTTTTGCACCCAGCGTGTCCTAATTTACACATATGAAAAACATAATGGCCATTTAAAAATTGCTACGCACAAACTTCAGCGGCTCGCTGAGTTGTTCAATGCCAATAATCTTTATAAAATAGGCCCCACTCGGCAGCCCTTCGGTTTCAATGGGCACCTTATTCACCCCAGGCTGAAGGTTCAAGCGCTCGATGCGTAGGGTCTTCCCGAAAGTGTCCATCAGGTGTACTTCCACCTGCTCTACCAGTTCGGGGCTACTCAGCTCCACCATCAGCTCGGAGGCATAGTTCGGGTTGGGATACAGTGTCAAGTCATACCGTTTGTCGTTGCAAGGTGCTTTAGCAAATACGATCGGCGAATACTCGAAGCTGCCGTCTAAATCTACAGCTTTGAGCCGAAAATAATGGTTATGCAAATCCGTTGGCACTGCGTAGCGATACGTGCGCGGCGTGGAGGAGTTGGGTGAAGCTGGTTTCTGTTGGGCGGCAGTAGCAAAAGCGCGCCCGTCTTTAGAAGCTTCAATCTGGAAATAGCCAAAATTGCGCTCGGTGGCCGTCTCCCAATGTAAGGCTACGTTACAGTCGGTGGTACGAGCCAAGAAGCTCTTCAACTCAATGGGCAGGGTGGTAAAGGGATCTGCATGACTATCCACATCGCCACCAACACCGGAATTAGCGATGCGGGTTCCCATGTAAATAGGCACTCCTGGCGGGGCAAAATCATCCATCATTTCGATACAGTCATTGCAGGTCCAGGTGCTCGGAAATTGAATTTGCAGTAGTGGTACGCAGGTACCATCCGAAAGAGGGAAGTTTGGAGCAGAAACATTATCAACAAACTGCATATAAATGTAGCCGTCATCTACGCCGTTCACCTGATCCAGCGTAAAAGTGATAATACCCGGATTATTAAACTGAGGTATGAGTGTAATGCCGTCAAATATGCCACTGTTTAAAAACGTAACTTCCGTGCTTGGATTGGGCGCAGAAACCGAAATCGGAAAATCCATGTTTCCGGCTGGAATACGAATGGTGACGACACTGTTTGCCCAATCATCTGTACCGTCACTCGCCTGAAAGTCGCCATTAGCACACCCTGTCAGGGTTACCACATTATTAGCATCGGTACTGAGCGACAATTCCAGGGTTGGGCAGTTCGGCGCGCAGAGCTGTGCCAGCGCCTCTTGTGCTCCGAAGCAAAGTGTACATATCACTACTGCCTGGCAAATTCTTTTATTAAAAGCGATGAACTTCATGTTGCATTTTATTTTCGTGTAAATAAATGTTTTGCTAGCTTAGTTACTAAGGCAACTGCTCTATCAAACCAGTAAAGGTATCTATTGGCCCGCTACTGAAAAAGCCGGTGTTCGCTGGATGTGACAGTACGATCAAACTGATGAGGTTGGCATCCGAAGGATCTGCATTGTCAAAGATTTTGCCATCCATATTGACGTCATACAATTCGTACACTGCTGTAATGCCAGTATATGTATTTAATGGGCCACTACCGAAGAAACCAGTGTTACCGGCATCTGCAAGCACCCTTGCACTTACCAGATTGACATCCGAAGGACTAGCGTTATTTAGCACCTGCCCATCCTGATTCACATCGCCTGCCCACAGCGCCCATACATTGGTGGCTACCTGCGCTCGTGCGTGCGTACCGTACACCCCGTGCGCCGGGCTATTCACGGTAAAGTCCACATCGGAGGTTGCGGTAGCACCGGTGAAATTCAAGGCCGTATTGGTCATTACACCGAGGTGGTTACGATGGCGAATGGCAATGTGATAGCTGCCGGGTATGATGCCCAGATTGACACTTGTACTGCTACCGTTGATATCCACCAGTGTACCGTCGTTTCTGACGAAGGCGGCTACGGATTTGAGAATGGTAGTAGGTGTCGCTGCGTCGCGGATTTCAATTTTCACCCAGTCCACAATATTGGCAATGGTATTCGGATCGGTTGTTGCAGTGATACCCAAACCATACGGATCGTCCGTCGGAAGTACGTCCAGCGTATTGAGCGTGGTATTCATATTGCTGCTCGCGGTGTTATACGGCCCTTGCAGGAATACCTTTCCTGTGAGCTTGGCCTCCGGCAGTTGCGAAGCTACGGTGAATACATCGCCATCTTCGAGGCTGACGCCGTCAAAAGTAACCGAAGTGCCCATGACGTAAGCGGAGGCATCCACGATATCTACGATACCGGTGTTGAAGTTGCCGTCGCCATCGCGGTCAATCAGCAGTTTCAGTTCGTTGATATTCACAGCCGAAACCGTGAGGCTGGTCAGGTCGAAACGCATTTGCACATCGCCTACCGTGCCGGTATGCTGCACTTTCCACTGGCGCGTGAAGCGTTTGGTGTTGGCAGCAAAAGCAGCTGGCAGATTGGTCATGGTTTCAACAAAGCTGGCATTGTCATCACCCCAAACGAGGAAGGTCAGGTCGTTGGCAAAGTCAGAGTCGTGCAAGGCATTATTCACAGCGATAGAATCCAGACCAATGGTCAAGCGGCTGTTCGCATTGATCGAGCGCGATTGCTTTTGCAGCAAATTCGTGCATTCATCCTTACCAATACCGGCCACGTTGTTGTGGTAAGTACTATTGGCGGAAGCATCCCAATAGATGGTGGTGCCGTCGCTGGCTACATAGTCACCTTCCTTCACGCTACCGCTCAGCACTTCAAAGTTGGTGCTGTTGTTGTTGTTATCCGGCGTCAGCGTGATGCCATATTTAAGCGCGAGGTAGGAATGCACCTGCTGCGATTCAAGCGCCGTGAGTAGGCGGTTGTAAATAATCATCTCACCGATGCCGCCCTGCCAAAACTCAGCAGCCGTAGCGGCTGTATTAGCACCGATGCGCCCCACAGCCCCGGTAAGTACCGTATTCCAGGGTGTTGTAATGTTGGTATTGGTCAAAGTGCGGGCATCTTTTCGGATAGATGCCACATCGGTAGCCAAATCTGCATACGAGGTATAAAGAATGGACGAGGTGTTGGTAGTCCAGAAACTGGCTGCATCTACGAATTGTCCGGCTAATGTACCAGACGAGTAACGCGCGGCAGCTGCATTCTGTCCAATGCGCTGGTTCTGATTATTGGTAGCCGTACCGTACGAGAACATACTTCGAATACCGGTGCCAATGCTGGTGTAACCCACCCCGACAATAGTCCGATTGGATGAGCCGCTCGGCAGATTGTTCAACGGTGACAGACTCATAAAGTCATTTGTGCCATCAAAAACCATCGCTGGATTGAAGTTGATAGCGGCGGTATTGACAGTGGGCTGGTTGGCCACAGTAGCCTGCGCCGCGTCAATGTTATTGCCACTATAATCATTCCAAGCGGTGCCGTCGGCGGTGCCATCATCAGCGCGCAACCAGAGCAGGATGCCGTTGTTCACACAAGCCGGGCCACTCAGGCTCGTACCTACCGAGAAGTAATCGCCGTTGGGCAGCAATGCCGAACTAATCGTGATACAACCATCCGTGTTCAGCGGCTCTTCCACGTCGAGGGTAGCAAAAGTATTGCTGTTGCTCACCAACAAGAAGGCATTCTCGTCGTAGCCAGCGAAGCAGATGGTCACCTGTTGGGTATTATCCCATCCTGCGGTTTTCTGTACTCGCCAGGTGCGATCAAGGCGCGTAGTAACGGCTATACCAGTTTGTGGCTGGGTGTAGGAAAGCGCGCCATCGTTGTTGCCCCAGGTAAAGAAGGCAAGGTCATTGGTAAAAGTATTCGTGTTGGCAGCATTGGTAGCCGCTACGACCGTACCGAGCGCAACGGTGACGATGTCGTCACTATTGGCTGAGCGCGATTGCTTCTGGAACAGGGATGTGCATTCATCCTGACCGATGCCCGCAATGTCGTTGTGATAAGCCGAATTCGTCGTCGCATCCCAGATTTTGGTCGTACCGTCGCTGGCGATGTAGTCGCCCTCATTCAAGCTGGCAGTGACCATTTCCAGCGGGATATTATCGCCGTCGTTATCATTTGACAAGGTTAGACCATACTTGATTGCTAAATAAGTTTCCGCTTGTCGCAATTGCGTGGCGGTCAAGGCACCTCGGTAGGCGACAAATTCGCCGATGCGCCCGTCGAAACGGGTAGCGCTGCTCGTACCGATGCCACCCAGCATGGTATAGGATAAGCCACCGTTGGAACTGGTTTGTGTGAAGTTCAGCACCTGGCGACCATCGGCATAGACGTAAGAGCCATTAGCCGGACCGTCGTTCATAATGGTACTCACCAATTTCGACTGTCCGATGACGTTGCCGCCGGTATAAGCCGTGGCACTAACGCCATTTGCTACGTTTTGCATCCGCAGGTAGCGGTCTTCGCCGCCATCATCATTCCCCCAGATTGGGCGATCCAGCACGTCGGCATTATACACCGTGAGCAGGGTAATCGGATTGCGGTCGGTAACGGTTGGGTTAATGTTTAAATTTTGTCCCGTTATATCGAAATTCATAAAGCTCGTACCGGTGAAATCCATCGCCGGGTTGAAGTTCATCGTACCGGTGAGCGCCGGCTGGTTGGCAAGCGTCGTCTGGCGAGCGTGCGTAGTGCGGCCGCTGAAGTCATTCCACTGGCTGGCGGTAGCGCCGTAGTCGGCCCGCAGCCAGGTCAGCACGTCAGGATTGCTGGAGCAACCCGGAGCCAAAATCTTCGTGCCCAGCGAGAAGTAGTGCCCGTGCCCCAGCAGCGAAGAGCTAAGCGTAGCGCAACCGGTAAACGGATTGAGTGCAATCTCGTGGTCAATGCTGGCTAAGGTTGCGCTGTTGTCGTCAATCAACAGATAGCGCTCACCAATCTGACCGGCAAAACAGATGGTAACATCCTGGTCGGCCCAGTTGTGCTTGTCCACTTTCCAGATACGTCCCATACGCAGCTCCGCGTTGGTAGCAACCACCGATGTCGAGAACAAATCGGTATTACCATTGTCATTCGCCCAGGTGAAGAAGGACTTGTCGTTGGTCACGGTCGCTGTATTCGCCGCATTCGTAGCCGGAATAGCCGCATGGCTGCCCAGCGCAAAAGTGACCAAATCATCTGCATTCACCGAGCGGGACTGCTTCTGGTGCAATGCCGTGCATTCATCTTTACCAATACCGGCAATGTCGTGCTGGAAGCCGTCGCTATCGTTTTCCCACATCAATGTGGTGCCATCGCTGGCGAGGTAGTTGGTGGCAGTCGTTTGGTCTAAAGTGACACCGTATTTTAAAGCCAAATAAGAATTCACTCGTTGCAATTCCGCAGCACTCAGTTCGCGGTTGTAAATAATCACCTCATTGATATTGCCATTCCAGAAATAAGCCGTTGTAGCATTTGGCCCGTGTCCAATGTATAGAGGCTGCACCGAACTGGTATTCCAAGCCCTGGGCGAGCTGACATTTAGGCGGCCATTCACATCAATGAAAGCTGTTGTACCATTAAACCGACCTCCGATAATTCGGGAAGTAGCAAGCGGGAAGGAACCGGCAGTACCGCTCAAATCATTTGCCCAGCCAGCCCAGCCGGCAGCATTGGCCGGTGTGTTAGCCTGACCAAAGAGTACGGCATTATTTAGCGTATTTGTACCATAGGATACCATACTCTTCCAGCCGTTATTCAGATTGGTTGTACCAACGGCAATAATCGTCCGATTGGTCGTACCAAACGGGAAGCCGCCCGGCAGGTTGGCGTTAGGTACAACGAGGTTGTCGTTCGTACCGTCAAATTGCAAGGCTGGGTTAAAATTGCTGACACCGGCCGCAAGAGCGGGCTGATTGGCAACGGTTGCCTGCGTTGAGCTGAAACCATAACCACTCACGTCGGTCCAGGCTGCTCCGGTAGCTGCACCATCATCGGCCCGCAGCCACATTTTGATACCGCCATTCACACAAGCGGGGCCGACTAAGTTTATACCCAGCGTGAAGTACGCGCCGTCGGGCAAATTGCTACTGTTGAGCGTCACTTCGCCATTGACATCCAGTTGGTATTCCTGGGGCGACATGAGGAAGGTCGGATCGGTGGCGTGTACAATCAGGTAGTGCGTGTCGTCGTAGCCGTCGAAGTGCAGCGTAATGTCCTGATCAACCCAATTGGTTTTGTCCACGCGCCAGATACGCGCCAGGCGAGCCGTAGCATTTGTACCGCCGGCATCCGCGAGGAAGTCCGCTGCGCCGCCATTGTGCCCCCAAGTGAAGAACGACAGGTCGTTGCTCACTTCATTCGGATTGGCAGCGTTGGTTGCTTCAATCTCCGCACCGAGGGCTACGGTCAGGAATTCACCTGCATTCACCGATTTGGATTGCTTTTGGTGCAAATCCGTACATTCATCCTTACCGATACCGGCGATGTTTTGGTTGTAACTTGCATTATCGGTCGCATTCCACATGATGGTGGTACCATCGCTGGCGATGTAGTTGGTAGCGGTCGTTTGATTAAGCGTGACGCCGTATTTCAAAGCCAAATAGGATTCAATCAGCAATCGCTGTGTGTTGGTAATTTTATCCCCGTAGATCACAATCTCCGCCACGCGCATATTGGCGTACCATGCGTTAGCTTCGTTGCGCCCAATATTGAAAGGTGAATTGGTACCGTTGAAATTGACCGGAGCCGTGACATTACCAGCTACAGTAGTACGATTCCTGTAAATATGTCGGCCAGTTGTAATATCTGTCCCTGCCTTATTGCTGGTCAAACTCCATAGATAAGGTGTACCCGTAGTACCTCCCCAAGCACCGAGTACGCGGTTGGTTGTAACGGGCGGATCCCAGTAGAAGTTGCCATCACTCCAAGGGATATGAGCATTGAAATAGTTCAACGAGGTGTTTTCAAAGAATGTGGACTGCGCAACGACCGCATCGGTAATCTGTACTACAAAAGCATTGCTATTTTCGTAGGTTGAAGAGCCAAAAATACCGTCGGCATCCCGCATGAAATCATTGGGTTTGAAATCCATTACTGGATTAAAATTAACACCATTGGCAATCACCGCCGGTTGATTGGCTACTGTAGCCTGGCTCGCATTATTACTATTGCCGCTATAATCCGGCCAGAGGCTCGGCGTTGCGCCAATATCCGCCCGATACCAGGCTTTGATGCCCACATTCACGCAAGCCGGACCGACAATTTTCGTACCCAGCGAGAAGTACGCGCCATCGGGCAGGTCGGCCGAACTGATAGTCACGCAGCCGTTGCTCGGATTGAAGGTTCTAACTAAGGTATTGGCGTCATTTTCAAAGCCGGTGCTGTTCTGGTCAATCACGAGGTAGCGCTCGCCGGTTTGTTGTACGCAGACGGTGATGTCCTGCGCATCGTCCCAGACGCTGCTCTTCGTCACGCGCCAGATGCGCGGGGTACGCACGCTCACACCATTGGGCAAGCCCATCGGCAGGGCCGTGGTGAAGGTGGTTGCTAAGTCATTATTACCCCAAGAGAGGAAAGCCAAATCGTTGGTAAACTCGTTGGTATTGGTTTCGTTGCTGGCTTCCACGAGGTTGCCGAGGGCCATAGTCAGTATCACGTCATTGGCGTCAGTATTCACCGAGCGAGATTGTTTTTGATTCAAACCCGTGCATTCGTCTTTACCGATACCGGCAATATCGAAACGATAATCGAAATTATTCACCGCGTCCCACATCACCGTAGCGCCATCGCTGGCGATGTAGTGGTGTGCGGCTAAAGCCGCCGGTACATTGAGGGTGATACCATATTTCAAAGCGAGATAGGAATATACCTGGCGTTGTTCGGCGGCATTCAACTGCCGGTTGTAAAGTACGATTTCGCCAATGGGTCCTTGGAAGTATTCACCGGCTGAAAAACGAGAGCCAATGCGCGCTTCGTCTGCCAGGGTTGTGTTGTAGGTACGCGTGCCGGAAGTCACCCGCAGGAAGCCATCGGTTTGAATAGTAGGCGTAGAGCCATTATGATCGTACATACCGATGAAAGGCTTAGCCAATGTGTAAGCATTTACAGGCGTTGCAAAATCGTTGGCAAAGCCAATGTATCGGATCACGCCGCTGGCTTCTACCCGGAAAGACTGATTCTGCGAAGCAACATCATTACCATAGTCAAAAATGGTGCGCGTAGCCGCTGAGTTGGGCAATTGTACGGTAAAGACCGTTCGGTTCTGGTTGCCGGTCGGGAAGCTCTGCTGGCGGGTGGTAGGAATACGAATGAAGTCATTCGAGCCATCAAAACTCAGCGCCCGGTTGAAGTTGAGCAAACCGTCAATACCCGGTCGGCTGGCCACAGTCGCTTGTTCACCATCGTTGCCATTACCACTGGCATCCGTCCAGGCATCCACGAAACCGTTGCCATCGTCATTGGTGCCCTGGTCGGCCCGCAGCCACAAGGCGATACCTCCATTCACACAACCCGGCCCGGCCAGATCGCGGCCCAGCGTGAAGTATGCGCCATCCGCAATGGCATCCGAATTGAGGGTCACGCAGCCCGAAGCGTTGAGTTGAAATTCATTATCTACCGCGTCAAAAGTCGGATCGTTGTCGCTGATAATGAGGAATTCGCTTTCGCCGTAGCCACTGAAACAGAGCGTAATGTCCTGATCTGCCCAGTTGGTCTTATCGGTGCGCCACACACGTGCGAGGCGGGCCGTAGCCGATTGTGCCATAGCCGATTCGGTGAAGAGATCCGCGCCGCCATTGTCGCCCCATACGAAGAAGGAAAGATCGTTCGTCACTTCATTGCTATTAGCAGCATTGGTAGCAGCTACGGTATTGCCGAGGGCTACGGTGAGGTAAGTGCCAGCGTTCGCAGATTTGGACTGGCGCTGGTGCAGTTCGGTGCATTCGTCCAGACCGATACCGGCGATGTTTTGGTTGTAAGCGGCATTATCGGTCGCATTCCACATGATGGTGGTACCGTCGCTGGCGAGGTAGTTGGTAGCGGTCGTTTGATCGAGGGTGATACCGTATTTGAGGGCAAGGTAGCTGTGTATGCGTTGTTTTTCAGCAGCAGTCAGCAATCCTTGATAGAAAATGACTTCGCCCATGTGACCATTAAAGTTAATACCGCTTCCAGAATTAATAGCACCAAGACGCGCTCCGGCAGCACCAGTTCCCAGACCATAAGTACCATTCGCCCCACCAAAAACTTCTTCCTTGCCATTCGCAGCAACGCGGAAATCTTTTGGATTGCCATTATTGCTGGCAAACATGAAGAGTGCCGGATCATCAGCCGTAAAAATGGATGAATGCGGCATATCAGGTGTTGTCACATCAAAAGTGAAATGATTAGCTCGTCCGCTGCGCCAGTAAAGCCCCGGGCGGTCGTTGCCAAATTCTGCCAGCGCCTGATAGCTGGCATTAATCGTATTCGTTCTAGATATAAAAAATGCCGTCAGCTCGTCATTTGTATTATACAATGATGGTAAAGAGAAGAAATCGTTGCCATCGAAGTTCAACGCTGGATTAAAATTCAGTACCCCGTCAGCCACGGCAGGCTGATTGGCTACCGTTGCCTGATTAAGATTATTACTATTGCCACTAAAATCCGTCCAAGCATTGGGCATTGCGCCGTAATCGGCCCGATACCAAGCTTTGATGCCCGTGTTCACACAAGCAGGTCCAGCAATTTTAGTACCCAGCGTGAAATACGCGCCATCCGCCAGGTCAGCCGAACTGATGGTCACACAGCCAGTCGTGAAGTTCATCTTGTGCTCGGTAGTGCCCGCGCCAAAGGTAGCATCGCTTGCATGAATGAGCAGGTAGCGCTCGCCTACGCCGCTGGCGCAGATGGTCACATCCTGATCTATCCACTCATCGCTCTTATCCACGCGCCAGACGCGCGCCATGCGTGTAGTGGAATTGGTCACACTGCTGACGGCCACGTTGAAGTTGGTCGTGCCATCGTTATTGCCCCATACGAGGAAGGTATTATCCGCCAGCACGTCGTTGGGGTTGTCCTGATTAGAAGCGGCCACGCTGCTGCCGAGGGCCATGGTGATCAGGCGGTCGTCATTAACCGAGCGCGACTGCCGCTGGTGTAGCCCGGTGCATTCATCCAGACCCAAGCCGGCGATGTCGTGTTTATAGCCTGCATTCACTGTTGCATCCCACATTTTGGTGAGGCCGTCGCTGGCGATGTAGTCAGAATTTCCATTATTATAGGTCAAACCGTATTTCAAAGACAAATAGGAATGTACCTGTTGCAACTCGGCGGCTGTAAGCGCTCGATTATAGACAATTACTTCCCCGATGTACCCATTAAATCGTACATCAGCCGAAGTGGCTCGGTTGCCAATACGTACATTATTGGAATTGTAGCTATGCGTAGAAGTCGCAGTGCCATCTGCGCCGCCATTTCTAAAGATAGCGAAATTATTGCCGCTGCGAGTGGCAGACAATAAGGCTGGTTCGTTGGCGGCATAAGTGCTGGCACTGGTGATTGTATTGGCCGTACCTGTACGATGTATTGTGCCATTATTCACATTTGAAAAAGCAAATAATAGGCCGCCGGTAGCGGTGGTCTGATGAGACAAAATACCGTGCCATGCCCCGACGCTTTTGCGCATACCTACGCCGACTAAGGTAAATGGATTGGTGCCTGACAGGCTTACATTGCTGGCAATATCCATATAATCATTGCTACCATCAAAGTCAAAGACCTTGTTGAAGTTGATGCCATTGTCCAATTCGGCGGGTTGGTTCGCCACTGCACCCTGTGTAGCATTATTGCCATTATTGCTATAATCGCGCCAGTTGGTGTTGTCTGATTGCGTATCATCCGCCCGCAGCCACAGTTTGATCCCTCCATTCACACAAGCGGGACCCACAATATTCTTGCCCAGTGAGAAGTACGCGCCATCCGCCAGCAAGCTGGAATTGAACGTGATACAACCATTAGCGTTAAGCTGCAGTTCGCTATCCTGCGTATCGAGCATCGCGTCCGTAGCGCTGATGATGAGATAGCTCTCGTCGTTGTAGCCGTCAAAACACATAGTGATGTTCTGATTGGTCCAGGTAGCGCTCTTGTCCACGCGCCACACGCGGCCGAGACGTGCCGTTGTTTCCGTGCCATTGATGGTGACATCAAAATCATTGCTGCCGCCATTGTCGCCCCACACGAGGAAGGTTTTATCCGTCGTAACGTTGTTGCCGTTTTGCCAGCTTTGTAAATTGCTGCCCCAAATAGTATCGCCCAGTGCTACGGTGAGGAATACGTCTGCATTTGCCGATTTCGACTGGCGTTGGTGCAGGTCGGTGCAGTCATCTTTGCCGATACCGGCAATGTTTTGGTTGTAAGTGGTATTGGCTGTGGCATCCCAGTAGCTTGTGCCGTCGCTGTCCACGTAGTCGGTGGGCGTCGTTTGGTCGAGCGTGATACCGTATTTGAGGGCGAGGTAGGAATTGATACGTTGCAATTCCGCTGCGCCCAGTGTTACATTATATACCACCACTTCTGAGAAGTGCTGCCCAAGGCCATCGCCGTTGGCAAGGAAGTCACCCACCCGCCAAATGGTATTGGAATTTGCCAGAGTACCCGGCGTCTGCGAAGTACCGGCCAAACCGTTCAAGTAACCAGTACCGCTGCCACTGCCGGAGTTGAAGCCAACCAATTGCGGCCGGTTTAGATTGGATGAAACATTACCTGGTGTGAGACCATTATTGTTAGCACGCATAAAGAACCGCCCACCGGCTGCTGTCCCATACTCTATTGCCCCTGCACCACCCTCAGCAATGGCAAATACGTCATTACCGTTGCTGGCGTGAGTAGGTGCCGTGACTAATACTACGGCAAAAGCATTGGCATTGGCCATGCCCAGCGCAGGGCCCCTGATACCGTCCGCTGTATTATTGCGAATGCGAATGGTTGGGTTGAAATTGGTTGGTTCAACATTGTAAGCTACTACGCCGTTTGTACCAATAGAGCTCTTGTTATTACCGGAAAAGTCCACCCAGGAAGCGACGTTCGGGCCAGAAGTACCGACGCCATAATCTGCTCGCAGCCACAACTGCACGCCCGTATTCACGCAAGCCGGGCCCGACTTCCGCGTAGCGATGGTGAAATGATACCCATCCCCCAGCAGATTAGAATTGAAGGTGGCACAACCGGTATTGAAATCAAACGCTACTTCGGTATCGCCTGCACCAAACATAGCATCGCTGCTGATGATGAGGTTGCGCTCGCCGCCCTGCGATACGCAAAGGGTAATTTCCTGATCGGCCCAATTGGTTTTTTGTACCCGCCAGATGCGGCCCATGCGGTCGGTGGAGTTCAGTCCGGTTACGGATGTGGTAAAGGTGGTGGCGCCGTTATTGTTGCCCCACACTAAGAAGGACTTATCATTGGTAATAATGCTGTTATTCTCAGCGTTGCTGGTAGCCACTTCGCTACCAAGGGCAATAGTTACCAATGCGTCGCTATTTACCGAGCGGGATTGCTTTTGGTTCAATGCCGTACAGTCATCCAGACCGATACCAGCAATGTCGTTGCCATAAGCGCTATTCGTCGTAGCATTCCAATAAACGGAGCCGTCGCTGGCGAGGTAGTTTTGCGTACCTCCGCCCATGGTGATGCCGTATTTCAAAGCCAGGTAGGAATGGATACGTTGCAATTCCGCGCCGCTGACTTCACGATTATATACAATCACTTCGGACATAGTACCATTCCAGAATTCGGTTGCCGTAGGATATGCCTGCGCACCGATGTAGCCTCGGTTTTGTTGTACGTTGTAAGTACGACTATTGGTAGCGCTGAGCGTACCATCCACGTAAGTGCGTTCCTGATTGGTCGTGCCAGAGTGCGTACCGGTCACGAGGCGTGGCTCGCCAATCAGCCAGACGTTACTAATGGTGTTCTGGTTATTCCACCCCCCGGTTCTTAAATTAGTGTTACCATTTTCTTTCCCAACGTAGTACGCCTGATTCGTTGCGTTATTACCATGCGAATAGACATAACGCCAGCCCGCGCTATTGTTGCTCACGCCCACCGCAATCACCGAGATATTGGCATTGCCGCTTGGCAGCGCCGTAACGTTCGGAATATTGAGGAAATCATTGCCGTCGAAGGTCATTGTTGGGTTGAAATTCGTACCCAAGTCGGTAATCGTTGGTTGGTTAGTTAAGGTGTTTTGGAATGGATGGTTACCATTGCCGCTATAATCCGACCATTCGTCGGCGGTGCCGCTGCCCGCATCGTTCGGACCTTCATCGGCGCGTAGCCACATAGCGATACCCGCGTTCACACAGCCCGGGCCAGATAGGAGCTTGCCTACGGCAAAATAAGCGCCATTGGGCAGCAAATCTGACATTAAAGTCGTACAACCATTGCCATCCAACTGGATTTCTTGATTGATGGTACCAAAAGTCGGGTCGCTATTGCTGATAAGCAAATAGGCATCTGCTTCGTAATTGTCGAAGCAAATGGTGATTTCCTGGTCTGAGAAGTTGTGTTTGTAAGCCCGCCACACGCGCTCGCTACGCGCAGATACGAGCGTGCCGTTCGCCTCGGCAATTAAGTTGACGTTGCCGTCGTTATTTGCCCAGGAGAGGAAAGACATATCGCCGTACAGCGTCGGGTTGTCATCGGCAAAATCCACGAGGTTGTCGCGGTTGGTTGGCATTACTTCGCCGCCGAGGGCTACGGTTACAATATCATCGGTATTTTGCGATTTTGATTGCTTTTGGTTGAGTTCGGTGCATTCGTCCAGACCGATACCGGCCACGTCGTGCTTGTAAGTGGCATCCGTTGGCCACATAATAGTGGTGCCGTCGCTGGCTAAGTAATTGGTATTGCCATTATTGAGCGTCAAGCCATATTTATAAGCGAGGTACGATTCGATGCGATGCGCCTCGGCAGCGGTGACGTCGCGGTTGTACGCAACCACTTCTCCGACGAACACCCGCGAGGGTTCGTTAACGGCAGATCGCCCGCCGATGTTCATTTTCCAAGTGACATTCGCTGAGCCGGAGGCCGCCTGCTTAATGACCGTGCCTTCGCCTCGGAATTCGTACGCGCCGGTGGTGCTGCGTTGCAGCGAATACATATTGATATCGGTAGTTACGGCTTTGCCTGTATTTAGCCAAGCATTCAAATACAAACGATCTTCCAGACCGCCATGATAGCCCATTAGCACATTCCCCACTTCCGACTGGAATACGCGCCCATTGAGCGTGCCTTGCATTTGCGACACAGTGAAAATCGAATAATTGCCACTGACGGATACCGGCAAAGTATGCGCCGAGGCGCCATTGTAATAAACCGTAGGGTGGAAATTCATCAAGCCAATGGTATCATAAGTCGGCGTGCCATTGAAAATTGCACCGTTATTGCCCCTTCCGCTGAAATCACCCCACTGAGTGACGGTTTGTGCATGTGTAAATGCGCCATAATCCGAGCGGAGCCAGTACTGCACGCCAGCATCCACGCAAGCCGGGCCGGTGATTTTGGTAGCAATGGTGAAATGATCACCGTCATTGATCAAGCTGGAATTCAGGGTGATACAACCGCTATTGAAGTTGAATTTCAACTCGTGATTGATACTGCTAAATGCGGCATTGTCGTCAATAATCAAGTAACGCTCGCCGCCCGATTGCGGAATACAAATAGTGATATTCTGATCCGACCAGTTGGCATTTTTGTCCACTTTCCAGATGCGCGCCATGCGGAAATCCGCCTGCGCTGCGGTTACGCTCACATCGAAATCAGTGCCCAGATTGTTATTACCCCAGGCGAAGAAGCCAAGGTCGGGAATGGTCGCTGTATTTTCGAGGTTGTTCGGCATTACAGCATTGCCTACGGCAATGGTCACCAATTCGCCGGTATTCTGCGATTTAGACTGTTTTTGGTACAAACCGTTGCAATCGTCGCGGCCAAGGCCGGCAATATTTTTATTGTAAATGCCATTGGCGGCGGCTTCCCACATCAGGGTGGTTCCGTCGGAAGCGATGTAGTTCTGTGGCGTTGCCTGGTCGAGGGTGATACCATATTTCAAAGCCAGATAGGAATGCACCCGTTGCAATTCTGAAGCGCTAATATCCATATTGTACATGAGTACTTCGCCGACAAATACGCGCGAGTATTCATTGCTGTAAGAAGAGCCGATGTCGAGCAATACCCGAGAATTGGCGGAACTTGCGCCCGAATACAGCGAGTGCCCGTCGGCGTAGAAATTGTACGCGCCACTGCTCTGCCGCACTAAGCTGTGCAGATTGGCTTCGGTGGTCGCTGGCTTGCCAAAGCTGGCACCAAGGCGATTGGGGTTGTTGTCAATGTAGAGCACATCCTCGCGGCCACCGTGGTAGCCAAAGAGCCAGTTATCCAACCCATTGGAAAAGACGCGCCGATTCATGGTGCCTTCTAATTTAGAAACGCCAATCACCGTGTAATTGTCGCGCATCATTTTATCGAAGCGATGCCGGTCATTGCCATCGTAATACACCGCTGGGTTGAAGTTGATGCCATTCAGCGTCAGCGTGGGGTCACCGCCGGCAATAGCGTTGTTGCCGAGGTTGGAATAATCCGACCAGACGTTCACCACGTCGCCTTCGCCTGCTGCATTCTTGATTTGGTCGGCGCGTAGCCAAGCCTGAAGCGTCTTGGGCGCATCTGAGCTGAGTACGCTGCACGGAATGACCTGCTTGGGAATACTCGGACCCGAATACCGCGCCGCAAGGCATTCGCCGCCGCCGCCTTGCGCAAATTCTACCACAATCGGATACGTGCCCGGCGACAGGGTAATCGTGCCGCTGCGCTCTGTACATGCCTGTATAAAGTTGTTGTTGACCACTAATTTGTTATCCACGTACAGTCGGCTGCCGTCATCCGAAGAGGTGAAGAAGGTATAAGTGCCTGCCGTGCTGATGGTGATATTGCTATACAATTTGTAGCCATGATTTGTGCCACCGATTGGAATGTAAAAGCCATCAATATGCCCCGTTTGGATAATGTTGTTCGGATTGAGGGATTCGACCAATCCATTTGCACCAGAATAGCGCTCGAAATATACACAGCCCGGTGCGGTGCTCAGCTCACAAATCGGGGTGCGAATGGCTCTCGCCAATGAGAAATAAGCGCCGTCGGGCAGTTTGCTACTATTGAAAGTGGCGCAACCGTTTTCATCCAGTTCGATTTCCTCATCGGGCGTACCGAAGTTCGGATCCGCATTGCTGACCAGCAGGAAGCTTTCGGCGTGATCCGCGCCCGCACAGATGGTAATGTTTTGGTCGCCCCAGTTGGTTTTGTCCACGCGCCAGGTGCGTATCATGCGCATATAATCAGTACCCGTGAGGTTGATGGGCGCACCGTATTGTATGCTTTTGCCATTATCGCCCCACACGAGGAAGCTCATGTTGTTGGTAATGCTGGTCGAATTGGCAATATTGCTCGTTGCGATTTCATTGCCAATAGCCATCGTGATAAAGCCTTCGGCATTTACCGAGCTGGACTGCTTTTGCTCAAATTCGGCGCAGTCGTCCCGCCCCAAACCTGCGATATTTTGGTTGTAAGCAGCATTCACGGTGGCGTCCCACATTTTGGTACCTGCCATGCCGTCCCAATCGCTGGCTAAGTAGTCGGTCGGGGTATTTTGATCGAGCGTGACGCCGTATTTCAAGGCGAGGTAAGAATTGACTTTCTGCTTTTCCCAGCCTAATAGTTCCCGATTGTAAATAATCACTTCCGGTATCGAGCCGGCAAAATAAATGTAATTACCAAAGCCTAAATTGGTTCTGGTCTGATTGAATTGGATCGTATTGGAATTTTTGTTGTAATCCTGTTTGCTATTAAACCAGGCAGTCCATTGGCCCGCTTTAGCCCGAACGTTATAAATGTTGGGCTGCTGGATATCAATAGATGGCACCCAAACCTGTCGGGTAGTAGAACCAAAAGCATCATAAATATTTTGGTTGCCCCAGGTATAATGCTGCCAGTGATTGTTGCCCCAGGTAGCAAAACCATTGGATGAAGTTTTGGGGCGGTTGCTCCGCACCATGTAAAAGACTTCGCCGGCCGTGAAGCCATTCGTGAAGTTGTTGAAATCAAAACGCTGGTTGCTGCCATTGAAATTTACGGAAGGATTAAAATTGATACCTTCAGCGACATACGTTGGGCTGTTTACCGCAGCCGTCGAGTTATTGGCATTGCCACTCGCTTCGCTCCACGCACTGATAGCGCCATTATTCTGATCTACGCCATAGTCACCTTTCAGCCAGAGGCGAATGCCTACGTCCACGCAGGCCGGCCCTGCGATGCGATTCGCCAGCGTGAAGTACGCGCCATCCGCTAGCAGGGACGAAGAGAGGGTGATGCAGCCATTCTGCTGGAAAGTATAAACGGCATCGCCTGCGCCAAAAGTCACATCGGACGATACGAGCAGGTATTTTTCGCCTTTTTGGGGTCCGCAAATGGTAATATTCTGGTCTGACCAATTGGTTTTGGATACCCGCCAGATGCGATCCATGCGGGTGGTCACGCTGCGGCCAAGGGCATCATTCAAGCCGGCAACGGCAGTGCTGTAATTGGTGGACGCATCATTATTTGACCAGGTGAAGAAAGAAAGGTTGTTGGGAATGGTGGTTTTATTCAATTGATTAGTCGTCGCAAAAGTGCTGCCTGCGGCCACCCGAATGAGCGCATCGCTGTTGGCAGATTTGGATTGCCGCTGATAAAGCCCGGAAATATCGTCGCGCCCCATACCGGCAATATCGTGCCGGAAAGTGCCGTTGGCGGCAGCATCCCACATTTTGGTGGTTCCGTCGCTGGCGATATAATCCTGCGGCGCGATGTTTTGGTCGAGCGTCAAGCCATATTTCAAAGCCAGATAGCTTTCCACGCGGTCGCGCTCGCCGGGCGTCAGCACCCGGTCGTAGAGGATTACCTCGGCCATGTCGCCCCGGAAGCGGTAGCCCACATCATTCGTACCGAGATAGTTAAAATTATTGCCGCTGAAGCTCACGGTATTCGTGCCGGTCGTCGCCTGAAAGTGCCCGTTGAAACCAGCGCCCCAGCCGCCATTGGCCGTAGAAGTTGCGCGGATTTGGAACAGGTTCCAGTTGCGCGGGTCCGTAGCTGGCCCGCTCACCGTCAGCCCAGGGTGGTTGTCTAAAATAGCATTCGTCACCGGATTCCAGCCGATGCGGTCATTGGTACCAAAGCCGTAATATACGGCACCGTTGCCCCAAGTGTAGTGGTCGTTCCAGTGCCCGCCAAAGTCGAACGCGGCCCCACAATTACAACTGGTATAAGCATTATCTTTTGTAACGGCAAAAACCTCACCAGCTGTGAAAGGCTTGGTAAAGTTTGCCCGACTCATATAATCATTGCCATCAAAGCGAATGACGTGGTTGTAGTTCAATTCGCCGTCTATACGCGAGGGGTCGCTCACGATGGTGCTCATGTGGCGCAGATTACCCGACTGGTCGAGCCAGCCCGTACCGTTCACTTGTGCGCCGGCACTCGTGCCGCGATTGGCGTCCACCCAAAATTGCAGCTGCGGCGATACCCCACCCGGGTAGCGCTGCGCTTTGCCAATGGTGAAAAATGCCCCATTGGGCAGATAACTCGATGGAATGGTAGCGCCACCGTTGCCATCCAATTGCACCTGATAGGTCACGACCATATTAAAAGTCGGGTCGCTATGGCTAATGAGCAAGTACTGCGTATCGTCGCCGCCTTCAATGCAGAAGGAAATATCCTGATCGGTCCAGCCAGCAGATTTATACGCCTTCCAAACGCGCGGCATCCGGGCGTTGACCGCCGCCATCGGAAAGAGCACCGGCGTAGTGAAGGTGGCTGCCATGCCATTGGTGCCCCAGCTCAAAAAACTCCTGTCGGTAGTCACGGTATTCAAATTGGAAGCATTATCGCCGGCCACATCCGAGCCTAAGGCAAGGGCTACTACTGAATTAGTATTCACCGATTTCGACTGCTTTTGGTGCAAACCGGAATCATCGTCCCGACCGATACCAGCGATGTCATTGCCATAGCCTGTATTAGCGGAAGCGTCCCACATCAGGGTAGTTCCGTCAGAAGCTACGTAATTTTGTGGCACTACTAATTGATCGAGCGTCACACCGTATTTCAATGCCAGATAGCTTTCCACGCGGTCGCGCTCGCCTGCCGTCAGCACCCGGTCGAAGAGGATCACCTCAGCAATGTCGCCCCGGAACACATAGCCCGCGTGCGCACCGAGATAGTTGATATTATTGCCACCAAAACTCACAGCGTTATTATTGGTAGAAGCCTGAAACTGCCCATTGAAACCCGCGCCCCACTCATTCACTTTGGCTTTAATCTGGAAAAGGTTCCAGTTGCGCGTATCGTAGGATGTACCCGGCGTGATGGTCAGCCCGGGGTGGTTGTCGCGGATGACGCGCGTGGCCGGATCCCAGCCTACGCGGTTGTTGGTACCGAAACCGTAATATATAGCGCCGTTGCCCCAGGTGTAATGGTCGTTGGAGTGCCCGCCAAAGTCGAAAGGGGCTCCGCAGTTGCAGGATTTATAGGCGTTGTCTTTCACCACCGCGAATACTTCGCCCTGCTTGAAGGCTTTGGTAAACTTGGTGCGGAAAACGTAATCGTTGCCGTCAAAATTGATAAACGGATTGAAATTGATGCCGCCGGCCACGCGATTGGGGTCACTGTTCACGCTGGTCATGTGGCGATTTTTGCCGGAGCGGTCTCGCCAGCCTTGTCCATTCACCAGGTTGTTGGCCATATTCACCACTGGCCCATTGCCAGCATCGTACCAGGCGGAGCTGTTGGTTACCCCGCCGGGGTTTGCTGTTTGCGAATAGCCAAAAAGGGCTAACGAAAGAAAGGCACACGTAAATGCCGCGCGCCGTAGCGAGGTGTAAAGAGATTTCATGTATATGTAAATTTATTTCCGTTATTCAAACTTATATTTTTTCGATTCTTTATAATTACATAATAAAAGGCAAAGGGATATAATATCACACACATGCAATATCATGTAGTGAAGGTTATTGCAACCCGATTTTACATCAGGTAGTAATGCGGATATTTGTTGGGTAAGCGGTACGCTAATTCGAGAATGGGTAGTGTTCTACCCTTTGGGCCAATCGCTGAAATCGTTGTAAATCTTAGCGTTTAACAATAGTGAACAGGTATAAAAATTAAACCCGATTCGCTATGCCCATGAAGCAGCTCTTGTGTTGGAAAATTGCCTTATCGTTAATAAACTTGAAAACAAACCCGAAGTATTGAAAAATACCGGATTCAATAGATTTTTATGGACAGCTTGTGCTGCCTGGAAGCCTGATTTGGATGTGTAATTTTAGATAGAAACGGTAGATTTCACTCCACCGATACAAAAATAGTTCTTTTTGAACAGTCTGCAAATTTTTTTTATAAAAATATGCATTCGTTTTGTTATTCTCGCCTTTGTTATTGGTGCTGATTATGATATAAGCTTGATTATTAGTGTAAAAAAAGCGCCGCCTCGCTTGCAGATTGCTAAACTTTTTGCTGCCAGATGTTGTCTTTTGCATTAGAAAAAACGCTTCCATATGCCCATTCTCCAGCATTCTTCCTATCGCCACCCGCCCAGGTACCAATTCAACGGACATCTGCAAACCATCCTTCCGGGGATGTTTCGTAAAATAGACCTCCCCTACGAGCGCGAGCGCCTCGAACTCGCCGATGGAGATTTTGTAGATATAGACTGGCTGGAGCAACCCGGCCGCAGGCTCCTTGTTTTATCGCATGGCTTGGAGGGCAACTCTGAGCGCCACTACGTCAAAGGCATGGCCAAACTCTTTTTTGAACAGGGCTGGTCGGTGCTCGCCTGGAACTGTCGCTCTTGCAGCGGAGAGATGAATCGCCATTTCCGGCTCTACCATCACGGCGAAATCAACGATTTTGGCGAGGTCATTGCGCACGCACTACACACTAAGGATTATAGCGAAATAGCGCTCGTCGGCTTTAGCATGGGGGGCAACATTACGATGAAATACCTCGGCGTACACGGCCGTGCTGTACCTACGGCTATCACCCGCGCAGTGGCTTTTTCTTCGCCCACCGACTTGAAATCGGGTGCAGCAGTGCTCGACCAACCCGCCAACCGTTTGTATAAAAAACGCTTTTTGAGAAAGCTGCGTGCCAAAATAGAAGTGAAAGCGCAACTGTTTCCTGGTACATTAGACTTGAGCAAATTAGATGACATCCGCATCTGGCGCGATTTCGACGAATATTTTTCTGCTCCGCTTTGTGGCTACAGCAGCGCCGAAGAATTTTATGAGCAAGCTTCCGCCAGAAATTTTATGGCTGGCATCACGGTGCCTACGCTCTTGGTGAACGCACAAAATGACCCTATCTTGACGCCAGCATGCTCCCCGGTGGATATTTGCGACAAGCACCCCTACCTCTACCTCGAGACGCCGCGCGAGGGTGGCCACGTCGGTTTTGAATTGCGGCGCAAGCCCTTTATGTGGTCGGAATACCGCGCTTGGGAGTTTTGTCAGCGATAAGCTGGCGAGGCACAGGCTCTCCGTCTAATGAAGTACCCGGATATAATTATTTTCAGTATAAAACTATAAATTGCTGATTATCAATGAATAGATGTTAGACAATAGATATTAGACAATAGATGATAGATGCAGTCTCAACCTTTTCAACTTTTCAACCCCATTCCCCTATTTGTCCCATTCCCCTATTCGCCCCATTCCCCTATTTGTCCCATTCCCCTATTCACCCCATTCCCCTATTCGCCCCATTCCCCTATAAACCTCTTTTAACCCCTATCCCAATTAACAAATAACAATTAACAAACAACAACAACAAAATAACAATGTCCCAGTATTTAATAGCGCAACATGAAATCCAGTAGATTTTCCGCCTCGCCAAGTCCCAGTTTTTTACGTAGCCGATAGCGCTTATTTTCTACGCTGCGCACCGAAATATTGAGCAGCGGAGCAATTTCTTTCGATGATAAATTCATCCGTAGGTAGGCAGCCAATTTCAAGTCGCCGGGCGTCAGTTCTGGAAATTCATTTTTCAAACGCCGAAAAAACTGCTCGTGCACTTGCGTGAAATTGGTTTCGAACATCTGCCAGTCTTGCTCGGAAGAAAGATTGGTGTCAATCAAGTGCAACAACCGCTGATAATTTTTGCGCAGCATCTGCCCGTCGGTTGCGTCGCGCACCAGCCGGATTTCCTCTTTGAGCCGCTGCAAAAGCTCGTTTTTCTGCACTAAAGTCATGGTTGAATTGGCTAATTCCTTGCTTTTCATAATTACATCAGCTTGCAAACGCTCATTGGCAGCTTTGATACGTTGCTCTTCCAACTGTTTTTCCTTTTCTGTTTCTAAGCGCAGGCGCTGCTTGGCTAAGCGATGTTGATTCCAGCGCTCTACCAGCCACACTACTACCCCAGCCAGCAAGATGTAGAGCAGCCCCGCCCACCAGGTTTGGTACCAAGGCATCTGCACAACGAACCGAACCTCGGCCACTTCGTCCGACAGGTTGGAGCGCACCCGAAAGGTATAATCGCCCGGTAGCAAACGATTGAACTCCCGCTCCGGCACGGCGCGCCACTCCGACCAAGCAGTGTCGTAGCCTTCTAGCAAATAACTGTACTCCGGCATCCGGGTGAATACCGGTTGGGTAAAATAAAATCGAATATTGTGCTCCCCTGGCGACAATGCCACCGAGCCTTGGCGGTCGAGAAAACGCAAGGCATTGGGCCGCGCAAAAGCCGCCACACCCGTGATGCGCACAGGGGCTACGGGTACTTGGGCCGACTGCGCCAGCTCCTGCCGGTTGAGCAGTGCATATCCGTCATCCAGCCCAAAGAGGTAGGTGCTGTCGTTGAGCAAGCTGATGCTTTTAAAATCGGGCACTAAAGAGAGGTAAAAAGCTGCCTGCGCCGTATCTTGTTGCAGTACAACCTTGTTGTTATAAATTTTTAAATAATCCGTTCCGAGGCCGCGTTTGAGTAAAAAATCGCGGTCGCGCTGCAGGTCTGTGCGCAAAAGCTGCGACAAGGGCCGGAGCTGCCCGGTGGGTTTATCAAATTGTAAAAACTGCCCGCCTGATTTTATAAAAATCTGGTTATCAATCTTTTCAATATCATTTTTAAAAGCAGAAAGCAGCCCATCGCCTGCCTGAAAGGCGTAGATAGACACCACATTCTGGCACTGCTCGTCGAGCTGAATACGATACACGCCCCGATTGGGATTGACGACCCACAGGTAGCCTTCGGCGTCAAACATCATTTCCTTGACTGGCTCGGCAAAGCCTTGTATCCGGTTGCGCAGCATCCATTGTCCTTGTGCGTTTTTGCCAAATGCTACCAATCCGGTATAGGTGCCTTGCAGCAGCAAATCGGGTTGGCCAGGGTGCCGCAGCGTAGTCCAGCCGCCGGTCACATCGGAAATGCTATATGCCCGCTCCCCTTCAATGCGAAAAGTGCCGTCGTTGTGCCCGGCTATCAATTGCCCATCGAAAGCTTCTAACTGCCAAACCTGTCCCTGAGTACCATTGACCAAACGAAACGCACCAGCGCCCGGCCAGTCGCGCACGAATACCCCTTGATTGGAGCCGAGGTAGAGTTTGCCAGCAAAAATACTGGCGGTATAAACCGAGCCAATGACCCCGTTTTTATCTTTAAAAAACACTAAGGGGCTGCTTATTTCTATCAGGTCAATGCCCTTGTCGAGGCCCACCCAAAGGTTTTGCGCCCGATCTTCATATAAAGACAGTACGGTATTATTTTGTAAGCCATTTTGCTGATTAATATGATATAATAAATCGCCCTGCGGATTAATAATATAAACGCCATTGCGAATGGTGCCTAATGCAATATTACCATTAGAAAGGCGAATGCCCTTATTTAGTTGATCGGCTTGCAACTGCGCTTGCAAAGGCACATTCCAGCGAACAAACTGCCCACCTCGGTAGATAAACAATTCAGAATCAGCCGTTCCAACTAAATAATCCTCCCCTTGTAAAGGTATCATACACACCACCCGGCGCTCAGCCAGTACATCACTACCTGTAATAAAATCAAAACCGTTCGTGTTTTTTATTATAAAAAGCCCCCGATTAATAACCGGCAATATTTTTTTATGATGTACCACTTGCATAAACATAATAATATCCGGAGGCGTATGCAAGCGCACCTGCTTGTAGTCGTAGCTATAAATAGCGGAAAATGACTGAAAAAAAACCCGCCCTTCGTGTACAATGATATGCCAAAACTCTTCCCGTCGGACGACCTCATCTTGCACCGTAGCTGCCAGCGAGTGGTAGTGCAGCTTGCCGTCGGTGCCGCGCTGCCAATACCCAAATTCGCCGAAAGCCCCAGTAAACACAGTACCTTCGGCATCTGTAGCTACCGCCCGGATGGTCTGCCCGTCGGGCAAGGGATACGCCCGCCATCCCGAACCATCGAACTCCAGCAAGCCCGCAGCATTGCCCACGACCATAAAGCCTTCGCGCGTTTGCCCCACACTCCAGTTTTGGTTGTGCCCCTGGTATTGCTCTTTCGTAAAGCTGACCACCCGCGGCGTCTCCTGCGCAGCAGCTCCGCCCGTCACCATCCACCAGCAAAGGCAGCACAGCAAAGTTCGTTGTAAAATAATTGGCATAATATTTTGATAATCAAAGTCTTATCTGACACGCAAAAATTTTGTGGACAAAAATTTATTCGCACAATTAACGCCCTGATAGCCTCTATCGGCTACTGCATCTTCGATTGCCTAAGAGGGTATCATACGGATTTCAATAAAAGTGAGGTGTATTTTGCGCATTAAATAGTGCAATATTATGTTACAAAACACACAAATATTTAAAAATAAACAAGCTATAAATGTTATGCAAAAAAGTATAAACTAAATTAAATACAAGCAATTGATTTTTAGGCAATTACATGTAATCCAAAACCAAAAGTTCCAAAAAATGCTCAACTCATTTCTGACAAATACCTCTATAAATAATTAAATAATGCGAATATCGGGTTCAAATGATTAAAACATTAGGCATACGTAAAAACGAACCCCAGCGGGGTGACATATTACACCAACACGGTGTCACTATTTGGGGTTCAAAACCATTGATTGTCAATCAACTATAAATTTTTCATCCCTCCGGGCTTAGCTCGATATTCGCATAAAAAACAAGAACTTGCACAAAATTCTATTTTCTTAACCGGACACTACTGATCCCAATGAACAAATAGCAATGTTCCATTACTTAGCTGCGTTTTTCGCTATGTGCCGCTTACTCTTGAAAACGGTACAATCATCAGCTAATAGTGATACAAAAACCAGCGGCTACTCGTTTCGGTAATACATCAAAATAGCGCCAAAGAGTGTAATAAGTGTAATAAGCACCGTAGCCATCCGGATGGAATAGCGCATATACCTTACAAAAGTCTGGATTTCTTCTTGCATATGCGGATAGCGAGGTAGTATCTCCGCTTGCATTTTCTCAGCATTGAAAATATGGCTTGCGCCAAATTCCACCCTGTTTTGCACTAATTTTTTATATACTTTGAAAACCCGGATACGGAAGTACAGGTTGAGAAACAACATGGCACCAAACAAGCCCCATACTAAGGCGATCAAAAAAATGAACATAGCCTTGCTTTTTTTGCAAAGGTATGCTTTTTGTAGCATTCTATTGTTTGGAAAGCATTTTGTGCTTACTGCCGGCGCGTTGTTTTCTTGGAGGGGGTAGGCGGATTTTTTAGTACAAATCGGTGTTGCTCTACCAATTCGAGCAAATCAAAAGAGCTGATAATTCCCACCAATTTTTTTTCATCGGTTACTAATAAATGATGAATTTTCTTGTTGCGCATCATGCGGGCCGCGATGTGCACGTCGGCGTAAAGCGGGATGGTGTGAATATTGGTGGACATAATGCGGCTCACCGGGGTTTCGTCCGACAGTTTCTTCTGTATCAGGTCTTTAGAAGTTACAATACCTAATGGCTCCCCTTCTGGCCCGACAACCGGCAGGGAATGGATTTTTTTAGTCTGCATAATATCCTTGGCATGTCCTACCGATTTGTGCGGTACCGTTGTCACTACTTGGGTAATAGCTAAATCTTTTACTTTGACATTCATAGGGTTATATTTTGCGTTTTTCCAATATAAGCCAACTTTATGCACGCCTGCAACTGCCGTGTGATCGCTTACAAAGCAGTAAGTTCTGCCGGTTTTTGCTTTGTGCGAATGACAAATATCAGATGCCCCCATGATTTATGCTAATGTAATAGTAATCTGGCTATCAGTGAAAATTGATCTGCATTGATAGTCAAACAATTACAAACCCAGGAATACGTTACAACTTTTTGAAATTGGTATTAAATCAAAAAGCAGGAAATAGCTTAACACACGCCCGGCGTGCGCATATCTGTCTCACTTTCGAGGCAGCGATAGAAGGATTCGATGTATTCAATCATCTCGCGGCGGGCCTCCACCGAGAGCGGCTTGAATTTGTGAATATAATCGAGAAATACTTTTTTATGCGCTTTGAAAAACTCAATGGTAGGTGCCATCTCTTCCCCCGAATGCTCAAAGCCCAGCAGCACCCGCTCGCGCACCGTTCGGATGCCGAGCGTAGCGTCGGGGCGGGCGTAGGGCGCACTCACGATGCCGGAAAAGTCGAAATCGTAAGGCACAATGATGTTTTTGCTGCCGTCTTTGGGTTGTAATAATTTCAGGTTGCGCAGCATAGCCACCGACCAGTCCGAATTGCCAATCATATATTGAAACAGGCAGTTGCGGGTGAGATTCTCTTCCGTAAAAGTATCCTTAGGCAAGCCGTAGCAACTATTGCAAAATTTGCTGTCGGCGCGCTCGCGCATTTCGTCATCGTCTTCTACCAGCACATTGTAGCGCGTAAAAGAGCGCTTGCTTTGGCTGTCGCGGTATTTGACGCGTAGCAATTGTACCCGGAAGCTGTGCGGACTTACGATTTGGTAGAGTTTGTAAGTCAGGTATTCGCGCATGACCAACTCGTCGCTTTGTGCATTGTCAAAACAATGCGTGATCAGTTTCAGATCGTTGTGGTCATTCAGCCCGGCTGCGGCGAGTTGTTTTTTGGAAAATTTGAAATGTAAGGGCGGAAAGTCGCAAGTTCGGCGGCGGAACTTACCCCGCACCTGAAGTTTGACTTTCCAGGATTGTTTCTTGCCTTTTTCGTCTTTGAAAGTAAACAAGGCTGGCACTTCGTCTTCTGTACGCAGCGTTCTCAATAGCGAATCTAGATCCGTTTCGATTTCTACTTTTAGCACTTCTTGGGTGTGCAATTTGTCAAAAATACTGATGCCCGGCCGCTGCTCAGCCTGTACACCCTTGGTTATCAGCAATAAAAGTAAGGCCGCGCTCCAAGCGATGAAACCATTTTTGAATATCGGGTTTTTCATGTCTGCATTTTTCTTTGCTGCAAAGCTGCGGCATATTTGCATGATAATGCCATATTTTTCGACCAACAAAGTAATAAAATCCGATGACTTGCTATGGAATGGCGAATTGTTGAAAGGATTTTGGGGTTTAAAAGGGCGAGCGGGGTGCAGTTGGTATTAAAATAATTCTATCTGGTTTTTGACGAACTCAGCCGGTTGTTCGCTGGTGCTGGCGACGCGCTGGGCCATAGGCAGGATGCGTTTTACGACGCGGAGTTTGTGCGTATAGCGCGATTCTTCTTGGTTGTAAATGCCAAAGTGGTCAATGGTATCTATGCGCACCTTGCCGAAAGCGTGCAGTACTTGCAGATTGGGGGCAATGAGTCCGACGTGGTTGATGTTGCCTTTTCGGTCTTCAAAAAAAGCGAGATCGCCGGGCTGGGCCTCTTCGATGAAATCAATAGCGTCGCCAAGAAATACCTGCTGGGCGGCACTGCGGGGCAGTTTGTGCCCAATGAATTTGAACAACATTTGTACCAGCCCGCTGTCGTCAATGCCAAAAGGCGAGCGACCGCCAGCCAAGAAAGGGGCATGCAGATAGCGCCGAGCAATTTTTAGAATAAATTCAGCAGCCGGGGCAATGTCACCAGGAAAAACAGCCTGCCCGCTGAAAGTGTAAGGCAATCCTTCCAACTCGAAGCGAATGCCGTCGAAATTGGGCAATTGGGCGCCGAGGGTAATCGGCATAAAAAAATCATTGGACATAATGCCCTGCATCAATTCGAGATTGTAAGCAAAATGCTCATTGTAGGTAGCAAACTCACCAGGCGTGACCGCTCGCAGTTGTGTTGCAGCTACCCAACCTACCAAATTATCCCATTGGCAGCGCACTTTTACCCATTGCCGGCCTTTGGTCTCTAGCATTTCTACCAGCTCGCCGAACAGCAATTGCGAAGCCATCTCGCTGCTATCCGAGGCGGAGGTGCGCACCGGCACTACACTCAATGGGCAGATTCCATAAGAAGCCATAATCAATTGAAGTTATACGACGCTATGCCGGTTGCGGGCGCAAATTTCCGGTGCAAGTGCTGCGTATGGGTTTTTGACTGCTGTTTTCAGGGTGCAAATGTGAACATTATTTCAAAAATAATAAATATCCCTCAAACTCCGTTCAGTTCATACACAAATATCTATAAATTTGGCGCTTCAGAAAAGCAAAAGCCAGATCATCGGTTCAGAAAATCATATATAATTCCAAAAATGAAGCAATATTTATTTTTGCTCGCAACCTTGGCAACCGCCAGCATTAGCTTTGCCCAAGACCAGCACTTCACCCAGTTTTATGCCTCCCCGCTAACGCTGAATCCCGCATTGTCAGGGGCTTTCGATGGTCGCTATCGGCTATCTTCTATCTACCGCGACCAGTGGCGCAATGTATTGGATAATCCCTATATCACGATGGGCGGTGCCATAGATATGCGTTTCGGGCTGAATACGCGCCGAAAACGTACCAACGATGCTTTTGGAGCGGGCGTGCAGTTTTTTAGCGACCGAGTACCTTCGATAGAATTTGCGACCAATCAAATCATGCTGTCGGGCGCATTTCACAAGGCCTTAAATAAAGCGGGCAACCAGTTTTTGAGCGGTGGGGCACAAGTAGGTATTGGGCAACGCAACATCAACTACGAGCGTATCAACTTCGCCGACCAGTTCAACGGCACCGATGGTTTTACCGACCCGACCCGAGAAATACTGCCGGAAAATAATTTTTCTTACGGAGACTTGTCCATTGGCTTGAATTATACCTATGCGCCTAAGCGCGCTGTAGGCGTTTTTATCGGCGGGGCTATTCATCATATCAACGAGCCAGAACTCAGTTTTTTCATCAACCGGGGGCGCCGCGAGGGCGTGCAGTTTGAAAGCACCAATCGCCTGCTGCGCAAATATACCGGTCATTTTGCTTTGCAAATACCTATGGGCGAGCGCGTGCAACTGCTGCCGCGGGCCTTGGTGTATGCGCAAGGGGCACACGTAGCGGCTAATGTAGGTTCTAATATTCGTTTTTTGCTCAGTGAATTCGGGGGCACGGCTATGCACATCGGTGGCTGGGCACGCCCGGTGCGCAATCAGGACCGCACTTTCGCCATGGATGCGGCAGTGGTCATGCTGGGCTTGGAGGTCAATAATTTTCTCATTGGATTTAGCTACGATGCCAATTTGGGGTATCTCAACAACCTCAATCGCCGCCAAGGAGCCTTCGAGATTTCCATCGCTTTGCTAGGGCAATACGAGAACGAGACCGTGCTGTGTCCGAGTTTTTGAATTTGAATTTAAAAAATATAAAAGTGTAAAAAGCTGATTTATAGTTATTTAAAACAAAAAGTAATTCATTCCATCAGCCCACGGCCCTCTTTTTTGATTTTGCCCTCCTTGTGGAGTTGCTTCATGAGTCGGTCGAGGATGCCGTTGATAAAATCCTTGCTTTTGTCGGTGCTGTACATTTTAGAAATCTCCACAAACTCGTTGAGCGTCACTTTGGTAGGAATGGTCGGGAAATGGAGCAATTCGCAGAGTGCCATTTTGAGCATAATCATATCAAGCACGGCCACGCGCTCGGCGTCCCAATTTTTGAGGGTAGGCTCGATGATTTGAAAAAGCTCCTGATCGGATTCGGTTACAATTTTGAACAATGCTTCGCCAAATTCGACCGTTGTTTCGGCACCGGGGCGATATTCTTCATAAAAATCGCTGGTAGCTGGCAGCGCCTTGATGGTTTTTTTCATAGCGCCGATGATGAGCGATTCGTCGTCGGTCCAAAGCGGATAATTGTCTTCCAGCAGCTCGTTGAAGGTTTCGCTGTCCATGCAATGGCGATACAAGGTCAGGAGCATCTGACGGTGGGCATCATTGTCATGGTCTGTATCCGTATTATAGACGTAAGTTTTGTATTCCTCCGATTTGGCAAATTCGGCGTAGAGGCGCCGGTAGGTATCTTCATCGGTTTTCTCTTCCAGTTTGAATAGCTTAACTAAGCGCTTGAAGCCTTCGTTTCCGCTGAGGGATCGGGTGAGTTCGTTGGTAGCCAATTTAGAAGAGAAGCGCACGTCCTCGTCGTTGGGCAATAGCTTAGCGGCGCGATTGGCACCATCTTGCCGGGCATATTCGGCGATGCGTACCAATTGCAACAAGCAAAACAGATACAGTTCAAATGATTCTCGGACGTTGTTGCGATATTGCCGCAGCGCCTCTTCGTAGCCCAGTTTTTTATCTCTACTCATGGAATAGAGCATCTGCATTACTTTTATGCGGACGTTCCTTCTGCTAAGCATGTGGTCAGTTAAACTTCTTTGAATTTCTTGCGGTAATTTTTCATCAATGCAAAGAAAGTGTTTTTTTTGTAATAGCCCTATTATATAGAAAAATTCTTGCGCTTTCTGAGTGAGGAATATCTTCGGGGCCTTTACGGCACTAAAAAAGCGCATCCGGATGATGGCTTACCGGATGCGCTTTTGCCCGCGGCTTTAGTTCATGTGCCGCGCTTTTATTTTATCATAAGTGGGCAGTTTTGCATAATGCCATTTTTTAATTATTTCACCGTTTTTTAATAATACTACACCAGGATTGGAGCGGATAATGGTTTTTAATAAAATATCATCGGCTACTAAAAACGGATAGTCACTTTGAGTAGCAGCCCGGAAGTGTTCGATTTTTTCCGGCGATTCGAAAGCCGTCACGGCGTGTACTTTCAGCCCATCTTTGCGTGCGGCCGCCAAAACCGGGTTTACCACCTCTTGCCAGCGCTCCACGAAATCTTCGTTCCATTGGAAAGTTTCTTTTTCTTCGGTGCGCTCTTCTACAATGAAGGTTTCGCTGGGGCGCAGCTCGCCGTTGGGCAAGGTGTCCATGAGGTAAACGGTGTCGCGTATTGTAAAGGATTCCCGGCCAGCGCTTTTGCCATACAGTTTGTGCGATACAATGAAGAAGCTGTAGCCAGGGTCACTGAGCAATGCTTCCGCGTGGCTGATGCCCTCTGCGTCTTCCACGTCAAAATCACTGATTTTGGTGCGTGGTATAGCCGGTTCGGATTTGATTTGATCGTATTCCCACTCCTCGCTCGGATAATTTTGAAATTCTTTGAGGAATTGTTCGTAAGGCAATTCTACTACTTTTTTGGTGTTCTTATTGGTCAGTTTATAAGCCAGCACTGCTACATTAGCGGCAGCTTCTTCTTCGGCTTGTTTGGTCGCGGCTACATTAACGCCTTCTTTGAAAGGGCGAAAATCTATGACCGGCAGATCCCAGACATAATTGCTGATAGAAAAAAGAACAGAGCCAATGCCGATGACAAACAGCAGCACCGAGCGGCGTACCGGGCTGAGCAATTGGTGCATATTTTTGTGGCGCAATACAAACAAGATCGCGGGCACCATCAAGAACACGTCCTTGAGGAAGGAAACGCGGGGTTCCAATTTCAAAAAGTCGCCGAAGCAGCCGCAATCGGTCACTTTCATATTGGTGGCCACGTAGGGGCCCCATTGGCCAAACTGGAAGAAATTGACGCCATCAGGTACATAGCCGGTGAGGAAGGTGAAACCAGTCAGAAAAGTAAAAAATGCGACAATCACCAAAAAGACCCAACTGTTGAATTGGTTGCGCGCACCCAGTATTAGCGCGGCGCCCACCACGATTTCGAGTACAATCATAGTAGTGGAAAAAGTGGGCGCATACTCCGATAGCCAAGGGAAGAGCGGTGCCAAAAACGAAAACCAAGTACCTTGAAAAGTGCTGGCGAATTCGGCAAAATATTGCTCCATCTTGTAGGCAGTGCCGAGGGGGTCAATTGCTTTGACGGCACCGGAAAAAATGAAAAGCGCCCCGCAGAAGTTTTGCAGGTAGCTGAGGAGCCAGTTGGTTGATTTATTTTTATTGCTAAAGCCAACCAGCCCGGTGAGTGCTAAGGCAACGATAGCGATGATGAGTACGAGTAGTCCGAGCGTCATAATGCGTATTTTTTATAGCTGATAATCAGTTGTTTGTGATTCTTTTTCGTACAATTTGATGAGCGCAAAGATAGCATAATTTATGATGTCGAGATAATTAGCATCCAAGCCTTCCGAAATTTCGGTTTGTCCATTGTTATCTTCGATTTGCTTGATGCGCAGCAGCTTCATCAGGATGAGGTCGGTCATAGAGCTGACGCGCATTTCTCGCCACACCTCGCCATAGTCGTGGTTTTTGGCTATCATCAGGGCGCGGGCCTGCTCCAATTGTTGCCCAAACAGGGTAGTAGCCTCGGCGGCCTCGAGTTCGAGCGGAGCGCTCACAGGCAGGTGCAACTGGATGAGTGCCAAGGCACTATAATTGACCAACCCGATAAATTCAGATTCAATAGAATCGCCAATTTTTTGTATTTGCTTCTCTTCGATGCTGCGAATACGGCGCGCTTTGATAAAAAGCTGATCGGTAAGCGAAGTGGTGCGCAGAATACGCCAGGCAGTGCCGTAGTCCTTATTTTTTTGTAGGAAAAGATTTTGGCAAATCTGTACAATGCGATCGTATTGCTCCAGTGTTTTTTCCACTTCCCGTTTCGGTTTAGCGACAAATATACTCATCGTTTGTGGTTTCTCCGGATAATTTTTGTCCATAATATTGTAAAAACAGAAAACCTTGCGGTGTAGAATAAGTCTGCTATTTTTGTCTCGCCAAGAAAAAGGGCCGTCTATGCTATATCTACTGCTTTCCATTCTGAGTTCTACTGCTATTATCCTGATTTTCAGGCTATTTCCGCGTTATAGCGTGCATACTTTTCAGGCTATTGTGTTCAATTATTTGACCTGTTTCGTCTGCGGCTGGCTGGCTTTAGGCACCTTTCCGGTCACGCGTACTACTTTGCAAGTGGACTGGCTGCCTTATTCCTTGCTATTAGGCGCGGTCTTTATTTTTACCTTCAATATCACGGCGCGCACCGTGCAGCATTTTGGCGTCACGATTACTTCGGTCATGCAACGGATGTCGCTGCTGATTGTAGTGCCTTTTGCCATTATAACTTATCAAGAGCCTTTGCCTTGGCTCAAGGCGGCGGGACTGTTGCTTGCCTTACCGGCAATTGTTTGTACCAATTTGCCCGACAAAACACCTTCGGCCTTGCCCGTGCAGCGGCGTGGCTGGCTTTGGTTCTTACCTTTGTTTTTGTGGCTCAACAGTGGTGTGGTGGAGGTGCTGCTGCTGTATGTCGAGCGTCAGACGGCGGGCAATGCCAGTTTATTGTTTACGACTTTCATTTTTGGCACGGCGGGGCTGATTGGTTTGCTGTACGTGCTGCCGCAAATATTGGGCGGCCGGATGCGCGTGGAGTGGCGCAATGTATTGGGGGGGATTTTTCTTGGTGTACCCAATTTCGGTTCTATCTTTTTCATTCTCAAAGCTTTAAATGCTGGCTGGGATGGCTCGGTGGTATTCCCTGTCAATAGTGTGACCGTGATTGGGCTGTCGGCCCTTTCGGCTTGGCTGCTTTTTGCCGAAAAATTATCAAAAATCAATATCCTCGGCGTGGCCTTAGCCATCATTGCCATTGTACTTATTGCCTTAGCAAGATGAAAAAAGACACGTATAAAACGATACAATCGGCGGGCACCGGCGAATTTAAAGACCGGGGCAGCAAGTTTTTGGGCTACGCTTTTCCGGTGGCGCATGAAGCAGATTGTCAGGAGCATGTAGATGCCTTGCGCAAAGCCCACCCCAAAGCACGCCATTATTGCTATGCCTATCGCCTGGGGCTGGATGGGAATCACTTTCGTGCCAATGACGACGGTGAACCCAGCGGCACGGCAGGCCGCCCGATATTGGGGCAGATCGACAGTTTTGAATTGACAAATGTATTGGTAGTAGTTGTACGCTACTTTGGCGGCACCTTGCTGGGCACTTCGGGTTTGATAAATGCCTACAAACTCGCCGCGGCCGAAGCCCTTCAGCAGTCCGAAAAAATCGAAAAAACCGTCGCAGAAGTATATCGGCTGGCTTTTGATTATGCTCTGATGAGCCAGGTGATGAACGCCCTGAAAAAGACCGAGATAGAAATGATGCAGCAAGATTTTGGTGCTACCGCAGCGGTGGATATTGCCATTCGCCAAAGCGAAACGCTCGAAACCCTGCGCTTGCTCAAGGCGCGCATCGCCGATTTGCCGATAGAAATGGTGGGCGACGAAACGGTCATTGAAGGCCTGACGCTGACCTGGCAGTACACCCGCTGATTCAGCCGCCCGCTTTTTTGGCTTGTGTGTAGCCGGCTTCCGCCAATAGCGCCAGCACCTTGTCGCGGTGGTCGCCTTGCAAAATAATGTTGCCGTCTTTGGCAGCCCCGCCCACGCTAAGTTTGGTTTTCAATAGTTTAGCGAGTTCTTTTAAATCGGTTTCCGTTCCGACAAAACCCTTGATGACGGTCGCTTCCTTTCCGCCGCGTTGCTTACGATCGAGCCAGATGCGCAGCGCCTGCCGGGCCGGCTCCAATGTCACCGCATCTTCCACCGGTTCCGTCTCCCAGGTAAAATCCGGATCAGTAGAGAAAACAATGCCATCCCGGTTGTTTTTTTTCTTTTTCATTTCCGTTGTTATTTACTATAGTTTATACGCAACAAATGTCCGGTTTTCATTTTAAAAACGCTATATTTATATCACTTTTGTTATCAATCTTATCAGGCTATTAAGCTATAAGTAATAGCGTTTCCGATTTCTAAAAATTTGGAAGCAGTTTGAGTTAATTAATTCAAGCTGCTTCCCCAAATTATTCAACAATGATACGATACATTACGCTCGTTTTTGTTCTACTTCATGTGAACATCCATTGTAGCAATGCCCAACTCTGGGCAAACCCTGAGAATCGCTGGCACGTAAATATTAATTGTCTCGGCCCACAACCTTTTGGTGGTTTCGAGGTTCGTGCTTACTTTCTGAAAGATACTTTAAAGCAAAACGGAGAGGTCTATTTGCAAATGCATGAAACGTTGGATACAACATTTCAAACATCTACACCTACAGGCACATATTATCGGGAGGAAGATAATAAAGTGTACTTATTAGCGCTGGGGCAGCCGGAAAGATTAATTTATGATTTTAATTTGACAACCGGAGATACCCTCACTATTGATGTTGGTTTTTTCCAGCTACTAATTAAAGTTGTTTCAATGGACTCAGTCATCCTGAGAGATGGCACTAAACGTAAACGCCTTACAATACAACAGGACAGTCCATTTGCATATGAAACTGCCTTTTGGGTAGAGGGTATTGGTAGTAACTTTGCACCCTTGGACACCTGGAGTATGTTTGTTTCTGATTGCGGGAATTCCTTAAGTTGTTTTTATCAGAAGGATAGTCTTCTTTACAAATTTGATGAAAATTCAATCTGCAATTTAGGGCGACCAATAGGTGATCCTGTCAATGTGCAAGAAATCTCTGCGTTAGCAAGTATAAAAGTTTTTCCCAATCCGTTTAGTGATGACTTGTACGTAGATGTTGAATTAATGACAGGATTTTCATCAAATCATAATTATACACTCATTATATCAGATGCTCAAGGGCGGCAGCTATATCAGCACAAATTGAATCAAATAAATAATTTTCGCATTAATACTACCCACTGGCAAAGAGGGGTTTATTTCGTAGCCATCTGGTCAGGAAATAGAATATTATCCAGAAAACTGCTAAAAAAATGAAATATTCATGCGAATCAGGTGTAAAAAAACAACGGTAATACCGGACGAAAGAGAGAATGAGCAGGCAGAGCAATTCAAATACACAGCCGACAAATTATGCTTAACTGCTGTCTTGATATAAGATAGCCTGTTTATATTATATCAGGCGCTTCACTCCTCCCGAAACCACCCCGCGTACCGGATGTAAGCATCAGCTATACGCCCGATGGTATCAGCGAATTGCTCAGGGCTGATGGCTTTTACCTTTTTGGCAGGTACGCCCGCGTAGATGTAGCCTGACTCGCAAAGGGTATTTTCGAGTACCACCGCTCCAGCGGCTATGAGCACATTGCTTTCTACCACGGCATGATCCATGACAATAGCCCCCATGCCCACCAGCACATTATCGTGCAAAGTGCAGCCGTGCACCAGCGCGCGGTGCCCCACCGACACATTATTACCAATGGTAGTGGCCGCCCGCTCGAAGGTGCCGTGTATCACCGCGCCATCCTGAATATTGACTTTATTGCCTATCCGAATGCTATTGACATCGCCGCGTACCACCGCCTGGAACCAGACGCTACAGTCATCGCCCATCACTAAATCCCCAATCAACGTAGCATTTTCGGCGAAAAAACAGTTTGCACCCCACTGCGGCGTATATCCGCGCACACTTTTAATTAATGCCATGGCGTAATTTTTTTGATTTTATAGGCAACAAATGTCCGGTTTTCATTTTAAAAACGCTACATTTATATGACTTTTGTTAGCAATCTGCAAAAACAAAACAACACACCTGGGGCTAATCAAAAAACGGAGAGCTGCCAATGTAAGCAGTGAGCAGGTATATCAAAAAGATATCATATCCTACTTTAAGTGCAATTAATTGTGGTATGCTCTTCCAGAAACCATTTACTAAAAACCGTACTTATGAAATCGCTGGAAGAACTCAAAGTCGAACTCCTTAACGTCATACCTTTAGGGCTGGATATGGCTTTTTCATCGCTTAAAGCGGTGATTCCCAACGATGTACCCAAATATGCCGATGTTATTCAGTTTGAAAGTCGCTATTTAGACATACAACGCGAACTGTTGAATGGCAACATCGAAAGCGAAAAAGCGACCGTAGAACTAAATAAACTGCGCAGTGCCGTTATACTTTTTGTAAAAGAACTGAAAGCAGAAGATTTCGTAAAAGAACTTGCCGAGCAAGCGCAGCGCAAGGCCCGTATGGGTAAAATACTAAAGCGCATTCCGAACAAAATGCAGGTAAACAAAGAGGTAAGGTGCGTCATCCGCCTCGCTGTAAATGAAACCTTGCTGATGGAAGGGCTGGAAATGGAAACAGATGACGCTATTCGAGATGTGCGCATGGGCGGCGTGATGAGCGTGGAAATGATAGACCCCGGCGAGCAACCCGCTTTTGCTATTCGCACTATGTCCACCCCAACGCAAACTATCTTTGAGGATGATTTCACCGAATGGTTGTTTTTTGTAAAACCATTGACAGAAGGCACCTATCCATTGATGGTAAAGGTCGCTATTGTAGAAATCGTAAATGGCATAGAGCGCAAGCGAGAAATTGTCCTGGAAGAAATAGTGGAAGTACTGGCTACTGCGACTGATAAAAAAGCCGATGCAGGATTTACGGATGCTGGCGTGGAACTACAAGTAGCCAACGCCAAAACCAAAGCCAAAGGCGGAAAGGCACGCGGCGTGCTGGGGCAGCTCGGACTGAGCAAGGCCGCCGAGATACTACTCATGCTGGGCGTCGGCATTGCGCTGTTGCTCACGCTTTATTTTGGGGCGCAAGGCTTGCTTTTTTCTGGTGGCGGCGGTAAAAAAAGCACCCAAGAGCCGCTGAAATGGGAAGCAGTTGACCGGACCGATTCGCTACAAATTATCCGCTTTTTGGCAGAAAGCCCCGATAGTCCTTTTGCCTCCGAAGCGGAGGAGCTGTTGGAGTCTTTACGGCTGCAATTTCGCTACGAGCAGCGCGGCGATTCACTGGTTTTTTATGCAACAGGTGGCATTTTGCCTAAAGAATTTGTGTTGCTACAGGAGGACGTACCCGTTTTTATTCAAAAAATGACCGACCGCAGCGATCTGGTGGTGCTGCCTAAAGCCTATAATTTACCTTTCGGCGAATATGAAGCCGCTATCACCGACCAAAAAGGAACGCGCAGTGCTATAACAGTGGTTTTTAAGGAAGTGGAGGAAGCGCCTGTTGTGCCAGACCTTGAGCCGGAGTCGGCTCCTGTTACTGACAATCGAGTTCCTCGACCTGCCCCTCCACGCCCATCTCCACGCCCGAATGCTAATACCAACAATACCAATACGAATAGTAACAACAATACTTCGCCCACTGAGCCAAATAATGCCAATACGAATAGTAACAACAATACTCCGCCCCCGGTACAACCAACACCAACCCCACCCGCGCCGCCTTTGGTCGAAGAGTTTCGCAGCATGGCCAGCCCGCCTGTTTATCGAGGCTGTCGCAATCGCAATCAAAACCGCCTGCGCGAATGCACCGAGTCGAATATCCGCTCCTTTATTCTACGTGAATTGGAGCAAATGCCAGAAATCCAAGACAAGAAGGTTGGTAGCCGCTTGGATATTGTTTTCATCATTGACGAACAAGGCAAAGTAAGCACCAGTGGGCTTTCGCCGGAGTACAGTCCTGCTTTTGTTGCGAAGGTGAAGAAAGCTGTAGAAAGCTTACCGCAATTCATACCCGGCAAAAATGCGCTTGGCGACCCTGTAAAGGTGCGCTATGGCTTACCGGTGCGCTTCGAGGTGCGTTGATTATTTTTTCGTCAATTGTGCTTCGTACATTTCTTCCTGCACGACCCTGCCCCATAGGGTGGTTTCGCGGCGGTGCACGTTTCTGAAGCCAAAGGATTCGTAAAGGCGAATGGCGGTTTGTTGCTCGCTGATGGTGAGTAGTTTTACGGAAGTGTAGGATTTGATATTGCAAAAATTCATAGCCGTTTGCATTAGCTGACGGCCCAGCCCGATGCCCCGCACGCTCGGCGCGAGCAGAAACCAACGCAACTGCGCCTGTACCTCCGAAACACGTACAATGGCAATGCTGCCTTGCACGACGCCATCTTTTTCTGCAATCCAAATGCACTCCCGGTCAGTTTGTTCTTTTACAAACTGGGCAATGGGTTCAGCTACATACGCCTCGAATGTATAATCAAAGCCGCGCTCTTGCCCGTACAGCAATCCGTGCAATTGAATAACTGCGCCCAAATCGCCGGGTTTTAGAAAGTTGCGGATGGTGACACCGTGTCCGATTTCTTCCATAATAGTACCATTTGAAACAACGAATAGCGAGCAAGCAGATTTTTAGACGATAGATGCCAGATTTTAGGACGAGACAAACCCTTCTAAACCTATTTGCCCTATTCCCCTATTTATCCTATTCCCCTATTTGCCCTATTCCCCTATCCCCCTTTATAAACCGCAAATAGACATCCGACCTCTAAGATGGTATAATTTACACAAGCTCGCCAGCGTACAAAGCTTCCCGTTGCTGCTTAATTTTTGCAGAAGTCAGATATTCGTCGAAACTCACCAATTGGTCTATCGTGCCATTGGGCGTGATTTCAATGATGCGATTGGCAACGGTTTGCAAGAGCTGGTGGTCGTGCGAAGTAAAGATCAGGTTGCCCTTAAATTCTTTCAAACCATTGTTCAATGCGGTGATACTTTCTAAGTCCAAGTGGTTGGTAGGCTCGTCCATCAGCAGGAAATTCGGATTGCGCAGCATCATTTTGGCAAACATACAGCGCACCTTTTCACCCCCCGACAGCACACTCGATTTTTTCATTACCTCCTCGCCAGAAAAGAGCATCCGCCCCAAGAATCCCCGAATAAACTGCTCGTCCTTGTCTTTAGAATACTCGCGCAGCCAGTTGATGAGGTCGAGGTCGTTTTCATTGCTGAAATACTCGGTATTGTCATTGGGCAGGTATTCTACCGAAATGGTTTGGCCAAACTCAAAATCGCCTTTGGTTGCTTTGGTTTTACCAGCTAATACATCATAAAAAGCTGAAATGGCTGAGCTATCGCGGCTCAAGAGCGCAATTTTGTCGCCTTTATTCATGGTGAAGCTGACATGGGCAAACAGCCAGTCGCCGTTGAGGTCTCTGGTGCCGAGGTTTTCCACGCGCAATAGCTGGTCGCCAGGTTCGCGTTCAGGTTTGAAATGAATGAACGGATACTTGCGGCTGGAGGGCCGGAGTTCTTCGAGGTTGAGCTTTTCTAATGCCTTTTTGCGGGCTGTAGCTTGGCGTGATTTAGAAGCGTTGGCGCTGAATCGCTGGATGAACTCCATCATTTCGGCGCGTTTTTGCTCTATTTTTTTGTTTTTGTCCGCCATTTGGCGCATCATCAGTTGGCTGGATTCGTACCAGAAAGTGTAATTGCCAGTAAACAACCGCACCCTTTGAAAATCAATGTCCACTACATGCGTACACACCATATCGAGGAAGTAGCGGTCGTGCGAAACCACGATAACCGTATTTTTAAAATCGGCCAGAAAATCCGCCAACCAAGCTGCGGTTTCCGCGTCGAGGTCGTTGGTAGGTTCATCCAACAGTAGGATGTCCGGATTGCCAAATAGCGCCTGCGCCAGCAATACTTTTACTTTTTCGGAGCCGTTGAGTTCTTTCATCAGCTTGTAATGCAGCTCTTCCTTGATGCCAAGATTGCTAAGCAGCTCCGCTGCATCGCTTTCGGCCGTCCAGCCGCCCATTTCGCCGTATTTGTTTTCCAATTCGGCTGCGCGCAACCCGTCTTCATCGGTCGCATCGGGGTCCATGTAAATGGCGTTTTTTTCTACCATGATGTCATAAAGGGTTTTATGTCCCATCATCACGGTGTCGAGCACGGTTACTTCGTCAAATTCAAAGTGGTTTTGGCGCAGCACGGCCATGCGGTTGCCCGGCTCTATGTCCACGCTGCCGCGCGTAGGGTCGAAATCGCCGGAGAGTATTTTGAGAAAAGTGGATTTTCCGGCACCATTGGCCCCGATTACACCGTAGCAATTGCCGGGCGTAAATTTGAGATTCACTTCGTCAAAAAGAGTTCTTTTGCCAAACTGAAAAGCAAGATTGTTAACTGATAACATTCAAATTATTGTTTATAATATCAAAAGGTAAATTTTCGGATAGTTGGTCCGTTCGTCGGAGCTTCGGGCATTTCGCATGGTGCGGAAAAGTGCATTTTTTAAAACGAAAGTGCAAAGATAAATACATTTTGGTAGAAATGATAGCGGTTTTCGTCTATAATTTGTAGCCAAAGAAAAACTCGGGCACTTGATAATGTCTATATTTGGTAAATTATTGTTCTAATCAAAACAAACCTTTGGTATGATAGCCCAAAAGCTAATCTTGTTTTACTTTCTTCTGATGTTTTTTTCTCTGTCTTCGCTGGTAGCGCAGGTGCGCTGGCCCGAGCAGCAACTCACGCCAGCCGTCACGGAAGCCCACATGCAGTTTTTGGCCTCGGACGACTTGGAGGGCCGCCGCACTGGCTCACGAGGCAACAACATAGCCGCTCGTTACATTGCCGCGCATTTTGAGGGCTACGGTTTGAAAAAAGCACCGGGATTGAACAGTTATTACCAATCTTTCCTGCTCGAAGAAGCCACCGCGCCCAAGAGTGGCAGCCTGAAGATGGGCGCTACCGATTATAAGTTTCAAAACGATTTTCTGATTCTAAACGGCGCAGCCATAGACGTGAAAACGACCGCTGTCTTTGCCGGACACGGCTGGGTGGACGCAACTACTGGCCACGATGACTACCGCGACCTCGACGTGCGGGGCAAGGTGGTTTTTGTGCTGCCAGGTACTCCTACCGACGAGGATCGCCGAGCCATTGCGACGGCGGCTCCCACTAAGCGGCAGTTGGCTGCTGAGCGTGGCGCGGTGGCTGTTTTTGAATTGTATAGAATGTCTTTCCCCTGGGACTTTTTTCGGCGCAGCTACGCTCGTTCGCGCATCCAACTCACGCCTGCGGGCGGCGATAATACAGAAATTGTGTATGGTTTTTTCAAAGAGCCTTCACCCAATCCGGTCATAGAATTGCAAAACGGTAAAAGCCTGCCGATTGAATTAAAATCTGCTGCTGGTTCGCTCCAACGATTGCCCGCCCAGAATGTTGTAGGTATTGTAGAAGGTACTGATCCGGACCTGCGCAACGAATACGTGCTGCTCACCGCACACTACGACCATGTGGGCGTAGGACAACAGGGCGGTGGCGCTTACACAGCACAAGACAGCATTTTCAATGGTGCCCGCGACAACGCCTTCGGTACAGTGGCGCTGCTGGCGGCCGCCAAAGCATTGGCACAACAACCACCCGCGCGCTCGGTTATCTTTTTGGCGGTCACTGGCGAAGAACTTGGCTTGCTGGGCAGCACCTATTACTCGGAAAATCCACTTATCCCTTTACGGCAAGTGATTTTCAACTTCAATGCGGATACCGGCGGCTATAACAACACCGGCGTGGTGGGCATCGTTGGCTACGGCCGCACCGGCACCGACGAACTGATGCAAGAAGGGCTGAAACCATTTGGCTTGCGGGTACGGGCCAATCCGGCGCCAGAGCAGAATCTTTTCGACCGCTCGGACAATGTCGCTTTCGCACGCAAGGGCGTGCCCTGTGTGACCTACACTCCTGGCTTCGACGAGTTTGATGAGGAGATCACTCGGTATTATCATCAAGTGGCTGACAATCCAGATACGATTGATTACGTTTATTTGCATAAATTTAGTCAGGGTTTCGCGCACATTGCCCGCCTAATTGCCAATCGTGCCGAGCGCCCCGTATGGAAGACCGGCGACAAGTACGAGGCGGCAGGTAAAACATTGTATAATGAGTGAGCTGGCTAAAGCTGTGGGGCTGACTTGTCTTGAAATACACTAATCCAACAACCCATTACAACACGATAGAGAAGCAACATAATCAACTAATCAAATATCATTCAATGAAACGACTTTTGTTTTTAGCAGGCATGTTTTTAGCAATAGGCGCTTATGCGCAAGATGTCCTTCCGGAAATGCAATTCACCACATCGGATGTCGAGGCGCACATGCGTTTTCTCGCTTCTGACGAGTTGGAAGGCCGCCGCACCGGCTCGCGGGGCAATAATGTAGCGGCTCGTTATATCGCTTCTTGGTTTAAGGCGTATGGCTTACAAACAGTGCCTGGCGCAGAGAATTATTATCAGCCGGTACCTTTTGAAACAGTAAATGTGCCCCAGCAGGCTACGCTGCAAATTGAGCAAACCAACTTCACCTCAGGCAAAGACTTCCTCTTTTTGTCGGGCGATGCCGTGGATGTAAAAACGACGGCGGTTTTTGCCAATTATGGTTGGGTGGATGCCACTACTGGGCACGACGATTATAAAAAGCTGAACGTCAAAGGGAAAGTGGTCTTTGTACTACCCGGCACCCCCGACGACCAGTCGCCGCAAGCTATTTTCACGGCAGGTGTCCGCAAACGCCAGCTCGCCGCCGAGCGCGGAGCTGTGGCTGTGATTGAGCTATACCGGGTGCCTTTTCCTTGGGGCTTTTTTGTCAATTATTTTGGTGGCGAAAGTATCCGCCTTGCCGAAGCGCAAACGGGCAATACACCTCGTATTTTGTATGGTTTTTTCAAAGAGCCATCGCCCAATCCGATACTCGAAATTCAAAACGGTAAAAAGCTCAAGATAGCGCTCAAGGCTTCGGCCGGAAGTATTGTGCCTTTGCCTTCGCAAAACGTCATCGGAGTGCTGCCCGGCACCGATCCGGTATTGAAAAACGAGTATATTTTGCTCAGTGCGCACTACGACCATGTGGGCATGGGCAAGCAAGGCGGGGGAGCTTACTCGCCGCAAGACAGCATTTTTAATGGTGCGCGTGACAATGGCTTCGGGACGGTTTCCTTATTGGCTACCGTGAAGGCGCTTACAGAAAATCCTCCTGCACGCTCGGTCATCTTTCTGGCGGTCACCGGCGAAGAACTCGGCCTGCTGGGCAGCCGCTACTATGCTGAAAATCCACTTATTCCATTGGAGAAGACCGTTTTTAATCTCAACACGGATGCCGCCGGCTATAATGATACCACCAACGTGATGATTGTCGGTATTCAGCACGTACCGGTGCGCGAATACTTAGAGCAGGGCGCCGCCCCTTTTGGCTTGGGCATTCTGGATGATCCGCTACCGGAGCAAAACCTTTTTGTGCGCTCCGATCATTTCTCTTTCGTGAGCAAGGGCGTACCGGCTATTTTTATTACTCCGGCCATTACCGAATTTGATGAAGAAGTTACTAAATACTACCACCAAGTAACCGATGGGCCGGAAACGATTAATTACAATTATTTACTCAAATACTGCCAGGCTTTTGCGCATACAGCGCGTATCTTTGCCAATATGCCAGAACGCCCCTTCTGGGTGCCGGGCAGCGAGTACGAGTCGCTTGGCAAGGCATTGTACAATAAATAAAATGCCGAATGTACCGCCGGAGAGCATAATAAAATGAATGTTTTCCGGCGGTGCGCACGGCACTAAAACGATAAGCAAACCCACAATAGCCATGAGCGAGACCATTCTTTTTGAGCAAATCGGAGGCGTTGCTAAGATTACACTAAACCGGCCACAAGTCTATAACAGTTTCAACCGCGAAATGGCGCTGGCCCTGCAGCAATGCCTTGACATTTGCCGCGATGACGCAAGCGTGCGGGCCATTTACCTTACCGGCGCAGGCAAGGCCTTTTGCGCAGGGCAGGATTTGCAAGAGGTAATCGGCGAAAATGCCCCCGAATTGACAACTATTCTTTCCGAACATTACAACCCTGTGATCACCCGCCTCCGGGCATTGGAAAAACCAGTGATAGCTGCTGTAAATGGCGTGGCCGCAGGCGCAGGCGCGAATATTGCCCTCGCTTGTGATGTGGTAGTGGCGAATGCATCGGCGAGTTTTATCCAGGCTTTCAGCAAAATCGGGTTGATACCGGATAGCGGAGGCACGTTTTTTCTGCCCCGCCTCGTAGGCTGGCAACGCGCTTCCGCCCTTATGATGCTGGGCAACAAGGTGACCGCCGCCGAAGCCGAGCAAATGGGGATGATTTATAAAACCATTCCGAATGAAGATTTTGCTACACAAAGCTGGCAATTGGCTGAAACCCTTTCGCAAATGCCGACCAAAGGCCTCGCCTACACCAAACGCGCACTGAATCGCTCTTTTGCCAATGACCTCAATGCACAACTTGCCTTGGAGGATGAATTGCAAACCCGCGCCGGTCATACGCACGACTACCGGGAGGGCGTGCAAGCTTTTTTAGAAAAACGCCGCCCGGAATTCAAAGGCGAGTGATACGACCCAACTTGTTTTAATACCACAGCCCCCTCCCCCCATCAAAAAAAAACTTGCACACATGGCCCAAAGGTTGTATTTTTGCCCATGCTGAAGCAGTACGATAAAACGCAGCAGCTTTCTTTACAAACCAAACCGGCTCAGTTGTTGACAAACAACGCTGCGCCTGCGTACGCGTGCTGCCTTCTGCAACCAAACAATCAAACGGCAAAAAACGATAGGCACCTTCCCGTATGAGACCAACCCTTACGTTACAAAACTCTTGTAATCAAATTATTACAAATTAATCATTGATACATAACCTGCATAGCAGCCACTGTGCCATTATTATCATTTGCACTAAATAAAATAGCACTAAAATTCTATAAACAATTGCTCTATGAAAAAGCTACTACTCGTTCCTGTATTACTCACCATCGCCCTCGCCGCAAGCGCCCAGACCACCTACACCTTCGTAGGCGGCGGCGCGAATAATAACTGGAGTACGGCTGCTAATTGGATATGCGTGGGCCCTGATTGTACTATGAATAATATTCCACCCACCCCGCTCCCTGCTGGAGATTTCATCATCATCACTGCCAATTCTAATCAAAATGGCGGTGCCAGAACTATCGAGGGAACAATGACGGTAAATGCTGGCGTGACGATGACCAATGCCAATTCGTTGACTATTGCTGATGGTGGTTCTCTGATAAATGAGGGAATTATCATTCGCACTAGTCAAACTATAATTACAGGCACGATGATCAACAATGGAATACTGACATTACAAAGTAGTGCCTTGAATATAACCGCAGGAGGTACAGTTACCAACAACAATGATATAACAATAGTAAATCCTACCTTGAATGTGGAAGGCAATTTAATCAATGAAGGAACTATTACAAATCAAAGTGGCTTGCTTAGAGCACAAGTCGTGGGAATGATTACTAATAATGGCACTATTATCAACAATAATAATCTACGAATTAACAATAATGCTGTTTTGTCAAATAATGGGCAAATAGAGAATGGCAATAGTTTCAACATAAATAATGACGGTATAGTAAATAATAATGCAACAGGTAGTATTACCAATAGTGGAACTATCAATAATAGCAATGATATATTTAACAGTGGCATTATCACCAACAGTGGCACTATTTCTACCGGCAATAACCAGCTTTTTGAAAATACCGGCACCCTTATTATGGTAGGGGGTACTTTATCTCGTGGTGGTAACGCCGCCAACATCAACAACGACGGATTAATTCAAGGCACTGGAACGATTAGTCTTAGCGGTGCTAATCCATTTATTAACAATGGTACTATTGATATGAGCAATGGTGCTACGGGTACACTTGCTATTACAGGCACCGGCAACTTCACCAACAATGGTACTATCATACTCGAAGTAGGGTCCAGCGATGCCAGCGACCTAATTAATGTAGGCAATACTGCTACCCTTGGCGGTACGCTGATAATCAATGATATTGTAGGTGGTGGCGCATTTACCGAAGGTACTTTTACGCTCATTACTGCCAGTTCATTAACTGGTACTTTCAGCAGTATCCAATATCCGAACAGCGACCCTTCGTGGGATCCTGAATATAATAATACATCTTTTGTACTAAATTATGGTCCCGCTGCTGCCCCCCTCCCCATCGAGCTTCTCTCTTTTGGTGGTCGGCAGGTGGGCGCGGCTATTCAGTTGCATTGGGAAACCGCTACCGAGCGCGATAATGACTACGTGGAGGTGCAACGCAGCCACGATGGCAAGCGCTTCGAGGCTTTGGGCCGCGTGCCGGGGGCGGGCAATAGTGCTACGCCGCTGCGCTATACCTTCGCCGATGTGCAGCCACTACCGGGTGTCAACTACTACCGCCTGCGCCAGGTGGACTTCGACGGGCAGCAGGCGTTTCATCCCATCATCGCAGTGCGCTTCGATGACAAAAACGCGCCGGCTACGGGTATCACGGTTTTTCCGACTTTTGTGAGCGAAGACCTCAACATTCGTTTTGCGCAAGCTATGGAAAACGCCGGTACGCTCTTGGTCAGCGACTTGAACGGGCGCATCTTGCTGCAACGCACCCTCGGCGCAGGTACCGAGCAGACGCAAGTGAATGTATCGAGCTTGCCCGCCGGGCATTATATTGTAGTGGTGCACAACAGGCAACAGTCCGTTGTTACTCGTTTTATGAAGCAATAAACAAAGAGCACATTATAACCCATTAGCCCAAAACGGCTTGGCGCACAACGGCAAGCCGTTTTTTTATCGGGCTACTTGCACAGGTTCTGTTTAAATTATACTTTTGACAATTGTAAAAACCAAACAAATAAGCAACAGCCCTTTTTTCAAATGCTTAGCAAGCTATTTAATTGACCCGGTATCATCTGCAATGATTTACAGCATGAAAATTGGTTCATAAATACATTGCTGGTTTGCTATATCGGCTGTTGTAGCTAATCAAAAAACACAAAAACGATGAAACAAATCACAGGGCTGCTTATCAGTGCCATGCTGTGGAGCATAGGCATTATGGCTCAACCAGTGAATCAACCTTTCACCGCGAGTGGTACTTATACAGTACCGACAGGCTATACAGCAATTATAACAGTAGAAGCATGGGGCGGTGGCGGCGGCGGTGGAACTAGCATGGGTGGTAGAGATGGTGGTGGTGGTGGTGGTGCTTATGCCAGCAGTACATTCAGCGTATTAGAAGGTACGTACACAGTGATGGTAGGCATGGGCGGAGCGGCTGGGATGCCGGGAACTGCCTCCAGTTTTGGAAGTACCGTTGTAGCGGCTGGCGGCGAAAGTACTAGTAGCGGCACCGGAGGCATGGGCGGCGCTGCAATGTCTAGTATGGGCACAATAACACGGTCAGGAGGTAATGGTGGAAGTGGGGGGATTGGTTCTCCGCCAAATGGTGGCGGCGGTGGTGGTGGTTCTGCTACAGCGTCCGCGAATGGTAATAATGGAAATGATAATAATGGTAATACCGGTGGAGCAGGTGGTATGGGAGAAGGGAATGGTGGAGCAGGAGGAGGTAATACCGCAAATGGATCTGTAGGTATGGCCCCAGGTGGCGGCGGCGGCGGAAAAGGTAATAACGGTATGAATTCGGGTGCAGGCGCACGAGGCGAGGTTAGAATAACGGTAGTGTGCTACATTCAAACCGTGGCTATCCCTACTGCTGGCAATATAACTTGTCCAGATCCTATGCCATTAACTATCAGCCCCACGCTTACCGGCGCTTCTGCCCCCAATATGTATCAATGGCAGCGCTCAGATGATAGTGGAACTAACTGGACTGACATCACTACTGCCGACTTGGACAGTGACCCTGTTTTTGCCCCCGTTACCTACGCTGGGTTTCAGGAGTCAGCGCTGACTATTACTACCCAAAATAGTACTATTAATAACTTTCAGTATCGTCTTTCAGCGTGCTCTGTGACTTCCGATGCACTAACACTTAAGGTAGTTGAATGTGCCCTCCCCATTGAGCTTCTCTCTTTCAGCGGCAAGCAGGTAGGTGCGGCTATTCAGTTGCATTGGGAAACCGCTACCGAGCGCGATAATGACTACGTGGAGGTGCAACGCAGCCACGATGGCAAGCGCTTCGAGGCTTTGGGCCGCGTGCCGGGGGCGGGCAATAGTGCTACGCCGCTGCGCTATACCTTCGCCGATGTGCAGCCACTACCGGGTGTCAACTACTACCGCCTGCGCCAGGTGGACTTCGACGGGCAGCAGGCGTTTCATCCCATCATCGCAGTGCGCTTCGATGACAAAAACGCGCCGGCTACGGGTATCACGGTTTTTCCGACTTTTGTGAGCGAAGACCTCAACATTCGTTTTGCGCAAGCTATGGAAAACGCCGGTACGCTCTTGGTCAGCGACTTGAACGGGCGCATCTTGCTGCAACGCACCCTCGGCGCAGGTACCGAACAGACGCAAGTGCATGTATCGAGCTTGCCCGCCGGGCATTATATTGTAGTGGTGCAAACCGAGCGCACGCGGGAGGTGAGCCGTTTTGTGAAGGAGTAGTTTTTGTGGTTGAGGGGTTGATAGGGTGAATAGGGGAATAGGTTTGAAGGGTTTAAAAGTTGAGGAGTTGAGACGCATCTAACTTCTATCGTCTGGCATCTCAAAATCTGGCATCTAACATCTATCGTCTATTATCTAAAATCTATCATCTATCATCTGCCCGTTCGCGTGGCGAATGGCAAAAAGCGAACCGCGCATTCAACGCCAGTGCGCAGCAAAAACATCCCAAAACTGGGCCCGGGGCGGGTCGGCGGTGATGGTTATATCTTGCTTGAGCGTGGGGTGCTCAAAGGTCAATGCACGGCAATGCAGATAAATAGAGCCATCGGCATTAGGTGTCGGAAAACCGTACTTCACGTCGCCGCGAATGGGGCAGCCAATTTTGGCTAATTGCACCCGGATTTGGTGCGGTCGCCCAGTAATGGGGCGCACCTCCAAGAGGCAGTGCATACCGATTTGCCCGATAAGCTCGTAGTCCAAGAGCGATTCCTTCGCATCTTTGGCGCGGCTGCTCTGGGTATCAAAAGCTTTGGAAACATTTTTGGTAGCGTCTTTCAAAATAAAATGGGTCAGTCTTCCGCTCAGGGGCTCGGGCCGATGTGCTGTGATGGCCCAGTAAGTCTTTTGCACCTTGCGCTCTTGAAAAAGGCGATTCATGCGCTCTAAGGCCTTGCTGGTACGCGCAAATACTACTACGCCGCTCACTGGTCGGTCTATCCGATGAATAACGCCCAGAAACACCTCACCCGGCTTGTCATAGCGCACCTTGATGTACTCTTTCACCATATCGCTCAGGGGCGTATCACCGGTTTCGTCGCCTTGAACCAGTACGCCCGCCGGTTTGTTTACGGCAATGAGGTGATTGTCTTCGTAAATAACTTGCATAATGTTCGTTTTATAATGGTTCGCCGCTCGCTATTTGCTGTTTGCTATTCGCAGTCAAGTAGTGACTTTTGCGGTTCAAAAAGGTTGAAAAGTTTAAAGGTTGAAACCGCATCTATTATCTATTATCTCTTGTCTATCATCTAAACAAGCACATTAACAAAATGCAAAAGTATGAAATTATCTTTAGGCTTTTCGCCTTGCCCAAACGATACCTTTATTTTTGATGCTCTGATCCATCACAAAGTGGACACCGAAGGGCTGCAATTTGAGGTAGTCCTCGGCGATGTGGAAGCCCTCAACCAAAGTGCTTTTGCTGGCGAATTGGACATTACCAAGCTGAGCTACCACGCCTTTGCCTACTTGACGGACACCTACTGCCTGCTCGATGCGGGCAGTGCGCTGGGCAACAACTGCGGCCCGCTGCTGATTGCCCCGAAGCCCCTGTCAAAAGCGGAAGTGCTCAATAGCAGCATTGCCATTCCCGGCAAATATACGACGGCGAATTTTCTGCTGGGCTACGCCTACCCCGATGCGCAGCGCAAGGTGGAAATGCTTTTCGCCGATATTGAAAACGCGGTGCTGACGGGTGCAGTGGACGCAGGCGTCATCATTCACGAAAATCGCTTTACTTATCAGCAAAAGGGCTTGGTGAAAATACTCGACCTCGGCGAGCACTGGGAGCACCGCACGGGCATGCCCATTCCGCTGGGCGGTATTGTGATTCGGCGCGACCTGCCCCTTGAAGTGCAACATCGGGTGAACCGGGTACTGCGGCGCAGCGTGGAGTTTGCCTTTGCCCATCCGGAGTCTTCGCTATCATTTGTGCGCGCCCACGCCCAGGAAATGGATGAAGCCGTGATGTATCAGCACATTGAATTATATGTAAATAGCTATACCGTTGATCTGGGTGCGCGCGGCCGGGCGGCGGTGCAGCATTTGTTTGATGTAGCAGCGGAGCAGCAGATGATTCCGGAAGCGGGAAAAGGCTTGTTTATACCTGAGCCGGTTTGATTTTTAAAACAGAAACGAGCACCTTCTCAACAAGATTCCCGGAAATATATTACCTTGCAATGGTAAAAAATGTGTTCATGGTACTGATAATCAAAATTTACTACATTACAACGATTTAGCAAATACATTCTCAGACAAGACCATTCGTAACGCGCCCGCCTGATGAAACTATCCGTCATCATTGTCAATTACAATGTAAAATACTTCTTAGAGCAGGTATTGCAGTCGGTGCGCAGGGCAGCGGCCAGGCTGGAACCAGAAGCTGTGGAGACCTGGGTGGTGGACAATAATTCAAATGATGGCTCGGCGGCCATGGTACGCGCACAGTTTCCGGAAGTACAACTTATTGTAAATGAGCAAAATACAGGTTTTGCTAAAGCTAATAACCAGGCCATCAGCGCTTCTTCGGGCACGTATGTGCTGCTGCTCAATCCGGATACGGTCGTGGCGGAAGATACTCTGGCGCAGTGCATCGCGTTCATGGATGCCCACCCGGAGGCCGGCGGCTTAGGTGCCCGCATGATAGACGGTTCGGGGCGTTTTTTGCCGGAGAGCAAGCGCGGCTTCCCTTCGCCGTGGGTGGCTTTTTGCAAAACTTTTGGGCTGGCAGCACTGTTTCCGCAGTCGCGGCGATTCAATCATTATCACTTAGGCTACCTGCCCGAGCAGGAGACGCACGAAGTGGAGGTGCTGGCCGGGGCTTTTATGTTGCTGCGGCGCTCGGTATTACATGAAATCGGACTGCTCGACGAGGCGTTTTTTATGTATGGCGAAGATATTGATCTCTCCTATCGCATCATGCAGGCAGGTTATAAAAATTATTACTTCCCGGCGGCTACTATTATTCATTATAAAGGTGAAAGCACTAAAAAAGGCAGCCTTAATTATGTACGGGTTTTCTATCAGGCGATGATTATTTTCGCGCGCAAGCATTTCCGGGGCCGGCAGGCGGGTTTGTTTGTGTTAATGTTGCAATTTGCTATTTACTTTCGGGCGTTTATTACGCTCATTTCCAGTATTTTAAAAACGATTCGGCTCCCACTCTGGGATGCGGCGGTTATTTACATCGGGCTGGGTGGCTTGCGTATTTTTTGGGCGAGTTATTATTATAAAGATCCCGGATATTTTGATACCACGATATTATACTTCAATTTTCCATTATATACCTTTATCTGGGTCGCGGCCGTTTATTTCAGCGGAGGCTATGATGAGCAGGGTCGTTTGCGTACGCTCGTGCGCGGGCTGGTGATTGGCACAGTGCTCATTGCAGCGGTTTATGGCTTTTTAGATATGCAATACCGCTCGTCGCGGGCCATCATTGCGCTGGGGGCAGCGGCGGCTATAGCTGGCACAGTGAGCTTGCGCATTTTGTTACATTTTATTCGCTTTCGCAATTTCAATGTAGGGCGGGAAGAAGCCAAAAACCTTGTGATTGTTGGCTCTAACACAGAAAGTGAGCGCGCCGCACGTTTGTTGCAACAAGCGCAAAAGCAGAAAAATCTTCTGGGTGTTATAGCTCCACAGGCGGATTTTGATGAAGCACTTTACATTGGCTACTTAGGTCAACTCGATGCATTGGTGCGCATTTATCCTGTTGAGGAAATTATTTTCTGCTCGAAAGATGTGCCTTATGCCGATACCATTCACTGGATGTCGCGTCTGGGGCCGGTTTTTGATTATAAACTGCTACCCGAAAATGGCTCTGGCATCATTGGCAGCGCCTCGAAAAATACTGCTGGCGAGTTGTACACCTTAGACGTGCACTGGCGCATCGCTACGCCGCAGCAGCAACGCAACAAACGCAGCTTTGATTTGCTATGCTGTCTTGTATTCATCAGTACGCTACCTTTGCAACTTTTGCTGATACCGCATTTTACTACCTTCCTGCGCCACCTCTGGCAGGTGCTGAGTGGCCAAAAAAGCTGGGTAGGATACGCCGCCACCGATGCTTTGCCCGCGCTGCCGCGCCTGCGGCCGGGGGTGTTGTCGCCATTAGATGGCGTGCCCGCTATTCCATTGCGCAGCGCTACCGTACAGCATCTCAATTTTTTATACGCCAGAGATTATCGCACAGCCAAAGATATAGCCATTGTATGGGCAGGTTATCGCCGATTAGGTAAAGACGGGTTGTAGATGTTATTTCTATCCGCCCCCTTAACTTTTATTTCTCAACGGCGAACAGCAAACCGCGAATAGCGACCGGCGAATAAATCACTTCATCAAACACACCACATTGGCTACTGGCAGCAGGCGATCCATTTTCATGGCGCCCGTGAACTGCGTGCGCAGCGAAAAATTCAGCAAAATATTGCGGCTCAGCCGGAAATCACCGCCATAAGCAATGGTATAACGGTTGCGCGTGCCCGTATTATTAAAATTAACCCAGCCGGAGCCTAAGTCTTCTTCAAATTTGTCACTAAAATATTCGTCTTCCGAGAAAACCACATCTTGTGTAGGGTCAAAAAAATTACCCAAATTTTCATACACCACCTCCGTGAAAAAATTAAACCGCGCATTGCCATAACGATACCCCGCTCCGAACATTTTATTCGAGCTGTCTATAATACGCGTATAACGTACAATACCCGTGAGCAAGCCATTATTACCCATTTTTAATGAGCCATTAAGCCAGAATGCCGCACCGGCACGTTTTACTTTCAGGCTATCGAGGCCGGTATTATTATAAGTATAAACCACCCCAAAAGCGCCATCGAGCATAGTGCGATTCCAGTTTTCAAACTGATAGGCCTCAATCGCATCCCGATATTTTACTTTTGCCTCCACCGAAATGGCCCTTTTACGCACGCGCAAAGCGTCTATTTCTTCTTGAATGACGGCTTTTTCAGCCGGGTCGCTCGTTTCGTAGCGCTTAATAAACAAGGAATCCATTTTACGCTGCACTTCTACCATTGCCAAATCGTGCTCTTCGGCCAGCTCAGCAATAATAGCCCGATCCGAAATATGATCGTTTTCTGCATATAAATTCATCTTAACGGAATAAGCCGCATGATTAACACCATCAATCTTGGCCGTACCCACCGATACACTCAGCGTAGAAAGCCGCCGCGCCAACAATCCCGCACTGACGTATTCATCAAAAGGACGTTTTTTATAATATAAATGCCATAACGGCTGCCCCTCCAGCGCTAAATCCGGCGCCAGATTATAATTCTTAATCCGCCAATCCACCTTGAAACTACGCAAATCGGAGGGCCGCAGCACCATTTCCGGATTTACATTTAGCAAAGCAAAAGCCGGTGCCGACGGAATGGACATCTCTGCGCTGCGCAGTTCTTCATAAAATTCGTCCTGTGCCAGTACATTTGCCAAAATACATAATAAAATAACCGAAAGCAATAATAACTTTTTCATGCGAAAACAGGATTTGGTGTTTTGAAATCATTAATACAACAAAATTATACCCGCGTCATAATACGCCTTTCATACTTTCGGGTGAATGTGCGCGCAAGAACGAAAAAAGTAAAAGAACCTGAAAATCATACTTTCGGGTGAGCCGCCGGAAGCCATAACTACTTAATTTTGGTTTTGTAAATAGCGAACAACTCTTCTACTCCATCATTATGTAGCGGTGCATCAGATTGCACTTAATTGTATCATTATCACAAATATTTCCTTTACCAAAAACATCATATCATTATGAAAATTGTAAAGTATTTCATGCACATTACATTGTTAGCGCTTAGTGGTATATTTCTTACCATTGCACCGCTTTCATTATCAGCACAAAAAACTACGTCCAGTGCGGACAATCCTTCGGCTGGACGCACGTTAGATGTGGACGTCGAGGTTGGACTGGGCAGGCCCAAAAAAGGTTGCGCTGGCATTGGCGTTTGCAAAATTACAGTTGGTGCCGGGCTTACATCTGGTACTTTATCGCTCGTACAAACCGAAGGTCAGTCTTTTCTGCAAGTTTCTACATTAATTATCAAGAGCATTCCACGCGAAGCAGAGCAAATGCATTTTTATCGAGATGGCAAGTTGGTATCATCATATCATATTGAAGATGAATTGAGAACTAAACTAAAAATTGATGGAAAAGACCGGAACGTACTATTGCCTGCCGGAAATTATAAGGTGCAGAAAGTCAAATCGGGGTATATTCTATCTCGATAAAAATAGGCAACCTACTGGTTTTCAGCATATTTATATGAAATATGAATTTAGCGTGTGTTATACATGAAGGGCGTTCCGCATGATATAATATTAAGGTACGCCCTTATTTATTTTATGCACAGGTTTGCAGTTTGCAAAAAATATTACTACACATTAAATTTTCAAAAATGAAAAACGTCTTATTATTATTTACCATCCTCAGTTGTATGCATTATATGGGGCAATCTCAAAATATTACCTGGCTGAAAATCGGCGCAGGCGATGTCTTTTCGGTGCAGGGCAACCTAGCCGATGGCGCGCTCATGAGCGATATTTCTTGGGCTTGGAACAGCGCAGTAGCTTGCTTTCCGCAAACACAGGAGCGTAAATTTAGCGGACATCATGTGTTGTATGCATTAGACTTGCCGAGTTTTTCAGAAATGGAAATCTGGGTAACGCCAGAAGATGAAGACGCTAATTTTAGCTTGTATGCTTATCAGGTAGGAACTATCACGCCCGGTAATACCGTGCCCAACCTGAGCAGTTGCATTCGCTGCGAGGCAGACCATAAATGGGATTATAAAAAACGGGGGCAAACGCAGGATCATACCCGGCGCGTGCAGGATATTCTCGCGCTAAATAATCCCTACCAAGTTGTAATTGGTGTAGTCGGAGCCGAAGGTTTACAAACTGGCGCTTACACTTTATACTTAAAAATGAAAAAGCGATAAATGCGCGCTAGCCCCTACCCTTCCAGCTATCTTTCAGATGGACGGTCAGGTTGAAAACAGGTTTTTCCGCCGTAGCATCTGTGTCCACACAGAAATAGCCTTTGCGCATAAACTGAAACTGCGCGCCGGGCGCGGCATTGTGCAGACTTGGCTCAACGTAAGCTTTTTCAATAATTTGTAAGGAATCGGGATTGACAAACTCCAAAAAATCACGGTTTTCGTGGCTTGTTGGCTCTGGGTCGGTGAAGAGGCGATCGTACAGGCGCACCTCGGCTTCGAGGGCCTGCTTTGCCGATACCCAGTGAATGGTGCCTTTCACTTTTAGCCCCGATGTATCCGATCCGCTGCGGCTTTCGGGCACGTAGGTGCAATGTAATTCCATGATGTCGCCATTATCATTTTTCACCACTTCATTACATTGTATAATATAAGCACCTTTCAAACGTACCATGCCGCCTGGCGCGAGGCGGAAATATTTTTTGGGTGGATTTTCCATAAAATCATCTTGCTCTATATATAATTCATTGGAAAACGGCACTTTACGCGAGCCAGCGCTTTCGTCTTCGGGGTTATTTTCAATGTCCATCTCCTCCACCTGCCCCTGCGGGTAGTTGGTGATAATAACTTTAATCGGGTCGAGCACTGCCATTACACGCGGTGTAATTTTATTTAGTTCTTCACGGATACAGAACTCCAGCAACCCAATTTCAATCAAATTATCACGTTTGGCAATGCCCGCCCGCCGGCAAAATTCGCGGATGCCCGCCGCCGGATAGCCCCTGCGCCGCATACCCGCCACCGTAGGCATACGAGGGTCGTCCCAGCCATTTACATAATGTTCTTCTACTAATTTTAATAACTTTCGCTTACTGGTAATCATGTATTCCACATTCATGCGCGCAAATTCGATCTGCCGCGAAGGAAATATTTCTAACTGCTGAATGAGCCAATCATATAATGGCCGGTGGTGAATAAACTCCAGTGAACATAATGAATGTGTAATGCCTTCAATAGAATCGCTTTGCCCGTGCGCAAAATCGTACATCGGGTAAATGCACCAGTCGTCGCCCGTGCGGTGATGATGCTCATGCTTAATACGATATAATATCGGGTCGCGTAGGTGAATATTGGGCGAAGTCATATCAATTTTGGCGCGCAGTACTCGCGCTCCGTCCGGAAATTCGCCATTTTTCATGCGCTCAAAAAGATTGAGATTTTCCTCAATCGAGCGATTGCGATAAGGACTTGCCGTACCAGGCGCGCCGGTGTTGCCTTTCATAGCTGCGATTTCCTCCGAGGTGGAATCATCTACATAAGCCAGGCCTTTTTTGATCAGTTTAATTGCAAATTCATATAATTGCGGAAAATAATCCGAAGCGTATAATACTTCGTTTTCCCATTGATAACCAAGCCATTGTATGTCGCGCTTGATACTTTCTACATAGTCGGTTTTCTCCGTTGTAGGGTTGGTGTCATCCATACGCAGATTGGTTTTGCCGCCGTATTTTTTGGCAATATCAAAATTCAATACAATCGCTTTGGCATGCCCAATATGCAGAAATCCATTCGGCTCCGGCGGAAACCGTGTGTGCACCCGCCCCGCATGCTTACCGCTTTTAATGTCTTCTTCAATAATTTCCTCAATAAAATTCAACGACTCTTTTACTTCATTCATATTGCAAAAATTAATCCCATTTTAAAATAATCCCATTACCCCTCTTTAAACCGCATATCCAGATAATAGATAATAGACGATAGATAATAGATGCCAGACTTTAGATAATAGACGATAGATTTTAGACCCCATTCCCCTATTCATCCCATTCCCCCTATCCCCCTATCCCCCTATTCACCCTATCACCCTATATTCCCCCATCCCTACATCCGCTCCGGCATTTCGATACCCAGCAAATTCATCCCGAAACGCAGCGTGTGCGCAATGGCGCTACATAATTTCAAACGAAAAGCTACCGCCGCCTCGCTTTCGGCTTTTAAAATCGGAAAATCATGATAAAATTTATGATACGATTTTGCCAATGTGTAACAATAAGCCGCAATCACAGAGGGGTCATAAGTGCGTGCCGCTTCTTGAATCAGACCCGGAAACTCGTACAATTGTGCGATTAAATCTTTTTCATCCGTTGCTAAAGTGTTGTATTCCAAAGATTTAGGATTTTTCAGCAATGCTTGTGCGCTGTCCTCCGCCTTGCGTAGCACCGACTGGATGCGCACGTAAGCATTTTGCACGTAAGGCCCGGTTTGTCCTTGCAGGTCCACCGATTCTTTCGGATCAAAAATCATGCGCTTCTGCGGATGCACCTTTATAATAAAAAACTTGAGCGCCGCCAGTCCAATTTTACGTAAAATATCCTCGCGTTCCGCCTGGCTTACATCCGACAGTGTGTCGCGCTCCTGAGAGTTGGCGCGGGCTTCGGCGATTACCTCCGCAATCAAATCATCGGCATCCACCACCGTGCCCTCGCGCGACTTCATTTTGCCAGTGGGCAAATCCACCATGCCGTAAGACAAGTGATGCAAGCCCGCCGCGTAAGGCTCGCCGAGGCGTTTCAATATTTCAAATAACACCTGGAAGTGGTAATTCTGTTCATCCGCCACCACATATACCATGCGGCTTACGCCAAAATCTTCGTAGCGCAGGCGCGCCGTGCCGAGGTCTTGCGTGATGTAAACCGAAGTGCCGTCGCTGCGCAGCACCACCTTGTGGTCGAGTTTAGCATCCGTCAAGTCCACCCACACCGAGCCGTCGGGTTTTTTATAAAAAATGCCCTGCGCCAGTCCATCTTCAATAATATCTTTACCGAGTAAATAAGTATTCGATTCGTAATAATATTTATCAAAAGAAACGCCCAACTTATGATACGTTTCTTCAAAACCATGATATACCCAGCCATTCATAGTACGCCAGAGGGCTACGGTTGCCGCGTCGCCGGCTTCCCATTGGCGCAGCATGGCCCGAGCCTCGGCACCGAGTGCACTGTATTCATTGAAATACAGGTTTTTAAATTCTTTAAAAAATGTCGTTTCATCCTGATCAGACTTTTTTCGGGACTGAAAAACCTGCTGCCCTGCTACACTTTGCTGCCAGTTTTTAAATTCTTCTTGAAACTTTTTTTCAAACAGCACATAATAATCGCCCACAAAATGATCGCTCTTGATACCTGTTGATTCCGGCGTGGCGCCCGCGCCAAATTTCTGCCAAGCGAGCATGCTTTTGCAAATGGCAATGCCCCGGTCATTTACCACTTGCACTCTAACCACCTCATAACCAGCAGCTTCCAAAATTTTAGAGCACGACCAGCCCAGCAAATTATTGCGAATATGCCCCAAGTGCAGCGGCTTGTTGGTATTCGGGGAAGAAAACTCCACCATTACTTTTTCGCCATTAGCAGGGTGCTGCCCGTAGTCGGTGCGGTGGTGTATCCGCTCTAAAAAGTCCATCCAAAAGCCGTTGCTCACTACGAGGTTCAGGAAGCCTTTTATAACATTAAACGCCTGAATTTCATCCACTTGCGTTACTAAATAAGCACCCAATTCCTCCCCGATTTCTTCCGGTTTCTTTTTGGCTATTTTAGTAAATGGAAACGTTACAATAGTATAATTTCCCTCAAATTCCTTACGCGTAGCGCCCACCTGCACCTGCTCCAGCGCTATAGTTTCGCCGTACAACTGCTGTATGGCTTTAATTACATTTTCCTGAATAATATTTGTAATATGCACGGTTATTGACATCGTTTATGATACTGCTTTTCGCTATCTGAATGACAAAGCGCAAAAATAGCAAATTTGGCAAGGATTCTGCCCTAGCCCGAACAGAAATATTCGGATACAGAATAATTACGTAAGTTTGCGGCGATTTCGTATTTATCGGTAAAACCGGACAATCAGCAACAGCCCATGGTAAAATACTTCGCCAAAGAAGACGGTCGCCTACGTGCACTCGATGGAGCGGAAAACGCTACCTGGGTGTCTATTTTGCCGCCTTTCACGCAGGAAGAGCTCGAAGATGTTGCCCAGCAGTTTGATATTCCGTTAGATTATATCACCGATTCGCTTGATGTGGAGGAGCGCTCCCGCTACGAACGGGAAGAAGACGCCCGGTTTGTGCTGGTCGGTACGCCCATTCTCAATGAGGTCGAAGACGAAAGCGACGCCATATATATTACAGTACCTATTGGCATCATTTTAATTCCCGGCACGGTCATTACGGTTGCCGCTCACGAAGCGCATGTGCTCCGCCTTTTTATGGACGACCGGGTGAAAAATTTTGATCCTGCCGACGAAGCCCTTTTTGTATTACAAATTTTTGAGCAAAACGTGTATCGTTTCCTCACCTGCCTCAAGCAACTCAACCTCAAGCGTGACTTGGTAGAGGAGGAACTTTTCAACTCCAGTCGCAACCGCGAACTGCGCCAACTGCTCGGCATCAAAAAAAGCCTCGTGTATTTTGTCAATGCGCTCAGTGCCAATGAGCTGCTGAAAATGAAGATGAAACGCAGTGATTTTTTACAAATACGAGACAATGAAGACAAAAGCGATCTCTTCGAAGACATCATCATTGACAATAGCCAGGCACTCGAAATGGCCAACGTCTATACCCACATCCTCAACGGCACGATGGAAGCTTATGGCTCGGTTATCTCCAACAACCTCAACATCACCATCCGCCGGCTCACCACTATTACCATCATCCTTATGGTGCCCACCCTCATTACCAGTTTTTATGGTATGAATGTAGATCTCCCCTTCGACCAAGACAGCTATGCGGTTTATTATATTGTTACCATTGCTATATTGTTCAGCATCTTGCTGGGTTGGTATTTTCAGCGCAAAAAACTGTTTTAGCAAGGCACCGCACCCGTTCGGTTATTTACTTTCGTAAAGTTATCCACATTGTGGAAAACATTCCCAACATTGTTAATAACTAATAAGTAACTGACTTTCAGTGTTTTAATATAATTATCCACAATTTGTGGAAAACTTATCCTGCAAAACACTTGCCAAAGTTGTAATTTAGTGTTCACAAAAGCTCGCAAAGGCTCTTGTGGTGAGAAAACTTCCTCACACAACAAAAAACACACCAAACAGCAGGCAAAAAAGACGACAACGGACATTGGATGCAATGTACCGAAAGCCCTTGTACGGGCGACTTTAGTCGCCGCCGGTAACTAGTGGCGCGGCGGCTAAAGCACGCCGACACAAAACAAGCACAAAATACATTTCCAACATCATATAAATACTTTTTCAACATCATGAACCAAAACAACCATACCGAACCAATCCTCCAGGAAAATCCGCGCCGCTTTGTGCTATTTCCGATCGAACATGCCGATATCTGGGCGTTTTATAAAAAATCGGAAGCGAGCTTCTGGACAGCGGAGGAGATTGACCTGTCGCAGGATTTGACGGACTGGAACGAGCGCCTCAATGACGATGAGCGCCATTTTGTTAAGCATGTACTGGCGTTTTTTGCGGCCAGCGACGGCATTGTGAATGAAAACCTCGCGGAAAATTTTGTGCAGGAAGTGCAATATACCGAGGCGAAGTTTTTCTACGGCTTCCAGATTATGATGGAAAATATTCACTCCGAGACCTACTCGCTGCTGATAGATACCTACATCAAGGACGCCAAGGATAAAGACTATCTTTTCAACGCCATCGAAACGGTGCCTTGCGTAAAGAAAAAGGCGGACTGGGCGCTGCGCTGGATTAGCAATGGCTCATTTGCCGAGCGGCTCGTGGCTTTCGCGGCGGTAGAGGGCATCTTTTTCAGTGGCTCGTTCTGCTCTATTTTTTGGCTAAAAAAACGAGGGCTGATGCCGGGCTTGTCGTTCTCTAATGAATTGATTTCCAGGGACGAAGGCATGCACTGCGACTTTGCCTGCCTGCTGTACAACGAGCATATAAACAACAAACTTCCAGCGGAAACGGTGCGTGCCATCATCACCGACGCGGTGGAAATCGAGAAGGAATTTGTCAGCGATGCGCTACCGGTGAATCTCATTGGCATGAATGCAGATTTGATGTGCCAGTACATTGAGTTTGTCGCCGACCGGCTGCTGGCAGCCTTAGGGCAGGAGAACGTGTACCGGGTAGAGAATCCGTTCCCGTGGATGGATATGATTTCTTTGCAAGGCAAGACGAATTTCTTCGAAAAGCGCGTGGGCGATTATCAAAAAGCAGGCGTGATGACGACGCGGGAGCAGCAGGTGTTTACGCTGGAGGAGGACTTTTAATATAATTTTTAATGGCACGTTATACAGCCCTTATCACATTTTTTACAATAAATATAATGAGTGGTGCGGGTTCATTAAACATTAAGCATTCAACATTTAAAATTCCAAAAAATGCAAGTAATAAAAAGAAGCGGCAAACGCGAAGAAGTCAGTTTTGACAAAATAACCGCGCGCATCAAAAAACTTTGCTACGGGCTGGATATGCGCTACGTGGATTATATCGAGATTTCTAAAAAAGTGGTGTTGGGCTTGTATGACGGTGTGAGCACGACCGAACTCGATAACTTGGCGGCGGAAACGGCGGCGACCATGGCCACGATCCACCCGGATTATGCAATCTTGGCGGCGCGCATTGCGGTATCAAATTTACATAAAAATACCGATAAGTCTTTCGCTAAAACGGTGAAATCATTATATAATTATATTGACCCGAAGACTGGCGAAAAGGCTGGGCTGATTGGCGATGAGACCTACGAGATTGTCTGGAAATACCGCGACGTGCTGGATTCAGCGATCATTTACGACCGCGATTACGAATTTGAATACTTTGGCTTCAAAACGCTGGAACGCTCGTACCTACTGCGCATGAACGGCAAAGTGGTGGAACGCCCCCAGCAAATGCTGATGCGTGTGGCCGTAGGCATTCACGGTACAAATATCGAAGCCGCGATTGAAACGTACAATTTAATGTCGGAAAAGTGGTTCATCCACGCGACACCGACGCTGTTCAATGCGGGCACGCCCAAGCCGCAACTATCCTCGTGCTTTCTGCTGAGCATGACTGAGGATAGCATTGGCGGTATTTTTGAAACACTACAACGTTGCGCCTTGATTTCGCAGAGCGCGGGCGGCATTGGGTTGAGCATTCACAACATCCGGGCTACGGGCAGCTACATCAAGGGCACGGGCGGCACGTCCAATGGCATCATTCCTATGCTGAAAGTGTTTAACGACACGGCACGCTACGTGGACCAAGGCGGCGGCAAGCGCAAAGGAGCTTTTGCCGTGTATCTCGAACCCTGGCACGCCGATGTATTTGACTTTCTGGATTTGAAAAAAAACCACGGCAAGGAAGAGATGCGGGCGCGCGATTTGTTCTACGCCATGTGGATTCCCGACCTGTTCATGGAGCGCGTGAAAGCGGACGGTGAGTGGTCGCTGTTTTGTCCGGCGGAGGCACCAGGGCTGTTCGATTGCTACGGCGGCGAGTTTGAAGCCTTGTACCACAAATACGAGCAAGAGGGCCGCGCGCGCAAAACCATTAAAGCCCAGGAATTGTGGTTTGCCATCCTCGAATCGCAGATTGAAACCGGCACACCATATATTTTATATAAAGATGCGGCGAATAAAAAATCTAATCAGAAGAATCTGGGCACCATTCGTTCCAGCAATTTGTGCACCGAAATCATGGAATACACCTCGCCCGATGAGGTAGCGGTTTGCAATCTGGCTTCGCTGTCCTTGCCCAAGTTTGTGCGCGAAGATCGTAGTTTCGATTTTGACAAGTTGGTAGAAGTAACCCGCGTGGTGACGCGCAATTTGAACCGCATTATTGACATCAATTACTACCCGGTAGAGCAAGCGCGCAACTCGAATATGCGGCATCGCCCGATTGGTATTGGCGTGCAGGGCCTCGCCGATGCGTTCATCCTCATGCGCCATCCGTTTGACAGCGCGGAGGCACGGCAACTGAACCAGGATATTTTTGAAGCCATTTATTACGGCGCGCTGTTAGAAAGTGCGGCACAGGCCGAGCTACATGGGGCGTATTCGAGCTTTGTAGGCTCGCCGGCAAGCCAGGGTGAGCTACAGTTTGATATGTGGGGCGTGACGCCAAGCAATCGCTGGGATTGGGCAGATTTGAAAAATAAAATTCAGAGAACTGGCTTGCGCAACAGCCTGCTGCTGGCGCCCATGCCCACGGCTTCTACCTCGCAGATTCTGGGTAATAACGAATGTTTCGAGCCTTATACCTCTAATATTTACACGCGGCGCACGCTTTCCGGCGAGTACATCGTGGTGAACAAGCACCTGCTGAAAGACCTCATCGGCTACGGCCTCTGGAACGACGACATGAAGCACAAACTCATGGCTTCCAACGGCTCGATTCAGCAAATTGATGAAGTGCCGCAGGAGTTGAAAGATTTGTACAAAACCGTGTGGGAATTGAGTCAGAAGGTGATTATTGATATGTCGGCCGATCGCGGAGCTTTCATTTGCCAGAGCCAGAGCCTCAATTTGTTTGTAGAAAATGCCAACTTTGGCAAGCTCTCGTCCATGCACTTTTATGCTTGGCAAAAAGGACTCAAGACGGGCATGTACTACCTGCGCTCGAAAGCGGCGGTGGATCCAATCAAATTCACCGTAAAAGCTGAAGCACAGCAAGAAGTGAAAGTAAAAGCTACTGCCGCGGCCGCAGCAACTGAAACGGTCGTAAAAACCACTCCCATTGAAATAAGCGATCTGGAGGGCAAGGCCTGCAGTATAGACGATCCTGATTGCATCATGTGCCAAGGATAAGTAATGGGTATTGCTAATTGGGAAAGGGTTTAGAGGGGATTGAAGAGTTGATGGGGTGAATGGGGGGATAGGGTTTAGACAGGTTTAAAGGTTGAAAAGTTGAAGGGTTGAGAGCACGTCTAAAATCTATCGTCTATCATCTATTATCCAATATTAACCTGTTTATAATAAGCGATTTATAATTTTTTCTCACACTGAAAACAATCAGGCACGGGCGCTTAGCCCGCCAATTTTTTGATAAAGAACTTACTTACTGGTACTACAGGTGCGGGTTTGCTTTCGGGCAGCCCGCCCTTTTTTTCTAAAAGGTGCGTTAAATTTCTTATTTTTACCGTATTCTTATTGCAATAAACCTTTTCCTCATACGTTATTGTGGCAAAATACTTGCTTTAAACATTAAAGCAAATTATCTTCGAGCCTTTCAAACCATCCGCCCTCCATTGCTATATGGCAATTTCCTTCTGTGTTATCCAGCATGGAATGTACAATATGCCTATGTGAAATGCCGTTTTTCGGCAAACTGACAGAATACTGTGAGCAAGAAAAAAGCGCGTGCATGAAATTGAAACACTACACCCTATGGACATTAAGCTTGCTGTTGCTGCCGCTGTTTCTTGGCGCGCAACACAAGTGGGAAGGAACACTTTTGCTGGGCGGTGCCAATTATCAAGGTGACTTGGTGCCTACCTGGTACCCGTATCCAGCGGAAACCAATCTGGCGGCGGGCCTTGCGCTTCGTTATTATTTCAATCCCAATTGGGCTATGCGCATCGGTGCTACCTATGGAGAGTTGTCTGGCTCTGATTTAAATTTTGACAATCCCGGTTTTTCCGAAAAAAGACAGTACAGTTTTCAGTCTCGGCTCATCGAATCCTCTTTCTTGCTGGAATGGGAGCCTTTCGGCAAAAAACGCTATCCCGCTTTCAATGAATACAAACGCATCATTTCGCCGTACCTCTTTGCGGGTGGCGGTCTGGCTATCAATAATGTAAATACCACTTTTGGCAAGTTAGCCAATGGCGAAGCCCCGGAGGCCGTCCAGCGCGACCAAGCGGTGTCTTATCCGCAGCAGCATTTTGCTATGCCAGTGGGTGCCGGCATTAAAATAGACCTAAGCAAGCGCTTGGCCCTCGGGCTGGAAGGCGGCACGCGCTATGCTTTTACCGACTATATTGACGGAGTGAGCCAAGCCGGAAACCCCAATACCGGCGATTGGTATGCCTTTGCAGGTGTAACGCTTACGATTCGATTTTATGCCAAAGACCGCGACGGTGATGGTATTCCTGATAAAGAAGACCGCTGCCCGGACATCTTTGGGCACATCACAGCCAGAGGCTGCCCCGATCGCGATGGCGATGGCGTAGAAGATGCCGAAGATCTTTGCCCCGATGAACCCGGCGTAAAAATACTCGGCGGCTGCCCCGACCGCGACGGCGATGGCATCCCTGACAAAGACGACCGCTGCCCCGATGCGCCCGGCCCTGAATACACCAATGGCTGCCCCGATACCGATGGCGATGGCATTGCCGACCTAGATGACTGGTGCCCTCGACTGGCGGGCCTCACCTGGAAAGGCGGCTGCCCCCTGATGGATACCAACGGCGATGGCATCATTGACGAGAAACATTTTAGCATTGAGCCAGCATGGTTGGATGTACTAAAAGAAGCACGAACGGCTATTGAACTACCCGACAACTTTTTGTCGCTGCCGCAACGCTTTTTTATAACACCTGTGATACAAGCAAAACCGAGCAACCCATAACAGAAAGTATGTTAATGTTTGGGCTTAATTGCCTTTAAATTACACTAAAAAAAATAGTTTCTGTACTTTTGTGCCACACACAGCTTTCAAAAAATTCCCAAAAACACACAACTGCTTTAGTATGAAAAAGCTCACACTATCTGCGTTGCTGCTCTTGCAAATTGTATTTTCACATGCACAAAATTCCGAATGGGAAGTGGGCATGTTTCTCGGAGGAATCAACTATCAAGGCGATTTGATACCCCGAACCGTAGATTTAAGCCAATCCAATGTAGCTATCGGCCTCACCTCTCGCTATCGGTACTATTATACGCTCAACTTCCGCGCCAACCTGATTGTTGGCAGAATTGCTGCCTCCGACATGGACTATCCAGAGCGCGAAAGCCGCGGCTTTAGCTTTCAAAGTAGCCTTGTAGAAATGAGCGGGCTGGCGGAATGGGAGCCTTTTGGCAAGGAGCGAGAACTGAGAGGGGGAAGCACCAGCCTGCTGATATCACCCTACCTGATGGGAGGCATGGGACTGGCTTTTATCAATCCCAAACCAAACTTTCCTACTATTGGCAATCCGGGAAGCCAGAATCCTATTATTCAAGACATTCGAGCCAGCTACTCCAAAGTGCAAATGGTGCTCCCGCTTGGTATTGGCGCGCGCTACGATATCAATAGTAAATGGACCATCTGCGCCGAAATAGCCGGTCGTGTCACTTTCACCGATTATCTTGATGGGATCAGCATTGCGGCCAACCCCGGCAATAATGACTATTATTGGACTTTCGGGCTGGCGGCCATGTTCAAGCCGAGGTAAGCAGTCGCTCTACCAATGCCGGTACGCCAACGGTGGCTTTTGTTGGAATGATTTCTAATGAGCGAGCCGCTCTTTTTGCCGCACTGGCATCCGCAGAAGGGTCAATATAATACATTTGTGCATCCATCGGAGCAAAACTCACCAGCCCAGCAGCCGGATACACCTGCAAGGAAGTACCGATTACAATTACAATATCTGCATCCAATACCTCCGTGGCGGCCACCTCAATGAGCGGTACTACTTCACCAAACCAAACGATGTGCGGCCGCAGTTGGCTGCCCAGCTCGCAACGGTCGTCGAGTGTAATGTCAGTTCGCCAATCATACACCAGCTCTGGATTTTTTGTGCTACGCGCCTTAAACAGCTCGCCATGCAGATGCAGCACCCGGCTACTGCCCGCCCGCTCGTGTAGGTCGTCCACATTTTGTGTGATTACGTGTACCTCGTATGCTGACTCCAGCGCCACCAAGGCCGCATGCGCCGCATTGGGATGCACCTCGTGCAATTGCCGACGACGAGCATTGTAAAATTCCAACACCAAGGCAGGATTCTTGTACCAACCATCTATCGAGGCTACTTCCATAATGTCATGCTGCTGCCATAGCCCTCCGGCATCCCGAAAAGTACTAATACCACTCTCGGCACTGATGCCCGCCCCACTCAGAACAACAACTTTTTTCCTTACCATGTATTAGATCTTGAGATATTAGATGCCAGACTTTAGTACAGGGCACTCAACCTGTAAACCCCATTCCCCTATTCACCCCATTCATCCCCAGTAAAACACATCAAATCAACAACTTACGCAACTTAGCAATAGCTTCCGAACGAGAGCGCACATCTAACTTATCATAAAGGTTTTGCAAGTGCGTTTTTACCGTATTAATACTTACAAAATGCTGCTCCGCCATTTGTTTATTGGTACATCCTTCGTACACCGATTGTAATATTTCAAATTCTTTTTCCGTCAGGGGGCTATCAATGCGCTGATTCAATCGCTCTAAGCTCAGGTGCCGAGGGCGGGCACCCTGCGAAAAGTTATACAACCCGATTTCGATACTCGAATATAAGTCTTTTTCATTAAAAGGTTTTAAAATATAGCCCATTGGGCGGGTCACCTTCGCTTGTTCTATGATAGATTTGTGTGAATAAGATGTCAAAAAAATAAAAGGTGCATAATATTGTTCATTAATAATTTGTGCCAGTTCAAGTCCGTCCATATTACCACCGAGATTAATATCGAGCAGGGCCATATCGGGCGTTTGCATTTCGAGCGCACGCAGGGCCTGAGCCTTATTATGCGCTACTGCACACACCGAATAATCCGCATTGGTGAGGTATTCCCGAATGTCTTCCGCAATGAGCGGTTCATCTTCCACGATTAAAATACGAATCGTTGACATTAAGCTGCTTTATAATTTGGAATATAAATATCAATTTTAGTGCCTTGCTCCGACTGAATATTTAGTTCGCCCTCTAATTTTTGCGTGAATGCTTTTACTAAACGGAATCCTAAGCTTTTGAGTTCCTCGATATTAAAATCATGCGACAAACCTCGTCCATTATCAGCAATACGCAAGCGCAGCCCTTCCCCCTCCTGCTTCAGCGCCACATATATTCTGCCGGGGCGATTATCCGCAAAAGCATATTTCAAAGCATTGCTAATCAATTCGTTAAGTATCAAGCCAAGCGGTATGATAGTATCTACATCTAATTTCAAAGGGTCAATATCCGTAGCAATAGTAATCTGCTGCGAACTAATATTATAATTAGACAAAAGACTATCCGTTAATTTTTCGATATATTCTACTGCATCTACGCCTACCAAATCTTCATTTTGATATAAATTTTGGTGAATAAGTGCCATAGAATGAACTCGATTGCGCCCTTCTTGAATGGCTTCCAGCGCCTTAGGGTCTTCTATCTGCCGCGATTGTAGGCTTAATAATGAGGATATAATTTGCAAATTGTTTTTTACCCGATGATGAATTTCTTTTAGTAATGCCTCTTTTTCACCCAATACTTTTTCAATCCGATCATTTTTTTCACTTAACAAAAGGTTGGCTTTTTTACGTAGCCGCAGCAGCCGATAGCCGAGCAGAAAAATAATGACCAAGCCCGCCAGCACAGCGATGTAGGCTATCCGCTCCCGCCGATTTTTTTGCAACTCCAACTCTTGAATTTGTATCAAATTTTCCTTTTCCTTAGTCAAATATTTAGTCTCCATTTCTGCTTCTAACTTCAGTCGCTCTTCTGACAACAGCGTATCTGCATAAAATTTATGCTCTAATAAAGCTTTATAAGCTTCCTCATGCTGGTTTAGGCCGTGCATAGCATAGGCTTTCAATTCGTAAAAATTACTTTTAACCGTGTTGAAGTTTGTTTGTATAATTTCCGGCTCTACTTTATCTAACCATTCCTTTGCACTTGCATAATCTTTCTGCCGCACGTAAATACGCGCCAATGCCAATTTAGACATTATTATCTCATAAAATCGAACCCCGGTTAGATTATAGCTAAACAATTCTAACAGAGCGCTCTTGGCTTCATCCAAGCGATTCATTTCGTATAATGCATTACCCAATGATATATTTACTGACTGCGCTTCATTTACTTCCCCTAATTTTTGATATAATTGCTTCGCCGATTGTAGATATTTTTCAGAATTATTATAATCCTTCATATAACCATACACCAACCCTATATTATTTAGCGTATTTGCCACGCCAATACTGTCTTTGACACTTTCTTTAATAGCCAAAGATTTTTTGTAAATACGAATCGCATCATCATAACGGTTCAGCCGACGATACACAACCGCCAAGTTATTTAGCAGCCGGGCGTACGCCCAGTCTTCATTGAGTTTTTCATACACCGCCTCGGCCTCCAAATAATATTGAAGCGCCTGCCCCAAGTCGCCTGCATAATAATAAGCTACACCTTTATTTAGCAACAAGCTGGCGTGCTCTTTGAGCCACTGTGGCTTGCCTTCTGTAATCGTCATAGCCTCATCATACGATGCAACTGCTTGTCCTAAATCACCGCGAACATCTGCGGCAACGCCCTGATTTCTAAGCGCATGTATAATGCCTTTGGTGTAATTAATAGCTCTTGATGCTTGTAAAGCCTCGCGGATATAATACACTGACAACTCCATGGAATCTTGTACGTAGTGTCGCGATAGTTCATTCAGTGCATTGATACGCGTAGTATCATTTGCCGTGCGCAAGAGGTTTTGCAAACTGTCTATGACAGGTGTTTGCGCTGGCAGCCATGCCCCAAAAAGAGGTAATAATAATAACAAAAATAATTGCCTAAGCCGTATTTTATTATGCACCATGATAGGTTTATTTTTATATAATACCATTGGCTATTGCACCAAAATAGAAAAATTTGCCGAAATTTATTGTCTCTAACGTTTCCGGAGGTCATCCTTTAGGATGAATTTAGCTCGAAAATAGCATTTTTGCGGCGGTTTGTAGTATTCAGATGATGTATCTACGCCTCTTTTTACAAAAAAAGGTAAAAAATGCAATCTTTTTGGTTAAATTTTCGTTCAACATATTGTTTTATTCAGATTTTTATTGAAACTTTGCATAAGTCATTGATTTTTAAATTAAATACCACAGATTATTACATCTGTATCAAAGCAAACGGTATGACCATCAAAACTCAGCTTCTAACGATTTGTTTGCTTCTGGTAGCCACCATCCCCCCGCTAAATGCCGCCAGTATTTATATTTTCCATGATGCGACCTGCATGGATCGGCTCGTGTATGCACGCACTACTGCCAACGGCACGGCGCAGCAGCACATCGTGTATCGCATTAAGGCGAGTGATGTGGAGGATATTTTTCTCGAAATTGGCACCGAAGGTCAACAGATTCAGGAGTTTATGCCACCTCAGGTATATGGCTGCGGTGCGCCCTTGTTCGACGAGTCATTGGTAGAATCCGTTAATAACCGGCGTAATTTAGTATTCATGGTGCTCCGGCTGCCCAACAATCGCTACAGCATCAATCAGGTGCAACAAGCCTCCTATTTTCAACACATTGGTCAGGCAATGACTTATGTATCAGCACGTTATAGTTTTGCTTTTAATACCAACCGAGGCGTAGTGGGCGAAAATATTGCCACTGGCCAATCGGGCCGCGCCACTATTTTTTTTGAAGGTAAATTAGAAAGTGATTGCAGCGGAGCTTACATTTTCCGTCGGATAGCGCCCGACGAAGCGCAGCCACACACCGATTTTGTGTTGATACCGGAGGTAGGGTTGCAGGAGGAAAGAATCGGCAAAAATGCTGACGATGCCATTAATAATACCTTGCGCTTAGAAAAAGTGAATGATTATACGCCCACCGAGTACCTGCGGCTGCTTTGCAAGCCAGAAGCTGCCAAGCCAAAAGGAGCAGATGCAACCCCTGCAGACCAACTCGCCGTGAAAGGTGTAGAAACGTACGACAAAACGCCTGCCAAACCAATTGCTGCCGCCAATCCCTGCGGAGAAGCATCGGGTAATGGTTTTCATATTGTACAAAAAGGCGAAACGCTTTTCAGAATAGCGCAAACCTACCAAGTGACGGTGCCGCAGATCAAAACGTGGAACCGACTTTCGTCTAATGTCATCCGCCCTTGCGACAAGCTGCGCGTAGCCGAAAATACCCTGACCGCCAAAACGCCTGCGCCCCAAACTGTCAACCAGAAACAGGTAGTGACATTGCCCGCGCCTTACGACCAAACGATGCAGGCAAAAGGGCCAGACCCAGTAGCCAAGGCTGCCTGGGAACGCGCTTGGGAAAAAACATCTGGCTATCATGTAGTGTTGCCGGGCGAGACAGCCGCTTCCATTGCGCTGAAATATGGCTTTTCGGAAGCGCGATTCCGTTCTGTCAATGGGCTTGGACCGGATGAAGTAGTAAAAATAGGACAACCGCTGAAAACGACGGACTGCCTGCCAACTACCGGCTTTGCAGCTGCACCGCCACGCGAACAAAGCGGCCCGGCAAGCTACGACCAAACACCCGGTTTTACTGAAAAATCGGCTGCTTTTGCACCTTACAATTTCAATACAGATGATCGAATCACGCCGCAATTTTATATGCAATCCGATATTCCGGAAGGTATGCAACCCAAAGGCGGTACAGCACTCAGCCCAGAATTGGCTCGCCGTGCCGGTATGATTAATCAAGTACCACCAGCCTACGACCAGACCGTACCGGTACGCGAATATGAAGCTGCGGGTATTCAACGCGCTACCCATACCGTCAAGGAAGGTGATACCCTATTTCGTATCGCCCGGATGTACGGCATCTCGCCGGAGCGCCTGAAAATGCTGAATAACTTAGAAAACGATGTGATTGTGCCTTTCCAGCGATTGTATATCAATTGAGCACGTAAAATGTAATACGCTCACAATCAACGCAATACCTTCCACCAGGGCGAAGTAGGTACGTGTGGTACTTGCAACTGCTGGTGCGCGTCTTCGTACAACTGTGCAGCTATGTGCGCGGCCAATTCCGCTTCTTTGGCTTCTTTTTCCTTGATGGCCTCTGGCGTAAAATATTGTTTAACAAAATTCGTGTCGAAATCGCCGCTCAAAAAAGCCTCGTGCTCAAACACAAATTGCCCAAATGGCAAGGTGGTACGCACACCTTTGATTTCATACTGACTAATCGCTTCGAGCATCCGCCGAATGGCACCTTCCCGGTTGACTCCCCAGGTTACCAATTTGGCAATCATCGGATCGTAATAAATCGGAATATCCATACCTGCTTCGTAGCCATCGTCAAGGCGAATATGCTCCCCGACTGGGCGCTGGTACGTTTCTAATTTGCCGACATTAGGTAGAAAATTATTCAGCGGATCTTCAGCATATACCCGCAATTCTACGGCGTGCCCATTGATGCGGAGGTCTTCTTGCGCAAAACTCAGGCGTTCGCCCCGCGCAATGCGAATTTGTTGCTCCACCAAATCAAGCCCGGTAATCATTTCCGTGACGGGGTGCTCCACCTGCAGGCGGGTATTCATTTCCAGAAAGTAAAACTTGCGTTGATCGTCCACCAGAAATTCTACGGTGCCGGCACCAAGATAATCACAGGATTTGGCTACTTTCACTGCGGCTTCGCCCATGGCCTGGCGCATAGCGGGCGTGAGGATGGCAGAGGGTGCTTCTTCCACTACTTTTTGGTGTCGGCGTTGCACACTGCATTCACGCTCAAACAGATAGACCACATTGCCGTGCATATCTGCCAATACTTGTATCTCAATATGGCGGGGCGATGTAACGAATTTTTCAATAAAAACCGAGCCGTCGCCGAAAGCCGAAGTTGCTTCGCTGATAGCGCGCTCCATTTGCTCTTTGAGTTCTGCATCCGATTCTACCACCCGCATTCCTTTGCCACCACCGCCAGCCGAAGCCTTAATCAGTACCGGATAGCCAATTGCTTGCGCCACCTTGCGCGCTTCTTCCAAATCGCTAATCGCGTGATCCACACCAGGCACCATCGGCACCTCAAATTGCTTTACAGCGTCTTTGGCTGCCAGTTTGCTGCCCATCATTTCAATAGCTTTGGGGCGAGGGCCGATAAACGTAATGCCTTTATCTTCAACCATTTGCGCGAATTGCGCATTTTCACTCAAAAAACCGTAGCCCGGATGGATGCCGTCCACACCGAGCCGTTGGGCAATGTCTGCAATCTTATCGCCCCGTAAGTAAGAATCTTTGGAAGGCGGCGGCCCCACACAAACGGCTTCGTCAGCAAAGCGCACGTGTGGCATATTGCGATCGGCTTCTGAATAGATAGCAACCGTCCGAATGCCCATTTTATGAGCGGTACGCATCACGCGCAATGCGATTTCGCCCCTGTTGGCAACCAATATTTTTTTCATTGGAAAAAGTGTTCGGTTTTAGATGATTTTCAACAAAATTCTGCATTGGTAAAAATAAAAAGTTTTCTGGCAAACCGGCACATATTTACCAAAAGCCTTGCTCAAAACGCAGCCAGCATCTGGAATAAGGCAGCGTTGAGTTGTTCTATGGCCAGCGGGATATTCCAATTGTCCCGATTGCGTGGCTCTACGTAATTAGAAATGGCACGAATAGCCAGAAACGGCTGCTCTTGCATCAGGCAAGCATAGAAAAAAGCGGCGCTTTCCATTGTTTCTACCTCAGGTGCAAAGCGGTTTTGTATCGCTTCGATGCTTGGCGCAAAACCGTGTACTTTATTGATACTCAGCCCTTTCATTGCAGGTAAAAAACCACCGGGAGCAGGATTGCACAATACGCCTTCTTGAAAAGGAGCCTGGTTGGGATCAATCAAGCCTAAAGTATGTATATCGGTAAAAGTGCCGTCCGCTTCTTCTACGCCCAGGTCACCAAAAATATCCGAGACAAGCTCAACTACTGCCCCAATTGGCAAGTCGCGCCGAAAAGCTCCTGCAATGCCCGCGTTTATCGCCAAATCGTAGGCCTGAAGCGCCAGGACGCGCCCCATGCTGTACGCCGTTAGTGGCAGCCCGACACCCGTGATGAGCACTGCTACTTGTTGTTCGCCTCGTTGAAAATGAAAAGGCTCGTATTCAATGTAATCCGACCGCAAATGTGCCAAAACCGGCTCAATTTCAAAAGGGGTAGCTGCCACCAAAAGAATATTCATGATTTTTTGCGTTGAAAAGCGATGGTTACCGTAGGTGTGAAGCCCAGAATTTGATGATACATAGAGGCGATATCGAATAGCAATCCATTATCAAAACCATAGCCCACCCCAAAAGCGAGGTTGACCGGATTAGTAGCAATACCGGTGCGCAGATGCAGTTGCTCCACGATTTGATATTCAATGCCAAATTTGGCCCGCGCCGGAAAATCAATATCTTTTTCTACCTCGGCAGCACAGGTGACGCGCTCGGAGGGCAAGTATGCCAATCCTAATTTAAAAACCGTTGGTAGATTTTCGCCGGGTGTGATTTCAATGCGCATAGGGCTGTAGAGGTGCACGCCGAGTTGTAGGGTTGGTACTAATTGGGTGAGAATGCCCAATTCAAATGATACATTCGTTGCGCTGCCATACTCTGGGATGCGCGTTTGGAGTGCCAGCACCTGACCGCCAATGGAGACCCCCTCGAATAGCTTGCGTGCATAAGCTAATCCAATTTTTTGCTGGTTGAATGCCTCGAAGCCAAAGTAATTGAGCGTCAAGCCAAACGTACCGGAATTAGTCGGGAGCACCGCCGCCGCCGAAATAGTTTGCAATTCTGTAATGAGAAAGCGCTGCTCGGCTATGGCTATAAACGCCAGATCTGACAGATAGGCCAGCCCCGCCTGGTTGCTGAAAGCACTATTTATATCTTTGAAAGCTACGGAAGCATTGCCCATAGCCGCCCCGCGCGCGCCAGCCGTAGCGGGTGTGCCGTTTTGCGCCTGCCCAATGAAAACGCCCGACAATAATAGCAGCAGAATAAGAAATGGTTTCATGGTGTTTTGATTTTTATGGTGCTTTGTATCTTTACCTATTTGAACCGACCCCATTATAACACTACTGTACCCAGCTCCTTTGCTAAAGCATTGCGCATGTCGTTCAGTCTTTGTTGTACCTTGAGGTGCGCCATCAACTGGTCGGCATCCTGACTTTGACTAAGCTCGGTGATACGTTGTAGATTCTGGGCGCATAGTCGCATAATCTTGCGCAGTTTGAAACGCTGCAAAGCCTGTGCACTGTCCTTGAGGAAGTTTTGCTCCGGTGTTTTTTGATTGAGGTATATTTCCCAGCGTTTTTCCCAGTTTTCACTAAATTCGTAAGGCGAGGCACTCAGGCTGACCGCCAATTGGCTGATAGCTGGATCGGCATGACGCAAGAAAAATTGTGCATCAAGCGGTAGCTTGTTGAGTAGCTGGCTGCGCGCTTCGAGCACAATACGCTGGTATAGTGCGTGGTCGAAACTTTCTATCACATCTTCAATGCTCCCGATGACGTATTCGGCTACGGTAAGTTGTGTGGCTTCATCGAAAATTTCACCTCCCGCTAGCACCAATATCCGAGCAATATCCCGCTCCTGAAACTCATCGCCCACAGCGGCCGCAGTTGGCGCATTGGTCGGAGCTACCGGGTCTGCTTCCGAGACGGATATTAGCCCTTCCTCGGCTTTTTCTGACGGGCGCGGCTGAGCATCTTCGCGCTGCTGCCGTTTTTTTAAGGTTTGAATTAGAACTTTATTGGTCTCCTGCACCAATAGCTGCTCGTCGAGGCCCATCATGCGGGCGCATTCCTGCGTAAAAAAAGCGCGCTTCACCGGGTCGGGTATCTTGCCGATGCTGGCTACAATGTCTTTTACCAAAGCGGCCTTTTTCACCGGATCATTGCCTGCATCTTTGAGCAACAAATCGGTTTTGAAAGTAATAAAATCCTTGGCCGCATCTGTAATGTATGCCTGAAAAGCAGCGCTGCCTACCCGCGTCAGGTAGGAGTCGGGGTCTTCTTTATCTGGCAACAGTACAATTTTCACATTCATATCCTGCTCCAACAGCAAATCTAAGCCGCGCAGCGCAGCTTTTACTCCGGCTACATCGCCATCGTACAACACCTTGACCTGCGGCGTGTAACGCTTGATGAGGCGAATTTGCTCCACCGTGAGCGAAGTACCAGAAGAAGCCACTACATTTTCAATGCCGCTCTGGTGCAGCGAAATTACATCGGTATAACCCTCTACCAGAATGCACTCGTCGGCGTCGCGGATGGCTTTTTTAGCAAAAAACAGCCCGTACAGCGTCTTGCTTTTATTATAAATATCGGTTTCTGGCGAGTTAATATACTTGGGTGCCTTGGCGTCTTTGTTGAGAATGCGTCCGGCGAAAGCTACTTCCTTGCCAGAGAGATTGTGAATAGTGAACATCACCCGGTCGCGGAAGAAGTCGGTGTCGTATTGGGTGGTGAGGCCGAGCTTGCGCAGCAGTTCGATGTTGTGCCCGTCGTTAATGGCGCGCAAGGTAAAGGCATCGCGTTTTTCGGAGGCAAAGCCGAGTCCAAATTTGCGGATAGTTTCTTCGTGAAAGCCGCGTTGTTTGAAATAGCTCAATCCTACGCTTTTGCCTCGGTCGGTAAGAAAAAGCTGCTCCGCGTAAAATTTTTTGGCGTATTCGTTGATAATGTAAAGGCTATCCGCCAATTGTTTTTCCTGAATAGCTTCGAGTGAGGTTTCGGTTTCTTCCAATTTGATATTGTAGCGCTGTGCTAAATGGCGGATGGCTTCCGGAAAGGTAAATTGTTCGTGCTCCATGAGGAATTGCACAGCATTTCCGCCCTGCCCACAGCCAAAACATTTGTAAATACCTTTGCTTGGCGAAACCGAAAAGGAAGGCGTTTTTTCGTTGTGAAAAGGGCAAAGGCCGATCAGGTTGGTGCCGCGTCGTTTCAAATTGACGTAGTCACCGACAATATCCTCCACCTTTACGGTGTCGAGTACCTCCTGAACGCTCCGTTGCGAAATCATTTTTGAAGGTATTACATGTTCGAAATTTGTTGCTTCAGCTTCTTGAGTTGCCGGTAGTTCATTTCGTTGAAATCAGCGGGTAGTTCCAATTTTCGCATGAAATGGGCTGCTTTTACCTCGTCGCGCAGCAGCGATGTGCGGTCGGTAGCTTTGCCGCGCAAAATGTCATTGCGTACTTGCGTAAGTTGCGATTTATTCATAGTTGTCAAATTGGGCATTTTTTTATTACCTCGCAACAGGTATTCGATTTTAATTTCGTCTATCAAGGCATTTTTTTCGCGCTGCTCACGGGTTTCCTTGCGCATGTTGCCTTCAGGCGTCTCTTCCAATGAGATTATCTTAGCGCCTTTACCACAAATGATTCTGCCCGGGTGTTCTGCTTCAGCGGCTTTTACCAGCACAATATCCGTAGCCGAAATATGATAAATGAGATAAGTGCTTCCGGTGTTGGTGGCAGGGGCATCTTCGGGAGTCAGCTTCAGTTGGTTGCGGCCCGCGAGCGCCCAAGTGCCTTGCTCACGCCTGCCGCCATCCGAAATCTGATACTGGTTGTTATCGCGTATTTTCAAAGCTAAAAAACCCGACTGCGAGGGTGCTGCCTCATTGTTTAAAAGGCTATACTGCCGATAGCTGGTCCAAGTTTTATCAAACAACTGGGCCAACACTTCAGATTTGAGCACCAGCGGTTTCCCTGCCTTGAAATTAAAAGGCTTTACTTCCTGCGCACCAAGCGGCAGCAGCATCAGCAAACAGGCGAATAGCAAAAGTGATTGTTTCATGGTGTCGTTATAGGTAGATGATAGATAATAGACGATAGAAGTTAGATTTTGGGATGCCAGATGTCAGATTTTTAGATGCCAATTTTTAGATAATAGATGATAGACGATAGATTTTAGACGCGCTCTCAACCCTTCAACTTCTCAACCTTTAAACCTGTCTAAACCCCATTCCCCGATTCGCCCCATCAACCCATCAACCTTTTTTAAAGCCCTGCCCGAATTAACAAACAACATTAACAAAATAACAATGTCCCATTACTTCATTGCAGCATGGGTTTATTCTTCTTTCAAAATAAAAAATTCGGCTGCTTTTGGCGAAAATCGCACACTGATAACATAAGGCGGCTGCTGGGCGATGACAATCGGCACGGTGTTTTTTCCAGCATTAGATTCGGCTCGCGCTAAGTCTATTTCAAGGCGGAAATCATTAACACTGATGTTATTATAATCACTTAGCCCCACTACACAGGTCACTTTCACCACCTCCGGAAAATAGCGCAGGCTGTCGGCAGGCGCATTGCGAATGTGCAAGGGAATGAAGAGGGATTTTTCGGTCACTTGCTCCACTTGAATATTGGCTTGTACTTCCGTTATTTCGAGCATTATTTCATCCGGCGGACGGCTCAGAGGTACTACTTGCGTTACATTACTTTTCAGATTCAGCAGCACGAGCGGCTTAGTTGCCCAAGACTCAATTTCCGCCAGTGCAGAAGCCGGGCCGGTTAGCGTTACACTATCTGGACGGATTTGCACCGGGCGCGTCAAGTGGTATCCCGATACAAACCCCAGCGAATCCTGTAAGATGACAGGCACACGTCGGGTGGTCGTTTCTTCCAGCGTCAGGCGGATATCGTTGGCATTCAAATCGGTAATACGAATATTGCTAAAAGCAATGCGCTGGTGAATGTCGCTGCGCAATTGTTCCGACGAAAGTTCGTACATGCTTGTCTCCGCAAGGTTATACCGCAGTATAATCTCTTGCCCAATAAAAAAATCGAACATCAACTCCCAGCCGCGGCCCTCTATCAACGGACGGATGAACGCCGGTGGCTGCTCACTGAAAGCCCGCCCTTCCGGCAAGACAAATTCTATGCGCACCGTTTTATAGCTCGGATACGTCCTCGATAGCTTGACCAACAGCCAGAAAAACAACGCAATGCCGAAACAAACGAACAGAACCGCTCTATCCTCCCGGAGTCGTATCTGTATCTTCCGATTTCTTATCGTTATCGTTTGCTTTTTTAGTCTTTCCCATATTTGCATATACCGATTCGGTCATTTCTTTGGAAATAGCATTGCGCATCACACGGATATGCGCCTTATTGCCGATTTCTAAGGTGAGTATTTCATCATCAATCCGGGTGATTTTGCCCAAAATACCACTAGAGGTGACGACTTCCTCGCCCCGCGTCAAGCCGTCTTGAAAGGACTTCTGCTCCCGCTGCCGCTTGGCCTGTGGCCGAATTAAGAACAGCCAGAAAATGAGCAGCATAGCGCCCAGAAATAAGAAATTGATGGTGCCGGCGCTTCCTCCAGCTTGTAATAACAATACATCAAATGATACCATTTCTTTACAGGTTTTTCGATTACATTTTTTTTAATTCAATTCAAAACGGTTTTACTCTGCTTTGCGCAATACCCGACCGCTCAGGCGTACCGAAGTGCCCATCGGATAAGTGTTGGCTAATACCGTAATGGTTTTTTGCTGCTGCCCCGTTCTGCCATTCGAGTCAAAACGCGCCCGGATTTCGCCACTCTCGCCCGGCGCAATGGGGCTTTGGGGCCACTCCGGCACCGTACAGCCGCAGGAAGAGCGCGCTTCGCTAATCAGCAGGGGGGTCTTGCCGGTATTCGTAAAGCGAAAGGCATGCACCACAATATCGCCTTCATACACCTCGCCAAAGTCGTGCAGCTCTTCTACAAAAGTGATTTTGGCAAGCTGCGATGTGTCTTCACCGCCCGAAGCCGAGGCCGGGTTGCGGATGATGTCCGCTACGCCCTCTCCAACATTAATCTCCTGCAAGGCAGCTCCTTCCGCCGAGCGCTTTGGCTGACAAGCCATTGATAGCAACAATAATGCACTAAAAGCAAGTATTTTTTCCATTTGCACCACGCTATTTTATTGCAAAAGTAGCATTTCTCATTGAAAACAAAACCAAATTGCGCAAGGGATTGTTGCCCCGAAAATATTCACTCACAAATGCGTATCTTTCTCATCGGTTTTATGGGCAGCGGCAAAAGCCACGTCGGACGCCAATTGGCTAAGGCCGCACAGATGCCCTTTCTCGATTTGGATGATTATATGGAACAGCACGAACAGCGCTCTATCACCAGCATTTTTGCACAGGAAGGCGAAGCTGCCTTTCGGCAAATGGAGCGCGCGGCCCTGCACCGCACAGCCGAGCTGCCCGAAGCGGTGATAGCCTGCGGCGGCGGTACTCCTTGTTTTTTTGACAATATGGATTGGATGAACCGACACGGCGTCACAGTGTACCTGCAAACCCCCGTAGATATTCTTTTTCAGCGATTGCAAGCCGGAAAAAATAAACGACCACTGCTTGCCACTTTAGACGATGCCGCATTGCAAAATTATATTAGCAATAAACTCAACGAGCGCGAGCCTTTCTACCTGCAAGCCGGAGTAATTTATCACGTACAACAACTACACGAACCCGTCGCCAATGAACTATTTAAAACTTTAAAGTTTAAGCCCTTGTAAAACAGATGTTTACGAATGAATAAAATAGCGGGCATTGACTATGGCAGCAAGCTTGCCGGCACTACCGTAATTGCTTGGCAGGATACCCCAGACGCTATTCAATTAGTGGCTGCTGCCAAAAAACAGGATGCCGACCAACTGATTCTCGACTGGGCGCAAGCGCATCGGCCGCAATGTATTTTCATGGACGCGCCGCTATCGCTGCCGGGCGTGTATAGCGCCCCCGACCGATACTCCGACTATTTCTACCGCGCCGGCGACCGGGAGTTGCAAGCCATGTCACCGATGTTTCTTGGAGGACTCACCGCTCGGGCCATACAATTGAAAAATGCACTGCACCAAACAGGCATCACGGTGCTGGAGGTCTATCCTGCCCGCTTGGCCGATGCGCTGGCACTCGACCGCAGCCATTATAAAAAAGCGATGGCGCACATTCCTGCTATCACCGCGAAAATATTAGCCGCCTGGCCTATTGCAGCATCGCAGGTATCCGATTTGCCCACCTGGCATCATGTGGATGCTTTATTAGCCTTGCTCAGCGGTTGGCGTTATGTACAAAACCAGCACCAAAGCTATGGCGACCCCGCCGAAGGGGTGATTATTATATAAAGAAACCATGCCCCCTACCCTTTTCCTGAATCATTATTATTATATTTAGTAATGGTTTAAGTACTGGTACGTGATGAGATATTGCTGTTCGCGGCTCAAGGTTTTACATTGAAAATAACGCAATTTTTTATTCTCAAAATGCTCTTTTTTAGAATTTTACAAAATATAAAAACTACAATATTATGTAGTCAAGGCAATTTAAGCACCTTGCAGGCTATTACATTTACAAAAAAAATGCACTTGCAAAACAAAAAACTTTTGTTACATTACACTCGCAAAACAAGCGAATACATTACATTCGTTATAAAAACCGGGGCAGTGCATGGCTTATAAAATTAGCATTCCTTTCTACGCTTTTCGCATTCAGTTTCAATCCGGCGACCATCTTTTAATACCTCGCTCGGACCAAGAAGTGTTGCGCATCGGCGAAAAATTTGAAATCCTGGCGGGTCAATACGCCGAAACACTACAGCAGTATGTTTTGAACAAAGGTCACTTTCAAAAGCTGCTCAATGAATTGCTTGCCGCTGATTTTCAGCAAGATACGCTTACGGTTGATTTTCCTGCCGCTAAAGATGGAGTCAGTTATCCGGCTTTTGCACTTAGTTTCAATTACTTTTTTCACGCGCATCCAGACGGCATGCTCGGGCTGATACCCACCCTCGGCATAGAAGTGCACAGCAAAAAACCCGAAGCGCTGAAGAACCAGCTACAAGAGGCCGTTCGCCTCAATTTCAATCGGCAAAAGCGACTCAGTGCCCTGCAAAATGTGGTGGCTACTATCTGGTACGAAGCCGTAGAAGTGCTCCGCGAAGACATGGAGCTCAAGGCCCCCACGCCAGCAGAAGTAGAGGCATTCGACAAAAACGAAGGCGTACCGCTACTCCCCAAAGCCGCGCAGGCGCTGGAGGTTAAAAAACAGGTAGCTTTTGGCATGGAAATTTGGCTCGACCAACTGACCAGAGCCTTAAACAGCTCTTTCAATCGCAGCGTATTGTTAGTAGGCCCTTCCGGGGTAGGCAAGACGGCATTGGTATGGGAGTTGGTACGCCAGCAAAAAAAGCGTCGCCTCCGCGAGCAAATCTGGGAAACGACTGCCGCCAGACTCATCCGCGCTCTTACCGACGATGGCGGTGCTTGGGAAAATAACGCCGCACTTTTCTGCCGCGAATTGGTCAACAGCGAACACATTCTTTTTATTCGCAATCTCGCAGAACTCTTTGAAGTGGGGCAATACGCGGGCAGCGACGTGAGCCTCGCCGATTTCCTACGCAACTACATCAGCCGGGGCGAGGTGGTTATCCTTTCGGAATGCTCGGAAGAAGAACTCCGGCGCATCGAATTGAGAAGCCCTAATTTTCCTGCTTTTTTTCAAATTATCCGATTGCAGGAGCCCCGCGAAGACCTCGAACAAATCATTTTGCAAAAAGTAAACAGCTTAGCAGCAGGCAGAGCAATACACATTGACGAAAGTGCCATCCGCGAGGTGATTCGGCTCAATCGGCGCTTTGTACCTTATGCCGGGATGCCCGGCCGCCCCATCCGTTTTCTGGAAAATATGTTGTTCAATCAGCCAAAACCCAAGCGACCAATCAGCCGAGCAGAAGTCATTGCCCATTTTTGCGAAGAAACAGGAATGCCGCCTTTCATCGTTGACCCTGACATTCCGATGGACCCCGAAGCCGTGCAGCAACAATTCAACGCCAGTGTTTTCGGGCAACCCAAGGCTATTGAGGGGATCGTCAATACATTGGCAGCCGTAAAAACAGCTCTGACTCCCACTGGCAAACCGGTTGCTTCTTTTCTTTTTGTGGGCCCCACTGGTGTTGGCAAAACCGAATTGGTAAAAGTCCTGACGCAGTTCATGTTTGGCAACTCGCAGCGCATGGTGCGTTTTGATATGAGCGAATATGCGGATGCGTATAATGTGCAACGACTGGCGGGTTCCGGCTATGCTAATGAAGACGGTCTGCTGACCTCAGCCGTACGGCGCGATCCTTTCTGTGTGTTGCTTTTTGATGAAATAGAAAAGGCACACAGTAGCTTTTATGATTTGCTGTTGCCCATCCTCGACGAAGGGCGCCTGACCGATCACCAGGGCAAGGTGGTAAATTTTTGCAGCACCATTATTATAATGACCTCCAATATCGGCGCGCAGTCCTTACAGATGAACCCCATCGGCTGGGGCCGGAAGGTGAGCGCCCCAGAGGTGACGCACCATTTTATTAAAGCTGTGCAGGAGCACTTCCGGCCGGAGTTGTTTGCTCGGATTGATCAGGTAATACCTTTTGAGCCGCTCGACCAGCCAACCATTCGCTACGTGGTGGCACGGGAAATTGCCCTTTTCCGGCAGCGCGAAGGCGTGCGTTATCGGCGCATGGATTTGCATCTCGACCCAGCCGTCATTGATTTTTTGATGGAAAAAGGCTACCACCAGCGCTACGGGGCCCGCTACCTACAGCGCATCATCCGCGAAACCCTCACCATTCCTTTGGCCAAGGCACTCAATGCCTACGATACGGCTGATCAGCTCTCGGTGCAGGTACACACGGACGGGCATCACCTGCGGCTACAGGTAGAGGAAGACCCCCTCGGTTTAGATCTGATGCTGGAAGAGTTGGAAAAAATAAAACAATCGAACCACGCGAGCAACCTCCGCCGCCTGATTGATAGCCTGCAAGACGGGCATTTGTATAATCAACTGCAAAGCGAATTGCAGCAGCTTGAAGCAGAAAAAAAGCACCCGCGTTTTCAGTCCAACCCGGTAAAAGTGAATCGCTACGCCGATTTTCTCCAAATCAAGGAACAAATGGACAACCTGCATGAGCAAATAAGCTATACTGAACAAGCCCTAAGCCTCAGCAGCCTTGGCATAACTCCCTACAATCCAAGCTTGTACGACCGAATGGAGGAATGGCGAGCACAGTTTCAGCATAGCAAACTACAATTGTACAGCGCCCTACGCCCGGAGCATAATGTCTGCTTTTTCGCTGTTTATGGCACAGAGCTGACGCCGGTTATCAAGTTCTATCGGGAGCTTTTTGCTGCGAAAGATTTCCGGTACACCGCACAAAGCGTGTGGTTTCGAGAATCTTTTTACAATGAAATAGAGCTGACGGGCTATTATAACGAGCAAGACGAGTACGTCACTGTGCGCCAGAAACGCCGCGCTTACCTCACGCAAGATTGTGTAGGAGACGCCGCCAACTGGTTTGCCCAACCACTGCATAAAAATGACTTGCTCTGCGGCGTAGAATTTACGATTTTTGGGGCCGCTGCCTTTCTATTTCTCTTCAACGAGGCGGGGCTACAGCGCTGGAAATTATCCGATCAATTCGATCAAGCTTATACAATTATCGTTGATAACCAATCTTTTACTACACCTGATAATATTCACCGACGCAGCTTTTACGGTGGTCAACCCCGACGGGTGTACGATCCGCCTTCCTTCCGCGACAACCTTTACAAAATCAAACGCGAGACACGCAACCCCTTAGAGCTGCTGCTGCCGATGCTCGAAGAGCGTTTTGATATGTGCTTGGATGAAATGTTTTATTAACTTTATGATAATGAAAAATTATAACCCATTCAATAATGAGTGACAAAGCTTATTACAAACGCTTTAAATATTCTATCACCGCTTTTCGTTCCGCTTTACTAAGCTTATCGCCAAAATAATGTCCCGCATTACTATACGCTGGCAGCGTAGCATCATAAGTCCATTTACCACCGGGCTTATCTTTTATGATGTATTTCCAGCCGATTTTATTATCATCATAATCTGCGCTGTTGCCGCTGCGTTGCCAATAAACAGGGCGCTGCGCGCTATCAAGCAAGTCTTCTAACGTAGGTACTGAGCCATTATGTAAATAAGGCGCCGTAGCCCAAATGCCATCTAAAGGCGGAGCAATGTAGCCGGGCGTCATATCAAACCACGAGCGCGGCTCGGACAAAGCAAACCAGCTATTATTATACCAATTGGCTATGCCCGAAGCATTGGCATAATAAGCGTACATCGGGTCGGTTTTTATTACATCTAATGCAATAACTTTATTCGGATACGTCCAATTTGTATCATATGTGCCATGACATTTACTGCAATGCGCCTCAAATATAATTTTGCCTTCGGCAGCCAGCGCTTCGTCAATGGGGCCGGGGTATTTCGGTGGCTCCAAGCTATGCAGCCATGCCAGCACGTCTCGGAAGTTATTTACTGCTTGTCGTGCCGCCGTGCTATCGGGTATGCCCAGCACCGAAGCTTGAAATAATAACTTAGTAAAATCGCCGCGGCCACCACCATTATAATATAATCCATTCTTTTTCTTTACATGCCAAAGCGGCGGCACATCGGTAGCCACCGGATAATCGGCGATGGTATAATTAGGCTCAGCTCGCCAGGTCAAATCTACTGGGTCGCGGTGCATCATACAAGCTTCTGCGAGCCGGAACGCAGGGTTCGCGCCTTGTTGATTGAGGTGAATATGCGGCGCCATCGCGCGCGAATAATTACCAAAATCTTGAAAAGCTTGCCATTCGGGTGATGATTTTTTATATTTCAAATCCATGCCGACATAAACGGCTTTTACAAAGGTCTTCATGCTTTTCGTATAATCCGAAAAACTATTGCCCAAGCCCGGTAATATATTTCCATTTACTTCGCCCGCGTGGCAGGCAAAACAATTGCCATTCATTACTTTCACGCCATTGGCCGCCTCGAAAACCGTAGTCGCAAAGGGCATATTGGCATTTGAGCCAGTGCGCTGGAAAACCGTGTCCCGGCTTTTAGCAAAACGTTTTTGCACCATAGTAAATGGAATACCCGTGCCGATATAATTACCGTAAATTAAATAATCCAGCCCGGCTTGTGGGTCGCCGTCCAACGGCTGGGGCGTAGCAGGCACCTCAAAGGATTTCCACTCGCCGGTAGCCGCAGGCTTAGGTAGCTCCCGATAACGATGGCAAGCAATAAACACTGTTAATAAAGCGATTACAAATATAGTTTTTTTCATTATTTTTATTTTGTCGCCAAAAAGTTGAGCTAATGCCCCACTCTATTAGTTTCTACCCTAACATTCTTGTTGTAAAGTTGTTCTTAATAAATAACATTTATTCCATGGCACAACTCGTTCGGCGCGTATGTAAACTGAATATTAATTTTGTGTAAATTTTTTGCACAATGCTTGACTTGTATTATTATTATTATTATTATTATTATTGCATTATTCAACTCATAACAAATAAAATACATTCTTTTGAGGCTTGCCGCAATGGTAAAGTTGTTCATGTAACTTATTATTTCTTAACTTAATAAATTTATTGTCATGAAAAAAATTTTGGTATCTTTTGTCTTGAGTGCTGTTTTAATGGTGCCTTTTCAGGCGTTTGCCGAGCATGGTACTTTGATGGGTAACGCAAATGGCGACAAATATTGCTGCTGTCCAGGTACAAACGATTGCTTCGCTTCAGCTTGCCCGGATTCTTACTGTGAAGATGAGTATGACAATGGATAGCATTTGGCTATTCTACTGAATTGAATGGATTTTAAATCAGGGGCGCTTGCTCGACTCTAATCATGTAGAGACCAAGCGTCCCGTTTGCTATTATAAAAAACAATAACATTATGATCAAAATTATAAAGCCCTATTATAATTACATACTGCTATTAATCGGGCTGTTAGCCGCCGCTTGCCAACCAGAAACCAACCCGACTGACACTTCGGTAGTGGCTATTGACCCCACGCAAGCCCTGTTTAGCAAGGCTTCGACGGTGTTTTCGGACATTGAATATATTCCGCTGCTGGACTCTGCAATTGGTCGGGTACGTGATAAAGTATTACATGTCAACAACCATTACTTTGTGCAAACCGCTCGCCCTGCCTGCATCCTTATTTATGATGCAACGGGCAAGATGGCTTCACAAATTTGTCAGGGTGGGCAAGGTCACGGTAAATACCGCGGCATCACCGATTTTGTAATAGACACCAAAGATAGCACCGTTTTGATATTGAATCGGAATATTTTTAAAATATTTCGGTACGATTTTCAGGGCAATTTTATTGCCGACTATCAAATTGCACCGGTTTATGCCTGGCGGTTTGAAATATTGGATGAAGAGCACTTTGTATTGTACTGCGGCAGTGAAATAACCGACCGCAATACTACTCGCACCGTTTTTTTTAATCATACCACCGGCGAGCTGCACGAAGCATATTTTCCAATTAAAAAACATGAGGCCCGCTACATGAACTTTTTTACTTACAACAATTTCTGGCGCCTGCCGGACGGTACCCTTTGCGCTTTTTATACCCTTAATGATACTATTTATGCAATCAGCCGGGACGAGTGCCGCCCGCATCGTATCATAGATTTTGGTAAATATGCCATTACTGATGATTTCCTTGCCCGACCTCACAATGATGTAATGGATTTTTTTAGCAACCTACGCAAGCCAGGTAATGATTTTGCTGGGCGTATGATTAGCTATCATGAAACCGACACTTACCTTAGCTTTATTTTCGAGCACCGTGGGCGGCTTCCCTTATTATTATATGACAAACAAGCCCGGCGCTACCAGCTTTCGGCGCGCCTGCTTGATGATATGGGCCTGCCGGGACTCCCCTTATACGACCACGCCGATAAAGGCCCAAAAGGCGTCACCAGCGATAATCGCTTGATTTTCAGCCTCGACGCTGAATATATCCGCGCGCATATAGACTCGGTGAAGCAGGTATCCGCACCGGAGGCCTGGGCAAAACTACAACAGGAATACCCTCAGTGGAGGCACCTCAACGAAACTATAGACATCAGCAGTAACCCCGTGCTAATAGTAGCAAAAGTAAAGGAATTGTAAATTTAATATTAATTTTTTTGTGAATTTTTATTACCCCTCTTGACTTGTATTATTATTATTGCATTATTCAACTCATAACAAATAAAATACATTCTTTTGAGGCTTGCCGCAATGGTAAAGTTGTTCATGTAACTTATTATTTCTTAACTTAATAAATTTATTGTCATGAAAAAAATTTTGGTATCTTTTGTCTTGAGTGCTGTTTTAATGGTGCCTTTTCAGGCGTTTGCCGAGCATGGTACTTTGATGGGTAACGCAAATGGCGACAAATATTGCTGCTGTCCAGGTACAAACGATTGCTTCGCTTCAGCTTGCCCGGATTCTTACTGTGAAGATGAGTATGACAATGGATAGCATTTGGCTATTCTACTGAATTGAATGGATTTTAAATCAGGGGCGCTTGCTCGACTCTAATCATGTAGAGACCAAGCGTCCCGTTTGCTATTATAAAAAACAATAACATTATGATCAAAATTATAAAGCCCTATTATAATTACATACTGCTATTAATCGGGCTGTTAGCCGCCGCTTGCCAACCAGAAACCAACCCGACTGACACTTCGGTAGTGGCTATTGACCCCACGCAAGCCCTGTTTAGCAAGGCTTCGACGGTGTTTTCGGATATTGAATATATTCCGCTGCTGGATACTACAATCGGTCGGACGCAACGTAAAATATTACATGTCAACAACCATTACTTTGTGCAAACCGCTCGCCCCGCTTGCATTCTCAGGTATGATGCCAAGGGTAAGCTCGTTTCACAAATCTGCCAGGGTGGGCAGGGCGCCGGTAAATACCGCGGCATCACCGATTTTGTAGTGGATACCAAAGATAGTACCGTTTTGATACTTACTGGAAGTCTGTTTAAAATATTTCGGTACGATTTTCAGGGCAATTTTATTGCCGATTATAAAATTACACCAGTTTCTCCATGGCGATTTGAAATATTGGATGAGGAGCACTTTGTATTGTACTGTAGCCAAATAAGTGACCGGAATACTACTCGAACCGTTTTTTTTAATCATACCACCGGCGAGCTGCACGAGGGTTATTTACCAATTAAAAGTAATGAAGCCCGTTATATGAACTTTTTGACTTACAACAACTTCTGTCGCCTGCCGGATGGTACTCTTTGCGCTTTTTACCCACTTAATGATACTATTTATGCTATCAGCCGGGACGAGTGCCGCCCGCATCGCATCATAGATTTTGGTAAATATGCTATTACTCATGACTTCCTTGCCCAGCCTCATAAGGATGTAAGGGATTTTTTTATTAACCTGCGGAAGCCAGGTAATGATTTTGCTGGGCGTATGATCAGGTATTATGAAACGGACACCTACTTCACCTTTATTTTTGAGCACCGCGGGCAGCTTCCCTTATTATTATATGATAAACAAACCCGACGCTACCAGCTTTCGGCCCGCCTGTTCGATGATATAAGTCTGCCGGGATTCCCTCTGTACAACAATGATCCCGACGAAAAAGCCCCGAAAGGAGTCACAGACGATAATCGCTTGATTTTCAGTCTCGACGCTGAATATATCCGCGCCCATATAGACTCGGTGAAGCAGGTATCCGCACCGGAGGCCTGGGCAAAACTACAACAGGAATACCCTCAGTGGAGGCACCTCAACGAAACTATAAACATCAGCAGTAACCCCGTGCTAATAGTAGCAAAAGTAAAGCCTTTGTAAATTAAATAATGGGACATTGTTATTTGTTAATTGGAATAGTTTTTATACTTTTGATAATCAATTTTTTATGATTTTTTACCCTTAAAATAATTATGCCTTCTTACTTATCTTGAGTACGTATGCCAATGACGCCCCCTACGCCAACATCTCCTCCCGCCCCTACCCTGCTGCTCGGCACGGCTATGTGGGGCTGGACGGTCACGCCTGACATGGCTTTCGCGCTACTCGACCAATTTTACGCGGCGGGCTTTCGTTGGATAGACACCGCTACGAATTATCCAATCAACAAACGGCCTGAAGATTTTCGCCGGGCAGAAAACATCCTGTTGGACTGGATAAAAGTACGCGAAGTATCTGATTTACAAATAATTGTGAAAATAGGTAGCCTCAATAACCTGCGCAGCCCCGAGCATAACCTGAGCCAAAGTTTCCTGCTGATGAACCTCGACGACTATCGCTTTCGCTTTGGCAGCAACTTAGCCATGCTCATGGTGCATTGGGACAACCGCGACCAACCCACCGAAATTCGCGCCACCTTCGAGGCATTTCAAGCCTTTCGGGCGCAGGGGCTGGGCATCGGGCTGTCGGGCATCCGCCACCCGGAGTTGTACGCTCAACTCAACGAGGAATTCAAGTTTGACTTTCAAATACAAATAAAACACAACTTATTACAATCTGATTATCAAAAATATACAGCCTTTCATAAGCAAAAACGCTTCTTGGCCTATGGCATCAATGCGGGTGGCATCAAGCTTAATCCTAATGAGTACCAGCCGAGCAGTTCCCTGCAAGCACGCGGCGGCGATACCTCCATTGCGCACCCTATGGCAGCGCCTTTGCGGCAAATCCTGCACGAAGCCAACCGCCATGTCAGTCGCCCTCCGCTCCTGAGTATGAATCATTTAGGTATGCTTTTCGCTTGGTACAGCCCAGATATGGCGGGCATCATTGCAGGACCATCCACTACGACACAATTGCAAGACACTATAAATTTTTATAACAATTTATTACAATTTGATTATAATGATGTATTTGAACAATTGCAACGCATAAATTATTAATTGGTACGTTTCTTTTAGTAAAATGGCAAAGGATTTTAAGTAATGGGGCATTGTTATCTTGTTAATGTTAATTGTTATTTAGTTTTTATTACTTATATAATTGATAATCAATGGTTTTAAACCTCAAGAAAATGACATCATGCTCGTATAATATATCACCCCGCTGGGGTTTAAACTGCTTTACTTATATCTTTAGAATTATATCA
>CALMSO010000025.1 GCA_937872385.1 uncultured Saprospiraceae bacterium
CCCAAGTAGTGGACACCGAGCGGAAGAAATTAGCCGACGGCGAAGCCAAAATCAAAAGCATCGAGGAAGCCCTGGCACAGTTGAATGCATAAAAGCAAAAGCCACCCCGTCGTACAGGATGGCTTTTACTTCGCTGGTTTTGCTTGGCTGTTATCAATTCTGCACAACAAACCGCCGCGTCGTCACGCCTTCATCGGTGCGCAAATGCAAAAAATACGCGCCCGCAGGCCAGCGATTGGTATCGAGCTGCAAAGTCTGATCTCTCATCCCCTCGTATTGGCGCAGCAGCACCGTCTTGCCGGTGGCATCAAACACGCGCAGTTGCATATTGGAACTGGCTTGCTGCAAGGCTAATTGCACATTCAATGTATTTTGAGCCGGATTGGGGAAAATATTCACCTGATTATCAGCCAATTGTGGCTCTCGGCTACTGCTCGGTTCTGTAGAACGTACGCGCATACGCACTAAGGCCGTTATGTCGGGGCCGAAGCCGCCGAGAAACCAACTATTGCCGTTTTTCACCACAGTTGAAAAATCGTAGTAATACGAAAATGCGGTGGTAGTAGGCATAAACATATCAGGGTCTAATTGTACGGTGAGCAGATATTCGCCCGGCGAGAGCGGCACGCCCGGTGTTTCGTCATTTTCTAACGAAAAAATATCCGCACTGACAAGGGTAAAGTTGCTATCGGCTGGGGTAAAATCATGCACGCCAAAGCCGACAATTTGCAAATCATCGTCATTAAAAGTGGCATTCCCATCATCTTCGACCCGATAAAGGAAAAAGGTAGCGCTACGGCCGATGTGTACCTGATTGTTGCTGGCGATAGAAAAATCAATTTGATAGGCTTCGTCACCGCCATTGAAAATGCTATACACATTGCCAATTTCCCAGAAATCACCTAATACCATGCCGGGCTGATCAGCGCCAGTGATACCACCGTTTTCTTTGGAAAACAGACCATTAGTTATAATAAAATTTCCTGATATTTCATTGTCCGCTGGCACCGCGTCCTCTTCTTCCTGCGAAATCGTATAGCGATAAGCGTAGGTGCCCACGTCCGTAGCTTTGAAGCTTTCGCCAAAAACGACCGTATCCGACTCCATCGGCGCAAAGGTACCGAGCGATTCTGTATTGCTAAACACGGCATTGTTTTCACGTACAATGTTAATGGCTACTTCTACATTGGTTTGCCGTAGCGTGCCCGCATTTTCTGCGATGACCACAAAGGCCTCGTCGCCGGCTTGGCTCAGCGGGGTGGCAAAATTAGACGGAATACGAGGAAAATCAATGCGCAGATTGTTGGAAGGCGTAGGATCGGATTCGTACAATGCGACATCATCAATGCGCCAAAGGTACTCAAAACGTCCCTGCCAACGAAAACGAACGAATACGCTGGCCTGATTGGCGGCTTCGGGAAGCTCTATGACCACTACTTGCACCGGGTCGGCAATATTATTGCGGGTCACATTACTCAGAATGCGGCGATAGGTAAAATTGGTGCCATCCGTACTCACGCCCACTTCCGCAATAGAGACATTGCCCGCCGAGAAAAAACCATACTGATTTTCGCAACGCAAAAATACCTGTTGGCGGCCGCTGCAATCAATCGAAGGCGACGTAACGTGCACATCGTGACTGACATCGCCATTGGCATCGGAATTAAAAATGATAAACCCATTGGAAGCGGTAGTAGAAGCAAAGGGCGGCTGCCCGTTGAAAACGCCCGCCGGGTTGTTGTTCCAGCGCCAGGTTTGCGGGCCAGGATTGACGCCGCCCTGCGTCCAGTTATTGTTGAAAGCATTGGCACTCGGAAAAGTTTCGAGATAGAATGGTTCCTGGGCCGACAGTAGCTGATAGCCGAATAGGATCAATATAACGAGACACCAGGTAAAAGTTTTGCTACGCATACGATTGGTTTTTGTTGATTGAAATGAACCGTTTTTGAAATATCTAATAGCTTAGAAAGAGCGAAAAGCAAGTCACAACCTACACCCGTTCGTCCTGCTGTAGTTGTTCATACTCTGCCTGCAATTGCACTTTGTTCACGGGTACTACGCCGAGGCGCTCGCAGACTTGCCCACCCGCCAGATTGGCCAGTACCGCCGTTTCGGGCATAGGCAGCCCAATAGCCATACCTAAGGTGGCCACACTGATTACCGTATCGCCTGCGCCACTTACATCCGCTATCTGCCGGGGGCGCGTACCTACGATCAGGCTCTGCCCATTTTCTTCTACAAACAGCCCTTTTTCCGACAAGGTAATCAAGGTATATTGATTGCCAAGTTGTTGGCGCACATAATTAGCAGCGCGTTGCAAAGAAGCTTGCTCTGGCAGCACTGGTTCGGGCATTTGGTTGCGTATTTCTTTCAAATTGGGTTTGAATAAAGTGACGTGCTTATAAGCCCAAAAATTGCGAAATTTAGGATCCACAGCCGTCGGAATGTCGCGCTTGAGTGCGTAGAGTAAAATACCCCGGATAACTTCCGGCGTCAGTACGCCTTTGTTATAATCTTGAAACAAGATAGCATGAATCTCGCGCTCGTCCAGCATATTGCCAATCGCCGCCACAAAGCGTTGTGTATCAGTAGCATCTAAATCGTCGGTTATTTCTTCATCTACCCGCAGCAATTGTTGGCTGCCAGCCAGAATGCGCGTTTTCACAGTCGTGATGCGCTTCGATGATTGCAATAAGCCTTTGACCGAAAGTCCGTTTTGCGGCAGCAGTTCCAGCAGTTGCGCAGCATCGCGGTCTTGCCCGATTATACTGCACAGGTAGGGCGTTGCGCCGAGTGCTCGTAAGTTGAGTGCTACATTGGCGGCCCCTCCGAGGCGGTCTTCGCGCTGTTGTAGATGCACCACCGGCACAGGCGCTTCTGGCGAAATCCGCTCTACTTCCCCCTTTACGTAGCGATCAATCATTACATCGCCAACCACTAATACATTCAGCGTCTTGAAAGCCTCAAAAATATCAGAAGACTTTTGTGTCATACATTCTTACTTCTTGCTTTTAGTACAAGCCTTTCGGCAAAAGTAGAAAAAGCACCGGATTGAAATTGTCTTGTAATGGCATTTTTACTATAAAATCATTGTACCCCTCCGGACAACAATTCATTTTGCTGTACAAAATCCATGATCTTATGGGTAGCTCCCCGATTGTATTGCATGTAGTTCCATGCCTTGCTTGCCGCAATATCGTAAAACACCTGAGAAGCCAATTGATAAAAAATAGCTTCCAAATCAGTTGTATTTTGAATAGCAAAAGCCCCACCGGCTCGCACTAAATAACGCGCTTCTGCAAATTTGCGGTAACGCGGCCCAAAGACCACCGGCAAGCCAAACGCCACCGGCTCAAGGGTATTGTGAATACCTGCTCCAAAGCCCCCGCCGATGTAGGCAATGCGCCCGTACCGATACAATGCTGCCAACATCCCGATATTATCAATCAACAGTACTTGGGCCGATGCCGCCGATTTTTCTGAAGCCTGCGAATAGCGCACCACTTTTTTTGATAATTTTTTCTCGATTTGCTGGAGATGGCTTGCGCCAATGTCATGCGGGGCAATAATTACTTTCCAATCTGCTGGTAGCTGTGTATTGATGAAAGGCAATAAAATAGCTTCGTCGGGGGGCCAAGTGCTGCCGCCAATTAGGACGTGGTGGTTTTGGGCAAAAGCCTCAATAAGCGGAAAAGCGGGGGTTTCTTTGGCAATCTGGGCTACGCGATCCACTCTGGTGTCGCCAGCAAGGCTATAATTGGAAAGTCCAAGCTTTTTCAGTAGCTGTGCCGAGTCTGGGTCTTGTACAAAAATGTGTCGAAAGCGAGGCAGTATCTGCCGAAATGGACCGCCCCAGGGTTGGAAAAAGATTTGCTGCGAGCGAAAAACCGCTGAAACCAACAAAGTTGGAATGCGCTGTTCGTGCAGGACGTGCAAGTAATATAACCAAAATTCATATTTGATGAAAATAACGAGATCGGGCTGGAAAAGGTTCACAAATGCACGGGCATTGACCTGGCTGTCGGCAGGTAAATAACAGACATAATCGGCTTGTTCGTACTTCTTGCGAATATCGTAGCCGGAGGGGGAAAAAAAACTGAGCACAATTTTGAGCGCAGGATAACGTGTCCGTAGGGCTTCAATGATGGGGCGGCCTTGCTCGAATTCGCCGAGGGAGGCGCAATGTATCCAAACCGTAGTCCCCTGCCGTTCAGGGTTCAGGTGTGCCCAATCGTATTGGTAGCGCTGCGTCCAGTTTTGTCGGCCCTTGAGCCAGCTTTGGGCTTTTCGGTTGCCGAAAAATGCGGCGGCGCGAATCATTGAAATATAAAAATGAATACCAAGATGGTACATCAGCATAGCTGACTTGAAAGGCATCTTGTGATTATTGCTCAAAGGTTGACGAGTATTAAATTTCAAAATCTACGCCGCGTTTAATTAAGTCTTCGTAGCGTTCGCGGGCGAGTTGTTCGTATTTTTCTTTATCAAAACTGTAGAGTTTGGCTGGCCGGTGCGCTACACCTTCCTGCTTACCCACTTCGCGCAGTACGCCCATTTTCAAAATGCGCGTCCGAAAATTGCGCTTGTTGAGTGGCTCTTTCACGCCGAGGATGGCCTCGTACAGGTTTTGCAATTGCGTGAGCGTGAACTGCTCCGGCAATAATTCAAACCCAATGGGTTGGTAACGCACTTTGGCGCGCAAGCGATTGACGGCTACTTCAAGAATATGCCGATGGTCAAAAGCCAGTTCGGGCAGGTTTTCTACTGCAAACCATTGCACTGTATCCGCGTCGGAGGCCGCCCGCACGGGGTGCGCCGCCAGATTGACCAGCGCAAAATAAGCCACGCTGACTACCCGACCGCGAGGATCGCGCTGCGGCGTGCCAAAGGTATATAATTGTTCGATAAAAACATCGGTAACGCCGGTTTCCTCTTCCAATTCCCGCAAAGCCGCTTGCTCCAAGGGTTCATTCATTTCTACGAAACCACCCGGTAATGCCCAGCAATGTTGATATGGCTCATGCCCGCGCCGAATGAGCAGCACCTTGAGCGTGCTACTTTCGTCTAATCCGAAAATCACGCAATCTACCGTTAGCGCCGGGCGCGGATGGTCATAGGAGTAAGCCATTCTTATGCTTTTCGCTACTTGCTTTTCGCTTTTTGCAAGATGTATAGTTGATAATAAATAAATTTTTAGATGCCAGATTTTAGACGATGGATGATAGATTTTAGACCCCCTCGCCCTATTCGCCCTATTCCCCTATCAACTTTTCAACCCTTCTAAACCCTATTCGCCCCATCACCCTTTTTCAACCCTTCAACTTTTCAACCCTATCTGCCGTGTCCTGCTTGCATAACCAACCGGAGCGGCTCAAGTAGCTCAAAGTTAACAATTGCGGCCGGATTCAAGTGCGCTGGCTGCCAAATTCCCGCTTCATCTTGCTCGGCGATGCACTCATAATACCACTGTACCTCTGGCAAAGCAGGTAAAAAATGTAAAATCGGGATGCTGCGCACCTGCGCTTCTATCCATGCGGTTTGCACGCGCAGTAGCGGCCGTCCTGGAGCGAGCAGCGTACCCGACGCAGCGACATACAGATCAATGCGCGTGGGCATTCTTTGCAAAGCGTTGAGAAAACGTTCGGCCAAGCCCAAATTAGCTAAGTATTCTACTTCGCGGGCCCCGAAGCGATGTACTTGCAGAAAAGCGAGCAAATCGGCAAGATCGGGCATAGCGATGGTACTTGAGGCCGTCAGTTCAAAAATCGCCTGCCGTTGTTGCCAGCCTGCATCCCAATAACGTTGTGCAGCCATCAAGCGGCCAAGATTCGGCTTTACCAATGGACTTTCCCGATATAATTGCATTTTTCAGGTACCGATTGAATGTTTTTTTGCAATTGAAACGTTATAAGCTATGCAACCTTTTGGCAGTGACAAACACTCATTACAACAATAAATTTACAAATTTCCGACCATCAAATTGCTTTTTCGACCTTACATTATGATAAAATACGCCATATTCCTGTTGGTTTTATTATGCGCTGGCACCGGGCTGCACGCTTCAGACACCATCCCCACGCCTTTTATTTTGAAAAAAACCGAGTTATCATCAGGTGCCGAGCGAAAAAACTGGCGCGAATACCATTCTGGCGAAGGGCGCTTTCGCATACTCACGCCCGGCGATATGCAGCACAAAGTGGATTCCATCGCTACTGCGGTAGGACTGCTGGCGTATCATACTTTCTTTTTTCAACCGATGGAAAAAGATGCTGATAACCTGATTTATATGCTGAGCTACTGCGACTACCCAGCGGGTACGGTGCATTCGGATTCCACAGAATTGTTGCCCGACTTTTTCGCCGCTACGGTCGAATCGGCGGTGGAAGCTGTAGATGGCAAATTGATTTATGCGGGCAATTATCGGCACAAAAAATACCCCGGCAAAATTTGGCGCATCGAGTATTTAGAGGGTGGCGCGCTCATCAAAACCCGAGCTTACATGATAGAAAACCGTTATTATACTTTACAAACAATTACCTATAAAAGTAAAAGCCTGAATGCCGCCTCGGAAAAATTTTTAGCATCTTTTGAGTTGTTGTGGTGAGTATAATGCCGATTTCAAATGAATATAACGTGTTTTTTTATGTTTAAAATTCTGATTTCCAACACCTTAAAAATCATAAATCGGACTTCGTAAATTGTAAATAGTATAATGCGAACTGCTATAGCCGTGAATGCTTATCAAATTTACCGTGCGGGAAAATTATAATAGCTCATATAACTTCAGTCCTGCTTACTGGGCTGCCAAGGCAAACTATTAATGGCTGCTTCCAACCAGTTTTCCAACTCAATAAGTGCCTGCGGAGCGTCGAAGTTATTATGAACGGTTTTTTCGTGGCCGCCCATAGAAATGGTAGTGAAGGTGGAAGGCAAATCCGGGATAAGCGTGCCTCCAGCAGGGTAAAAATCTTCCAGAGCGAAAAAAGCAGTTTGGGTGGTAGCGGCCTTTATTTCTGCTATCCAGGCTTCGCTGACCTCCGTCTCGTACCAGCCGAGGCGCGCCGTGTGCATCATGCCATGATAGGTAGCTTGGCGATTGTCGTAAATACGCACTTCAAAAACTGGGCATTTGCCAAAGCAACCGGTGCGCTTAAAAATTAAGACAATACCAAGTGCTGGCAAGGTGTCTGGCACTGCTTGCGGCGTTGGCGATTGATGTTTTTCAGCATCCAAAGCTTCTAACAAAGCTGCATCAATAATGGCAGGAGGGGCTTCACTGACAGGCACGGCGCGACGCTGGCACCCTGCGAATACACTCAACACCAGCAAAAGTCCGGTTAGCCAATGCCACGAGCAAATCACTTGTATTGAGCTCATTTCTTGGTACGCTTTTTCTTTTGCTCAGCATCCCTTTGCTCCTGGATGCGTCGCTGTTCTTTCATTGCCGTTTCGAGGCGCTCTTGAAAACCGCCTTTCTTTTTGGGCTTTTTGCGATAAGCTTCTAATTCGCGCTTTATTTTTTCCTGATCAATGATGTAATTCTTAGTGACAATCGTTTGCAGAATATTCAGAATATTACTAAAAAGCAGGTAGCAGGTCAATCCAGAGGCAAAACTGTTGAAAAAGCCGAGAAACATTACCGGCATGATGTATTGCATGTATTTCATCGCTGGATTGGCCGACATGTCCATGTGTTTCGTATTGTAATACGTATAAATCAGCGTAGTCACTGCCCATAGCAAAGTAAATAAGCTGACGTGCGAGCCGAAGCCCAAGGGAATTTCGAAAGGCAAGCGGAAGAACACGTCGTAGGAAGAGAGGTCGGTCGCCCAGAGAAAGCTCGCCTGCCGGAACTCAATTGCCGCCGGAAAAAAGCGGTACAAGGCAAACCAAATGGGCATTTGCATAAGCATGGGGAGGCAGCCGCCGAGCGGATTCACGCCGTTTTCTCGGTAGATTTTCATGGTTTCGACCTGCTGCTGTTGCTGGTCGCCCTTGAGTTTTTCTTTTAAGGCCTCTAACTGCGGCTTGAGCGCGCCCATCTTTGACTGCGAATAGAGCATTCGGTAGGTCAGCGGATACAATAAAAGCTTGACAATCAGCGTCAAAAACAGAATTACAATACCTTTGCTACCAATAAACGTGGACAAAAAATTGAAAATCGGACGAATAATCCAGCGGTTGATCGTGCCAAAAATACTCCAGCCGAAAGGAATAACGTCTTCTAATTCGTAGCCAATAGCCCGCAAACGGTCGAATTCATTGGGCCCCACATAAAAATCCATAGCGAAAGTCTCGCTGCTGGTATGATTGAAAGGCACCTTGCACTCGGTACTCAATTTCTTCAGGCGCTCGGAAGAAACGTCTAACTGCTCTGCTTTCAGCACTGCGCCATCAAAACTTTCTTTGGCGATGAGTGCACTGTTGAAAAACTGATTGGAATGAGACACCCACTTGGTTTTGCGGCCGCTGAGGTCGTCCACATCATCTGAGGTGTAGGAGCAATAGTTGTAGTGCCCGTCCATCGGTTTGTAATACACCGTAGAATAGGTGCGCTCGTACTGGGTGTTTTTTTCCAACCGGTCGAGATAATTGACCCAGTTGAGTGAAACCGAACTGGCGTTTTTATCCAAGACCTCCTGCAAGCCCTCGAAATGGAGCGTGTAATCCATGCGATAAGAACCGGCATTGAGCACATAGCGCTGCTCGAAGAAGCGGCCATTGCCGGCATTGGCTCTAAAAGCGATACCATTTTCAATCGGGGTAGCCGTAAAGTACAAATCTGCGGTGCTAATACTGCCGCCAGAAGCTCCGGCTAAGGGTAGCAAATATTCAAAGCGATTTTTTTCGTATTCGAGCAGGCGCAGCGGACTGGCGACTTCGCGTTTTCTTTCGTCTTCCGAAATTTTTTCAAAATTTTTCAGCACCGCTTCCACTACTCGACCGCCTTTATTAGAAAAAGTTACTTTAAAAACTTCGTTTTCTAATGTGTGCAATTCCTCCGTGCCCTGCGCCGCCGCAGCGAAAGCGCCAAAACCGCGCAAGCGTTGCAATTCTATTGCAGAATCGGGCAGGGCGGGCGTTGTATTGGCTGTAGCCAAAGTATCCGCTAAGGGCAGGGTTTCCTGCGCGAGGGTATCCATGGCGAACATCTGTGCCATGGCAATGGAATCCTGGATGCGTTTTTGCGCTTCTGCTTGTTTTCTGGCTTCTGGCGCGACGAAAAACTGTTGCCAGATGATAAAAAGCACGAAAATGAGCACAATTCCTATGATGGTATTTCTATCCATTCAGTGTATCAAATTTTCCCAAAAATCACGTTACTTCAAAAACTTCGCAAAGGTACAACTTTGTTGACGTTAAAACAGCAACTATGGATGATAATTGCCGCAATATAGACCAATCGCTGCTACAAGCCTACTTAGACACGGTTTACAAAGTAGAAAATCCGCCGATTTCGCTGCGTATCGGGCAGCCCAATGCTGAGCTGAAAGCTTTGCTACAACGATATGGTGTGCAGCATTGGGCCTTCATCACCGCTTGGAACCCTAAGTCGCAAATGCTTACTTCCAAAGAGAACGAACGGCGGCAACAAAAGTTGGTAAAACTCTTAGAAAAAGCCGGCTATACTTACTTCCGAGGCTATGGCGTCGGGGCAGATGCAAGTTGGGCCCCAGAAGAAAGTGTATTGATTTTGGACATTCCACGCGCAGCAGCGCTGGCCTTGGGGCGCCATGGACAGCAGCACGCCATTGTCGTAGGCGATGATACGCACTACACTCCGGCACTTCTATTTTGTTGATAATCGGCCGTATAGCAATATTTATTAATAGTGCTACAAAGCCGTCACATCGGCAGCGAGGGCGGCAGCATTGGTGGCTACCCGGCCAGGATATACTTGCAGCGCGTGCGCTAAGCAATCCATGGCCGCTTCTAATTTTTCCACCCCGATCACATACGCGAGGCGCACCTCATTGTGCCCCAGCCCTGGTGTAGCGTAGAAAGCAGCACCTGGCGACAACATGAGCGTAGCTCCTTGATAATCAAAGTCTTCGAGCAGCCATTGGCAAAAGCGATCGGCATCGTCAATGGGGAAACGCGCAAAGCTGTAAAAAGCACCACCGGGCAGGTAGCAAACCACCCCTGGCATTTGGCGCAAGCGATTATAAACCGTTTGGCGACGGGCATCGTAAGCGGCGTGTACGGTTTCGAGATAGCTCGCATCCACATCGAGTAAGGCTTCCGCCAAAATTTGTTCGAGCGTAGGCGAACCAAGTCGCAACTTGGCAAAACGCGACACCGCCGCCAGCACCGATTCATTGCGGGTGACCAAAGCGCCAATTCTAGCGCCACAAGCGCTATATCTTTTTGATACAGAGTCAATTACAATGGCGTGCTCTTCTAATCCCGGTATGTTCAGCACCGAGACAAACTCCTGCCCGTCGAAACAAAACTCCCGATATACTTCGTCCGAAATCAAAAATAAATCGTGTGCTTTCACTACTTCGGCTAAGGCTTCCAAGGCTGCCCGCGGGTAAAAACAACCGGTCGGATTATTCGGATTGCAAAGCAAAATAGCCCGCGTCCGGTCTGTAACAGCGGCGGCAAAAGCGGCGGCATCGGGCAGTGCAAAACCATCTTCGATACGGCTGGTAATGGGGCGCACCTGCACTCCGGCCATGTGCGCGAAGCCATTGTAATTGGCGTAGAAAGGCTCTGGAATAATGACTTCATCACCTGGCTCCAAGCAAGACAACAAAGTGAAATACAAGCCCTCGGACGCTCCGGTAGTGACGATCACCTGGTCGGCGCTCACCGCAATTTCGTACTGCCGATAGTACTGCGCCAGCTTTTGGCGATAGGAAAAAATACCTTCGGCCGGGCTGTACTCGAGCACGGTCAAGTCGGTCTCCCGCATGGCTTGTAAAGCCGCCGCAGGCGTCTCGATGTCGGGCTGGCCAATATTCAGATGATAAACCCGCTTGCCGGCAGCCTTGGCTTTTTCTGCCATTACAGCAAATTTGCGAAAGGGCGAAAGCGGTACGGTGTCTCCTCGTCGGGATGAAAGTGGCATATTACAGTCGAATAATTGATGATGCAGAATGATTGGCAAACCAATCGTTGTAAAAATTTCGGCAAATTTTAGCATTTTACCATTCAAAAGCAAGTACGAAAGTCATTGTGGCGCATTTGTGAGACATATTTTTGCAATGAATGGCAATTACAAGTGGCTTTTTATCAAAAAACGCATATTTTGGCTACTATTCTATTCAAAACGCAGCACTATGAGAATCGAATTTCCGGAAGGTTTCCTGTGGGGTACTTCCACTTCGGCCGCACAGACCGAAACCGCTTTTGACCACCAGTGGAAAGGCTTTGTAGCCCGCGACGAATTTGTGCTGGAACGCACCACCGATCATGAAAAGCGCCGCGACGAGGACATTACCTACATCCAACAATTTGGCACCGTGTATCGCTGTGGAGTGGACTGGTCGCGCCTGCAACGTGCCCCTTTTGCCGATTTTGACGAAGAAACCGTAGCCGAATACCGCGATTTTTTTCAAAAATTGAATCATAAGGGTGTAAAAATCCTCTTGGTATTACATCATTTTGCCCATCCGTACTGGTTTGAGCAGCAAGGAGGCTGGCTCAAGGACGAGAATATCCCGGCTTTTGTGGACTATGCCCGGCAGTGCATCGCGCATTTTGGCGAATTTATCTTCAATTGGAATACCTTCAACGAGCCGAACGCTTACGCCATGTGCAGTTATTTCCTTGGCACCTTTCCACCCCAGCGGCGCAGCTATCGCAAGGCCAATCGGGCTTTGGCCAATCTTGGATTGGCGCATGCTATTGTGTATGACCTCATCAAAAGCCACTACCCGGAGGCACCGGTGAGCATTTCGCTGAATACTTCGTATTTTGCACCCATGAATCTGCCGGGGCGCCTCGCCGCCTGGTGGGCCAACCGTTGGTACAATCGGCGCGCTGCCCGCATTTTCCTGCCTAAAATGGATTATTGGGGCATTAGTTATTACGCTTACGTACCGATGAATCCCTTCCCCATTACCGAACTCGATAAACCCGGCCGACTTGATGCGCTCAACATCCGCCACGACAAGATGTGGGGGTACTACCCCGAAGGCTTGGGTATCATTTTGCAAAAACTGTACAAATGGCAAAAAATGCCGGTGCTGATTGTAGAAAATGGCATCTGCACCGACGATTCCGCCGAGCGTATTGCCAGCATCCGCGAATACTTACAAGTGCTACATCGCACCATGCAAGCCGGAGTGGACATTCGCGGCTACATACACTGGAGCACTTGGGATAACTTCGAGTGGAATCTCGGCCCCAGCTATCGCTTCGGATTGGTACATGTCAATCTTTTTACCAAAGATCGCTCTATGACCGAAGCCGGGCGTTTTTTTGCGCGCGTGACGCAGGAGAATGCAGTAGATGTTTAGAGGGGACAGGGAATAGGATGAATGGGGGAATGGGATGAATAGGGAATTGGTGATAGGTCATGGGTGATGGTATCTGGCGTCTAAAATCTATCGTCTATCATCTATTATCTAAAATCTGGCATCTCAAAATCTGGCATCTGGCATCTATTATCTATCGTCTAAAATCTTACTCTTGGCTACTTTGCTCTATCAGATCGCGGGGCAATTGCCGGGAGGTTTTAGCACCAAGTTCCTTTATTTTTTCGGCTCTGCCTACCAGCGTATCACCAAATTTTCGAGACTCCACGAGTTTGTTCATCGCATCTTGATAAGCAGATTGCGCGTGGTCGAGGCGCTGACCTATGGTGCGCAGGTCTTCTACAAAAGCACAAAATTTGTCGTACAACAAACCACTCTGCCGCGCTATTTCGAGCACATTATGCTTCTGTTTTTCTTGTTTCCAAATGTAAGAAACGGTGCGCATGGTAGCGAGCAGGGTCGTGGTAGTGACGATAACGATATTCTTGTCCAAAGCATCTAAAAAAAGTGCATTATCGTGCTGAGCAGCTACGGCAAATGCTGGCTCTAACGGAATGAAGAGCAGCAGATAATCGGGCGAATTGATTTGATACAAATGCTGGTAATTCTTGTCGCTAAGGTCTTTGATATGGCGACGGATGCTCTCTACATGCGCTTTGAGATGGCGGCGGCGGTCGTGCTCGTCTTCGCAATTGAAAAACTGTTCAAAGGCGGTGAGCGATACTTTGGAGTCAATAACGAGGTGCTTGTCGTCGGGGAGGTGAATAATAAAATCGGGGCGCTTTTGCTGCCCGTCGGTATCGGTGAAGCTTGCCTGGGTGCGGTAGTGAATATTTTTGGTGAGGCCCGCTTTTTCTAATAACAACTCCAGCCGAAACTCCCCCCAGTCGCCCTGGCTTTTGCTATCGCCCTTGAGGGCATCGGCGAGGTTGTTGGCATCGCGGCTGAGCTGTTGATTGAGCTGGCGCAATTGTTCGATTTCGGTCTTCAATGAAATGCGATCTTTGGCCTCATCTATAAATTTACGCTCGATACTTTCTTCAAAATCCTTTATTTTTTCTCGCAAAGGGAACAATAAATCCTGCATCTGCTGCTGGTTTTGGGCCGTGAATTTGGCGCTTTTCTCTTCGAGCAATTGCTGGGCAAGGTTTCGAAACTCAAGCCGGGCGCGCTCTTGCAAGGCTTCGATCGCTTCTTGCTGGGTAGCCAATTGCGTACGCCAATGCTCCACGTCGCGCTCCTGCCCGGCTAATGCCGCTGACAACTGGCGCAATTCCTCCTGTTTTTGCTGCGCAAAGTCTTGTAATTCAGATAATTGTGTTTGTAAATGCGCATGCAATTCCCGCGTTACGTAGCGTCGTTCTACCGCTTCTTGCGAGAGCTGCCCTGCGCCCAGCCGCACCTTAGCGATGAGCCAGCCGACCAAGCCGCCTACTAACAAACTCAGCAAAATACTCAATAACAAAAGTGTTTCCGACATGGCAGGATGCGTTTTTTTAGTATTTTATGCGAATATCAAGTTCAAATGATTAATAACCATTTGCGATTTGCGAAGTCCGATTTACGATTTTGTAAAATTCTGAAAAACAAGCTTTTGAGCATAAATAAGCA
>CALMSO010000026.1 GCA_937872385.1 uncultured Saprospiraceae bacterium
TGAAAGGCAACGCAGGTGCTATTGGCATCTTCACGGGGCTGAGTTATGACCGAAAAACGACGGTTATCAGGCGATAAGGGGTAGCGTGTTTTTTTATCGTTTCGCTTGCTTGGCGCATAAAATCTTCCGTTTTTTGCGAAAAAAGGACTATGCGAGCAGTAGTACAGCGCGTCAGCGAAGCTTCGGTTACAATTGAGGGTACAGTAGTTGCTTCTATTGGCGAGGGCTTGTTGATTTTGCTGGGCGTGGAAGACGCCGATGAGACAGAAGACATCGAATGGTTGAGCAAGAAAATCAGTCAGTTGCGCATTTTTAATGATGCAGCAGGCGTAATGAACCGCTCGGTGGTGGAAGTAAGTGGAGCGATGTTGGTGGTGAGTCAGTTTACATTGCACGCCAGCACCAAAAAGGGCAATCGCCCCTCCTACATACGCGCCTCGAAGCCTGAATATGCCATTCCGATGTACGAAAAGTTTGTGGCCACGCTGCGGTCGGTGTCGGAATTAGAGGTAAAAACTGGCGAATTCGGCGCAGATATGAAAGTTCGGCTGCTCAATGACGGCCCGGTCACCATTATTATAGATACAAAACAAAAAGAGTAGTCGGGCCCCCTTGGCTGGGCAGGTTTCATCATTTTTGGCTGAAAATGCCTACCTTTGCGTACAGCCTTTGGCGAAAGCCAAGTAAGGTTGCACATTTCATCAAGACACCATTATAATTATGTCATCCCAAAATAACGATTACGTAGCCATCATGGCCGGAGGAGTCGGTAGCCGCTTTTGGCCCGCCAGCCGCACCCAAAACCCCAAGCAATTTCTCGATATACTCGGCGTTGGAAAGTCTTTATTGCAGCTTACGTTTGAGCGATTTCTACAACTATGCCCGGCAGCGCATATTTTTATTGTAACCAATGCCGATTACCGCGAGTTAGTAAAAGCACAACTGCCCCAAATCACGGATAATCAAATCCTGTTAGAGCCTTCGCGCAACAATACCGCGCCCTGCATCGCCTGGACGGCCTTCAAATTGCACGCACTCAATCCCGATGCCAATCTGGTGGTAGCCCCTTCCGATCATATCATTCTTGACGAAAATACCTTCATCAGTACTCTCCGCCAAGGGCTGGACTTCACCGCCACGCACGATGCACTACTGACGCTGGGCATACGCCCTACGCGCCCCGACACGGGCTACGGCTATATCAAATTCATGCCAGCGGCAGTGGCCGAAGGCGTGCATCCAGTAGCACAATTCACCGAAAAACCCCCATTAGCGCAAGCGGAAGCCTTCGTCGCTTCGGGCAATTATCTCTGGAACGCAGGCATTTTTGTGTGGCGTACCAGTACCATTTTAGCTGCATTGCAAAAAAATGCTCCTGATATTCATAGCATTCTAGCACCGGGGCACAGTATGTATAATACCTCTGAAGAACAAGCATTTATCAACCAGCAATACCCTACGACGCCCAATATTTCAATTGATTTTGCCGTGATGGAAAAAGCCGAAAACGTTTACACTATGCCTTCCAGCTTTGGCTGGTCCGATCTTGGTACTTGGGCCTCGCTGCACGCCGAATCGGAGAAGGACGCTGATGGCAACACCGTGAATGCAGGCGAACTCATCAAAAGTGAGGTGAAAAATTGCCTCATTCAAAGCCCTAAAAACAAGCTTCTGGTAATCAAAGGATTAGAAAATTATATCATTGTGGATGAACCAGATGCGCTGCTCATTTATCCGATGAACCAAGAACAGGAAGTGAAAAAAGTAACCGAATTGCTCAAAAAATCAGGAAAAGCGAAATATTTATAATAAAATTTTGCCAGTCTGACAGAAGAATGGTAAATTGCAGCACATTTCGCAAAGAACTCTTTCACAAACCACACAGACTTGCCCGTAAGTCCGATTTTTTCGTCGGGTTTATCAGAAAGCTATTTCAGAATGATGTCATTTCATTATTTGAAAGACAGACATTCGTTGCACCTGAAGTTTCCCTTACAAAACAAATTTTAGGAGAAAACTGCTGTTACAACAACATACTATGACTTTGCACGACCCAACAGACACGATGCAAGAGCTGCTGTGATGGCACTTTACGTTAACGAAACCAAGTGCTTACGTGAAAAAACAACTCAGGACTATCGCAATCACTGGAAACTACGCACGTTGGGTGTATCAGTTCCGCATCGGCTTACTCAGAAAGCTTCAGCAATCGGGCATCAAAGTGGTGGTTATTGCCGCACCAGATCGCTTCGAGCGCAAGTTTATCAAGGAAAAGTTTTTGTTTGAGCCAATCCGTATTAATTTTTATGGTAATAATCCATTAGATGATGCTGCTTTATTGCAACAATTATATCATATCTATCGGAAACATGAAATAGATGCGGTTATTCATTACACCATAAAACCCAATATTTACGGCGGTATGGCAGCCAAAATGCTGGGCATACCTTCTTATGCCGTCGTGACGGGCATGGGGCATGTGAGCAATCGGGCCAATGGTCTTATCTCTTGGGCGGGGCTGAAGCTTTACCGGCTGGCGCTACCGCTGCACCGTAAGGTAATGGTGCTCAATCAGCGCGACCAACGCGAGCTGCTGCAAATGAAAATGGTGGAATCCCGAAAATTGATGTTGCTGCCAGGCGAAGGCGTGGATACCCATTTCTTTCAGCCACTGTCGGATAAAAAAATGCCGGAACACCCAAGTTTTCTGTTTTCTGGTCGCTTAATGGCTGATAAAGGCATCTTTGAATTTGTGCAAGCAGCCCGGGTCATTCGCCAGCGTCATCCGCAAGTACGCTTTCGCATTTTGGGTATGCTCGACCCCAAGGGCATTCATTCTATACCGATTCAAACCGTGAAACAATGGGTGAACGAAGGCGTTATCGAATATCTCGGTGAAACGGTGGATGTGCGCCCCTTTTTAGCCAAAGCAGATTGTGTGGTGCTGCCCTCCTACTACCGTGAGGGTTTGTCGCGTATATTAATGGAGGCGGCCAGCATGGAAACACCCATTATCACTACCGATCAAGCTGGCTGCCGCGAAGTAGTGGACGATGGTCGCACAGGATTTCTGTGCCGCCCGCAAGATGTGGCGCATTTAGTAGCTAAAATGGAAGCGTTCATTCATTTAGACAAAATAGACCGCCTTATCATGGGCAAAAATGCGCGCATGAAAATGGAACGCCAGTACGACGAATCCATCATTATACAACAATATTTGGACTTACTTCAGGAAGATTTTCTATTGCCAGGCGTACCAACACCGGTTGTGGTCAAAATGCCGCTCATGGCCAATGTTGCTGTGCTTTAATCTGTTCAGCGATACGCTGTGCCGCAGCACCGTCGCCAAAAGGATTGTGTAAAGCAGAAGGTGTAAAAGACCTTTCCAAGCACTGCACAGCCGCCATAACAATGGCCGTACTTTCAATACTCACCTCACGGACGATGCCCGCCGCCTGCGCTTCGGTGCGCTCGGTGTGCGTGCGCAATACAATCACCTGTTTGCCGAGGCTTGGCGCTTCTTCCTGAATGCCGCCACTGTCGGTCAAAATCAAATCGCAGCTTTGCATAGCCCATACAAAAGCTTCGTAAGGCAAAGCTTCAACGAGCAATAATCCGGGCTGATCTGCTGCCAGTGCATGCGCCCAGGTTTGTACTGCCGGATTGGCGTGCAAAGGCCACAACACAAAACAATTCGCTTTTTGCAAAACCGTCCTGATGGCTTCGCCTATCGCTTGTTGATGGTCGCGCAGGTTTTCGCGGCGGTGTAGGGTAAGTACAATCATTTTGGCGTATCGCTGCCGAAATGTATCCAACTTTTCCTGCAAGGCAAGCACAGCAGGTGGTGGTGCTAAGGCTATTTTTTGCAGGGTGTAATGCAAGGCGTCCACTACGGTATTGCCCACTACGCAGATTTGCTGGTCTGGAATGCTCTCCCGTAGCAAATTTTCCCGGGCCGCGGCCGTTGGTGCAAAGTGCAGATACGCCAGCCGCGTTATCAACTGCCGATTGGCCTCTTCCGGAAACGGCGCAGCCATATCGCCCGTGCGTAGCCCAGCTTCGATATGCCCCACCGGTATCTGCTCATAAAAACCCGCCAGCGCACCCGCCAGCGCCGAGGTAGTATCGCCCTGCACTAATAACCATTCTGGCCGATAAGCTTTCAGTACGGCTGCTATATTTTGCAATAAATAAGCCGTCAGCGCCGACAAGGAAGCGCTGGACTCAATCGCATTTAGTTGATAATTAGGCTGAATATCAAAAAAATCCAATATCGGTTGTTTCAAACTGCGGTGCTGCCCCGTATCGCAAATGTGTACCTGCATACCCACAGCCCGAAGCGCCCTGAGCACCGGAGCCATTTTAATTGCTTCCGGGCGCGTACCGATGATGAGCAATATCTTCTTCATATCCATTGTTGAATTACCCTAATGCCATTTACGGTTTACAAAAGCTGATTTTTACTTTTGTAAAACGTTGAAAAACAAAAACTTGGGCGCAAGCAGACCCGTCATTTTCTTGCAATAAACGGATTATCACTGCCGCTCGCCGCTCACCGAATCACTTTTAAAAGAGTATCACTCTCTAAAGTCCTTTGCATTACAATTTATTGCTCGGTCATTCTTTTTATGGTAAAACATCTACGTCTTTTCAATTGATTATCAAGGCTTTTTTGCAAAAATTTAGCCGTTAATTTTTACTTGAACAAAAATTACGCTATTTTTAAGCGCTAACAATGAAACCGGTTTAAAAAAAGCAAATCTAATGAGCCACGAGACGACCCTCTACGACGCTTTCACCGGGATGAATACCGCTGAAAAAAGTGCAGTGATTCATTTTCTGTGCGAGCACACCGAGGACGCTGAGCAGCAGAGCGTGCGCGAGGCAGTGGAGTATGCCATCAAGCACAAACCCTCTTTCGGCGGCTTCATTCTTACCGCCCATCAATGCCGGCAAATCATAGCGGCAGTGGTGGTCAATCGCACCGGCATGGAAGGCTACAATCCGCACAATCTCTTTGTGTATGTCACCATTCACAAGGACTTTCGCCACGACGAAGCCATGATGCAGTACCTTTTGAAAAAAGCCATAGATCACGCTGATGGCGATATTGCGCTGCACGTACCGCCGGGGCACCCTGCCCTGAAATTGTATCGAAAAATGGGCTTTAAGTCCCAACTCCTTGAATTGCGCTTGCACAAATCTGCACCGCGAGCCATTGCCTAAACGAGGCCCAAACAAATTCAGGCAAATAAGCATCCCTTGAACATTTTTTCAAACAAATCATTGGTGTTGCAAAACAAATTCGTTTTTATTGCTATCTTGCTGCCATGATAGCACCGAAAATTATTGCCCATTTGTCAAAAGATGAACGCCTCGCTGCCGTCATCCAGGCACATACCATGCTCGAATGGGGTGTGGCCGGAGATGTATATAGCGATTTGCTCGGTTCCATCATTTCCCAACAAATTTCCGTCAAGGCGGCCGCCACCATTCAAGAGCGCTTTCTCGGCCTCTTTACCGATGGCTACCCTCACGCCGACCAACTATTGGCATTCGACGAAACAGCACTGCGTACCGCCGGCCTCTCGCGCCAGAAGGCGGGCTATATGCACAATATTGCGCGCTTTTTTCAGGAGGAAAATTTATTGAACTACGACTGGGCGCCGCATAGCGATGAGGAAATTATTCGCTGGCTTACGCAAATAAAAGGCGTCGGACGCTGGACAGTGGAAATGATCCTCATGTTTACCCTCCAGCGCCCGGATGTTTTCCCTTTGGACGACCTTGGCATTCGCAATGCTATGATTAAAATCTACGATATAGAAGCCACCGGCAAAGCCTTGAGACAGCATTTGCTCGACACTGCCGAACCCTGGCGCCCCTATCGTACTTATGCCTGCCGCTATCTCTGGCGCTGGAAAGACGCCTGAGCAAAGGGCTACCGCACAATGATTTTTTCAGTCACTACGGTTTGCTCCGTTTTTAATTCTATCAGATAAAAACCTTTTGCTAAGCGGCTGAGGTCTATAGGTATCAACTGGCTTTCGCCAAATAGACTCACTTGTTGGCGTTGCAGCAATCGCCCGTCGGCACCAAAAATGCTGATGGTAGCTGGGCCGGGTTGCTCTACACTAACCGACAGATTGGTCACTTCGCTCGCCGGATTGGGATAAACCTGCAAGCTGGCCGGGCGCAGCGCTAAGTCCTCCGTGGAGGTCAGTACTCCCGATTCTACAATGGTGCCGCCTTCCGGTACGGCCGCACAAGCCTGATCGCCTTGATTAGATGTAACACAGACCGCCGATTGGTAATTGCGCATATCCATGAGTTCTACATCATCTACAAACCAGCCGATGCCCTGATTGGGGCGTTCATTTTGTTCTTCGAGCGAAGCAAAGCGAAAGCGCAAGCGAATTTCCTGCCCGACATAATCGCTCAGATCCACATAAGAATCCAAAAAACGGCGACTCTGGCCAGTGTATGCGCGCAGTCCCGATGCCCTGAAAGTAGCCGGGCTGATGCGGCCATAGTAGCCATTGCGGAAAAAGCGCTGGTCGGCGGTCGTCCAGGTTTGTCCATTATCATTGGAAATTTCCACGATGCCCCCGTCGCGCCCTGGGTCGGTATCGTAAAAGTGGAAAAAGCGCAGCACCGGCTGGGTGCCAATTACCCGTAGCGGCTCCGTCAATTGAATAGCGTGGTCGTTAACACGAGCCGTATTGGGAATAAACAGAGAAGAAGTACCGCTATTGGCGCGCTGATTGGTAATGTCCCACAAATCTGTACCGATGATAACTTCATCAAGCCAATTGTCAATACCGTTTTCCATATCATCGAGAAAAAGCTGGATGGAGAAGTTGTCGGTAGGGCTGCTTGCTTTGTAGGAAAGCGTCCGTACCTCGCCCGGAGCTAAGCTGCCTACATCAAAGCGCACCGTATTGCCCTCCACCGTAGGCGTAATGCCGCCGGCAGCCGATTCGCCGATAAAGCTGAGGCCCGCTGGCAGTTCGTCTCGCACCACCACGCCGCTCACCGCTTGCTCTTTGTGGTTGGTCACCGTTATTTTGTAAGTAATTTCGTCTCCGGCTTCGATAGTTGGAGTAGCTTCTTTGGCAATTTTCAACTCCCGTACACATTCCGGCAAGGTAGCAAAACCCGCGCGCCCGTCGTAAGCATTGAAAGCCGTACCTTGATCGGCATCAAAACCCAACCCCCGGCGTGCAAAAATTTCCCAAAGCAAACATTCATTAGCACCGCCATTGTTAATCAAATCTGCGGCGATAATGGCGTCGCGCCCATCGAGATAGCCCGGATTGCAAGATTGCAGTTTCATGCCGTCCATAGCCAATTGAATGGCCATATTGCTACCGGCAGTGCGGTTGTTGGGGTTGGCATCCCAGCCATACAAGTCCGAAAAAGTCCAGTACATATCCCAAAGCACTCCGGCCCAAACCTCACCCACTCCATGCGGAATGGACGCGCCAATAATGTCGTTGTAAGTCTGCCCGTTTTGATTCATATCAGCAGAGTAAGGCAGCCGCCGAATGCCTCGTGCCGAGGGGTCGAGATTGAAAACATAGGTGCCGATGCCTTTGGTGCGCTCCTCAGCCGCGGGTGCTTGCACCGTTGTGACCAACGTGAAAAAGTCGCTCCAGCCCTCGCCCATTTGTTCTTCGTTGACTAAGCAGGAATTGACCTCCGGCCCGCCTGTCAATCGAATGGAAATACCGTGGCCGTACTCGTGTGCTACAATGCCATTGTCAATAGTAGCATCCAAAGCAGATACAGCAATGGGTTTGGGCAATTGTAAAACAACTTCCACCCCTTGGTCGAGGTTATCCCGAATCAGCTTGCAATGCGAGGATCGAATCAATACGGCCGGAATAGTGGGGTCGGGCAGGTTGCCTGGGTCAGCCATAGATAGCAGTGCATCTTCCGTATTACAAATAATAACGCCAATGGCTCCGGCCTGCTGTGCATTAAGTACCTTTTCCTTGAAGGTACACACGCCACGCTCTATGAGCGCTATCTTTCCGGCTAGCGCACCTGCGTTGGTAATAGTGCCGCAGCCAATATTCGGATTGGCATCATTGCTCCTGACGGCTACCACCTGCCCGCTTATCGGGTTGGGGGCCTGACGCAGACCAAACTGGGCGGTGCCCGTGCTGTACGTGCCAGCAATGCTGGCGGGTGACTGAATGACGAGTGGAATCGCCGTATTTACATCCCAAAGATGCATGCGCATCACGCCATTACCCCCATCGGCTGGCGTAGAAAAACTGGCGTTATTGCGTCGGGAATCGTCCTGTGCACGAGCAATCACATAATCGCCCGCATTGCCGCCGCGACCGTAGTTATTTTGTTGAAAATTGCCAGCGGCTTCATCAAAGCCAAACCGATAGGCAAAATCATGCATGAAATTCGTCATGTAAAAAAGCTGTACCACGGCAAATTGCTGGTTGTTCGTTTGCGTGGGCTCCAGCATCGGATTGAAAGTGAAATCAAAAATCAACTGTGGGCCGCCGTCCGGTTCCTGCCCATTGGATGCCCCCTGTGTGCCAGGTGCAGGTACAAAAGCGTGGGCATTATTGCCTTGTGTAATGGTGAACTCCGGGCCGGGCTGCCCGTTGGTGTCATGCCAGCCAAAAGGCGAAGCTAATGGATCCGCAGGATTGATCACGAGGGCTTGCGGACCATGCACTGGGCTTTCTACCGGTGCGCCGAATACGCGGTACTGCGCCCCGTCCACCGGCATCATATTTTGTTGTAAAAGGGCCTGTGGCACTGGCTGAAAAGTATGACTGGGAGTGCAGGCATCTGTATGGTGGTGCGGCGCATGGCTACCATCGGCATCGAAAGTGCAGTAAAGCGTCCAGTTGAAGCGATCGAGCAGGGTGCCATTGAGGGCGTCTATGCGTACATTCCAGTAATCTTCGGAGTCGAGCGGCTGAATGGTCAAATCCCAAGCTAAGCGCAGGCTGCCGTCTGGCATGGGCTGATACATAGGGCGCACCTCTATTGGCATCTGCGAAATGCTTTTGTCTTCAAAAACCCAAGCGCCGTTGTCTTTCTGCTGCGTGAAAATAGGCAGAGATGTGCCCGCCAATTGCAATTGCTCAGCGGCTTTTACGACTGCTTCCTTCGGCGATACCAAAGGCTCGGTGGCATTCACTTTTTCCGATAGCCCAGCGTGAAACCGGCTATTGGCGAAAGCCACCCGCCCGTCGGCAGTAATGTGTACGCCCATGATGGCATTGTAAATAGGTACGTCGCGGTAGCGTTGCAGAAAGTAAATATGCGTCACTTCATTGTGCCGGGTTTCGTATTGGCTATTCACCAACATATTGCCTACATCGGTTTTGTCTAATTGCCATTCTGCGCGTTGTTGCTCTACGTAGCGCAGCGCAATGTCGAGCGGGGTTTGTTTTTGTGCAAATAGCAAGGAGGAAAAGCACATAGCTATCAGCAGGAATAGCGACTTACGGGTATCACAGTTGACCATTGTAATGTGTTTTGTATCGCCAGGCAGTGTGATAATGCACTTGGCAATAGTTGATTTTTTTTTTGTAAAAAACGCTGCAACAGCACATCGGAGCGCAAAACTTCATCATTTCCACGTCTTATCTGGAAGGATTTTTTCGCAAAAATGTTGTCAAAGTTATTTAAAAAAACGCAGCGGCGCAGGTGCCATTGGTTATAAATTATACCCGCTACCCGACAAATAGTGTATTTTTACATTTTTGTAATCAAGACAATATGAACGAAAAAGACTTGATGATTTACGGGCGCCAGCCAGTGTTGGATGCCATTGAAGCGGGCAAAACCGTGGACAAACTGCTGCTCCAGCAAGGTACGCGAGGCGATTTTGAAAAGGAAATCCGGCAGTTGGGACGCGAGCACGGCATTCCGGTACAAGTGGTACCCAAAGAGCGACTTAATAAATTGGTGCGCGGCAATCATCAGGGCATCATTGGTTTTTTGTCATTAGTGGCCTATTATCGGTTGGAAGATGTGCTGCCTGGTATTTTTGAAAATGGCCAAACGCCGCTCATTCTGCTACTCGATGGCATCACCGATGTACGCAACTTCGGTGCCATTGCTCGGTCTGCGGAGATTGCCGGCGCACAGACCATCGTCACATCGCTCAAAGGCAGCGCTCAGATCAATGCCGATGCGATGAAAACTTCGGCGGGCGCATTAGCCAAAATACCCGTTTGCCGCGAAACCAGCATCATGGCTGCGGTAGAATTGCTACAAGCCTCCGGAGTGTGTGTGTTCGCCAGCGACTTGCAAGCCAGCAAAATGGTGTTTGAAATGGACTTTCGCCAACCGACGGCGGTCATTGTCGGCTCGGAAGGTGAAGGTGTCAATCCGGCGCTGCTGCGGCAAGCCGATGAGTTGTTCATCATTCCGCAGGTAGGTACGACCGATTCGTTCAACGTGTCGGTGGCCACTGGCATCATTTTGTACGAAACCATGCGGCAGCGCGCTGGTAGATAGGCAAGGTCCACAATTATCTATGCTGATGTAAATTCGGAAATACGCGCACTCCTCAAGCAACTTCCCTCCGCCGGATTTGTTATCTTCGCAATAAATAGCCGACGCCGGAAGATGACATTCGACGACTATAAACAACTGTCCGACACGCTGCCCCTGCAGCCGGGGGTGTACCGCTTCCTCGATGAAGACGGCACCATTCTGTACGTGGGTAAGGCCAAAAGCCTCAAAAACCGCGTGTCTTCGTACTTTGGCGAACGCAAGGACATGCCCTTCAAAACGCGCACGATGGTAAAGCATGCCCGGCATTTGGAATTTACCATCGTAGAAACCGAAGCCGATGCGCTGCTGCTGGAAAATTCGCTCATCAAACAGCACCAGCCCCGCTACAATGTGATGCTGAAAGACGGGAAGTCCTATTCCTACCTTTGCATCAAAAACGAGCGCTTTCCCAGGGTATTCATCACCCGCCAGGTCATCCGCGATGGCTCTACGTATTTCGGGCCCTACACTTCAAAATTTCGACTGAAAATCATCCTCGACCTCATCAAACAGCTTTTTCCGCTGCGTACCTGCAATCTAAGCCTCACCGAAGAAAATATTGCCGCTGGCAAGTTCAAAATTTGCCTCGAATATCATATTAAAAATTGCTACGGCCCCTGCGAAGGGCTGGAGGACGAGGCAAGCTATAATGAAAAAATTGACCAAATCAAAAATATGCTGAAGGGCAACTTCGGCGCGGTCATTCAGCATTTTAAAAAAGAAATGCAGCAATGTGCCGAAAATCTTGAATTTGAAAAAGCGCAACAACTCAAGAACAAGCTCGCAGCCTTTGAAGACTACCAGAGCAAGTCCACCGTAGTGAGTACCACTGTGCGCGACGTGGATGTGTTTTCCATCGCTTCCGACGAAAAAGAGGCTTATATCAACTACCTGCGGGTGGTCAATGGTGCGCTCATTCACATCCATACCCAGGAATTGGTGAAAAACCTCGACGACGACGAGCGCGACTTGCTCGAATATGCCATTCCGGTTTTGCGCGAGCGTTTCGACAGCTTCGCCCCGGAAATCATCGTGCCGCTTGAAGTGGACATTGCCGAAAAGGTACTCATCACCGTTCCAAAGATTGGCGACAAGAAAAAACTACTCGAGCTTTCCGAAAAGAACGTACAATACCACCGCTTGCAAAAACGCCGCGACGAAGCCTCGAAAACGCGCAAGCAAACACCCGCTGAGCGCATCTTGCGCACCTTGCAGAATGACCTGCAAATGAGCGACTTACCCATGCACATTGAATGTTTTGACAACTCGAATATGCAAGGATCCAACCCCGTTTCGTCCTGTGTGGTATTCAAAAATGCGAAACCTTCCAAGCGCGACTATCGCCATTATCATGTAAAAACAGTGGAAGGCCCCAACGACTTTGCTTCGATGGAGGAAGTGGTCTATCGGCGCTACCGCCGCTTACTTGACGAAGGGCAACCACTGCCGCAGCTCGTTGTCATTGATGGGGGTAAGGGACAACTTAGCGCCGCTATGAACAGCATCCGTGCCCTGGGGCTGGAGGACAAGCTGACCGTCATCGGCATTGCTAAAAAATTGGAGGAAATTTTCTTCCCCAGCGACTCGGTGCCGCTGCACATCAACAAAAAATCAGAATCGCTCAAGCTCATCCAGCAGGCGCGAAACGAGGCGCACCGTTTTGCCATTAGCTTTCACCGCGACTTGCGCTCCAAAAATTTCCTCGGGACCGAACTGACCGATATACCCGGCATCGGCGAAAAAACCGCACAAAAACTGCTTCAGCACTTCAGCTCGGTAAAGAAACTGCGCGCTGCTTCGTTCGCTGAAATCGCTACCATAGCTGGCGATGCGGTAGCCAAAAAAGTGCAGGGGTATTTTGAATCATCGGCATCCGATGCGGAAGCCCCGCACAAAGCATCGGAAGAGGAGGAGTGATCGAGAAGCTAATGAGGGTACTAACGCTCGCCACTCTTCTGCTTACCGCTAAAGTCAAGCCCGATTGGCTCGTCAATTCGTGTGACGATGATTTCCGTGCGGCGATTGTACCGGTGCTCCTCTTCGGTGCATTCCACGCCATCCGCGCAGTGATTGCGCAGCTTCGATTCACCATAGCCAAAAGCGCGAATCCGGCCGGTTTTAATGCCCCGTTTGACCAAAAACGCCTTGGCAGCTTCGGCCCGCTTCAAGGACAACATTAGGTTATGATTATTATCCCCACGGCTATCGGTGTGCGCAATTAATTCTATCTCCATGCTGGAATACTTCTTCATCAGTTCGGCTAATGCTTCCAATTCCGCAGCGGCGCCTGCACTAATATCCCATTTGTCAAAATCGTAATAAATATTTTCGAGTACAATCACCGAGCCTTGCCGGATTGGCCCGCTACTGATTATCTCGGTAGAAGTGGGTGTCATTGGCAATTCAATCTCCACAGAGCGGCTACCGCGTATTTTTACTGTAGAAATTTCGCTGCGCCCCTGCGTGTAGCCCTTGATTTGGCTAATAACGGTGTAGTCGCACCCGATTTCGAGGCAATAAGAGAATTTCCCTTCTACATTGGTCAATACCGTTTCTTCACTGTTGCGGCACTCGTTGATGATGCGTACACGGGCATTGGTAATGGGCCGCCGGTCGTTGCTATTAAAGGTAATACCAGTTAACCCCAAGCAGTTTTCTTCTTGCAGTGCCACTTCTATCGGGCGCGGAATGCCGCCGCCACTAACCGTGTAGCGCAACTCCTGCGTGACAAACCCCGGTTTGGATACAACAATCGAGTAGGGTTTTCGATCTTCTAATTGCAATAAAGCCTCACCGTAGCGGTCGGTCAATTGTCGAGGCCCCTCCAGCTCAGCGGCTTTTTTGGTCGTTTCGGCAAAAACTAATCGCGACGGATCATCCGGCGAAGGTGCCAGTGTACGATCTTGTAGAAGGCTGCCCTCACCTGACCATTCAAAGGCGCGCACTGCTGCATCGGCTATGGGACGCCTGTTTTCTGCATGAGTTACTACCACACGAGTGGCTGTTTTGGGCGTCACGCTCAAACCTTCTAATCCATCCGGCGCATCAAACATATACATGTCGGCTTTGCCCACGCCACCGCTGCGCTCCGAGCTAAAGTACCCCCGCTTGCCAGGGCCATCGAGGATGAGACCAAAATCATCTTTATCTGAATTGAAAGGTGCGCCCAGATTGGTCACATCACCCCAGACGCGCGTGCTGAGGTCAATCATAAATAGATCAAGCCCGCCATAGCCCGGATGCCCGTCGGAAGCAAAAAAGAGTACCCCACTCTCATGGAAAAATGGAAAAACCTCATCCTTTTCGGTGTTGATTTCTGGCCCAAGGTTGACAGGCTTTGACCAAGTATCCCCTTTTTTCTCACTCATGTAAATATCCCGACCACCGTAGCCGCCGGGCATATTAGAAGAAAAAAACATCCGGGTGCCGTCGGGCGTGAGGCTTGGATGCAAGCAGGAGTAATTATCGCTATTGAAAGGCAATTCTCGAATATTTTCCCAGTCATACTGCCCGCGTTGCGCTTCATAAATTTTCAGCCAGATGCGGCCTTTTTCGTCCGTGCGGCTGACTCCCGGCGCGCTCTGATTGCTGCGGGTGAAATAAATGCGATCCTGTTTTTGATTAAAAGTGACCGGCCCCTCGTGCAGCGGCGAGTTAAGCTCGAGCGAAAAGCCACGCGGTTTGCCGGGTTGCCCATTGGGGTCCAGCTCCGAGAAGTACAAATCGTAATACGTTTCGCCGGTTTTGGGGTCCACTGGCCCAAATTTTTGGCGCGAGGAGACAAATACCAACCCATTTTGATAAAACATGGGCGAAAACTCCATCTGTGGCGTATTGAGGCCTGCGAGATTGCGCACATTTACATTGTAATGCGTGAGTGCCTTGCGGTTATAATCGGTTTCCGAGCTGGCGCGCTGGGCTTGTCCGCCCGTCAGTGCCCATCCGAAGATAGCAACTGTTAGTAGTGTTTTTTTCATAGGGCAGTTTTTTTGCTTGCAAAAGCAATGATCAATCGGTATATAAGAAGCGATACGTTTGTTTTTTTATAAATATTGCCGCACGTCCTCACTTTTTGCCTAATTATAATGTGAATTCGGCCTATTGTTATAAAAAAATCCTCTTTGAACTTTCATTTGGACGAATACAGCTTTCAAAAGTAACAAAAAAATCCCGCTGCATTTATGCTTTAAGTGCTGAATATCAAAAGCAGGGATGAGTTTTGTCATTGCGGCAAGCATCTGATTACAGCATATTTGTGATGAATCAAAAAATACGAACACCATGACACAAGCTAAAATTTCGCTGCTACACGACCCCAAGGAGCCGATCCATCCCTTTGCTATCAAGCAAGCGGTGGTAGCGGTGGGGCTGAGCAAATCGGATGAAGCGCTGCTCAGTTATCTCGATTTTTTTACACAGCACATCCCCGTCGAGCAGGCCGCCTTCCTCCATGTATTGCCTCGCTTTGATTTGTTTAATGCGCTTTTCCAGAATGAAGGCGAAAGCATGGTAAGTAATTATGAACTCAACGAAGAGACCATTCAGGAAATGAAAACGGCGGCGAACAAACGCTTGTCCAAGCACCATATTAAAAATATTGATTTCAAGGTGCGCGAAGGCAACCCATTGGAAGAACTGGTAGCTCTGGCAGAGCACACGGCGGCCGACCTGACTGTTATCGGGCAACAAAGTGCCGCAAGCCAGCATGGCATATTGGCGCGTAATTTGGCTCGCAAAGTAAAATGCAATGCCCTAATTGTGCCAGACAGATCGCGCCAGCAGCTCAAGAAAATAGTCGTGCCGATTGATTTTTCGCCTGCTTCCATTCAGATACTGCGCTTGGCGCTCGGTATTAATAAACAATTGGCTGAACCAGCTGAAATCATCTGCCTGAATGTATATGAAATGCCCAGCGTGGCTTCGGTTTATATTCGCAAATCAACGGAAGAATTGCAAAAAATAGTCGAAGAAGATCGGATGGAGGCTTTCCGCAATTTCCTGCGTACCTATGCCAGCACTGAGGCCGGGCGCATCCGCACGGTGCTCATTGAAAACAAATTGGGCGACATCGGTACCTACATCATGGATTATGCCGACGAGGAGGGCGCCGACCTGATTCTAATCGGTGCCAAGGGCCATTCGCGGGTAGAACTGCTGCTGCTGGGTAGCGTCACCGAGCGCCTGCTGTCCGAAAACGATTCGATTCCGACCCTCGTGGTGAAATAGTAAATTGGTACACAAACCCAGCGTTTAATAATTCAAAATACTGATAACCAGTTTTTTTATAAAAAAATTTAAAATTCTATTAAGCTACGTGTGCTTACCTCTTTCTTGTTTGGTAAACACAGCAAAAACATTCGGCTATGGTAATCAACAGCAATAAACGACTTCGTGAAATACAACAGGAATTTGCTGCGGTATTTCCGTATTTGAGAATACAGTTTTACGCCAGCCCGCACGGCGTAGGCGAAGGCTCTTCTGATAAAGAACAAATCAGCGACGAGCATTCGCTACATGAAGTACAACGCAAAGCGGGCAAAGGTAATTTTACCATTGATGCCAATATGACCGTTGGCGATTTTGAGAAACGCTTTTCCGAACAATTCGGCATCAGCGTGCAGGTCTTTCGCAAATCCGGCTCCTTATGGATGCAAACCACTTCTACCGATGGCTGGACCCTCGCCGAACAAAACCGCAAAGGCGGCTCCTCCGAAGAGGCTTTTATTGAGAAATATGGCTCCTAAAGCCAGACAATCTGCATTTTTTATTACACAAAGGCAATGTTTCCTTCATCCGGAGCATTGCCTTTTCTTTTCCAAACCATCAATCTTTCTTACCTTTGTGGGCGTTTATAAAAACGAAAAGGATGTAGCTATTCATCAAAAAATAAGCTAACTATGACCTTGGAAGAAAAAATAATGCAAGATCTCAAAGCGGCCATGAAAGCAAAAGATGAAGCCGCTCTGCGCAGTATTCGTGCGGTGAAAGCAGCGATTCTATTAGCCAAAACCGACGGCTCGGGCCAAGCTATTGACGAAGCACGCGAAATGCAAATTGTGCAAAAACTCGTCAAACAGCGCAAAGAGTCGCTGGAAATTTTTGAGCGCGAAGGCCGCGAAGACCTCGCCCAAAAAGAGCGCGAGGAAATAGCCGTCATCGAAAAATACCTTCCAGCACAGATGAGCGAAGCCGAAATCGAGGCGGCCCTGCGCCCCATCATCACCGAAACCGGTGCCAGCTCCCTCAAAGACCTTGGCAAAGTAATGGGCGTCGCCTCTAAACAACTCGCCGGCAAAGCCGATGGCAAACTAATTTCGCAAATCGTAAAGCGCCTATTGGATAATTAATGCTGTGATGTCTTTGTTAGAGATTTCAATACGGTTCGTCGTTCGCTATTTGCCGTTCGCTATTTGCCGTTCGCGGTTCGCTATTTGCTATTTGCCGTTCGCTATTTGCCGTTCGCGGTTCGCTATTTGCTATTTGCCGTTCGCTATTTGCCGTTCGCGGTTCGCTATTAAAATTAATATCATCAGCACATCAACACATTCACACATTCACACATCAACACATTAACACAACCAAAAAAAATGAACAAAAACTTCCTCCAGACCTTAGGCTTACAAGACAAAAACCCCGGCACAAGCACCGGTCGCCAATCCTTTGATTCCGGCAAATACATAGACTCCTACTCGCCGGTGGATGGCACTCGGATTGGCTCAGTAAGCGAAACCTCCCCAGAAGCATACGAGCGCGTAATGGCTGCAGCACAAGTTGCTTTCAAAACTTGGCGCATGATGCCCGCTCCGCAGCGTGGCGAAATCGTACGGCAATACGGCAACGAACTCCGGCGGCACAAGGATGCCCTGGGGCGCTTAGTTTCTTACGAAATGGGCAAATCGCTTCAGGAAGGCTGGGGCGAGGTGCAGGAAATGATTGACATTTGCGATTTTGCGGTGGGCTTGTCGCGGCAATTATACGGCTTGACTATTCAATCGGAGCGGCCGCAGCACCGCATGTACGAGCAGTGGCATCCGCTGGGCGTTGTGGGTATTATTTCAGCATTCAATTTTCCGGTGGCCGTTTGGTCCTGGAATGCTATGATTGCGATGGTCTGCGGCGATGTATGCATTTGGAAACCTTCCGAAAAAACACCTCTTTGCTCCATTGCCTGCCAGCATATTTTGCAAAAAGTATTGAAAGACAATGATTTACCCGAAGGCATCAGTTGCATTATCAATGGTGATTACCGCGTTGGTGAAATGCTCACGAAGGATACACGCGTACCGCTCATCTCGGCTACTGGTAGTACTCGTATGGGCAAAATTGTGGGGGCAGAGGTCTCCCAACGGCTGGGCAAAACTATCCTCGAACTGGGCGGCAACAACGCCATCATCATCACCCCCAGCGCCAATATGGACGTAGTGCTCACCGGTGCGCTCTTCGGGGCAGTAGGCACGGCCGGGCAGCGCTGCACTTCCACACGCCGACTCATCATTCACGAAAGTATGTATGATACGGTAAAGGAAAAGCTGAGTAAAGCCTACGGGCAGTTGCGCATTGGCAATCCATTAGACGAAAAAAATCACGTCGGCCCGCTCATTGACCAACATGCAGTCAACACTTATCTCAAAGCTATTGAAAGCATCCGGGCAGAAGGTGGCGTATTCGCAGTGGAAGGCGGCGTGCTCGAAGGTGCAGGCTACGAAAGCGGTTGCTACGTGCGGCCCTGTATTGCCGAGGCGCGCCCTGATATGCGTATGGTGCAGCACGAAACCTTTGCGCCGATTCTATACCTGCTCAAGTATAAAACGCTCGAAGAAGCCATCGCTATTCAAAATGGTGTGCCTCAAGGCTTGTCTTCGGCAATTATGACCGACAGCGTGCGCGAGTCGGAGTTGTTCCTCTCGGCGGCAGGTTCTGATTGTGGCATTGCCAATGTCAATATCGGTACCAGCGGCGCGGAAATCGGCGGTGCTTTTGGCGGGGAAAAAGAAACCGGCGGCGGCCGCGAAAGTGGCTCGGATGCCTGGAAAGCCTACATGCGTCGGCAAACCAATACCATCAACTGGAGCACCCAGGTGCCGCTGGCCCAAGGCATCCGATTTGATTTGTAAATGCTGCCTGCCTCACTTCACTGTATGTGTCTTGCGTTCCTTGCCCACGCCGGTAATGGTGAGCGAACGCCACTGCCGAGGTAGTTTAGTTTTGAGTTGTGTGATGCCTTGCTCGGTGATTTCTAGGCCACCCAATCCGAACATTACGGCTTGTAACATACCGCCCGCGCCAGTAGCAAAGTAAGGATTAGTGCCGCCGGCGGTTTCGGCCAGCACCCCAAAGGGGGGTACTTCGTTGGGTTTATAACTTTTAATAAATAACTCGTGGGCTTTTTCTACATTGCCGAGGCGAGCGTATAATAATGCCAATACCGAATTGCCCATCGCGGGGCCGTCGGGTGCCATGCGGGGTTCATAATATTGCAAATCTTTAAGTATTTGCTTCGGATCAGTAATAATTTTTAATGGAAATGCCAATAAATTTACATCCGCTTGTTTAATTATTACACCATCATAAGTGGCGTTTTCTTTCGTAGTGCCGTCCGGAAATTGTAAAATGGGGATATTATCCGCTACATGATTCCAGTCAGGATTGGGCGTCAGACCCAGTTCGCGCGCGGCCTGCGTGGCATAACGCAGCACAGTAATGGCCATCCCATTCGTAAACGCATTATTATCAATATTTTCTTCCCATTCATTCGCGCCGATGACGTTATTTATCTCATAACGGCCAGGGCCCTTGCGCTCTACGCGGCTCGCCCAAAAATCAGCTACTTCCTTCAGCACCGGATAGCCGCGCGTGCGCAGCCATTCTTTATCTTTAGTCACTAAATAATATTGCCAAAACGCCCAACCTACGCAGCCCGTGATATGATGCTGAAAAGGGCCAGTGAGCGCCCACACGGGGGTGTCTTCTGAGCCGTCGGCACTCGATTCCCAAGGAAACATAGCGCCCGCGTAGCCGTGCGAAAAGGCATTCTGCCGGGCAGCTTCGAGGCGTTCGAAACGATATTCAAGCAGCGATTTGGCAATGTCGGGTTGCAATACCAACAAGGGCGGATACATCCAGAGTTCGGTGTCCCAGAAGATGTGCCCATTGTACCCCAAGCCCGACAGGCCCATTGGCGAAAGGCTGTACGCCGTGCCCGCCCGCGCGAATGCATACAGATGATACAGCCCCGAACGAATGGCGCGCTGCGCTTCCAGGTCGCCTTCTACAATGATGTCACTTTTCCAAAGCTCGGCCCAAGCTGCTTCATGTCGTTGCAATAGGCGTTCGCGGCCCTCCAGCATAGCAAAAATAGTCAGGCGCTCGGCTTCATTATGCGGATCATTATATTGCGAAGAAGCAACCGTAGAGCCTACCACTGAAAAACGATACGTTTCGCCAGCTTTTAATGTTTTATAAAATTTGGCGAGGTGCATATTATAATCCCAGTCTTCATGTATAATTTTAGGTTCGCTGCCGTGCGGCTCTTCAAAAATAAAACTGGTGGACGCGGCTACAGTCAGCCTGCCGGAAGGGCTTTTGGCCACGGAGGTTAGCAGCGGAATAAGTACATGCGGGCGGTCAATTTCGCTATAAAAACTGCGCACATCTTGTAGGTGGTCAGGTGCTTCGATCACACTCATAGGCGTGATGGTGACATCCTGTTTTGCGGTAATTTCTATGATGCTCATGGCTGTATAAGGTAAATGCCGTAGGGACATAAGTTCATGTTTTACGCTTATTTTATAGCCTACATCAAAGGTAGTAGTAAGTGCAGCGCGTTGCATATCAAGGGTTTGTGCGTAGTTTTGAATGTCGCCGCGACCAATACGGCGGCCGTCCACATCCAAATTCATATTTACATGATTAAATGTTTTTAAAATATTGGACACCCGGCCGCGCTGGTAATAATCATACACGCCATTGAGCACGACATCCTGCACGCGCATAGGATTGGGCGACGACACGAGGCCAATCATACCATTGGCCACCGTGATGCCAAAATAATTATTCGGATCAATATTCGTAGCTTGGATGTGCCAGGGCGACTGGCTGAAGTCCTGCGCCTGCAGCACCAGCGCCAAGCCTAATGCCATAGTGGTGAGTAGTTGTTTCATTATTACCTTTTTTTAGAATCTGAAAGTTAGCACAAAAGTATTAGTTAAAACGTTTTACAGTCACTAAAATAGCAATTTGTGTGATATTGCCTAAAGAAACAAGCGCGTAAGGCTGCCATTTATTTCAGCAAAGTGTGCTTGGTTTTTTGTAATTTTGCATACCTGAGCGGTCGCTGCTCATGTTTTAAAAGAGTAAGGTATTCCGTAAGATTACTGTCAACCATTTATTTTCATTATAAAAAAGTAAGCTGATTGTATGATTTCAAAAAAAATGATCGAAGCGCTCAATAATCAGATCGCATTGGAGGGCTATGCTTCTTATCTGTATTTATCTATGTCGGCGTGGTGCGAGCGCGAGGGCTTGTCTGGTTGTGCCCGTTTTATGCGGCGGCAGTCGGAAGAAGAGCGCGCTCACATGTTACGCATTTTTGATTATCTAAGCGAGATGGACGCCCACCCCCTGACGCCCGCCATTGCCCAGCCGCCGCACGAGTTTGAGAAAGTGCAGCAGTTATTCGCACAGGTATATGCGCACGAGCAAAAAGTGACGGCTTCTATTCATAATTTGATTGCCATTGCCTACGAAGAGCAGGATCATACCACGCTCAATTTTTTGCAATGGTATGTAGAAGAGCAGCGCGAAGAAGAAGCTTTGATGCGCACCATTCTCGATAAGCTCAGGCTCATTGGCGAGGGGCCGCAAAGTTTGTATTACATTGATATGGAGATCGAAAAAGTGAATGCGCAGACGCTGAAAGCCGAACCTTCGGAAGGTGCAGCGTAATATTTTTGTAAGTTTTTGGCAAAAAAATACCCGGCGACACCCCGCGCCGGGTATAAGTGTGTTTGTGTTTATTTGCCTGAGTTGAGTGCTGATGGGGTGTTAATATTGATACCTGCAAATAGGACAAAGTCGCAATTGCAGTGACATTTTGCTTATTATTGCAAACTACAAACAATAGTTTTGAAAAAAGGTTTTGAAAAAACAGGTGACGCCGCTGGGCGTGTAGATTTGTAGTAATAAGTAAGGGAAGTATTTAAAACTGCTGCGAAGGTACGTTATCTACTGCCATAACACCAAATTATTGATACGTATTTTTCCGTATTTTTTTGCAAAAAAAGCAGCGCAGGCAGGCTTGTCACAACCTGCGCTGCCCGAAATGTCTGATAATCAAAGCGTACCGCGCAACTCCTGCTCCCGCTCGATGGCTTCAAAAAGCGCTTTGAAATTGCCTTTGCCGAAGGAGCGCGCACCCTCCCGCTGAATGATTTCGTAGAAAACGGTGGGCCGGTCTTGCACCGGTTTGGTGAAAATTTGCAATAAGTAGCCCTCCTCGTCCCGATCCACAAGGATGTTGAGGCGCTGCAATTCTCGAATGTCCTCTTTGATGTCGCCCACGCGCTCCATAACGGTATCATAATACGTCTCTGGCACATACAGGAAGTCCACGCCGCGCCGGCGCAGTTGATCTACGGTATGGATGATGTCGTCGGTAGCTACGGCAATGTGCTGCACGCCAGCGCCTCGGTAGAAGTCGAGATACTCTTCAATTTGTGATTTTTTCTTGCCATCAGCCGGCTCATTAATCGGAAACTTGATATAGCCATTGCCATTGCTCACCACTTTGCTCATCAGCGCGGTGTATTCGGTAGAAATGTCTTTGTCGTCGAAAGTGACGAGCAGTTTGAAGCCCATTACATCCTGATAGAAATTGACCCAGTGGTTCATTTTGCCCAATTCTACATTGCCCACGCAGTGGTCCACGTATTTCAAGCCAATCGGCGCTACCTGTAGTTCGCTGCGTTTTTCTATAAAACCAGGCAAGAATACTCCCTCATAATCCTTGCGCTCTACAAAGGTGTGAATGGTTTCTCCGTAGGTGCGAATGGCGGCCATTTTTACCGTACCATATTCATCTTCAATTGTTTGTACGGAAAAAGCAGATTCTGCGCCCCGCTCCAGTGCGGTGTAATAGGCCTGCTCGGCATCGTCCACCCAAAGGGCGAGTACTTTCACGCCATCGCCGTGCCGATATACGTGTTGAGCGACCTCATGCTCTGGCGCGAAGGCGGCCGTCAGTACGAATCGGATTTTGCTCTGCTCCAGCACGTAGGAAACGCGGTCGCGCACGCCGGTTTCGGGCCCGCGATACGCCACCAACTGAAAGCCGAAGGCTGTTTGATAATAATGCGCCGCCTGCTTGGCATTGCCAACATAAAATTCGATATGATCCGTACCCAATATCGGGAAGGTATCTTGGTCGGTATTGGTTTTATTTTTGGTTAGCGTTTCCATTTTTTGAAATTTTGAATGATGAATTTTTAATGTTTAATATTTTGTTGGGAAGTCTTGACAATCGCAGTTAGAATGCGGATTAGCTCGCCACAACTATTTAATAATGGCTCAAAGTCACAACTTACCAATTGGCTTACCTTCAATAATTTTAACCAATACAATGTTTCTCTCGCTTCTTTTGAAGCAATGGACATTTTTGTAATGAAATCCTTGCGTGTTTGTGCGGCTGTACCCTCTGCTACATTTGCGCCGATACTTGTTCCTGCACGTAAAACCTGCCTGCCAATTGTAAATTCATGATTTGATTTTAGTACTTTATAAAATTTTATAATTTCCAATGCAAATTGGAAACTCTTTTCTTCAATTACATTCTCTTTTTTACTTGATTCTTCCATTCAACATTAAAAATTAAGCATTAATAATTATTTCCGGCAACCAACTTCTATAATAATCCGCATCTTCAATCATCACCGCGTGCTCGGTCAGTTGCAAGGGTTTGAAAGTGTCCACCATAACGGCTAATTCGTGCGTTTCCTTTGCTCCAATGCTCTTTTCTACCGTGCCGAGGTGCGGCCCGTGTGGGATGCCGCCGGGGTGCAGGGTGATTTGGCCTTTTTCTACATTTTTGCGACTCATAAAATCGCCATCCACATAATATAATACTTCATCGCTATCTATATTACTATGATTATAAGGTGCTGGTATCGCTAATGGGTGATAATCAAACAAACGCGGCACAAATGAGCAGATGACAAAATTACGCCCATCGAAGGTCTGATGCACAGGCGGTGGCTGGTGTACGCGACCGGTAATTGGCTCGAAATTGTGAATAGAAAAAGCGTAGGGGTAGCAATAGCCATCCCAACCGACCACATCGAAGGGATGATTGAGATAGTAATAAGGATAAATTTGGTTTTGCTTTTTGATGTAAAAAAGGAATTCGCCTTGCTTATCGTGGGTTTCCAGATCGCTCGGCTTGCGGATGTCGCGCTCGCAGAAAGGCGCGTGCTCCTCCAATTGCCCAAAAGCATTGCGATAACGCTTGGGCGTGGTGATGGGGCCGTACGATTCGACAATGAACAGGCGATTGTTTTCATCATCAAATGCGATCTGATAGGTAGTGCCGCGTGGGATGACGAGGTAATCGCCGTACCCAAAGTGCAGTGCGCCGTACATGGTGCGCAGCGTACCCCTGCCTACGTGTACGAAAAGTACCTCATCGGCATCGGCATTTTTGAAAAAATAGCCGTTCGTGCCTTGCGTCGGGGCAGCTAAGGAAATTTGGCAATCGCTATTGAGCAGCACCGGCTTGCGGCTTTTGAGGTAGTCGTCCTCCGGTCGGATTTTAAATCCTTTCAAGCTGCGGTGCTTGAGTTGCTTGTCGTGCACCACTTTGGGTGCTACCGAATATGGCTCGCCTACCTGCACGATTTGCGTGGGCGGATGCGCGTGGTACAGCAGCGAATAGAGATTGCTAAAGCCTTCGGTTGAGAATAGCTCCTCGTGGTAGAGGCTGCCATCTGGCTTGCGGAATTGGGTGTGGCGCTTTGGTGGGATATTTCCTAAGTTATGATAGTGCATGTTGTTAATTTAAGATTTGGGAATTACGATTTTCGATTGTTGGTGCTAGATTTGCTTCTGAGCGTTTTAATAGATGCTACGGTTATTGAAAGTAGCTCGTTTGCTTCTTTATGCAATTGGGTTGCTTTATGATTCGTTTCTGACAAAATACTTTGAATGAGTTCTATCCAAAACATCGTTTCATCCAATTCTTCTTCTACAATTTTCAGTTTATTAATAAAATCAGCGGCTAACTTTGCTCGACAAGCTGCTCGATAATTGGCAGCAGATGACGTTCCCGAACGAATAATTTGATCACTAATTTTCCAGTACTCTTTCTGATTGGGTAATAACCTCACCATTTCTATTATACCAATGGCAAAGCGCTTGAAACGCTCCTGAAGTTCATATTTATTCATTCCAATGCTTTTGAAAAGTGTGTAAATTCGTAATTCGTAATTCGTAATTCGTAATTCGTAATTCGTAATTCGTAATTCGTAAATACATTTATTTCAAATTCTCAAACACCTCATTCAGCATTTGCATCAGGGTATCGAGTTTTTCTTCGTCGAAGCCCTGCCAAGTTTTTTCGCGGGCCTGCTCAATGACGGGCAATGCTTCTGCGATTTTGGCGCGTCCGGCGTCTGTGAGTTCTATTTGAAAGCGGCGGCGATCTTCGAGGTCCGTAATGCGGCGCGTGAGGCCCCGGTCGCAGAGCAAATCGAGAATGCGCGTCACAGTTGGGGCGTCCTTAAAGGTGGCTTTGGCAATTTCCAACTGGCTCAGGCCATCCTGCTTTTCCAATTCCTGCAAAATTACCCATTGGTCAATAGTAATGCCGCAGCCCGCCTGTTGCAATTGCTCTTGAAAATACTGCTTCATGCGGCGGGAGGCGCGCTCCAGCACGAAGCCCGGCAGCTCCGCAGCGCCTTTGGTATGTCTTAATAAAAGGGATTCCGTCACGTGTCAATATTTTTATTGGTGCAAATATAGTTAGTAAGGCAATTATTTACAAATAAAAACGCGCTTTTCGCGTCGAAGCCACGACAAAATTGTATTTTTCCGAATAATTACACGCTAAAACAAAACCGAAAATCATGATGAGAATAAGCCTCTGCCTCCTGCTGCTGGCGCTGCTGCTGGGCGCTTCGCGTTGCAATGAAACAACCCCGGACTTAAACGGCACTCGCTGGAAAGTGACCGAAATCCGGCAACCCAATGCGAGTAGCGCGCAACTGCCTACGAAAGATTATGTGCTGGAATTCCGCGACAACAAGTCGGTAGGGATTAAATTGGACATCAACAATTGCTTTGGGAATTATGAAATTGCCGATGCGGGCAAAATCTCTATCCAGCCTTTGGCTTGTACCAAGGCTTGCTGCGACAGCGATTTGGCGATGCAAATCATTGGCTTATTGCCACAAATGACTGATTATCAGATAAAAAATAACACCCTGCGGCTCTCCGGAAGCGGCAAAATGGCCTTGCAAAAAGTAGAATAAAACACCGCTGCTATCAGGTAGTGAGCGCCCCGCACACGCTGATGGTTTGGCCAGAGATATAAGCGGCCATATCCGAGCCAAGAAACACGCATAAATCAGCGACTTCTTCGGCCTTGCCGAGCCGTTTCAAGGGAATGTTAGTCAGATAAGCCGCTTTGGTTTTTTCGTCGAGTTGCTCGGTCATATCGGTTTCGATGAAGCCTGGAGCTACCGCATTGCAACGAATATTGCGCGCGCCCATTTCTTTGGCAATGGACTTGGTAAATCCAAAAATACCCGCCTTGGAGGCAGCGTAGTTGGCCTGTCCGGCATTACCGGTGATGCCCACAATCGAACTCATGTTGATAATCGAGCCGCCGGTACGCATCATGGGGCGCAAGACGTGTTTCGTCAGGTTGAAAACTGATTTCAGATTAGTATCAATAACTCGATCCCACTGTGCTTCGGTCATGCGCAGCATCAGGGTATCCTGAGTGATACCGGCGTTATTCACTAAAATATCAATGCGGCCAAAGTCTTCGAGCACTGCCTTGACCAATTCCTCCGCGCCTGCGTAGGAGCCAGCGTCGGATTTGTAGGCTTTTGCTTTAATACCCGTTTGCGCAAGCTCAGCTTCAATAGCTTGGGCCGGCGCCTCCGAAGAAAAATAGGTGAAAGCCACCTGTGCACCCTGCTCAGCAAAGCGCCGAACGATAGAAGTGCCAATGCCGCGTGATCCGCCGGTGATGAGGGCCACCTTATCTTGCAAAAGTTTCATGTCGGTTTAGGTTTTGTTTAGTTGCAAAAGTAGAGGAAAAAATATTTGCCGCAAGGCTCATCCCCTGATTTTATCGAGTAATGCGCTCAACTGCTCGGCTTCGGTCTCGCTGAGGCGTTGCAGGGCCTTGTCCATCGCGTCGTCCTGCTGGTCGAGTTTGGCCAATAGTGCTTCTCCAGCGTCGCTCAGGGTCACATCCACCAGACGCTTATCTCCGGGGCACACACTGCGAATCACTAAGCCTTTCTGGCAAAGCCGATCCACCATACGCGAGGTATCGGCCATTTTATCCAACAACCGGTCGCGGATGTCGGAGGTAGAAATAGGCTTGCCAGCTCCTCGCAAAATACGCAGCACATTATATTGTTGCATCGTAATACCGAAAGGCTTGAGGTGCGTACGAATATGGTCGGTCAGCCAATTAGTGGTAAAAATTAAATTGACCACTGCTTTTTGGTACGGGTTGCGAAAAGGCTTCTTTTGCCGAATGGCTTCTTCTATTTTCATCTTATGCTTCGTTGATATCCTTGCAATATTCATTGAAATGCGCAAATTTAGTGCGAAACTGATGCACTTTTGGTATTTTAATAATTATTTTCAATGTTTAAACACTAAAATAATTGATTTGTTTGCGCAGTTTCTTAAGTACCTGTACAAAGCTGATTGCCATCGTTAAAAACATTCTTAATCACGCAAAGCTTTAAATTCAGAGCCGTCTTTCCATTTCGGGAACGTGGTTTCATTCGCTAAGCGCCGTCCGATATTGAAATATAATTGTGCATCTTGCGCCACGCCGGATAGCACCCAAAGCTCCGGCAGATATTTATCGCTTGGCTGGTGATAGCGCTTGGCTGTAAAATCATCGGCCCGACTGCGGGCATACTCCTTGCCTTCGGTCATGTGATCGTAGCCTCCGCTGGCATACAGTGCAGGAATGCCTACTTTCGCAAAGTTGAAATGGTCAGATCGGAAATAGAATCCTTTTTCCGGCTCTTGGTCGGGCAAGATGTAACGCCCCTGTCGGCCGGCCTCCTCGCTGGCGTAGTCGTCGAGTTCGGATTGACCAAAACCCACCACCGTGAGGTCGCGCATGGGGCCATTGGGGTTCATACCGTCCATATTGATATTGGCTACGGTTTTATCCACTGCGAAGATCGGATTTTTGGCATAATGCTCAGACCCCAGCAGCCCTTGCTCTTCCGCCGTTACGAACAAAAACACCACCGAGCGCTCGGGCCGGTTTTTCATTTTTGTAAAAGCTTTGGCAATAGCCAACAAGGCCGAAGTGCCGCTGGCGTTGTCTAATGCGCCATTGTAAATGGAATCGCCCTGAACCGGCTGCCCGACGCCGAGGTGATCCCAGTGCGCCGAATAAATGATGGTTTCGTCTGGCCGCTTGCTGCCGCGAATAAGACCCACCACGTTCTGCGAAACGTCTTTTTTCATCCGATTGGATAAACCCGTGGAGATACGCAAGCCAAGCGGAATCGGCTTGAAGCCTGGGGTTTGGGCCCGCTCAAAAAAGCGACCGCCCTCTACGGTAGCATTTCTGAACAGTTCGGCGGCAGTCGTCAGCGTTACCCAGCCCTGAATAGCGCATTTGCGCATACCTGCGTCAGGCGTTTGCAAATTGAGGCGTGGATTCAAGGAGCCGCGCGGCACAAACCAAGGATAGCCCGCAGCATTGGTTTCATGTATGATGAGCACCCCGGCCGCTCCCTGGCGAGCAGCTTCTTCGTATTTGTAAGTCCAACGACCATAGTAAGTCATGATGTTGCCTTTGAAAAAGGTAGAATCAGCGGTTTCGTTTTGAAAACCCGGATCATTGACCATCACTAAAGCGATTTTGCCTTTCATGTCAATGCCTTCATAATCATTCCAACCGTACTCCGGGGCCACGATACCGTAGCCGCAGAAGACCACTTCGGCGTCTTGCACCTCAATTCGCTCCTGCTCACGCTCGGAGTAAATGACATAATCATCCTTTATCGCCAGTTCAAAATTGCCTTTAGGACTTTGCACGCGCATCACCGGATCGGGCGTTGGAGTTATTTCTACCAAAGGTACCTCCTGAAAATAGCTGCCCTGATTACCTGGCTCAATGCCCATTTTTTCTAATTCGTTTTTCAAATAAGCGATGGTTTTGGTCTCTCCTTCGGTGAAAGGTTTGCGGCCCAAAAATTCGTCAGAAGCTAACACGCGCATGTGCCGATCGAATTCGGTGGTGTCAATGGTAATTTCCTCCAGCCCCCGGCTTTGCGTAGCATCGGTTTGGCAATGGGTAAAACCGGCGATAAGTGCCGCGGCTAATAAGATTACAGACAGGTATTTCATTGGTAGTACAGTTTGAATTAGCAATAAGTAAAAGCGAAAATAGCAAAATCGGCGATTTCTATCCGGTTAATTTCTGCTTGGTGCGTTTTTCAATCGTCCAACGCTTCGGTGGCAGCATCGGCGAAACTATCCGCGGTTGTATTATATCGAACAAAATTGCACCATTGGCAATTGGGTTTACCACAGCCTTCATAAAATTCATGTTGCAAAATACGGTCGTAGGTTTCCCTAATGAGTGCCCGCAGCATCTGCACGTCTGTGGTACCCAGCTCCACTGGCAGGTCTATGAAGCGACCTTTAGCATCCGGTTCGAGCCACGATATACGCCCAGTAGCGGCGCGGCGCGCGTGGCGGCCCGTGCTTTCGTAAAGTATTTTATAAAAAACGAGTTGTCGCCAATAAGGACTTCCGTGCGGCGGCAATTGTGCGGCATCCCGCAGTTTTTTAGCGTTCGGTTTACCTGTTTTATAATCCACAATGGCATCGCCAGCACCATCGTGCAAATCGAGGCGGTCAATTGTGCCCGTGAGCGGCACCCCGTCCACCTCCACTTGGCGTACCGACCATTCTACCCGCACCTGCCGCGGCCAGGTCGCTACGTGCTGTTGGTAATAAGCTTGTAGGTGTCGTTGCCCGATTTCCAGCCGCCGCTCGTACTCCTGCCGGGAAAAATTGCCGCGCAGTTGTTGCATTTCTTCAATAAAAAACTGAATGAGCACACCTTCCGGCAGAAATTTTCTGTTGCTGGATTGCCCCATTTTGTCGAATAGGCGGCGCAAGGCCTGATGCATAGCTGTACCATAAGCAGCGGCCTCGCTCATGCGCACAGGAGCGCGCAACACATGCTCGAAGTAGAAGCTCAGCGGGCAATCAAGGTAGCGATTGAGTGCAGAAATGTTCATGCGAAAGCCTTCCAACAATTCGTTTACGATGGTTTCCTCCGGCGGAGCCAGCACGGGCGCTGAAGTCAGTTGTAGCTGTTGCGCTTCGGCTAAAACCTTGCTGGCAGCGGTGCGCACTTGTACGGTCAAGTCTGTGCCAGTGATCATTTCGTCCACGAAAACAGCCCGTTGTAGCTCCTTACCGGCAGCGTCTTGCTCGCCAAAGGAAATTTGGAGCCGCTCTTTGGCGCGGGTCATTGCCACATAAAACAAGCGGCGACGAGCCTCAATGGCGTCTTCCTCGCCACCGGGCACGAGCGTGTCGGGCAAGGGAAAGCGAGAATGATTGCCACGCGTACCGGGTTCCCAGCCATCTTTAGTACAATCCAGTAAAAATACCCTTTGAAATTCTAAGCCCTTGGCACTGTGTGCCGTGAGAAGTTGCACTCCTTGGGTCGCCGAAGTTGTTTTTTGTACAGCAATTGGCAGGTGGTTATCGTCCATGCGTTGCAGCATTTCCAACAATTGGCGCAAGCTTAGCCTCGGATGCCGACGGGTTTCTTCTTGTACAAAGTCGAAGAAGGTTTTTACAACTTGCAGCAGCCAGATATGGTCGGCATCATCCAGCACTTTTTTTAACAAGCCGCTGCGGTTGACCAATTTTTCTAATAAAACAAGCGGGCCGGCGCTGTGCAATCCTGTTAGGAGCGCTTCATTGAGTTCGGCTAATTGTGTAAAAGCCTCCGGATGTGCCATATTTAATTTGGCGAGCAACCCTTTGTCGCGTAGTAATACTCGCAAGGGAGGGACTTGCTCATCGGCAAAGGTGGCGATATGGCGACTAAGTTTAGCCACATCTGCCGGAAGCACACCTAAAAAATCGGAGTAAAACAGACGAAACAACAAATGTTCACCACTGTGTGGCTGGTTGTATTCGGCTTGTAAATACTCGAACATTTCCCGAATATTGCGGATGAGTGGCAAATCGAGAATATTCACGCTGCGCCGACTATGGTACGGAATGCTTTTTTTTGCAAGCAGCGAAATAATATTTTGCGCCTGCCGATGCCGGGCATAAATAATGGCGACCTCCTCCAGCGGAAACCCCTCTGCCTGCATCTGCGCTATTTGCGCTACAATGTCAGCGTCTTCGTGCCGACGGTCGGGATACATCACCACTTCGGGAGGCAATTCAAGGCGGGCAAATTCTGGATGACGGGCCCTGAGCGTTTTGGTAAGATTTGGCTCGCCTATCGTATGTATAACGCGAATGCGATTATGCTGAATCAGCGCTGCCGCGGCATCGAGAATGTTTTGCGAAGAGCGGTAGTTTTCATTGAGCAGCACCAACTGCACATCGCGCTGGTAGGCTTGGTAAAAATCGGCGAGATTTTTCAGGCGGGCCCCCTGAAATTCGTAAATGGACTGGTCGTCGTCGCCCACGATGAATAGATTGGGACTGTCCCAATATTCGACCAATTTTTTCAGAATATTATTTTGTGCACCGTTGGTATCCTGGTATTCATCCACCAAGAAATAGAGATACTGCTCCTGATAGTTGCGCAGCAGGGCTTCGTCTTGCTCAAAAGCTTGCAATACCCACAGAATCATATCATCGTAATCGTAGCGCCGGGCTTGCTGCATGGCTTGCTCGAAACGCGGGTAAAGCGCCGCCGCCGCCCGCAGCCGTTCCATCCGGATGGTAGTATCTTCCATTTTGGCTTGCTTCAGCTCGCCTTTTTTGAAATTGCCACGCGTCAATTGATAAATAAACTCCGGCCGATTGGGCAAATCGGCGAGGTAAGCGTCAATCTGCTGCTGCACGTAGGTTACTGACCAAGCTTCCGTTTTCATTTGCCGAAACAACTCGTACAGGTGCTTTTCGTAAAAATACACATCCGACTGCCCCCGCTTGAGCGGATGCGCCACGTCGAGTTCGTCTATCAGTTTGCGTATGATTTCTACCCGCTCCAAGTCACTCACCGGCTCAATGTTGTGCCTTCCGAATCGCTCGACGTTATCCTGAATGATGGTATTACAAAATGAATGAAAGGTGTAAATATGCACTCGGTGGGCGTCCGGCCCAATGAGTTCGAGTAAACGCCGGCGCATGGCGTGCACGCCCGCATCCGTAAAAGTGAGGCAAAGAATATTTTGCGGCAGCGTATCGGTTTCGGTCAGAATGCAGCCTACCCGTGTGGCGAGTATTTGTGTTTTGCCGGTACCTGGGCCAGCTATTACCAATATGGGCCCCTCGATATGCGCTACCGCCGCGCGCTGTGCGGCATTGAGCTGCTGCAAAGCCTGCTGAAAACGCTGGTTGTATAGTTGTTGTGCATCCAAACTTGGCAAATTTTGTACCTGATTGTTTTTGTATGGTATCCAATCCAAACGCGGTACGCATTTTTCAGAATGTAATAATCCGGTGAATTATTTTGACAATTGAGTAAAAATTTGTATTATATGCGTGCTTATTTATGCACTTATTTCTATCATTTTTAAACCTGAATTTTATAATATGCAACAAGCTATTCTAATCCTTGTGCTTTGTTTGGCACCTTTTATTACACTTTTTGCACAATATACAACGGTACAGTTCAATTTGGAAAAAAATTATTTCAACGAAGGGCAGCCGCTGCCCGCCGAGCGCCCGCTGATGTTTACAGGTAGCCTCCCGGCCGGGGCCGAGCTATTGGAAATCAGTATTCTACCCGAAAAGGCAAAAGCCAGCAAAGATGCACTTTATACGGCTACCTGGAAGCAACAAACGAGCAATAACAACGGTTTGTACAACCTCGCCGTCAATTATCCGCTCCGCTCTTCCAGCAATTACGATTTCAAATTTCAGTTTTTTCGCCCAATGAGCGCCAATGAGCGCGCCGAACTGGGCCGGAAAATAGCGGGGCAAGTCATTGCTTATTCCGATGCGGGTATGCGTCTCGGTGCGAATAAAATGACCTGGGCCAGCAACAAAAGACGATTGCTCAATGGGATGAACCAGCTCGTTGAAGAAGCGCTTGCCAACTATCGCAATCCAAACGATGTAGCTTTTCTTAGTTTTTCGAGGGCTATTGCTAAACAATTGGACCAAATGGACAGCGAAAGCCCCTTGGGCAAGGACAGTGTAGCCCTCACTGCGTGGCGCAGTCGCCTCGAACAACAGCAAGCAGCCTTGCATCGTCAAATTACGGCTGAGGTGGATCAAATCATGACGCAAAACTGGCTCGTGCTAAGCGCTGATTATTACATAGACAATTACGAAACAGAACAAAAACAGCGCTCCTTTGCGCTTAATATTGGCTACGGCGGCGTATATTTATCCGGGCAATTTGATGACCTGACCTATGGCGACGCCCCCTACTTAGGGTTGGCTTTTCCATTGAGTAATAGCAATATCGCGCCAAAATTTCTGCGCAACTCGTCGGTAACCTTAGGCGCTTTTATCCAAAATTTCACCGATGCCGAGGGCCATGAAGTAAGCGGCGTGGTGGTCAATCGTCCAATGTATCTGGGCTTAGACTACAAGCTGTTTCAGTTTGTTCGTTTCAATGCTGGTGCCACCCTGTTGGAGAGTAGCCGCCCCATTATGGATGCCAATGGCATGGAGCTGGGGATAGATCGCCAGATTTTTGTGCGCCCTTTTATTGGACTCAGCGCCCGCATTGACTTGTCCATACAGCTTGGAAAATAATTTTTTAAACACTTGATTTACAATTTTTTAATTGTTTTTCGTTGTAAATTTGTTTGCTATTCATTGTACAGCACAGACTGTCGAAGTGACTTTTCGAGCGTGTCACCGTTTAAATTGGGTAGTGCATACACAACAGTATATACCATTTTTTCAACACGTTTCTCATCACAAAAACCTTTATCACATGACAACGAAATTTCGTTTTCGACCAATCCTCATTTTGCTGATATTGTCACTTGCCATAGCGCCTTCCTGCAAGAGCAGCAAAGCGGTAAAAGGCGGTGCCATTGGGGCGGCGGCTGGCGGTACAGTCGGGGGCATTATTGGTAGCAAAAGAGGCAATACCGCGGCGGGCATCATCATCGGAGCAGCCGTCGGGGGCGCAGCGGGCGCGCTCATCGGGCGTTACATGGATCGCCAAGCGAAAGAAATTGAAAAAGAAGTGGAAGGCGTACAAGTAGAGCGTGTCGGCGAAGGCATCCTCCTTACTTTCGATTCAGGACTGCTTTTTGGCTTTGATTCGTATCAACTGACCACCAAAACCCGCGCCAATCTTGATGATCTGGCCGATATTCTTAAAAAATACCCTGATACTGAAATCGTTGTGGAAGGACACACGGATGGCATCGGCTCAGATTCTTATAACATGACCCTTTCCAAACGCCGCGCTAACGCCGTTTCTAATTACCTCTCGCAAAAGGGTGTTCCCAAAAGCCGCCTCACGGTGAATGGCTATGGCAAAACGCGCCCCGTAGCCGATAATGACACCGACGCTGGCCGCGCCCAAAATCGCCGCGTAGAAATTGCGCTTTTCGCAAATGAAAACCTGAAAAAAGCTGCCCAAAGCGGGGAGCTTAAATAGCCCGATAGCAAAGGAGGGATGCCACTCATCTGGAGCAAATCCGTGCATAAGCATTCCTCCTTTACTTATTCCCAAAACGCTTCCCCGACATCTCCCGCCACCTTTTTGTTGCTAACAAACTTATGCGCGCCAACGATAAAAAACTATCTTCACGCAGATAAAAGGCTTATGATATGCGACATTTATTAGACGAATTGCAAACCTTATTACAGGATGACTCCTCGCTGGTAGTAGATGGTAAACTGCTGAAAAACAAAGTGATAGAACGCGCCCTAAACCTTGATGCAACGCTGCTGCGGCGCTTGCTGGCACATCCGGAGCTGCGGCGACACTTCTTTGCAACAGTGGATGACATCATGGTTTTTGATAAAATAAAATTTCAGCAATTTGTACAAAACAAAGCATTCCTCCCAGATAGTTACACTGCTTTTAAAAATAAAATCGGACTTACGGTACATGATGATTATGTAACAACTTCAAAAAATGTAGTGCTCACTTGGGCATATAAAGACTGCGTACTTGAGGGCGGCCAAACGAAGGAAGACCGGCGTAGGAACGAAATTTTCTGGAACGAAACGCTGGCTGCCAAGCAAATTGATCGGTTATTGCATCCGAAAGCATTTACTGGTTTTACTAAATATAGCGCCAATGGTAAATCTACTCCAGTAGCCATCCAGCCCGGTGATAATTTTATTATAAAAGGCAATAATTTATTAGTATTACATTCACTAAAACCGGTGTATGCCAATCGTATAAAACTTATTTACATTGACCCGCCTTACAATACCGGCTCCGACGGTTTTTTATACAATGACAACTTCAACCACTCTACGTGGCTGACTTTTATGAAAAATCGCCTCGAAATCGCTTGGGAGCTTTTAGCACCGGACGGTTGCATTTTTATTCAAATTGATGATACGGAGTTTGCCTATCTGAAAGTTTTATGCGATGAACTCTTCGGGCGCGATCATTTCAAGGAAAATATCATATTGAAATCCAGTACCGAAAGCGGCGTGAATGCCATTAATGTCAAAAGAGGCGAGCGGCTTTTTAAAGTAAAAGAAAATATTCTTTTTTATGCAAAATCCACCTCTTTTCGATTCAAACCATTCTATACCAAGGCAGAATATAATACTAATTATCGCTATGAAGTAATTAAAAACGGTGAATATTACACCATTCGGGACTTAAAAAAAGCCTTTGTTGACCAGTACCGACAAGGGCGGCCAGCTGGGGCTATCTCGCGTTTTGAAATGCATAGCATCGAGCAAGAATTTATTAATTATGCACTTAACAACCCCGAAAACATTTACTCTTTAGAAAAAAACATTAAAAAAGCGGGTGAAAAATTCAGACAATTTGCCGCTGCCAATAAGGAAAAAGGCATTGTAGAAGCATATCATAACTCAGCCGGAGAGGTCGTATTGATATATGATGGCGGTGCTTTGGTGCCTTTGCGAGAGCGGATTATTTCGGAAAATGGACGTAATTACTTCGGGGTGCTGGCGGCTGATTTATGGGTGGACATCGGCACTACCGCAGCTAACGAGGGCGGCATTTCATTTAGTAATGGTAAAAAGCCCGAAAAATTATTACGTCGTATCATAGAAATGACCACAAATGAAGGTGACATCGTGTTGGATTATCATCTCGGAAGCGGTACTACCGCAGCAGTGGCGCATAAGTTAAACCGCCGTTATATAGGCATTGAGCAAATGGATTATGGCGAAAACGACAGCGTGGTAAGATTGCAAAATGTAATTAACGGAGATACGACGGGCATCAGCAAGAGCGTGGATTGGCGCGGTGGCGGCTCATTTATTTACATGGAATTAAAAAAGTACAATCAATTTTTTATAGAAAAAATAATGCAAGCAACAACAAATTCGGAGTTGGAAAATGTGCTCACAGAAATGCTATCTGCCGGGTTTATTAACTATGAAGTAAATAATTTTACAACCGCAGATTATCAGCAGCACTTAGCAACCCTTAATCTCGCCGAACAAAAAAAACACTTACTTTATTTACTGGATATGAATTATTTATACATACCTTTTTCCGAAATAGAAGATGCATCCTATCCTTTTTCGGATGAGGAAATAGCGCTAAATAAAACATTTTACACATTACAAATTACGTAGTAAATGGCAAATTATGCAAAGGACAGGGCATTTACCGATTTTATTCACCAAAATTTAGCCCTGCCCCAAATTTACACACCACTCCACTGGGAGCCGATAGCACTTGATGCGCATCATGCCAAGTACATAGATATGATGCAAGGTATTGATTACGTTTTCCAGCATGCAGGGCACATCAAAACCGTACAGGAGCGGTTTCGAGAAAGTAAATACGAGCGTTATGCCGATTTTACTATCCGGTACCGGCGCGACCGCAACCCACACGCCGAGCGGCATAAATCGGAATATTATAAGATGAAAGCAGATTTTTTTACTTACGGTATTACCAATTGCTCCAAGCATGAACTAAATAAGTGCACCGATTTTTTGAAATATGCAGTGGTGGATTTGCGTATGGTTTATGCCCGGATAGATAGCGGCGATATCATAATTTGCAATAATAAACTACATACTTGCCGGATAGTGCATAACAAAATAGAATGCCCAATAAACCATAATAAAGACGGCTCGTCGAGCTTTTTTCCTATTGAAATAGCCATGCTGGTGCAACTCTGGGGGCATGAACTCGTTATAACGCAAAAAGGATTTATTTAGTGAATTTCTACAAAAGCAGGTTTGTAAATATTTTCAATACAGAACTTAAAGAGCATGTCTATATACCAACTGCGCGTACCAAAGGTTATTCTCGACAACCTAAACCCCCGGTTTGAGTTGCGTCCTTATCAGCTTGAGGCAATGGGGCGTTTTGTTACGCACTGGTCGGGTTATCGCCGCGAAGAGCCGCTGCAATTATTATATCATATGGCAACCGGAAGTGGTAAAACGATTGTCATGGCCGGGCTAATTATTTACTTATACCAACAAGGCTATCGCAATTTTCTTTTCTTTGTAAATAGCACCAACATTATTGACAAAACACGGGATAATTTTCTGAATAGTGCTGCTACGAAATATCTTTTTGCCGCATCTATTTCTATCGAAGGGCAGCCCGTGCACATTCGAGAAGTATCGAATTTTCAAATTGACAATCAATTAGATATAAATATAATTTTCACCACTATTCAGGGTTTGCACGCCCGCCTACATACGCCGAGAGAAAATAATCTGACGGCCGACGATTTTGCTAATAAAAAAATAGTACTCATCTCCGACGAAGCGCATCATATTAATGCAGAAACAAAACAAAGCGCTAAACTAAATAATGAAGAACAAGCCAAAATAATTAGTTGGGAAGGCACCGTTAATACAATTTTTCGGTCAAATCCAGCTAATATATTATTAGAATTTACCGCTACGGCCGATCTATCTGTGCCAGAGATTGCTTCAAAATATCAAGACAAACTCATCTTTGATTATCCGTTACGGCAGTTCCGGCGCGACGGCTATTCCAAGGAAATCAAGGTGTTACAGTCCGATTTGCCTGCCTTTGAGCGCGCTTTGCAAGCAGTACTATTGAGTCAGCATCGGCGTAAACTTTTTGAACAGCATGGACAACGCATCAAGCCAGTTATTTTATTCAAGTCAAAAACGATTAAAGAAAGTCGAGCGTTTTTTGCAGATTTTATTTACCGAATGAAACATTTACAGGTAAATGATTTAGAAAAAATTCAAGCAAGCGGGCAGCATACGCCGGTAGCAGATTTATTTACTTGGTTGGCGGCGGCGGGCATTGGTATGGAGCCATTTATTATGGAATTGCAATCGGATTTTTCAGAAGACAAAATATTGATTATCAATAGTAAAGAAGAAAGTGAACAAAGCCAGTTAATCATTAATTCCCTTGAGGATGAAGCCAATTCCTGTCGAGCAATCTTTGCGGTGGACAAGCTAAATGAAGGCTGGGACGTGCTTAATTTATTCGACATTGTACGCCTATATGATACGCGGGATGCATCGGGCGGCCAGCCAGGCAAAACCACTATATCTGAGGCACAACTAATCGGGCGAGGTGCGCGGTATTGCCCGTTTTGTATAACAACAGACCAGCCGCTATACCAGCGAAAATACGATACAGATATTCATCATATTATGCGATTGTGCGAAGAATTATATTATCATAGTGCGTATAATCCGCGATATATTCAGGAGCTGAACAGCGCTTTACAGGCAACCGGTTTGCTACCAAAACGCACCAAAGAAGTGCCGATAAGGCTCAAAGCCGCTTTTAAAACAACCGACTTTTACCAGCACGCGGTGCTATGGCTAAATGAGCGACCAGCAATGCCCCAGCAAAACTTATGGCCAGGCGAACAACATTACCGTATAACACTGAAAACCGGCCACAGCTTTACGACAAATGCCTTCGAGTCGGTGCCTGCGGATACACCGGCCTTGGCAGAGCGTACGGCGCGCCTGAATGATTTTGCAGAGCGCATTCTTCGCAAGGCGATTAACCAAACCCCTTTTTATTATTTTGATAATTTGAAAAAATACTTACCTGCGCTACACTCCATTAGTGAGTTTATTACATCAAAACATTATGCCGGGCAGGTGCAAGTAACATTAATCGGGCAGCCGGAGCAACTGAAGCAACTCGCGGCTAATGAGCAATTAATGGCACTCAAAGAAGTACTGACGGCTATAGCCAATGCTATAACTAAAATGCAGCCAGAGCGCCGGGGCAGTGCAACATTTCGGGCGTACTCGCTCAAGGATCGCCTGCGCGACAAGGTGTTGCGCATAGGTATAGACGAGCACAGCGATGCGCTGCATGTTTCGGAGACAAAAAGTGATGATACAGACTGGAGCCAACGGGAATGGTATGCACTTGAGGATAATATTGGTACTGCAATCTGGCAGTTGTTTATGCAGTCTTTTGCCATGGAATATGCATCATTACAACAAAATTATGATATTGTTTATTTAGTACCTACCAAGCATTTATTTATATGGCATAATATTGCTAATGGGAAGGCCATGCACCCCGACTTTACACTTTTTTTAGCCAATCAGCAGCAGCAATGGCAGGTCTTTATCCATCTCGAACCGGGTCGGGCAGCGCCAGAGAAAAAAATGCTTTGGCAAACGTCCCATAACAAGACGCTGCACACCGTAGAAGCCCTTTTCTGGCCCGAAGCAGCAGCCACAACATTTGCCGCTATATTCCAACCGTAAATAGCCCATGCCATACAAGCTCTTCGCGCTCCATCAATCCCAAATTGCCTGCACATATTTGCCAATAAGTTTTTTATTTTCAGAATAATAGTCGTACCTTTGCCCCGCTAAAAAATTTACTAACCTTTTAAAAGCATTCTTTCAATGCTCGACGAAAAAAACTTAAACGACGACATCCAGGACAATGAAACTCCCCTGGAAGACGCACTCCCAGAAGAGGAGATTACAGAAGACATCGCCGAAGACGAGGCAATAGACACGCCGGACGATGACATGGTAGCCGCCGTAGCAGAAACAGAAGGCGAGGAGGAAGAAGAAGAAGGCGATATTGATGAAATATTGCAAGAACAGTTTGCCGCCAGTGCACACGATGATTTCGACTGGGCTTCCAGCAGCAAGCGCGGTTATGTTTACTCTCCGGATGATGCTACCAAGTACACGACTCAGTACGAATCCACGCTAACGGCCGTATTAGAAAACGAAATTGTGACCGGACGAGTCACTTCCATCAATGATGGCGACGTGGTGTTGGATATCAATTACAAATCGGATGGTCTTGTACCGCTTTCTGAATTCCGTGATACGCCCGATTTAACCATCGGTGACGAAGTGGAAGTATATGTAGAACAACAGGAAGACCTCCGGGGGCAGTTGGTGCTCTCGCGTCGGAAGGCAAAACTGCTGCGCGCGTGGGAACGCATTGTAGATTCTTACGAAAATGGCACTGTAATTAAAGGTACTGTAATCAGCAAGACCAAAGGTGGTTTGATTGTAGATGCAGGTGGATTAGAGACTTTCTTGCCTGGTTCACAAATTGATATCAAGCCAATTATTGATTACGATTCATACGTTGGTAAAACAATGGAATTCAAGGTGGTGAAAGTAAATGAAACCATTAAGAATGCTGTTGTTTCGCACAAGGCCCTCATCGAAAGCGACTTAGCCGAGCAGCGCGAGCAAATTATTGCCGGTTTGGAAAAAGGACAGGTGCTCGAGGGTTTGGTCAAAAACATTACCGATTTCGGAGCTTTCCTCGATTTGGGCGGTGTAGATGGCTTGCTGTACATCACCGATATTTCTTGGGGGCGGATCAACCATCCGAGCGAAGTGCTGCAACTCAACCAGAAAATCAACGTGGTAGTACTCGATTTCGATGAAAACAAAAAGCGTATTTCGCTGGGTTTGAAGCAATTGCAGCCGCACCCTTGGGAAGTGCTCGACGCTACTATCCAGGAAGGCTCAGTAGTGAAAGGCAAGATTGTCAACATCGAAGATTATGGTGCATTCCTCGAAATCCAGCCCGGCATAGAAGGTTTGGTGCACGTATCGGAAGTGACCTGGAGCAATCAGCCGGTAAACGCCCGCGAATTTTTCAAACTCAATCAAGAGTACGAAGCAAAGGTAGTAACCATTGACCGCGACGATCGCAAAATGTCCTTGAGCCTCAAGCAATTGCAAGCAGACCCCTGGAGCGAAATTGAAGCGCGCTACCCACTCAACAGCCGCCATACCGGCGAGGTAAAAAACCTGACGCCATACGGTGTGTTCGTAGAATTGCACGACGGCATTGGTGGTATGGTGCATATTTCTGACTTATCGTGGACTAAACGCTTCAACCACCCGTCGGAATTCACGAAAGTGGGTGAGAAAATTGATATCGTCATCTTAGATATTGACAAGGACAACCGGAAATTGTCGCTTGGGCACAAGCAAATTGAAGAAAACCCCTGGGATACCTTCGAAACCGTGTTCCCTGTAGGCTCCTACCACGAAGCGACCGTGCTGCGCCGCGACGACCGGGGTGCCATCGTGCAATTGCCGTATGGCTTGGAGGCTTATGCGCCCATCAAGCACATTCGCAAAGAAGACAATTCACTCGCCAATGTAGAGGAAATCCTGACGGTGAAGGTAATTGAATTCAACCGCGACGACAAGCGCATCCTCGTATCGCACCTGCGCTACCTCGAAGATATTCGCCGCGAAGCGGATGAGGTGGTCAAGCGCGAAAAAGACGAAGAAAGACAGGCTACCCGCTCGGCTGTCAAAAAACAGCAGGAAACGGTGGAGCGCTCTACACTCGGCGATTTGGAAGTCTTTTCCCAACTCAAGGAGCAGCTCGAAGACCAGAATACCGATAGCGACAAGGACGCTGAATAGATTCTGACCCTGATAAAATACTATTTGCCCCGGAGTGCCTTGGTGTACTTCGGGGCATTTTTGTAAGAAGAAAACGACGGTGAAGCGCCCACAGATTTTGCCAGCAAATTCGGCTATAAATACTGGCACTCAATTTTTTTACAAAAACTGTGCTGCATAGCTATGGCCCGACAAAGGGATTTCATTATATTTGGTGTAAACCCGAAAAAAACACTACGGCAGCTTGTAATAGAACAAAAGGCGAAGTTTCGTTTTTTATAAAAAAGACGTGCCAAAGTGAAGCAAGAGTAAGCAACTTGACAAGAATTTTTTATGCGTAAACTCATCAATCGGGCCTTTCGCTGGTACCACCGGCAACGGTACAGAAATATCGTTCACTTCATGGAACATCCGCATGAAGTACAATTAGCGCTCTGGAAACAACTCTTAGAAGCCACCCGCCACACCGAGTGGGGCCGCCGCTTCGACTACCGCACGATACGCAATCCGGCGACCTTTGCCGAGCGCATCCCGGTGCAAAGCTACGACGACCTGAAGCCCTACATTGAGCGCATGATGCACGGCGAAAAGGACGTGCTATGGGGCGGGCAGGTACGCTGGTTTTCCAAATCTTCGGGCACCACGAGCGACAAGAGCAAGTTCATCCCGGTCTCTACCCAAAACCTGAAAGAATGCCACATTAAAGGCTCTTGGGATACCATGACCCTTTTTTATCATAACCGCCCCGACGCCCGCCAGTTTGAGTTGAAAAGTATGATCATGGGAGGCAGCTTAGAGCGTTTTGAGCCGCATCCAAAGACCATGATTGGCGATGTATCAGCGGTGATGATGCAACACATGCCTTTAGTGGGGCGTCCGTTTTTTTTGCCTGACGTAAAGACGGCGCTTATCGCCGATTGGGAAGAAAAATTAGAACTGCTGGCTCAGGCCGGTGCCCGCGAACCCAATGTGGTGATGATAGGTGGCGTGCCTACTTGGACATTAGTGCTCTTTCGGCGTATCCTCGAAATCACGGGCAAGGAGCATATATTGGAAGTGTGGCCACATTTTCAGGTGTATATTCACGGCGGGGTGAGTTTTACGCCGTATAGAAAACAGTTTGAAAGCTTTTTTCCTTCAGAATCAGTAAGTTATCAGGAAATTTATAATGCTTCAGAAGGGTATTTTGCCGTTCAAAACGACTTCAGTGCCGATGACATGCTGCTGCTATTGCAAAACGGCATTTATTATGAATTTTTGCCAATGGAAGAGTGGCGTCGAGAATTTCCGCGCGCCATTCCGCTGTGGGAAGTGCAGCCCGGCAAAAACTACGCCTTAGTCATTAGCACCAACTCTGGGTTGTGGCGTTATACGCCGGGTGATACCGTACAATTTACCTCCGTTAAGCCTTATAAAATAAGGATAACCGGGCGCACCAAGCAGTTTGTCAATGCATTTGGCGAAGAGGTAATCGTTGAAAATACCGATCGGGCGCTGGCTGAAACCTGCCGCGAATTGGACGCTATTGTCAGTGAATATACCGTTGCGCCGATTTATTTCAAAAATCAAGACAAAGGCGGGCACGAGTGGTTGGTAGAATTTACAAAAGCACCAACCGATTTGGAGCATTTCACTACTTTATTGGATAAAAATTTGCAAAAAGTCAATTCCGACTACGAGGCCAAACGCTACCGTAGCATGGCCCTTGAGCGCCTGCGTCTGCGTACCTTGCCCAGTGGCACTTTTCACAACTGGCTGCGCTCCAAAGGTAAAATTGGGGGACAACACAAGGTGCCGCGCTTGTCCAACGACCGAGAATACATAGAGGAAATCCTCGAATTTATAGGACTCGGTGTATAATATCCTGCCCCATAGCGGTAAGAATCCACTTCCAGTCAATACACTGCGCGGCGACTGAAAACCAGCCGATAATAAATGCCCGCTATGAGGCCAAAGGCAAAGCCGCCAATGTGCGCCCACCAGGCCACGCCAGCGCTTTGTGCGGTTTCTACTTGCAAAGCCGCCGTACCACTCACCCATTGCTGCCAAATCCAGAAGCCTAAGAACAGAAAGGCCGGTACTCGAAAGGTGAATATAAAAAATAACATTCGTACCCTCGAAGCCGGAAACATGACCAAATAAGCCCCCATCACCGCCGAAATAGCCCCACTGGCCCCGATGGTAGGAATGGTGCTATCCGCATAAAAATAAATGTGGGCAGCATGGGCCGCCAGCCCGCCGAGGAGGTAAAAAATCAAAAAGCGAAAATTGCCGATGGTCGCTTCTATATTGTCGGCGAATACCCAAAGAAAAAGCATATTGCCAATCAGGTGCATCCAGCCGCCATGCAAAAACATGCTGGTGAGCAGCGAGCGTAGATTTTCGCCGCGCAAAGTATCCACCGGCACATTGCCATAGTCTTCTACAAAAGCGTTGAGTTGCCCTTGAGGCATATTGACCTGCATGAGAAAAATGGCCACATTGAGCGCAATGAAACCGTAGCTAAAGATAGGAAAGGCACCACCGCGTACCTGATCATCGCCGATTGGAAAAAGCATGGACGTTTGTTTTTTTGGATTATAACACCAAAATAAACAGAATTTGTCTATTGCTGGCTGAAAGTTTCGATGAAATAGTATTTGTCAACGGCCAACGCTTTGTAAAACAGCCGACATGGGTTTGCAATTCTTTGTTCAAAAAATGTATTTTTGCTCCATTCGATGGAATAAACTACGCGAATTCCGATATTTACATCTGCAAATCAACACAAGCTACCGCAGGCCCTTTGCATCCAACCTGGCAAATAATGAGCGAACCCTTCCGCCCCGGCGAAAGCAGATTTTGTCATTGTATCGAAAAGAATAAATTTGTTGTTACATGAAAAAATGGACCCTGGTTAGTTGTTTGTGCATGGTACTATGCTCGTCGGCATTGGCTCAGATGGATAATGGCCAATTCGGGCACGAATGGATTCGCTACGACCAGCGCTACCTAAAAATTCTGGTTGCCCAGGATGGGATGTACCGCATTCCGTTGGCTACTCTAAGTGAGCAAGGCATTGACGTGAGCGCCCCGGAACGCCTACAACTTTTCTGCATGGGCGAAGAAGCCCCGCTGTATGTGGGGAATGATTACATCGAGTTTTTTGGTCGCCGCCTGCGCAACGAACTCGACCAATACCTGTACCGAAATGGTCTGCCGGATATGCTCAATCCCGCTTACAGCCTCATCACCGATACGCTGGCGTATTTCCTAACGGTCGGCGAAACCCTCGGAAAGCGTTTTCAAACCCTTGAAAATGAGTTAAATAACCTGCCGCCCCGCGACGAGTGGTTTTGGGGAGAAGACCTGCGGGTGTATAGCAATGCGTTTGTGCAGCCAGCATCTGGTGATCTGAGCGAATCGGCATTTCTGCACGGTTCTGGCTATGCACAAACGCGGAATATCAACCAGCCATTTCAACTGAATTTTACAACGCCGCAGCGTTTTAGTGGTAGTAGCGAGCGCGACCAGCTTGACATTCGGCTGGCAGGTATAAGGGCTAATCCGCACCAAATCAGCATTTTAATTAATGGCAGTATCATTCAGCAAGACAATTTTGGTAGCGCACATCTGATACGCAATTATAATGTAACGCTCCCTACGGCTGCCGATAGCCTGCGCATCCAAGACGCGACGGGCCGCATAGCTGTGGCTACTGTGCGCCTGCGCTACCCGCGTCGGTTCCATTTTGAGGATCGTAACAATTTTCTCTTTACCATTACTGCTTCGTCCACTGAGCGCTATATCGAAGTTGAAAATTTCAATCGCGGCAACGTACCGCCAATATTGTATGACCTGACCAATGGGCTGCGCCTCGTGACTACCGTGACCGACGGACGCATCCGCTTCAAACTGCCGCCCGCTGCGCAAGAGCGCGAACTCATACTGATTAACGATCGAAACGGCGCACGCACTCTCTCTACCAATGTACTTACACCGGTCACGTTTAGAAATTTGCAAAGCACCAACGCCGAATATATCATATTGAGCAGCAAGCGCTTGCGCGCGGGCGAGGAAGATTATGTACAGGCTTACGCCGAATATCGGGCCTCGGCGGCAGGCGGCGGCTACCGCACCGAAGTGATTGAAGTAGATGAATTGTACGACCAGTTTGCCTACGGTACGCATCGGCATCCGCTGGCTATTCGCAATTTTGGGCATTACATCGCGCAGACGTGGGACAATCCACGCTACGTTTTTATCATTGGCAAAGGGCAGCCTTTTACGAGTTTGAGAGAGAGAAATGCGCTACTAGCGCGCGATGCCAATGGCGTAGCGCACGTACCTACCTTCGGCGCGCCGGGTTCGGACCATCTGCTGCTGGCAGACAACCATTCGCAGGTGCCTCGTATTCCTATTGGTCGCCTTGCCGCTACTAACTCTGACGAAGTGCGCATGTACCTGCAAAAGGTGCGCGACTACGAAAATCCGCCTTCCAATGATGCCGAATGGCGCGCCTGGCGCAAAGAAGTGCTGCACCTCGGTGGGGGCGGCTCAGGCAGCGAGCAAAACCTCATCCGCGGGCACCTGAACCAAATGAAATCCATGCTGGAAAACAGCGATTTTGGGGCTTCTGTAAGCTCATTTTTTAAAACCAGTACCGACCCAATCCAACAGTCACAAACCGATTTGCTCTTGGCGCGCATCAACGCTGGAGTGTCTGTTATGACGTTTTTTGGGCATTCCAGTCCTGACGGCTTCGATTTTTCATTGGACAATCCTGCCAATTATCAAAACACCGGGCGCTACATGTCCATTTTCTCATTGGGCTGCCAAACTGGTGACTATTTTCGGTTCATCTCGAACAATCCGACGAGCAAAAGCATCGGCGAGCAATTTATTTTCCAAGAAAACCGAGGGGCTATTGCCTTTATCGCTTCTGCCGACCGGGCGAACTTGGTGCCGCTGAATAATTTTCAAAGAACGTACTACCAGCTATTAGGCGGCAGTCTGTACGGTCAAGGCATCGGCGACATCATGGCGGCCGTGATTCGACAGTTGGATAATTTCAACAGCCTGTCGTACCGTTCGATGTTGCAACAGTTTGCCTTGCACGCCGACCCGGCCATAGTCATTATGCCTTATGGGCAACCCGATTACCTCATCGAGTCCGGCAGTTTACAATTTGAACCCTCGGTAGTCAATGCACAGCAGGACAGCTTCACGCTACAATTCAATGTGCTCAACATCGGGCGGGCCGTGCAGGACAGTCTGAGCATTGAAATTTCAAGGGCTTTCCCCGATGGCAATGTTTTCGTCGCCGCTGATATTCGCATACCCGCGCCGCGCTACCGCGAGCAGGTGACGCTCAAACTGCCCGTGTTTGGCAGCCGAGCAATTGGTTTCAACAAAATTTTCATTCAACTCAACAGCGACGGGCGTATTGAAGAATTACCTATTCCGGAAGCACGCGACAACAATGAATTCCGCGATGCGCTCGGCAATCGGGGCGCTGATTTTTTTGTGTTTTCCAATACGATAGAACCCTTGTATCCATTAGATTTTGGCATCATTGGCAATGCGAATGACCTGCAACTACTGGCCTCGACGACCAACAGCACCGCACCGCTGCAAGGCTACGTAATGGAAATAGACACCAGCGCCACGTTTAGTAGCCCGTTCAAACAACGCCAAAGATTAGAGCAAAGCGGCGGCTTTTTGCAATGGCGACCCAATATACTATTGCAGGATAGCACCGTATATTACTGGCGCGTCAGCCCCGATAGCACAGCAGCATTTGGTTATTTATGGCGCAACCGCTCGTTTGTTTACATTCCCAATATACCTGCCGGCTGGCACCAGTCGCATTTTTATCAATTCAATCAGAATCGCCTGTCCAATCTACGATTGCCCGCCACGCGCCGCTGGAATTTTATTGAAAATGTAAAAACCATTAAAGTTGGTAATGCCAGATTTGATAGTCGCGGCTACGTACCTTTCGCAGAAATTGATGGCGCACCTTACATTTATCAAGGATTCAGCAATCGTATTACCGGCGGTTTGTACTTTTTTGTCCTAAATGGCACTACTGGCGAACCTTGGAACAACGCCCCGCCGGGCCGATACGGCAGCCAGATTGAATGGGGCACTACGGCCTTTCCGTTCAATACCCGCAACCCCGAAAAACGGGCCGCAGCCATTGAATTTTTACAAAATATAGTACCTGCTGGGCATTATGTGGTGTTATTCACCTTGCAACGCAACAATGACACCTACCTGCCGGAAGACTGGGAAGCCGACACCGAAGCATTGGGCACCAATCTTTTCGAGGTGCTGGAGGCTCAGGGCGCACGCCTGCTGCGCAGCACCGCTACGGAAGGCGCCCGACCGTATATTTTTGCCTACCGAAAAGATGATCCAAGCTTTGAGCCATTTGAAATGCTGGCCGACAGCGTGGAGCAGATATTGGAGCCGGAGATTTCGATTATCGGTAATTGGTTTAGCGGCTCGGCTACCACCAATGTAATCGGCAGGGTGCGCAACTGGTCGCGCCTGCAATGGCAGGTAACCCCCTCTGATGAGCACGATCGCTACCACGTAGATGTGTATGGCTTGCGCGCCGACTCGTCGAGTGTGCTGCTGCTGCCCAACGTGACGGCTGCTGATACTGCACTGACCAGCATCAATGCACAGGAATTTCCGATGCTGCGGTTGCGCTTTGAGGCAACAGACGAAACCCTGCGCACCGCACCACAACTCGACTACTGGCGCGTGCTTTACGAAGCGCTACCCGATGCCGCCATCGCCCCCAATTTGCACCTGCGCTTGCCCAAAGATACCCTGGAACAAGGCGAAACCGCCCAAATAGAAATAGCCATTGCCAATGCCAGCAATGTGGACATGGACAGTCTCTTGGTACGCTTTCGCATCAGTGATGAGCGCAACAATGTGCAACAGCAAGTGCTGCGTTTTCGGCCGCTCTTGCGGAATGATACCCTCATCGCCCGGCTGTCCATAGACACGCGCCTGATGCAAGGTCCCCAGACGATTTTGATAGAAGTGAACCCCGATAATGACCAGCCAGAGCTGCATCGCTTCAACAACGTGGCGTTTTTCAACTTTTTTGTCGAAAAAGACCGCCGCAATCCGCTACTTGAAGTCACTTTTGATGGGCTGCGCATCATGGACGGCGACTTGGTGTCTGCCAGACCGCAAATTGTAATTGCCCTCGAAGACGAAAACCGCTATCTGCCTTTGGATAATGCCGAATTGTTTAACTTGTTTTTAGAAAGCCCTAATCCTGATAATCCCTTCGTGCCGGTGACCACGCCCATCAGCCTTGAATCGCCACAATTGCAATTCTACCCAGCACGACCCGGCGAAAAACGCAACAAAGCTACCATCGAATGGACGCCAGAATTCACGGAATCGGGCACTTACGCCCTCTTGGTGCAGGCCCGCGACGCCACGGGCAATGCCGCTGGCACTTACGACTTGCGCATCCGCTTTGAGGTCATCACCGAATCGCAAATTTCTAACGTACTGAATTATCCGAATCCTTTTTCTACGTCCACGCGCTTTGTTTATACCCTCACGGGTGCCGAGCCGCCGGCTTTTTTCAAATTGCAAATTATGACCGTGTCGGGTAGAATTGTACGCGAACTGACCGAGCAAGACCTTGGGCCGCTGCGCATTGGCACGCACCAGACGGATTTCGCTTGGGACGGCACCGACCAGTTTGGCGACCGCTTGGCCAACGGCGTGTACCTGTATCGGCTGATTGCTAAAGACCGCGACGGCCAAAGCCTCAACCGCTATGGTCGCAATAGCACCGATCGTTTTTTCAAAAACGACATTGGCAAATTGGTTATTCTACGATAAAAAACTGCCCCGAACATGACGATTACACGCCTTGAGCAATACCTGCAAGACCCCACCTGGCTGCGCAATGGCGCTCTGGCCTTAGCGTTGATCACTTTTCTGGGCGTTTTTTACATCCGCGTGCAATTGGTGTACGCTTGGACGCTCGATTTGGAAGGCGTTGAGCAGGATGAAATTTACACCCTGCAGCGTGTACTCGCCGGTTATCCGGTATATGAAGACCCCGAACAGCCGCCCTTTAGCATTACGCAGAAAACGCCATTATATCATTATCTGTGCCTTGCCGTTGGCAAACTGACGCAGGTCTCGCCCGATGCGCCGCGCGCCGTCTATTTACTCAATCGCTGGACATCATTACTGCTGAGCCTTTGTACCTTGTTAATCGCTTTTATTATACAACACCGGCTATTGAACACCAGCCTGAAAACGGCACTGACGGTTTGTGCTCTGGTGTTTGTATGTTACGAGCCGCATATGTTCGCCCGCCCTGACAGCCTGTATAGCTTGCTGTTTATCATCGGAATAGCGCTGATGTGCCGCTACACGCAAGTGCCGCCGTCTATGCAAAACCGCCTTGTGCCGATCATTGCTTTGGTGTGCGCAGCCACTATTTTTGCTAAGCAAAGCGGCATTCTGCTACCGGCTATATTCGGCGGATTTATCCTGTTATTAGAGCGAAATATTATTCGGACTTTATGGTTTGGCGCGTATTTAACCTTGATTATCAGCATATTATTATGGCTCACTATCCTATTACCGGGCATCAGTGTGCCGGTTTTTATTGCCAATATTTACAAGGGCGTACAAAATGGCGTGGACTTGATTTGGTTTTGGGAATTTATTTACAACCGAAGTTATAAAAAATTTTTTCCGCTGTTTGTCATTGGATTTGTAATCATAAGCGACTGGTTGTTGTTACAAAAAAACAGCACTCCACTGCATAAAATGCTGGGATTCTCTATGTTGCTAAGCTTTATATTTGCTAACTTAACTGGATTAAAGGCTGGCTCTACACCAAGTTATTTTACCGAGTTTGTAAATATTACACTCATGGCGTTGCCGGTTTATTATCGGCAACTAAATGATTTGCCTCAGAAATTACGCGCCCGATTGCATATTATAATGTTCTTAGGGCTTTTGTTTTTTATTCCGGTACAGACTTCCGCCAAAAACTTGATTGCGCCATTTAATTTAGCAGACAAAAGCTGGTTTGAAAAGTGCGCCGCAGCTGCATATTACATGCAACAGCATTTACCCTTGCAAGAAGGTGAATGGATTTACACCGATGATGAATTGCTCAAATTATATTTATTCAGACATATTTTATTGCCACAGGATGATATTTACATGACTTCGCCTTTTCGGTATAAATATTTTTGGGATACTTTCCAAGATGGAACAGTACGCTATATAATTTCAGCCAATGCACGCGCGGATATTTTTACATTAGATGCAGATTTTGCTGATTATCAGCCAATTGACTCGGTTTCTGTTTATACCATTTATGCCCGTTCTTCAGCACATTTTTTGAACAGCAAATAGGCATCCAAATAAAATTTTGCAGCCCAGTTTGGAAAACCTAAGCGCTGATAAGGGCCCCACAGCGGCACAGAGCCAGGAATGGCACCTCGCAACGCAGCTACGGGCAAGACCCATTGACAAGCCACAACCTGTGTAAAAATCTGTAAACCAATGTTTAAATATGTTTGATTCTTTGTAATATGATAGGCGCGACCCAGCAGCAAACTAATTTGCGCCTCGCCTGTAGCACAGCGAAAGCTATAATCCCCTACCCAATGTGCATCATAACGGCCAGCGAGGCGTCCGTGCTGCTGCCAAAGCGATACAATCTGATCTATGCACGATAATGCTTTTTGTCGAGATGATTCGTCTTGTAATATTTGAGTACTTTCCAATATACCGCGCAGCGTATAGGCTATGGTGTGCGTGTAGGCCATTTTTTTAGGTTCAAACGACTGGTTTTCAACAAAAAAATTAGACAATATTTTATTGATATGATATAGCAATGCTTGGTGCATTAAATCCGTTACATGCTTATTTTGTAATATTGTATTTGCATATAAAACCGCCCAAACCACCCGCGCATAATACGCTGGCACATAGCCCGGCACATAGGCGTGGCGCTGCCAACTGCCATCCGGTTCTATATTCTTTAACAACCATTCTACCGCGCGATAGGCGGCGTTTTGGTATTTAATTTCGCTTGTTGCCAGAAAAGATCGGGTTAAACCAAATAAAATTTGACCTGTATCAAAAACCAACGGCGCCCCGCTCAACCCTGGCCCGCCCGGAAAAGCCCCATCCGCCCGCTGGACGTCGCACAGCCAGTTAGCACATTTCAAAGCTAAGTTTTTCCATTTTATGTCATTATAATAGTCGGCATAATCAAATAATGTTTCTATGATATACCCGGTCGTTTCAGGATAGGGAAACCCCCAGCCTTTCAGTAGGTGAAAATCTGCCGCTGAACCACCGCCACCCTTTTGAATACTCAATTCCAGCCATTCGAGTGTGCGTTTGGTGTGTAAATCAAAGACCGGTGTTGTCAAAAAATTGGGATATTGCATAATAAAAAATTGGTGCTTAAATTTTAATAATGCCGATTCAAAAGAATGGATAATATATGCAAAAATCGGTTGCTCGTTCTCGAAATGATCGAGCACGGACGCCGGACGCCCCCAAAGCTGCGAATCATCTTTTCCATGTCTGGAATATCGCTGCCACAGAAGTCAATGTGTTGTACACGCGGCGCAAGTTGCTGAATAGCAGTCCAAAAGAGTAACTGAATAGCGTGACTCTGCTTGTGTGCAGGCTGTATGCCCCAAAGCAGAAAATAGGCAGTTTCGGCATCGTGTGCGACGTACAGGGCCGCGTGTAAGACGCCATCGGCTGGATTTCGGGCAAATAAAATTTGGCGTTGCTGCCGCGCAGATAAAACCGCGTCCACTCGTTGCAGTATTTCCTGTTCAAAGGGCAGCCGGACTCCCCGTCGGGTAAGCGATTGGCTATACAAGTTATAGAACGCATTAATATCATCACCAAATTCCACCTGCACCAATTGCGCAGCCCGGCGGATATTAGTACGCACCGTCGCTTTAAAATTAGCAAATATATGATCTGTATTTTGCAAACGCTCCAACCGATACGTATAAGTAGTCGTCTGGCGCCAGCCCGCCCACATAAAGGGCAACCAATTGTCCATTTCCGGGTAAAACTGCTGGTACCAAAAAGCCGTTTTCGGCAACTGACTTATCAAGTCTGCAAGCACTTTCTGCCGGAAGGATTCTTGTGCATAATTTTTTGTAATTTCTTGATTTTCAACACATAAGACCGCCCCTACATAATCCGTCAGCGGCGGCATTTTTACCATACGCAGTCCCCATTTCCGAACGATGAAATAGGGCAGCGCGCCGATTACACGACCATTGGCATCACAAGTCAGTGCCACGTCCCAGCGATTGGACCCGCACACCGCATCCAGCCACCAAGGCTGCACATGCAATGGCACCGGCTGCTTTCCGCAAAATTCAATATATTTACTTTTCCGATTCACAAAGCGTCGGTTTTAAGTAAAACAATGTCTCTTCGGCAAATTTTTCTTTCCGGTGTGCGCTGGACGAGCTTAGCCTCGTTAGCCAGTTTTGTGCTGGGCATGGTGCAGGTGGCTATACTCGCACGCCTGCTGACCAAGTCCGACTTTGCCTGGGTCGCCATCGCCGGTGTCTTTGTCAATACAGGGCTACAATTGCAAATTGCCGGTATCAACGCTGCGATCGTACAACGCCCGGAAAACAAGCCGTTGGCATTATCTTCCTTATACTGGCTAAATATAACTATCGGCATTTTATTTAGTAGCATTATGATTATAATAGCCATATTATTAGCAAAAATTTACCAGTCGCCCATTTTATTATTCGTTACTGCGTTTTATAGCATAATATTATTAATCAACGCTTTCAGTGTGCAATATAAGGCGCTTTTACAAAAAAATCTACATTTCCGGGCATTAGCTATTAGTGAAATATCAGGCACAGGTGCCGGATTTGCTCTCGCCATCTGGGCTGCGATACAGGGCTATGGCCCGTATGCATTAGTAGCAGGTTATTTAGCTCGCTATACAATAGAAATGCCCATCATTATATGGACAGGCAGCCAGCTGTTTCGGCCGCAGTGGCGCTTCCATTGGCAAAGTATTCGACCATATTTAGTATTTAGCGGTTTTCATTGGGCGGAGCGCATCACGGTGCAACTTGGTAGCCAATTAGATATACTGCTCATTGGCAAGTTGTTAGGCAGCGAAGCCCTCGGTATTTATGATGTTTTTAAAAGAATTTTAGTGCGCCCTTTTCATTTACTAAATGAAATGTTGGAAAAAGTTACATTTCCTGTACTCGCGCATTTACAATATGATATAAAGCGGCAGGAAAAACTATTTTCACAATTAATAAACCACCTGAGCACGGTTAACTTAGCGCTAATAATCGGATTAATAATTGTAGCTCAACCGCTTATCGGTTGGTATCTTGGTGCGGAATGGACCGCCTACACGCCTGTTTTTCAAGCACTTTGTGTATTTTGTTTATTTCACTATTTATTAAATCCCGCCGATACGCTGCTGCTGGCACAAGGGCGCATTCGCCAATGGCTGTATGCCCATATCATTTTATTACCTTTGCAAATGATTGTATTGTCTGCGGGCACATATTATGGACTCACGGGGGCTGCTGTGGCTAATGTAGGTGCGTATGCTCTATTCACGGGGGCTGTTTACACCTGGCTGATTGCCCCTGCATTACATACTGATATGATGCGCTTACTTAATAAGACCAGCATTCCATTTTTGATTGCAGCAATTGCTGCAACCGTCTCATTTTCAACGTTTTTTATACAAAAAAACAATGCCGCCCAGTGGATTGCTTTGCTGCTATTTATTGGATTATACATTTTGCTAAATTGGCGTTATAACAAAAAATTCACAACGATAATTCAGGAATTATTCAAGCGATTAATATGATATTAGTACTCTTTAACTGGTTGTTTATTTTATGTACTTTAAGCATGTTAGGCTTAATTATAGCCGCATCATTTGGTCGGAAACTGCCGGAAACCCTTGCCACGCTTACGATAGATCAAGCTGTAATGGTTGGGCTTGTAGCACTGACCACGCTCTGCAACATCATATCCCTTTGGTCGCCGATGAATATACAAGTAAATATTATCATTTCTGTACTTATTGTAATTGGGTTTTTTATTTATAGAAAAGAGGCGTTTTTTATAATAAAAAAATGGCAATATGAATATAAGCAGCAACACTTACTTAGTAAAATCGCGTTTTTATTACTTATCATTATTGCCATTATTAAAACGACTGGACCTTCTTTAGTAGATGACGAAGGCGGCTACCACCTGCCGCTCATCCGATGGATAGAGCACTTTCCGGTCGTGCCGGGCATTGCCAATATTGAAGATCGTATGGGTTTTAATCCTTCCATTTACATGGCCAATGCTTATTTTAGCATGGGCTGGCTTTTCTCTGGCGGTTTATATGATGTAAATAGTTTTTTATTTATCATTTTTGGGTATGCATTCATAAGCGGTTTTAATCGTTTTGTAAAAAATGATTTCCGATATTTATTATCGGGGTTAGTGCAAGTAGGTGCGCTGGTGTTTTTATTTCGAGCCTACCTCACTACTATGGATGCCGATTTTATTTACTTGTACGGCAGTATTTATCTGTTAATTATTTTTATGCAAAAAATTGAAACGGGTACCTTAGCAAAGGCTGACTTCGCGGCATTGGTTTTCATGAGCTTATTCACTTTCATAATTACTAATAAGTTTATTGTCGGTTTACTGGTGCCTCTGCCGATTTGGTTATTATTTTTATGGTTAAAAAATAGACACTTTTTATTTAGTGGCAGCCTCATTATTACTTGTGTTGCTATGGTTGGCGTTTGGGTGCTGCGCAATTATTACCTATCTGGTTATTTAGTTTATCCCCTATTTTTTATAGACATTTTTCCGGTGGACTGGAAAGTGCCGCGTACATTAGCGATGGGGCAATATCATTATGTATTAGAATACGCAAAAATGGAAATTACACAGCCTTTTAATGAATATTTTAATCACAATTATACCTGGAAAGCCTGGTTTCCGGTGTGGTTTGAGCGTGTTTGGGGCTTGGCTGTTGGGAAAGTTATTATTCTATTAACCCCATTAAGTATCTTATTGATTTTATATCATAGTTTGTCCATTCCAAAGGAAGGCCGGCAACGCTCGTATATAATTTTACTATTGTTTTTGTTAATGGCTACATTGGTCTGGTTGCTGCGCGCGCCCGCCATTCGCTTTGCTTGGGGCTGGCTTCTACCCATGTATGTAATATCGCTGGGGTTGTTATTACAAAAATGGTTATTAAAGCATCAAGTTTTATTCAAAATGGCTTTGCTTGCCCTGTTATTTACCTCATTAATGCGCAGTAGTATTGCCTCGGTGATAGAATTTCCTGATATTACGAAGCATTGGTTATATCCTACGCCGGTGGAAATTGGAAATATGCACACAACAATATCATGGAATGAAAACGAGCTAAAAATTTCGGAAGATAATTTTTGTCGAGGGCTGCAGCCGCCTTGTCTGCCTCGATATTATCATCCAGCGCTACGCTTGCGAGGTGAAAAAATAACAGATGGTTTCAAAATTATTACATCGAATGAATAACCTATGCGTATTCTAATCATTACCACACAATATCATCCAGCATTAAATCCTAATGTATTTCGTTGGTCTGCCATAGCCGAGCACTGGACTCAACAAGGGCATGAGGTGCATATATTATGTGCGCGGCGGCGGGGTGTGGCAAATGAAAGCGAGATAAATAAAGTGCATGTGCATCGGGCAGGACAGGCTTCCTTATTAGACATGATGTATAATTTACTAAATATCCGGCAGCGGCGCGGTGAATTAAGTGTAAATAGACCAGTAAATAAAAATAAAATCCGGCTTTGGGTAGAAAAATTAGTGGACTTCACCTGGCGCATAATTTATTGGCCCGATGGCAGTTGTGTATGGTATCTTGCTGCTAAAAAAAGAGCCATAAAGCTGCAACAAATTTTTGATTTTGAGGCAGTTATAAGCGTAGCACAACCCTTCACGCCGCACCTCGTGGCAGCGGCCTTGAAGCGCCGTTTTCCACAAATCCAATGGTTAATGGACATCGAAGACCCTTTCGCTTTTTCTGAAGCTGTTTTTATTAATAATCGGCGTTTGTATCAGCGCTTTAATTACAAACAGGAAGGACGATTGCTCGCCCAAGCCAACGCTGTGAGCGTAACGGTGGATACCGCCATGCAGCGCTATAAGCAGCATTTTTCTTTGATTATCAACAAGATAGCTGTAACGCCGCCGCTGTATTCGCTGCCAAAAGCGGCAGAAAAATTCACAGTGACTCCGGATAAAATTCACATCGGTTATTTTGGTGCTTTTTATTACCCGATTCGCAGTCCGGATATATTATTGGAATTATTCCAAAAACTAAATAAACCTGATTGGGTATTACATTTTTTTGGCGAAATAGCACCTGTATTTCAACCTGTATTTACCAAATATACAGCGCTATTGCCTAATTTACAATTGCACGGATTGGTTCCGCGCGTGCAGGTAGCAGCGGCCATGCAAGCGATGCATGTATTAGTAAATGTTGGCAATACCACCGATTATCATTTACCCAGCAAATGCGCGGATTATATGATGAGTGGCAAGCCTATTATTAATCTATCATATAGTAATCCTGATCCGTTTACCGACTTTATGCGGCCGTATCCGATGGTGCTACATATAGATGTGCGAGCTGGGCTAAAAGATTTACATTTAGAAAAAATTCATACTTTTATCGCTCAAAATCAAGATAAAAAGATAGATCAAGCACAATTAGAAGCCCTAATCAAACCTTACACCGTAGCACACGTTGCTGACCAATATTGGCAGCTTTTGCAGAAAAGTACAGACTAATATCACAAAATAATATTACCTTTATTTCCAAAATAATATTCACCTGACATCAAAGCATTGAGATATGGCAAAAAAGAACTGGAATTCGGAAAAATTTGTCAGCACTGCAGCAATATTTATCAGCATTATCACGCTAATCGTTTTTATTTACCAAACGCGGCTCATGCATGAGCAGCAGCGATTATCCGTAATGCCTTATCTTTCTATCAGTAATTATGGAACCGGCGGCCCCAATTATAAATTAATGATTTCTAATAACGGTATTGGTCCTGCATTTATTGAGTCCGTGAAAGTAACGTATAAAGGTGAAGTGTATAATGATATGGATGTGTTCCTATTTTTATATAACAACATAGTTGCCACGAAAGAAATACAAAATTTTAATCATTCCAACATTTACGAAGGGCTGATGATACCGGCGGGCGAACGGATACCACACTTAGAAATCGTGAATTCAGCGCCTGATGCGGATAAATTACTGACCATTTTAGCAGAAACGTTTGCTACGGGAGATGCTGTTTTTGAAGTTGTTTACGCTTCCATTTACAAAGAAAAATGGCTACTTCGTTCGGGGGATACTCGTCCGACAAAAATCCGGTGAATATTTTTTCGGTTTTTATTTATTACACATCAAATATTTTGCCGTAACCATTGTAATATTTCAGATTCTGCTAATATGATATTCCATTGCAAATCATTCACCGTAGGCGTGTGGTAAATAAACGCATCAATATGTTGCGGATAAAAATTGGACCAATCGTTTTTTATTACAAAAAAATGCCCCGCTCGTGCTTTTGCAAACTGACGCGCCCAGGTATAGTTGGTAGTCACAACGGGTAATCCTAAAGCACAGTATTCCAGCAGTTTAAGTGAAGGTTGCCGGTCGTAAGGATAAACGGGTGGGATGTAATTCAATCCGTAGCGCGCCTGCTGAAGCCAGTGGGGTATCTGTGTGTAAGGCACCTGGCCAGCAAAATGTACATTGGTTACATGACCAAACCTGCGGCGGAGCGCCTCGCCCGGTTCGCCTACCAACAAAAGCGTATGCGCAGGGAAGCGCTCACTAAATATTTGTAATAATATATCGAGGCGGCGGGCTTTATCCATGGCACCATGATACACAAAATCGTAGCGCTTTTCAGCGGTTTGGTATCCGAAAAAATGTGCGCCTATCCCTGCATCTCGAAAGCGGAAAGGGGTTTTGTTTTTAAAGCGTAATTCTTTCTTTATCAAATGATTATGAAAAATTCGCAAATCAGGACGAGGGTTCAAATACCGTTTAAGTCGGTTTTTCCAGCGCGCGAAAGGCGGCAACGACAAAGAAATGTACTCATGAATTTTCAGGCGGCCGGGCACCCTCGGCAAGCGATCCATGCCCATGAAGTGCCATTCGACGGCAAAGTCAGGCAACTGCTCGGGCCGGGGCTGCACAAAGACTTCTGACAGAAAGCCATGCTGCCCCAGAAATGCCTGGTATGCCTCTATTTCCGGAAGGTAAGCACTGCCCGGATGGATGAATGCGATACGGCGGTTGCTCATGGGATGGATTTTCAAATCTGACCAGCGACAACGATGACGATTTCCCCTTTTACCGCAGGCTGCGCAGCGTAGTGCGCCTGGAGGTTGGTCAGCGTATCGGTACGGACGTCTTCATGCAATTTTGTCAGCTCGCGGGCCACGCAAGCCAATCGCTCAGGCCCACAGTGCTCTGCCAGTTGTTCCAAGCACTTGACGAGGCGGTTGGGCGATTCGTACAAAACGAAAGTATGCGGCAGCATTGAAAGATACTGCAAGCGCGTTTGCCGACCTTTTTTGTGGGGCAGGAAGCCCTCGAAAAAAAACTTGTCGCAAGGAATACCCGAAGCCACCAAAGCCGGCACAAAGGCCGTAGCCCCCGGCAGGCACTCCACGCGCACGCCCGCCTGCACACAAGCCCGCACCAGCAGAAACCCCGGATCGGAAATGCCCGGTGTACCTGCATCAGAGATGAGGGCCATGGTAGCGCCATTTTGCAATTGTTCTATCAATCCGGGTAAGGTACCGTGCTCATTATGAGTATGATAGGAACGAAGGGGCGTTGTGATTTCGTACTGATCGAACAGCTTGCGCGAGGTGCGCGTGTCTTCCGCGAGTACTAATTGTACCTCCCGCAGTATGCGAATGGCGCGCAGGGTGATGTCTTCTAAGTTGCCAATAGGCGTAGGTACAACGTAGAGCATAGCAGTGCAGTGAATGTGCTCTCAGGACAATCAAGCTTCGACGGCCTTGAGTTCAAAGGTGTAAGCTTCCATAATCAGGTTAGCCAGAATTTTTTTACAGGCGGTTTCTACGGTCTCGCGGGCGGCAGCTTCCGACTCGGCTTGCAGGGTCATCACAATACGTTTGCCGATGCGCACGTCTTCTACGCCCTGAATATGCACATGGTGCAGGTTTTTGGCTACGGTTTTGCCCTGTGGGTCGAGCAGTTCCCGATGGGGCATAATGTTTATTTCAGCTACGAATTTCATGTTTGTTCAGATATTGTACGATAGAAAAAACGATGTAAATAATGATAATCAGCGAGAGGGCTGCTTCTCGCAATGCCAATAGCAAAATGACGGCTATGGCTGCAAAGATAAATTTTATCTCATTGCCAAGCCATGTAAACTGGGCAAATTTGAAACTGAACATCGGCAGCTCAGAAATCATTAATCCGGATAAAATGACAATGCAACCGTACAACACCACCGGATGCGTAACCACTGCGCGCAAGCCAAAGGAATCGAAATGCGCAATCAGCAGCAGCCCCACCACAAAAAGGGTGCACGCCGGCGTGGGCAGCCCAATAAAATCGGTGGATTGGCGGGTATCTATATTAAATTTTGCTAAGCGCAAACCGGCAAAAACACTGAGCACAAAACCCGGCAGGGCCGCCATCGGCAAAAGCGCATCGGCATTGGGCTGCGCGCCCAGCAACAGTTGGTAAAACATAGCGCCCGGCGCCACGCCAAAGCTCACCACATCCGCCAGCGAGTCTAATTGCTTACCTATTTCAGAAGACACCCCCAGTAGCCGCGCCACTGCGCCATCTAAAAAATCAGCGAGCAAACCCAGCCCAATGAATAGAGCCGCCAGCAAATACGCACCACTTAGCACACACACCACAGCGCAGCAGCCGCAAAAAAGATTGAGCAGGGTAATACTGTTGGGAATATGCTTTTTTATCATTTCCATCCAACGAATTAGCTTGTAAAAGTAGTCTTTTTATTGAAAATGGGTATTCAAAGCCGTCCAGGTGTTAAAACCCGTTAAAATTCAGCATTTGTCAAATATCTGCGATTTTGTATTTAAATTGTCTGCACTTTCCGGCATCTAAAATCGTTATACATAGGCAATTATCTACACAGAAAAGCAAGACACCCAAAAAATTTCCACCAAATTTGTAAAAATACCAACAGACTATGAGGCTTGGTTACGCTATTACACTGGCAATGCTATTCCCGGCTACAATCGCCTGGCTGCAACCCATCAACAACACCTGTGAGGGCGCGATTGTCATTCCGCCTTCGGCCAACTGGTGCTCGAATATCGGCGAGTTTACCAATGCGGGTGCTACTCCCTCCGGTTATGGTGCTGCCAATTGTTTTTCCAATGCTGGCAATGACGTATGGTTCATTTTCCGGCCCTTAGCCACCGACGTGACCATCACCGTGCTGGGCGCTACCTCGCAAGGCGCGGGCGGTACACTCACCCGGCCTGAAGTGTCGCTTTATCTGGGTACTTGCGGGGGTACTATTTTTGAACAGCAATGCGAATCCGCCTCACAGGGCAATAACGTTGTAGAATTGTACAAAGGCGGCTTAGCCGTCGGCGAAACTTATTTCATTCGCGTGCAAGGCGTGAGCGGCCGCACAGGTACCTTTCAGTTGTGTGTCAATAATTACACCCCACCCAACGAGCCCGGCTCGGACTGCTTCTCTGCTTCGGTGCTATGCGACAAAAACACTTTTGTGGTGCAGCAGGTCGTAGGTGCTGGCTCCGATCCTACGGAAGCCAACGACGCGCCTTGCCTCAACCAGTTTCCTGGCAATGTGGAATCCAATTCTACTTGGTTTGCTTGGACTGCTGCCAACGATGGCATGTTGACTTTCACCCTCTTCCCACTCAATCCCTCGGATGACCTCGATTTTGTTCTTTACGAAATACCCAACGGCCCGCTCGACTGTCGCAACAAAAGAGTGCTGCGCTGTATGGCTTCTGGTTCTTTTTTCTTTCCCAGCCGCTGCATGGGCCCCACCGGGCTGCGCGAGGGCGAAACCGATACCTCCGAGCCACCAGGCTGTAATGATGCACGACAAAACAATTTTCTGGCGCCCCTGCAAATGGAGCGCGGCAAGAGCTATGCACTGATGGTCAATAATTTTTCGGACACTGGCAATGGCTTCCGAATAGAATTTGGCGGCAACGGCGAATTTGTAGGACCCGAAGCCGATTTCAATAATGAACCCGACCTGAGCGCCTGCGTGGGGCAGCCGATTACATTCACCGATGCCTCTACTTTTGCCAATGGCTCCATTGTAGAATGGGAATGGCAGTTTGGCCTGACCGCCGACCTCAGCAACGCCGACGTGCAAGGCCCGCATACCGTATCCTACAATCGCGCCGGGCAGAAATCCATTGTGCTTTCCATCGAAAGCGACCGAGGATGCCGTGTTACCGTTATCAAAACCATTGAGGTAGAATGCTGTGGCGATCATTTCGACGCCGATGGAGTGGTGACCGACCTGACTTGCCCTGACTCAGACGATGGCGCAGTGAATGTAACCGTGACCAATGACTATGGCCCTTACGAGTTTCTTTGGAATACTGGCGCTACTACCGACAACATCACCGGGCTCGCAGTCGGAAATTACACTGTAACTGTCACCGACCAAGCCACTTGTGATACCGTACTTACTTTCACCGTAGCAGACCCGCCCCCTTTTAATATAGACACCCTCATCACCATGCCTACCTGCGGCGGCGGCACCGATGGCGCTGTCGTATTGCAAATCAGCGGAGGTACCGAGCCTTACGAATTCAATTGGCAAAATACGGGCTTTGGCCCCAGCAATCGCTTAGAAAACATTCCGCGTGGCGATTACGATGTTGTAATCCGCGATGGCAATGGCTGTGAAATTCCGATGACGATTCCGGTGCGCGAGCTGGAGTTGGTGCTCAATCCAACCGTAGATGCCATCACCCCACCCAGCTGTACCGGGCTGGCCGATGGCTCTATTCAAGTACTAATTGCCAACGGGCAAGGACCTTACGTGTACAACTGGAACGATGGGCAAGGCTTCCGCAGCGCGGCTTCACTGACCGGGCTGCGCGCCAATGTTTACAATGTACAAGTGCGCGATGCCAATCTCTGCGAAGGTAATTTTTCGTTCAATATGGAAGACCCGGCACCTTTGGAGCTAACTTTCGATATAGACAATGCCAGTTGCAATGGATTATCAGACGGGACAGCCATCGCCGTAGTGACCGGAGGCACCGGATCCTACACCTACACTTGGGCCAATGGCGAAACAAAGGAAAGCATTACCAATCTGCGGGCCGGTAGCTATAATCTGACCGTTCGGGACTCGAACAACTGCACCATCACTGGTGCGGCCATAGTCACGGAACCAGCAGCCGTGGGTATTTCCATCGCGGACGTGCTCAATGTAGTGTGCCACGGCGAAGCCACCGGTTCCATTGCTGTGACGTCCACCGGCGGCACTCTGCCCTATAATTTTACTATCAATGGCGGTACTTTGCAGCCGCAGCCAGTTTTCAACGGGCTGAGAGCGGGTGCTTACACCATTACGGTGGAAGACGCCGAGGGCTGTCGGGCTGAAACCAGCGCTACCATTACCGAACCACAGCCGCTATTGGTCAATGCTGGCGAAGACCAAACGGTTGAATTAGGTTATACAGTTGATTTACAAGCAATTGCAAACAACCCCAATGTCACTTTCACCTGGACGCCCCCCGACCGCCTGAGTTGCGCCGACTGCCCCAACCCGACCGCCGGGCCCGCCCGCACTACCGTTTATACCATCACTATCCAGGATCAAGACAATTGCACAGCGTCCGATTCCCTGCGCATTCGCGTCACCGTCAATCGCCCGATTTATGCCCCTTCCGCATTTTCGCCCAATGGAGATGGCGCCAATGATTATTTCACGCTTTTTGGTGGGCCAGGCGCTGAGTTGATTGAAGAATTGCTCATTTTCGACCGCTGGGGCAATCTGGTTTTTCAAACCAACGACATCCCGCTGGGGCAGGAGCGCCTCGGCTGGAATGGTACTTTCAATGGCAGACCACTCGGAGCGGGCGTATTCGTGTATATGGCCAAGGTTCGATTTATTGACCAAGTGGTGGTGCTACACGAAGGCGATGTGACGATTGTAAAGTAATAAAGAACGATTTGCGAAGTCCGATTTACGATTTTGTAAAATATTGAAAAACAAGATTTTGAGTGCAAATAAGGGCATCATTTCCCATTGAAAAAGGAATGGGAACCAACTGCCAATTGCAAAATCAGTTGCTCGCAGCAGCATACATTTTCAAGCGCACTACGCCCCAGCGTTGGAGGCGGTGCATGAACGAGACGCGCAGTACACCCAGCCCATAGCGAATGCTGCGCGGCAGGTTGATAGAAGAGGCTTCTTCGAAATATTTGGTAGGGCAGGTCACCTCGGCGATGTGAAATCCGGCGTAGATAATCTGCGAGAGCATTTCGTTATCAAAGACAAAGTCATCGGAGTTGGCATTAAAATTGATACTTTCCAGCACCTCGCGGCTAAATGCCCGATAGCCGGTATGGTATTCGGATAGTTTATAACTCACCAAAACATTCTGCACGAAGGTCAGAAAGCGATTAGCAATGTATTTGTACAAAGGCATACCGCCCGCCAGCGCCCCGCGCCCCAATATGCGCGACCCCAGCACCACCGGATAGAGGTCTTCCCCGATGATGTTGACCATGGAAGGAATAAGTTTGGGCGTGTACTGATAGTCGGGATGCAACATGATGATAATATCGCCGCCGAGCTCCAGCGCCTTGTTGTACAAAGACTTTTGATTGCCGCCGTAGCCCTTGTTTTTTTCGTGCACCAGCACATGCCGAATGCCAATTTGTTTTGCCAGTTCTACCGTATTATCCCGGCTGGCGTCATCGCACAAAATGACCTCGTCCACCAGATCAAACGGGATTTCCCGATAGGTACGTTCTAAGGTGAGCGCTGCGTTGTACGCCGGCAGCACGACGATTATCTTTTTACCGTTGTACATGAATTTTCCAATTGTGGCGCAAAGATACACATTGCCCGTTGGTTTCTGTTTTTATACCATTTTCAAAAAATAAAGGCGTATTCATTTTCTTATAATAAACTGATTATCATCAACGCTCATCAAATCACTTCTAAAATGGTTTTATGGTTGCCATTCAAAAGTTTCGATCATTTTCAGAATGTCCTGTTTAACAAATTCATACACGGGTGCCAGCGAATCAGGGTTAACTTGCGTATTAAAATACAAAGCGCCCCGCAGAAAATGGCGGGTACTATCGGTAAGGTAAAACTGTAGCGGCGAGGCCGCAGGCCCGTCCAACATAAAGATAAAACCACTGACTTTATTGGGCTTTTGAACGGACAGCTCCTCAATATAATTGGCTTTCTTATTGTGAAAATCCACCATTGCAAAGGCATCTTGTCGCAATTGCTCTAATGACTTGCCCCTGCCTACCGGATAGTAGCTACAATGCAGCCGGCTCTCGAAAGTGGGGATATATATATTGAACCAGCAAGGATGCGCCGGTTTTTCATCAAAAAAAACCGTATCCTGTTCAATTTCAGCATACACCGGAAAGTCGAAAGTAAACTGACAATAATTTTCATCGAAAGCCTGATAGCCCTTTTCCGGGTAGAATACACGCGGATAGGCGCGCGGCTTAGGCGCAAAAGCAGGCTCACCATTACATTGCAGCAACAGAGGTAAGCAGGCAAGTAGAAAAAGTTTTCTTATGTTCATTAAAGATGCGTCTTTGTATAAAGCTTTGATTATCAAATGTATGAATATTTAACCGATAACAATTAACATTAACAAAATAACAATGTCCCATTACTTACGCTCGTGTCCGCGACTTTCCTATCGTACCTTTAAAAACACTCACTTCGGCAAAGTAATCAACACCTGCTCGATGCGCCGCTTACTGGCAGCTACTATTTTGAACCGAAACGCATAAAAAGTGATTTCCGTATCTTTTTTGGGCAGTTGTCCGTACAATTCGAGCATCAGGCCGGCTAAGGAATCCGTTTCGCCACGCACCTCGTCAAAAATACCTGCTTCGATGCCCGTGACCCGATACACGTCATTGAGCAAGGTTTTGCCTTCAAACAGGTAATTGTAGTCGTCAATTTTACGAAAGACAACTTCGGCCTCATCGTCAAATTCATCCTTTATATCGCCGATAATCTCTTCCATAATATCTTCGAGGGTGACCAGTCCGGAGGTGCCACCATATTCATCCACTACAATAGCCATATGCAGGTGCGCGCGCTGAAACTCCTTGAGCAAGTCGCTGATTTTTTTGGCTTCTGGCACGTATAGCACATTGCTGCGGATGAGCATTTGCCAGTTAAAATTCGCCGGTTCATTCAGATGCCCCAGCAAATCCTTCACATAAAGAATACCTTTAATGTTATCGAGGTCGCTTTCGTACACCGGAATGCGCGAATAGCCTGATTCTCTGGCAATTTCCATCAATTCAGCGTAATCAGATTTTTCATCCACTGCGATTACATCCACTCGGGCCGTCATAATTTGCCGAACGGTCATATCACTGAATTTGACAATACTTTTCAGAATATCTATTTCCTGCTCGGTATTTTCTTCCTTGTTGACGGTCAATTCAATAGCCTCGTCAATGTCCTGCTTGCTATCAACGCGTACGTTGAAAGACAGCCGCGCTAATCTTTTTTCCAACAGCCGCCCCGAGCCTACCAGCAAGTGGCTCAAAGGACCAAACAACCACATCAGAAAGATGAGTGGCCCAGACATAAATTTAGCTAAGCGCACCTTATTATTGGTGGCATATACCTTGGGGGCTACCTCGCCAAACAGAACGAGTAAGAACGTGACCAACACTACGGTGACCGCAATGCCCAAGATACCGGCCAGCAATTCGCCGGCGGCCGCACTGATAGGAAAAATACGCGCCAGTCCATTGGCCCAGTTCAGGAAGGTCTGTTCGCCCAACAGATTGCGCAAGACAAACTCAGAAAGGATAACAATAGCAATATTGACAAAATTATTGCTAATGAGAATGGTAGCCAACAACCGGCGCGGCCGGTCTTTCAGGCTGAGAATACGCTTGCTGCCGGGGTCATCTTCATCCGAAAGCTTGTCGAAATCGCCGGGCGTTAGGGAGAAAAATGCCACTTCCGATCCGGAAATCAGTGCCGAGGAAATGAGTAACAACAAAATTCCAGAAAGCCCTATGACAACTTCTGTAGGAGGCAAGGCAATGAAGAGCAAGGAGATGCAACAAAGATAGCTATCAGGCTCCGTTTCCAATTAAAAACGAATTAGTGAAACCATGGCACACAGAATAGCCTGTGCACTTTTTTATTAGAAAGGAAGATCATCGTCTGCTGTGTTTTCGGGTGCTACTGCTGGCATATCGCTGGTGTAGCCCGTCGGTTCGTTTTCAGCGCTGGGGAAGTAGCCACTACCACCACCTGCGCGGCTGTCGCGTTTGTCCAAAACCCGAAAATAGCTGCCCACCACTTCGGTGGTTTTCCGGTTGTTGCCTTCTTGGTCTTGCCAGGTGCGATGGGTCAGTTTTCCTTCTACATACACCCCCATTCCTTTTTTGAGGGTAGATTCGGCTCGCTCGGCCAAGTTGCGCCACACCACTATGTCATGCCATTCGGTTTGGCTTTGCCATTCACCGGCTTTATCCTTGTAGTTTTCGTTGGTAGCAATCGGAAATTTGGCAACTACCGCACCGTTTTCGAGGCGGCGTATTTCGGGGTCGCGCCCCAGGTTACCAATCAAAATGACACGGTTGACCATGTTGCGTTTTGTTTTTTATACAAAAAATAACGTTGTTCGGTTCGCGGTTGCTTTGCCGATATGTTTCTTCGCGGCCGCTGCAAGTTATCTAAAACTCTTAGTAATAAATAATGGCTTAAAGCAGGTTTAAATATAAGGTATTATCCTGCAAATACCAATCTACAATTCTAGGAAATGCAAAATTACTCAAGTTTTTTCGTTTGGCCACTATGAAGCCGGGTTCTTCTGTCTGAAATTCGCACGACAGGGCAATTTCAAAAAAACAGGCATGAATCACCTGATGCGTCAGCGTTTGCCGAAAGGCAGGAGAAATGCGCGTCAGTTGGTGCGCCTGTGTTCCGACCAATTGCTGCCAAAGCGCGCTCGTTTGTAAACTTTCCACTCCGGTGGCAGGTGCTCCCAATTCGATCATTGGAAACTCGTACAAATGCTGCCAAATGTCCTTGTCGGTGCGTTTGCGCAATAATGTTTGTTCAGTGGCATCTTGCAACACCAAAAAATGGAAAAAACGCTCGCGTTTGCTGATTTTTTTAGCCTTGACGGGCAGTACATCCGTACGGTTTTGCTGGTAAGCGGTGCATTGGCTCCGGAGCGGGCAGCGCACACAGTCGGGTGTATGTGGGGTACATTGGGTAGCGCCAAAGTCCATAATAGCCTGATTGTAGCGCCCTGCCTGAGTATGGTCGAGCGCCTGTTGCGCCAGCTCCTGAAACTGTTTTTTACCTTCGGTGCTGTCCGTAGGGGTAGCAATGCCAAAAAAGCGCGCCAGCACCCGGAATACATTGCCATCGAGCACGGCATGCGGCAAATTGAAAGCAAAAGAAGCGATAGCAGCGGCCGTGTAGGGCCCTACGCCTTTGAGCGCCAGAATATCAGCGTAAGTATCCGGAAAGCGGCCGCCCAATTCCTGCGCGATGTAGCGAGCGGCGGCGTGCATATTGCGCGCACGGGAGTAGTAGCCAAGCCCCTCCCAGTGCTTGAGTACCTCGTCTTCGGGGGCAGCGGCAAGTTGCTGTACGGTGGGGTACGCAGCCCGGAAGCGCTCGAAATAAGGCAGCCCTTGCGCCACCCGGGTTTGTTGCAATATAATTTCGGACAACCAAATCAGATAGGGGTCTTGCTCGCCTTTCCAGGGCAAGGGCCGAGGGTGCTGCGTTGACCATTCTAACAAATGCTGGCGAAAAAAAAGAACAGCGTCGGTGCTTACAGGCATCAAAGGGTTATTTTTTCTTCTTTTTGCTCATGCTTTTGCTCATGCTTTTCGGAAAAAGACTGGAGCTTCCGCCTTTCATCGAGAGTTCACCCTTCCGGTTGGTCGGTGCTTTGGTGCTTTCGTAGGCTGGGCAGCCCGACTTGCGGCTACAGGAGCTAAAAGTACCGGCTAAAAGTATCATTGCGGAGATAAGTAACAGTAGGACAAGCTTTTTCATGTGCAATTTTTTTTCTTTTTAAACGACCTAAAGGGGTACGGTCGTGTTCAATTAAGACCAAAAATACCCCAAACGCCCGTAAACACTGCTATTTTTCTACATTTTGATTGCAAAAAAATTGCTTTATTCAAACAAACCCTTAATTTTGACGCATGTTTCAATTTTTTCATCAAAAACCATTGAAATGAATAAAGGAGATTTGATCAACAAAATTGCCGACAGTGCAAAGATTACCAAAGCACAAGCTGGCGATGCACTGAATGCTGTATTGGATGGCGTAGCAGACGCGCTGAAAAGCGGCGACAAAGTAACCCTGATTGGTTTTGGTACGTTTTCTGTGTCCACGCGTGAAGCACGCACTGGCCGCAATCCGCAAACCGGCGCTTCTATCAAGATCGCGGCAAAGAATGTAGTAAAGTTCAAGCCTGGCAAGGAACTGTCAGACTCTGTTAACTAACAAAGGGCTAAAAGAGATAAAAAGGGCAATTTGGGGTCACTCGAATTGCCCTTTTTCGTTACCTTTGCAGCCTGTAAAAGGGGGATAGGGTGTAAAAGGAGTAGGGACTCTATGAGTGCACAGGATTTTGTAAATCTTTAAGATTTGCAAAATTTGAATGATAAAGCAATTGCCTCGATCCAATCGAAAAATCTGGCATCCTGCATTTCAACAAAACACATTTTACAATTTGTATAAATGATTAATATTCAACGGTTAAAAAAAATCGCCTCGCAAGTTCGGCGAGATATTATCCGCCAAACGCACCGGTCGGCCAGCGGGCATCCGGGTGGCTCACTTGGCTGCACGGATTTTCTTACGGCCCTGTATTTTGAGGTGATGCAACACGACCCAGCGTTCAAGATGAGCGGTCAGGGCGAGGATATGTTTTTTCTATCCAATGGGCACATTTCACCGGTGTGGTATAGCGTGCTGGCGCGCAGCGGCTACTTCCCGGTAGCGGAGCTGGCTACCTTTCGCCAGATCAACTCACGCCTGCAAGGACATCCAGCTACCCACGAAGGGCTGCCGGGAGTGCGGGTGGCCTCAGGATCGCTGGGGCAGGGTTTGTCGGTGGCCATTGGCGCGGCTCTATCCAAAAAATTAGACGGCGACCCACACATCGTGTATGCGCTCACAGGAGACGGCGAGCTACAGGAAGGGCAAATCTGGGAAGCAGCTATGTTTGCGGCGCATCATAAAGTGGATAATTTCATTGTAACAGTGGACTGGAACGGCCAGCAGATAGACGGCCCGACCGCCAAAGTAATGTCGCTGGGCGATCTTCCTGGCAAATGGGCGAGCTTCGGCTGGGAAGTCTTGCATTTGGAAAATGGTAATGATATGGCGGCGGTAGTCAACGCATTGCAACACGCCAAAACCCTTACTGGCCAAGGAAAACCCATCGTCATTCTGATGAAAACCGAAATGGGCTATGGAGTGGATTTTATGATGGGTAGCCACAAATGGCATGGCGTGGCCCCCAATAAGGAGCAAACCGAGCAAGCGCTGGCACAACTGGAAGAAACCTTAGGGGATTTTTAATGCTGCGCCAAAACAGTGAATAAACAATTGAAAAACAAGAAGTAATACATTGAAATGTCATTAGATTCAATTATAAATACTGGCAACAAAGCCACCCGCGACGGGTTCGGGGCTGGTTTGTACGAAGCGGGACAGCAAAACCCGAATGTGGTAGCGCTTTGCGCCGATTTGGTCGGCTCGCTCAAAATGGAAGCTTTCATCGAAGCGTTTCCACAGCGATTTTTTCAGGTGGGCATTGCCGAAGCTAATATGATGAGCATTGCGGCAGGGTTGGCCACAGCTGGCAAGATTCCTTACACGGGTACTTTTGCCAATTTTTCTACCGGGCGGGTCTATGACCAATTGCGCCAGTCTATCGCCTATTCGCACAAAAACGTGAAGGTATGCGCCTCGCACGCGGGGCTTACGCTGGGCGAAGACGGCGCCACGCACCAGATATTGGAAGACATTGGCATGACTAAAATGCTGCCGGGTTTCACGGTCATTTGTCCGGCGGATTATAACCAAACCAAAGCCGCTACGATTGCTATTGCCGAGCACTACGGCCCGGTTTATCTGCGCTTTGGGCGGCCAAGCTGGGCGAATTTTACCGCTGCGGATCAAAAATTTGAAATTGGCAAGGCGCAACTCTTAGCCACTGGTAGTGATGTGACGATTTTTGCCACCGGGCACATGGTATGGCAAGCAGTAGAAGCCGCGCGCGAATTGGCAAAAACGGGCATCAGCTGTGAAGTGATTAACATCCACACTATCAAGCCATTAGACGAAGAAGCGGTGTTGGATAGCGTCAGCAAAACCCGCGCCGTTGTCACCGCTGAAGAGCATCAGCGCAATGGCGGCCTCGGCGAAAGCATTGCGGGCGTACTGGCACGCCGCCTGCCCACACCCATGGAGATGGTAGCCGTGAACGACAGCTTTGGCGAAAGCGGCAAACCCGTAGAACTACTCGACAAATACGGTCTGGGCATAGTGGATGTAGTAACGGCCGTACAACGCGTATTGCAACGGAAATAGCCCTTGTGTCAAAAAACAAAGCATTGCCCTTCTGCGTTCATTTGGTTTTGTACAGAAATAACCCGACATAAACATGACCAGAGAAGACCTGTTGGTATTGTTTAGTATGCCCTTATACACCATCATTATTGGGCTGGAAATGCTGCTCAGCGCTATGGAAGGGCGCCGGTTTTATACCTGGCAGGACACCCTGACCAACCTGTATTTGATGTCGCTCAACCTCGCGCTGGAGATTAGCACCCGATTTATTTCCCTCGCCGGGCTGTTTTATTTTTTCCACTGGTACAGTTTTCAGATACAATCCAGTTGGATATATTGGCTGCTGCTGGCCCTTGGCGTGGATTTTTGTTATTACTGGCTGCACCGGATGAATCATGAAGTGCGCCTCTTCTGGGCGGTACACGTCACGCATCACTCATCCGAAAAATTTAATTTTACCGTCGGTTTTCGATCTTCGGTGTTTGAAACATTATATCGTTTTATATTTTATGTGCCCTTGGCTTTGATAGGTTTCCATCCGCTCGATATTTACTTTATGCACGCTTTATTACAAATTTATGGCATCTTGGTGCATACGCAATACGTGGGTAAATTGGGCTGGTTGGAGTACATCCTTGTCACGCCCTCGCACCACAGGGTGCACCACGCCAGCAATGTGCGTTATTTAGATAAAAACATCGGGATGACTTTCATCTGGTGGGATAAAATGTTCGGAACTTTTGAACCCGAATGCCCAGCGGAACCCATTCAGTATGGCTTGACTAAACCACTCGAAGACCGAGGCCCGGTCAATATCTTAGTGCATGAATGGCGCGAGCTCTGGCGAGATGTGCGTTGCGCGCCTGACTGGCTGACAGCCCTCCGGTATTTATTTTATCCGCCTGGCTGGAGCCCCGACGGTAGCACACTGACCTCCAAGCAATTGCAAGCACAACAGCGCAATATCGAGCCGCCCTTAGCGTCTCCTGATGAGCCAAATATTTCGCTGTCAATGTAATAGGAAAGAGTTTGAGTAATGGGATATTGTTGTTTGCTGGTTTCTTATTCGCTGTTCGCCGTTTTTACAACAGGAAATGATGCCCTTATTTATGCTCAAAAGCTTGTTTTTCAAAATTTTACAAAATCGCAAATCGGACTTCGAAAACCGTAAATGGTATTAAACAAACCATCCGCAAATTCTATAAACCTATGAACACTAAAGACATGAAATTTGCTACCAAAACCATCCACGCGGGCGTGCACCCCGACCCTACCACCGGAGCAGTGATGACGCCGATTTATCAGACCTCTACCTACGCGCAGGAAGCGCCAGGTAAGCACAAGGGCTATGAATATGCGCGTACGCAAAACCCAACCCGCGACGCCTTGCAAAAAAACCTCGCCGCCTTAGAAAATGGCAATTTTGGCATTTGCTTCAGCAGTGGGCTGGCGGCCATGGATGCCATCATTCGGCTGCTCAATCCGGGCGATGAAATTATCAGCACCAACGACCTCTATGGTGGCTCCTACCGGCAGATGGTGCGGGTGCACGAGCGCTATGGTATCAAATCTCGATTTGTGGACATGACGGATTTGCAAAAGGTAGAAAAAGCAATTACTAAAAAAACAAAACTCGTCTGGATTGAAACTCCCACCAACCCAATGTTGCAAATAGTTGATATTCAAGCGATTTGTGCAATTGCCAAGCAACATGGCGTACTTACCTGTGTGGACAATACCTTTGCATCGCCTTATTTACAAACACCGCTTGATCTTGGTGCAGATATCGTCACCCATTCTGCCACCAAATACCTCGGCGGCCACTCCGATGTAGTACACGGTGCGGTGATTGTCAATGACAAAGCTCTGGCCGATCAATTGTATTTTCTACAAAATGCCATAGGCGCTGTACCTGGCCCACAGGATTGCTTCTTAGTATTGCGCGGCATCAAAACCCTGCATCTGCGGGTAGAACGAGCTTGCAAAAATGCTAAAAAAATCGCCAAATATTTACAAGCGCATCCCAAAGTGAATCGCGTGTATTACCCCGGGTTGAAAGATAATCCGTATTATGAATTAGCCAAACGGCAAATGCGGCACTTCGGAGCAATGGTGTCTTTTGATTTGCATCAAGATTCGCTGGAAGAGGCGACCAAGGTGATGAGCAACACCCATTTGTTTTTGCTGGCAGAATCGCTCGGCGGCGTGGAGTCGCTCATTGGGCATCCGGCTACCATGACGCACGCTTCCATCCCGCGGGCCGAGCGCCTGAAAGTCGGGCTGACCGATTCGCTCATTCGCCTGAGCGTCGGCATTGAAGATGTGGATGATTTGATCGAAGACTTAGAGCAGGCTTTTGTGCATTTGTAAACGTCGAGCAAGTCCGTTTTGTATTAGAAAAAAGCGTGTAGAAATCCTGCTTCAACACGCTTTCTTGCCAATCGTCTGACGACTTATCTCAGCAGCCGTATTTTCATTCTTACATCGCGCAGGGGGCGGTCGGCCGCGCCGGTGGGCAAAGCCGCTATTTTGTCCAATACTTCAATGCCTTCTACCACCTGCCCAAAAACGGTGTATTGCCCGTCGAGGAAGGGCGCGCCGCCGGTTTGTTTATAAAAAGTGCGTTGCGCTTCCGTGAAAGTGATGTTGTTTTGCTGGGCAATCATATCTAATTCTTCATCATTGAAAACGCGGCCATGCACAATGAAAAACTGCGAGCCAGAAGAGCGGCGCTGCGGATTCACGTTGTCGCCGAGCCGGGCGGCCGCCAGCGCCCCTTTGATGTGAGGAAGTTCTATCTCTGCGTCCAATTCGTAGCCCGGGCCGCCACCGCCGAGCAATCGGTCGGGAGAAGCACTTTTCGAGTCGGGGTCGCCGCCCTGCACCATGAAGCCCTGAATGACCCTATGGAACAGCAAATCGTTGTAAAAACCTTCTTTCACTAATTTAGTAAAATTATCCCGATGCTTGACGGTATTGTTGTACAACATCACTTTCATGACGCCTTGCTCCGTCACGATTTCTACGTAGGTGTGTGGGTCGCGCTGGCAGCCAAGCAGCACCACCAGCCAAATGAAAAGCAGCAATTTTTTCATGGTTTTATGCATTTTGTTATTTTTTTCAATTCACTTGCTCATCAGCTCACCGTTTATAATACCCTCTACCTCACTGTATCATAATTCAACAGCGCCTGCCAATACGAATGGACAAGCGCTGTTGCTGATTTTATGTTGGACAAACCTGCTCTCAAACAGCTTACCGCACTACGGTCACATCGCCGCGATAGGTCAACGAAAGATTATCGAGAAACTCGATTTCAATCATGTAAACATACACGCCTGGGCTGACGAGCTTGTTGTTGAAACGTCCGTCCCACAGGCGCACGCCTCCGGTGCAACCGGGCGGCAAGTCCCGAAGCGAAATCATCAGATTGCCCCAGCGATCGAAGATATGCACGGTACGAATGGCCGTTACGCCATTGCAGGTAAAAATACGAAAATCATCGTTGGGCCCATCGCCATTGGGCGAAAAGATGTTCGGAATAAAGACGTTGCGGCTGAAATCCACTTCTACGCGCACCACTCCGCTACCGCTACAGCCATTGGCATCCAGCACGGTGAGGGTGTAGGTGCGATCGGTCTGCGGACTGACCACCGGGTTCGGCACGTCATTAGCCGACAGGTAGGTGTCGGGGTTCCAGGCATAGCTATTGATAGGTAGCGACGAATTGATGATAGGTTGTAAGGTTGTAGAATCTCCTAATTCCACCTCTACCACTGCCGGATCAAAAAACACCTGTATTTCAGTAGGCTCGGTAATGACGAGCGTATCGCTAAAAGTGCAGCCAGCCGGATCAGAAATGGTAATAATTTGAGTACCCGCGAATACGGTGGCAGGTTGGTTGGGCGGAAAACGCAAACCGTTGTTATTCAATTCATAGGTATAATCGAATAGGGAAATACCCGTACCCCCAAAAATGGTATCAATCAAGATGAGGGTGGACTCGCCAAAGCAACGCGGCGCTTCCGGCTGTGGAATAATAGCTACTAAAGGCTGCGGCTCCAGAATAGTGTAAGACAGCGAGTCGGTGCAGCCGCGCACGTCGGTAATCGTGACGCTGTAAGTACCCGGCGACAGGTTGGTAGCTAAAGGCGATGCAGGCGGTGCGATACCTCCTGACCAGGTGTAAGGCTCGGGACCTACCGGGTTAACGTTGTCGTTGATATTATAAACTACCCGAATGCGGCCGTCATTATCGCCGCTACAACTTACCGAAGGCGTAGTATTGGCAAGGTCTAAAGACAGCTCAAGGCGAGCCGGCTCGTTGAGTTCCACTATTTGGGTTTTGGTACAACCATTGCTATCCGTTAGCACAGCATTGTACAAACCCGCGGTTAGGTTGCTAATAGCATTGGTGGTAGCGCCCGTCTCCTGCCATTGAATATTGAAAGGCGGGGTGCCGCCGTCAGGTGTCAGGGTGATGGCTCCATCCGAAAAGCCGTTGCAGGAAACCGGCTCTACATCCACTTGCACGATAATGGCTGGCGGGCTTGGAATATTGACCGTATCCAGGGCGAAGCAATTATTAGCATCGGTAGCTACTACTACCTGAAAACCTGCGCAAAGCTGCGAAGCAGTAGAATTATCTGTATTGCTGCTCACCTCCCCCGATTGCCAGCTGAAGGTGAAAGTGCCTTGCCGTCCGTCGGTATAGATTGCCGTAGCCGTCGCGCGTCCGTCGCAGGTATTTTCAAAACAACTTACTCCACTCACTGCGCTGAAAGAAATATCAATACCCGGAGGGTCATTCAACGTAGCGGTGCTGGTAGCCGGAGCACAATTATTGGCATCTATCACCGTGAGCTGATAGGTGCCAGCAGTCAATTGTCCATAAACATTCGCGGTAAGCGTATCATTTTGCGGCGTATTTGCCCAGATATAACGATAAGGCGCAGTACCTCCAGAAGCAAAAACGGTCAATCGCCCATTGTCAAAACCAACGCAAGTAGGCGCCGTAGCCACAATGCTGTCAACGACCAACGGATCGGGCGCGATGACTGAAGCTGTATCCACATTGATACAACCGTCGCTGGCTGTGACCGTCACAGCATAAAGCCCCGGACTGAGGTTGGTAATAGTAGTCCCTGTACCACCATTGCTCCACTGGTAGCCCGTGATGGTAGTGCCAGGCACAGGTGTGGCCGTAGCAGTGAGCGAGCCGTCGGTGCTGTTCTGACAACTTACCGAAGCTGGCGCAATGGGTGCAATCGTTGGGGGCGTTGGTGCGGTGATAATTACTTCGAGCGAATCCAGACAGCCATTGGCGTCGGTTACTTCCACTACGTAGCGGTCGGAGCGCAGATTCATAGCAATAGAATCAGTCTGCCCGTCTGACCAAGCAAAAGTGTAAGGAAAAGTGCCGCCGGTAACAGCAATAGTCGCGCTACCATCGTTGCCTACCGTACACGTTTCGTTTTGCTGGCTTACTATGGTAATTTCCAACGGCAGCGGCTCATTGATGACGAAAGTATCTACCAATTGGCATCCTTGCGGGTCGCTATCTATCATGGTCAATACATAAGTGCCCGCTACGAGGTTTTCCACCGCGCTTTCGTTGGGAGTACTGTTGGGTGTAATAGTGCCCGGGCCTTGCCAGTTGAAGGTATAAGGCAGGTCTTCGAGGTTGTTAGGGGTAGTGCTGCCGCGCACGCTGATGCGTCCGTTGTCGTCGCCATTGCAAGTTACATCTTCCAGCGCAAGTGTTTGAATAGCAAGTGTTTTCACAGCACCTACGGTGTAGGTTTCAGTGGTTTGGCAATTATTATCATCCGTAACGGTGACGGTATAACGCCCGGGGTCTAAGTTGTTAAAAGCAGACGTTGGCGCTACAATAGAATCCGGCACATGGCTCCAGCGGAAGGTATAATTGCCCGACGCGGCCACGCCGCCTGCTCCGTTCACTGTAATCGTACCATCTTCCGAGCCGCTACAAGAGGCATTGGTTACGGTTTCAATAGCGTTGACTTGCGGTGGTTGCGAAAGCGCCGAGCTGGCTGTCACTGTGCAGCCATCGCGGTCGGTTACCGTCACCGCGTATGAGCCAAAAGGCAGATTGGTCAGTACAGAAGTATTGGTTGGGGTGGCCCTATTCCAAGTAAAGGTAAATCGGTTTTCAGGGTTGGTTTGCGTCACGCCTTCCACGTCCACGAGCACCCGTACCTGCCCCGTGCTATCGCCAAAGCAAGCGGGTCGCACGCTCTCTAAGCCTGCCCCGATTAGGGGTCCGCGCAGCACCTGTACAGTGTCTGTAGTGGTATTTACGGGATTGTTAGAATCCTGAATGACTACTTCGTAGCGTCCGGAGCCAAGATTGGAAACCCGGAAAGGCTCATCGGCATTATTAATTGTGAAAGGCCCTTCAAAAGCGCCTGGCGGGTTGAGTGGCCGCCAGCGGAAGGTGTAGGGTGCCGTGCCGCCGAAAAGCCGCATTGTAAAAGCACCGTCCAATTCGCCCGGGCAGCTCACACTGTCTTGTTCCAGTAAGGGTATAATTTCGTTGGTTGTCAGGGCTACAATTCCATTGCGCGTAATAAAGCCAAGATCGGTCAGGCTGGTATCACCCACCAAAATCGGCGTCGGTTCATTAGAAAAAGTAAGCAAACTGCGCTGCCCCAATGTGCCAATTACATTGAAACAAATCTCGAACAGCGTAGCGCCATCGGGCACGGTAGCGCCGTCGAGTGCTGTATCAAACCAAGCGAAAGAAAGCCGTCCAGCATTGATATTAGCATTGAAACTGCCGCTTTCGAGGCCGGTCAGCTCCGGATTGAAAGCTCCCACTTGCGTGAACCGGATTACCGCCGGATCCCAATGAATCGAGAACTGCGTAGTGCCAATCATATTGAAATTATCCGCCGTGACGGGCACGCAGATGTTGTCGCCCGGCAGCGCACTCACCGCTGGCAAAGAAAAGGTAACGCCTGTACAAGCCGACATATCCATTGTAAACGTGCGGCCGCAGCTCTTACCATCGGTCACGGTGATATTATAAACGCCTGCTTGCGGCACGAAAAACGTCACGCGGCTGCCATGTATTGGCGCACCACCCGACACGATGTTGCCTCTTACAGAAGGGTTACCTTCCAATGAAATATCAATTGTATAACGGGCCAGGGGATCTAGTTCGGGCAAACCACCGCGCAGTACAAACGAGCCTCGGCATCCTGACGGATTGGCCATGGTATTTACCTCGCTTTCCGCAATGGCATTCAGATAAACCACCGCAAAAGCCGCGTCCACATTTACATCCACGCAAGGCCCTGCCGGGTCGCCTTCGTATTCGGCATTAAACCCATTAAGCCTATCGTAGGTAATGGGCGCAAACCACCAGAGGCGCGGATTGCCATTATTAAAAGTAGTTTGCAAAAAGCCATCATTGACAAAAGTAATGTCGCCCTCTAAATTTGCCCCCGGCGCTACGTAAAAACCATTGGGTGCGGGCGGCATATTCACCTGACAGGGGTCGTTGCGAATGCTGGCTGCATCGGGCCCGGAAACGGTTGGCCGACACGTATAAAAACCATAACCAATCCCGGCCGGAGTGGCTGGCACGGGGTCGCCGCTTAGGTCCGCATCGCGGTTGTGTATAATGTCCAATTCGTCCCCAAAACAGAGATAAATGGTATCTGGCGTGACGTCGTTGCTTTGCCCCCGGTGCGTACCGAAAGTGACGGTGCCAGCATCATTGCATTCCATTTTGGCACGGGCCTCCACAGCTTTGCCGAGGCTGCCTGCAGTACGAATGGCTGCTGGTCGTTGCGCGTACGTCACACAGAAGACAAACAGGAAAAGAAGCGTCGAAAGAGTGTATTTAATCATCGGTTCAACGGATTATGATTGGATAATCGCTATATTATGTGATTGTAAAATGCAGCTTTAATAACAGGGTTTTATGGATGCAAGTGCCTTTGGCAGCCGCAAAAATAGATATCTTGGTGTGGAAAACACGGTTTTTGCCAAAAACAATACCAAGGTACGGCTTAACAACGCAGGAAGCCCGGCGAAAAGTACAATTATTCGTTTTTTAATATTTTTTCAAACTGCTTGTCCGCGAATGAAAACCCGCTCGACCAAATCGCTGCCAAAAGCATAAGGCAAATAGGCCACCGAGGGTATCGGCTTGGTAATGAACAAGTTAGCAACTTTTCCAGACATTATACTGCCGTGCGAATCCGCCAACTCCATCGCATAAGCGCCGTTGAGCGTAGCGGCATTGATGACTTCTTCTGGCGTCAGGCGCAATTTGATACAAGCCAGCGAAAGTACAAAAGGCATTCGGCCCGAGGGGCTGGTACCAGGGTTGTAATCGGTAGCTAATGCAATGGGCAAGCCCGCGTCGAGCATTTGGCGGGCGGGCGGGTAGTGCTCGTCATTGATAAAAAATGGAGCCGTCGGCAGCAAGGTGGGCATGGTGTCGCTATCGCGCAAAAGGGCTATTTCTGCTTCGGTGAGCACCTCAAGATGATCAACCGATAGGGCGCGGTGCTTTACAGCCGCCTCAATGCCGCCGAGGGAGTGAAACTGGTTGGTATGAATTTTGGCGCGTAGCCCATGTCGGGCACCGGCCTCGATGAGGCGCTCGGTTTCAGCAACGGTAAAAAAGCCTTTTTCGCAAAAAACATCTATATAATCGGCCAAGCCTTCATCAACAATGCGGGGTAGCATTTCCTCCTCCACCAAACGCAGATAGCCCTCCCGGTTATCCCGAAACTCCGGCGGCAGCGCGTGCGCCCCCAGAAAAGTAGCCTTGATGCTGAGTGGACTCCATTCGCGCAAGCGGCGGATGACGCGCAGCATTTTCAGCTCTGCCTCCAAGCTAAGACCATAGCCGCTCTTGATTTCTACTGCACCGGTGCCAAAGCCCTGTATTTCCAGTAGCCGGGCCTGCGCCTGCTCCACGAGTAAGCTTTCGGGTGTAGCGCGCAGAAGCGCCGCCGAATTGAGAATGCCGCCGCCGCGCCGGGCAATTGCTTCGTAGCTCAGCCCTCGAATGCGATCCACAAATTCCGCCTCGCGGCTACCCGCATATACGATGTGCGTATGCGAATCGCACCAGCAAGGGAAAATCATCCGCCCAGCTACATCAATCGTTTCATCGGCCCGGGTCGGGCAGGTATCCATCGTTCCGAAACTATGAATATGCGCACCTTCTGTCAGTAGCCAAGCATCGTTCAGCAAAGGTAAGTGCGCCATATCTGCGCCTTTTACCAATTGCCGGGGCGTGGTTTCGGCTTGCACCAGCGTTTTGATATTTGCAAAAAGCCTGTTCAAATTTTATAATACAAAAACAATTATTAATCAATTTTTTACAATTGAAATCGCACCACCACCCCGCCCGAAGCATCGGTGCGCGGGAAGCCCGCCGAGGTCTTTGGAATATTGCGCCGATAGTCAAGAAACGCACGCAAAGACATTCGCTGGTTGATTTTATACTCTGCCGAAGGGGACAGACTCAAGGCGTAATTACCCCGCGTGGGTTCGATGATGCCTTGGTCGAGCAAGTGATTGAAAGTCACGTCGTCGCGTAGCGAAAAATTGAACTGGATATCCATATCCTGATTGTTGAGCTGGCCACCTCCGGGGCGCGGTTGCCGTTGTTGGTTTTGTGGTCCTTGCGGCTGTTGGGTGCGTCCGCGGTTGGCCGGAGTGTTTTTCTTGCCTGTCAGGAAAGGAATGTTCAGGTCTTTTACAATGTAGCCAAAGCCAATAATAAGCTCCTCCACCTGGGTTTCGCTAAGCTGATTGCTGACAAAGCTCATGGCCAGCGTACGGGCTTTTTTGTAGTCAAAATTGAAAGACATCCCGTTTTTGAGCGTAGCCGAAACGGCGAGCAGGGGCTGGAATCCTTCCTGAATGGCTACTTCCGGAATTTCCAGTCGCGGATAAAAATTACCGTTCAACTCATTGATAGCACCTTCCTCGCGGGTGCGCAAAAAGTCCAAACCTGTATTGAAACGATTGATAGTCAGGGTAGATTTATAACCATGCCTCAAACTGAAATTCTGGAAAATACTCTGGAACATCGGTAGGCGCGCCAGGCCGTTGTACGTCAAGTTCCAGTTAGGAGCAGGCGGCGTTTTGAATACATCCAGCCCAATGGTACCGGGGTCTTGGTCGGTGTAGGCAGCAATGAATGCGGGTAGCAGTACCTCTTGCTGGGTGCGGCCATAGCCATCGGTGAAGCCCTGCCGCGCCAATTCGGGGTCTATATGCTCGCCGGTGCCGAGGCGCCTCGAAACGGTCACCCGGTTTTGCTCAAAAGTGCGGAACAACCCGGTGATATTGTCTTCAAACAGCGTATTCAGCGCTAAGTAGGAAACGGTCATAGAACCAAAACTCTGCGGTATGGCGTGCTCAAAGTCTGCGCCAGCCTCCAGCACCTTAAAATACTCGGTGTGGGTTTCTTGGAAATTTCTGAGCAGCTCAAAATCTATACGAAAATCACGGAATGGCTCGAGCGTCACGCGAGCGTCTAAGGTTTGGGTATATTCCTGCACTACTTGCTGGTTGAGGAACAGGCTATTGGAAATAAAGCCTCGATTCTGATGGAGCCAGTCGCGGTTGGTGCCGTATTCGTTCTCGTTGAGTAAGCGAATATTCGGCTGTAAGCCAGCTACAAACCCCCAGCCGGGCGCATTGAAGTTTGGTCCTTGCCCCAGTAGGGTAGCTTGCGGCATAAAGCCCGGCAGAATAGTACCAAAGCGTTCATTATAGGTAAATCGGGCGGTGCGCAGCAGCAGTAGCGGTCGGACGAGCGCACGCGCCATAGCACTGGGTTCGCCTTCGGGTCGTTGTCGTTTTTTGTCGTCGGTGGCTGCATTGTCGGGTTGTCGGGTAGGTTGCTGAGGGCGAGGCTGTGGCTGGTTGCCACGGCCACCAGTTGGTGGTCGGTTAGGGCGGTCTATTTTACGTAAAAAGTCAAATTTGCTATAAAAATTAGCAAAGTTCATATCAATAGAACCCTGCCGGTTCTGACTATTTTGAATGACATTGCCGAGGCTGTCCACGTTGAGGGCTGCGGCCGTCCAGTTGTAATCGGCTTGGTAGGTGGCGCGTGCCTGTATCCAGTCCATGTAAGGCAGGTACCGAATGGGCAGTTGATAACTAATATTGAGCGAATGCCGATAATTTTTCATCCGGCCGAGCTGCTGGATATTGTTCCAGATACTGTCGCGCCTGAACTGTCGGATGTCCGTAATGGTGGGGTCTTCGAGCATAGCCAATTCGTCAGGCTCATCCACAACGGAGGCTGCCAGTGCATTGAAGCTGATTTTCAGCGCACGGGTGAGGTCCCATTGCAGACCATAGTCCCGATCCCAGGTGAAGCGTTTATTGAAAAAAGTATTGAACCGGTCGTCCAGCCCAGTAAAGCGATAGCGCGTGCGGTCGAAGCGCCGGTCCATCAGTGTTCGGAACGAAAAGGAATTGGGTAATGGATTGAAATTAAACTCGGAAAACAGCTTGAGATACTTGTCGTTTTTGATGATTTTCTTGAGCGGCTCCACGTAGGTCACGTTACGGCTATAGGTATAATCTAATCCGCCGGTATAGCGTTTTTGTTCGTCAAATTCGATGAGCGGGTCGCGCATATTGGTTTCGGTATAGCCGTAGGAAAGGCTGAAGTTTTCGATGTTCCAGGGTTTGGGTTTTGTTGGCCCGCCACCACCGCTGCCGGGCACTCGATCCTTGCGCACATTGGTAAAGTTGAAACTTTTGATGGTCGTTACTTCTTGGGCCAGCACTCGAATGGAGTCGCGCTCTTCTGGCTCGGAGTTTTGCAGTTTTTGCTTTAGCGGAATGTCTAAATCGTAGGGATCAAACTCTGGTGAGCGGGTTTGTGTTGACAATTGCCCGAAGAATGGCAGGCGGATACCCCAAGTCTCCGGGAAAAATCTCCCCAATTCAAAGTTGCCGGCAAGGTCATAGCCGTATATCTGGTGCCGGCTGCGCTGCTGTACTTTTTGGTCGAGGGCACCAAAACCAATACTGCTGTAATTGCCCGCCAAGGTGACATTACCAAAATCCGCTAATTGCATATCAAGGCGCGCCACTGCGGCCACCCCTCCGCGCTCGTCGAGGCCAGTGAGGCGCAATTCATTCACCCACACTTCGGCATTGTAGGCAGCCCCGTCGAAAGTAGCTCGATTGCGTACTCCGACCATGATAATTTTTACAAATCCGACGTTGGGATTGCCGCGCACGCGCACCATGTGCGACAGGGGGTTGGCGGGGTCCAGAATTTGTTCAAATACCTCATTGAGCGGGAAATCAACATTGTTTCGGTCTTGTTTTATCGCACGCAATAGCTCTAAGGGCACGTCAAATTCATTTTCCGGACGCCAGACCTCATCCTTATACGCTCTGGAGTTGCGATTGGCGTTCAGCCGCTCTACGCGCGAGAAGGTAAGTGGAATTTCATATTCGTAAAAATTTTCCCGAATATCACTACCCATCCGGATGAATACACTCAGCGCGCCGTCTTCAATGCGTTGTCCGTCCAGTTCTTCAGCATGAACAAACATCTTCAGCCGCTCGTACACGCGCATATCGAAATCAATGGTTTTGAACACTGCCTTGTCCTCGCCGTCGCACAGCCCACGCACCTTGAGCGAAATGGACTGCTCGTTTTGCAATGCGTTGAATACGCCCAGCGCCTGCTGCCTTTGAATGCCTTCCGGCAAAACGTAGTTGAAGGGTTCGCGGCCGCTGTTTTGCTCAATATTTACGGCATCCACATCAAAAGAGGCGGGCACTTCGCATTCGTCGAGGCCGGTGCCAATGTCCGACAGCTCTTGCAAATAGCGGCGCCACTGGTTGCGTATCAATTCTAGCGTAGCAAAACGCAGGGTGGTCTGAGTACGGAAGCCATGCAGGTACATTCGCATAAAACGGATAGAGCGAAAATCGCGGATGCCGCCTACGGCCACGCGGTCTGAAGTACTCAGAGGGATGCGGAAGCGATACCATACGCGGGCGCCGTCGTCGCTTTCGCGGCGGTCGGTGATGAAGGGCGTCTGATTGATGTCAATCTCGCGCGGATTGGCAGGGTCGGCCCGGATGGGCACCTTATACTGGAAGTAAGCCTCCGTTTCGTTGAGGGTATTGTCGCGGTCAATATCTTCAGAATCAGGAATATTGGTAGCCGAAGAAACGAACGCCGAGCCATCGTTTTGGCGGGAGTTGCCTTCTGGGTTGTTAAAATCGCGGTAGCGCTTCAAGATGCCATCTTCAGCTGTGAAGGAAGCATCGCGGTAATAGACGTAATCGTCATTCGCGGGGTCTTGTGCTACCAGCGCTCCGGCATTAGGATTCCAGGCATTGATCTGGGCAATATAGTCGCTAAATTTTTCGCGCTCCGCGTCGTTGTCCATACCATCCAAACCAACGTCTTGCAAGCGGCGCGACTCGGGGTCGTTATCGAAAGCGCGGGTGATTTGCTGCCCGATGGGTACCCTCGACCAGGCGGTTTCTGAAAAACGGCGATCTGGATTGGCCGGAGCCGGCAAACCATTTTCAAAAAACATCCGCGAGTCGCGCAGTACATCCTCCGAGATATTGCCGAGGTTGATGTACAAATCGCCCTCGCGTAGCTCGTATTCGGGCGAAGGCATGGACGGGCTTTCTTCGTTGATGAAAGGGCTGAGCATCCAGAATTCCAGAAATTCGATATTAGATGCCTGAAAATCATTGGTTTGCAAGGCGCGCTGAATACCGCCCCAGCGGGTTTGTGGGTCATTCAAAATGATAGGCTGATTGACGTCGCCCTGGCTCAAGCCTCTCGAGTAGCCAGGATAGCCATCCGGTACTTCAAAATTGTAGGGACCACGCTCTCTGGGGTAGTAGGTGAGGTCCATGGTCTGGATATTGGGCAGGTCAGTAGGTTGTAGCTGCCTATTGGGGAAGACCTCCATTTGCGGCACCAGACTGGTGTAGGGATTGCGGGTATCTGCTTGATTACGAACGATTTGGTCAATGAGGTACCAATTGAGCTTGGCCCGGTTGGCACCGCCGCGTAGGTCGTTTATCAAGCTGGATTCTGGAAACAAAGGATTGTTATTTTCCGCATCATTTTGTGGCACACTGGCCAAAAACCATTGGTTCACCGGCTGCCGAAGGTCGAAACTGCTGGCGCTGCCCTCAAAATCATCAATATATACCACCCCGCCTCTGTCCTTTTCGTTTTGATTGATGGCGCGAGCGTGGCCGGGCTGGATGGCCGCCGCTTCGGCGCTGAATGAAATCACAGATTTTTCTTTGGTGCTAATGAGCGGGATGGCGTCCACCATTTTAGTGAGTAGGTTGGACTCCCGACTGATGTTCATATCCAGCCCGTAAATTTTATTATTAATCGGGTCTTCGCCAATGTTCACTTTTTGGGTGAAAGGCCGCTCGAACAATTGCAAAAAAGTAGCTCCAATGTTGAAATTTTCATCCACTTGATAATCCGCTCGCAAGCCGACCATCGTTTTGGTCTGAAACCCGAAGAGGGTATTATCCTCGTAAGAGACGTTGATCGGCACGCCGGAATTGAGAATGGCATCATTCAAAATTTTTACCCGCCCGATGTTATAGTCTATTTCATAATCCACGCCTTCTTGAAGCTGCTGCCCGCCCGCACTTACGCGCACCGAGCCTCTGGGAATGTTGAAAGCTCCGAGCGAAATTTCGGAAGCCACACTCGATTTATAACTACCCTTGATGACAAACCGGTTTTTCTCCGGAAATTCTCGCGCCAAGAATATTGTAGAATCGTATAGCTCCTGATAGACGTATTTTCGTTCAAATCGCGGCTCGTCAATCTGTCGGGCCAATGATTTGCCAAAAGGCTCCAGCACCGGAAACATAATGCGCCCGTTGCGCAGGTTGATGGTCACGCCCGGCACGAAGTCAAAAATCCCGTCGGGTTGAGGGTCGCCTTGGGTATTTAGTATATCTAAATTGAACACCCGAAGCAGCGGCTGCCCAGCGATGCGGGTTTCGGGCAAAAAACGCTTTTGGCCCTGGCCGGGGTCGTCGTAAAAAATATCCAGCCGAAAATCCTGTTGGCTCACTTGAAAAGCGCCAATAGAATAGACATTTTTCATCATCAAATCCCAAGTGGACACATCGGTGCGCTGGGTGGTGCTCTTGAGCATTTTTACAAACAGCACGTTGAGCGAAGAGTCGGAGCTGGTCGTCTCCTGGTTGTTCGACAATTCGCCTATCTTATAGGTCTGCCCGTTGTAAGAATATTGAAAAGCGACCCCTACCACTTGGTTGGGTTGCACATTGATATTCAAGGAGATATAGCCTAATTCCGGATGGAAGGTATATTCTGAAGGCTGTAGCCGGCGGGCGCTTACTTTTTCAAAATCCTTGGCTTGTTGTAGTCCGAACTGACTTTGCAGGGCATTCACCGAGCGATCAATGCTGCGGGTATCGGAGTTGGCAAGCAAATCATTATAAAGGCTATTCGAGCGGTTGTCGGGTAGTGGCCGGCCGCCAATATCGCGCGGGGCCATCGGGCTGGGCGAGATGCGCTCCGGGCTGACGAGATTGTCGGGTTCGCCGAGGTCGGCAAAGGCAATAATGTCGCGTACATTATCCACTTCATTGCGGTTGTTGGTCAACCACACTTCTATGTTTTCGATGCGAAAAAGCGATTTGATTTGCGGCAGATTGGTCAGGGCATCCTCGAAGGTGTTGCGGTTGTAATGCGAAAAGAAGAAATGGCGGTTTTCGTCGTATTCGTCGGCGCGTACTTCAAATTCCTGCACCTGGCTGCCACCCTGTATCTGTAGGTTTTCGCGCTTGGATTGCTGCTGCGAGAGAATAGTGGTGAGGCGCAAGTGCCCGAATTGCATTTCGGTTTTGATACCGAAAAGGCTTTGCGCTCCTTGAATGAGCGTACCACGCAAGGGCAAGCTGACGTTACCGGCTTCTATTTTTTTCAGAATTTCGTCTTCACTAAAATTGTCGCTGTTATAATCGAGCTTGATTTGGTTGTCAAAATTGAATGTAGCGTTGGTATTGTAGCGCGTCGAGAGGTTGAGCTTTTCGCCAATTTGGCCCGTTACGTTCATCTGGATGTTCATATCGAAACGGAACAGCGGCCCCTGGCGCTGCTGCCGAATGGGCAGGATGGGGTTTTCCAATTTTTGGTAGTCTAGCCCAAAGGTGAGGTCAATGCTGCCCTGGGGCTGGATGTTCACATTGGTACCACCGAAGAGCCGGTCAATGAGGCTGTTTTTCACGTCCACATTGGCGATGGGGTCGAGTGCACTGCTGGCACCACCTATATTGACGCCATTGAGTTGTTTGAAATAATTGTCCATTTCCTGCTTGCGGCGGTATTCCATGTACTCCTCAAAGGTCAGGTAGGTAGGCATCCGGAAAAAATTGTCGCCCACTTTTTCCGTGATAATGTAGCGCCCGGTTTCGGGGTCGTATTCTACATTTTTATCAATGGCTTTGGGGTCTTTCAGGTCGAAAGGACTTTTTGAGCCAGCATTGATAAAATCCTCGGTACGATCCTTGATGGGCGGCAGCGTGTCCGGTAGGTTTGCGGCTTGCACGTGCGGCAGGTCGTAAGGGTCGGACAAATTGGCGTTGCCTCCGGTGGCCATCAGGGCGCAGGTCATTACTATTGCAACAAGACTGAAGGGTAAAAGTACTTTGCTCATAGTCAATTTTGTAAAGCACTACCGCCGCCTGCCGCAGTCAAAAGAGCCTGCCGGAAGGGTTTGGTGCGAACAATCATGGGATTTCTGTTGTTTTTTATTTAAAAGCTTGTTGATTTTCAAGAGTTCAAGCGGCTTTCGCCTGCATAGAACGCAACAAGTCGTGTCTTTTTGTTTCGGTACAAAACTTTAACAAAACTTCCTTTTTACAGCGCTGCCGGATACTTCCGGTTGCACACAGCAATACCCCTGCGCTATATCCGGTACTCCTGCACTACGCGCTCAGGCATTATATACAATAGTTTTTGGGCATCAGGATTGTGGTGCATTGGCCATAGTGTAGCCTTTCAGCAGGCGCTGATATACCATGTTCACCTTCATGTACAAATTCAGGATAAGTGCTTGAGTGCCAGCTTAATCAAACTTTCCACGCTATTATTAACTGGCTGCTCTTTCAGAATTTTATTGAGCGTTTTTTGCACTTCGATGCGGGAAAATCCAAGCGCAACTAATGCAGATAACGCCTCCTCCCGGATTGTATTGTCTTGGTGCAAAATTGTTAACGGCTCTTCGCCCGATTCTTTCACGAGCTTGTCTTTCAAATCGAGTATAATGCGTTTGGCAGTCTTGGGCCCGATGCCTTTTACTTTACCAAAAGCTACTGCGTTTTCGCTAATTACGGCGCTGCGCACTTCATCGGGAGGCATGGAGGAAAGCAGCAACTGTGCCGTAGCCGGCCCAATACCCGACACGGAAATCAGGTGTAAAAAAAGTACGCGCTCGGCCTCTTCCGCAAAACCATACAGCGTGTGGCTGTCTTCGCGGATGATAAGATGGGTCAGTATCTTGACGGTTTCGAGTTTTTCAATCCGGGCATAGGTATGCAGACTGATATTGACGTGGTAGCCCACGCCGCCGGTTTCTACCACGATATAAGTAGGCGTTTTGTGTGTAATGTTGCCTTTCAGGTATGTAATCATGTTTTTTGCTGTTGGCTTTCCACTTGGTCATTTCAGGGGTTTGAGCGTATAGCCTTCGGCGCGCAATAGTGCGATAACACCTTGTTCGCCCGCGAGGTGCCCAGCCCCAACGGCAAAGAAAGTTGGTTTTTCCCGCATCATATCTTTCATCACCGGTACCCAGTTGCGATTGCGTTTTGCCAGCAGGATGTCGCCATACTGCCCAATGCTTTCATCCGTTTCGAGCATAGCGTTTAGCCCCACGAGGTCTTGGGCTTTGTACAGGGCTACGAGTGCTTCAAATTGTTCGTTGCCATCCTTGCCTGCCTGGATGCTTTCCACCAACATTCTGGCTTGTGCCTCGTAGGGGATACTGTCGAATACGCTCATCTGGAACGCCATCGTCTCCAGCCCAGCTACTTGTTTTTGCTGCTCCTGCGCCAATTTCATCAGCTCTATTTCATACGAAACCGTTTCGCCGTTGGCTTGCATCTGGCTCATATCACCAGAACCCAGCGCCGACAAAAACATGGGTTTGATGCGCTCTACCAGCATTAAAGGCAGCCCTATACCCTCGAAATGTGCTTTTACTAAGGCGTACTCTTCCTTGCTGAGCAGGTCGCGCAGGGTTTTGCCATTGCTCATAAAGGCTTTCATCAGCATGGGCATCAGCTTGGAGATATCATTCATTTCTTCCATATTAATTTCAAAAGCGACGCGGTTCGTTTTGGCGAAAGCCTGGGTCGTCCGGTCGGTTAGTACGAAATCTGCCTTGCTGATGAGGTGAATGGTTCCAAACAAATAAGATGGCTCGGGCAGGCCAGCGCCGCTGATTTCCCACAAGAGTGCGTTTTCGGCGGCCGTGGGGGCGTATTGCGCGGTGGTTTGGGCTGGTAGCCAGGGAGTTATAACAAGCAACCAAGCCAGAAAAGCAAACGTATATCTCATGTTTTCCTGTTTTTTTGAATGACCGAAATTCTGTTTTACAACTTGCAATTATCGCTCTATTAACAATTGATAATGAACGATTTATAAAATCAGTTTGATGTACTTATGCGCCTTTTTTGAGGCAATGAATGCGCAAAATTAAAACGGCTGAATGGTTTATTAACAATTGGAATAGCTTTTTGGTGGCAAAAGTCGGCTTTTCAGGTGAAAAACATTTGGCAAGTTGCACAAAAATCTCTTTACCATTGAAAATCAGCCCGGTATTGTGTCTTATAATTTTGATCCTTGGGGCAAGCCAGCTCAGATTTTCTGGTCGAATTCGTGTACAATACGCAGTATCAGGTTGATGTCGCGCATGAATTCCAGCACTAAATCAAAACTCAGATTGGAGCGCAGAATGTTTGGCTCCAAGAGGTCTTTTGGCTCCGCAATGGCAACACAAAAATCCTGATTGTGAAAAGCGAAATAAATGGTTTTGCCGGTTTCCTTGCGGTATTGTACAATAGCTTCCTGCATGGTATCGGGCAAGATGCCTTCTACGTGCGTATTGGGCGTGGCGTAGGTCATAAAATATTGCCGAAAGGTCGGGTTGTTGATTTCGTGCTCCACCGGCACTCCGCCTGCCGCAGTAAACTGTTTGATGGCACGGGTAAGAAACTGGCGGCGCTCGCGGGGCCACACCATCATACGCCCCCGGAGGGCTGCAGTAAATCGTGCTTCGAGGTAAATACCGCGGAACACTTCGTCCAAATCATTGCGCACCGGCGAAATCTCCTTGACGTGCACTTCGCACAGTTCAAAATTGATCTCTCCGATACGCCCTCGGATGGCGTCTTCGGCTTTGTAAAACTGCCCAGGCGTTACGAAAATGCCGCTTTGCAAAAACCGCTCTTTGGACATCCCGCCTTCGGCGTCGTAAGCTAATGGGTAGTTGGCGTCAAAATTGGGCCCATTATCAATGAAATCGAGCAGCAGCTCCACCACGTTGGGCTTGAAAGTATTGATAAACTGGCGTATTTGGTACAACAAATAAACGATAAAAAGCGTATGCGGAATAGCTAACGCCAGGGTCAGCACCAAAATATTGAGATACAACTCGAAAACAATCATGCCCGCCAACAGCACCACAGCAAAGACCAATAGTGCCACTAAGCGCCGCCGCCGCCGCTCCATGCGCAGCAGTTCCGGAAAAATGGTATGATTGTAGTACAGCCGAAACGCTTCGAGTCGCTCCATACGTTTTTTTTATACTGATACGGACATTCAAAGGTAGTAAAAGCCCCTTATTCAAGGGAAATCCGGCGCAAAAGGTTTTTGCCACGCCATCGTGTGCTGCCTTCGCTTTCCTCGACAAGTTGTACGAAAAACACCAACAATCTTGCCGAAACCGCTATCTTTGCTACGCCCATGAGAAATGGCAAAAACGAGCAGCTAATTGCAAAAGTCATACCTGACAAAATGGCGCACTTTTCTCGATGGCAAAAAAATTGATACATCAGAAACATGTGGATAAAAAAGCGTACGAAAATGAGCAAGAAAGAGCAAATGGACAAGCAAAACGAATCGCAGGAGCACCAAGAGTTGGTAGCCGAGCAGGAGCAGTCTGAAACGGTAGAAGATTTCACGCCGGAGCACCTAAGCCCCGATGAGCACCAAGAAGTGCTGGCCAATATTCAGTCAGAACTGGCATTGATCCAAAAAGATTATGAGGACTTGCAAGACAAATACCGCCGGCTTTACGCCGAATTTGACAACCACCGCAAGCGCACGGTCAAGGAAAAACTCGACCTGATGAAAACCGCTTCGCAAGACATAATGACGGTTTTATTGCCTGTGTTGGACGATTTTGACAGGGCCAAACAAAACGAACCGCTCAGTGAAGGGCTGACGCTCGTGTACCAAAAACTCTATAAAGTACTGCAAAATAAAGGGCTGGAGCCAATGGAAAGTACCGGCGAGCCTTTCAATCCGGAGCTGCACGAAGCCCTTACGGAAATTCCTGCACCAGACGATGCGCAAAAGGGAAAAATCATTGACACCCTCGAAAAAGGCTACTTGCTGGGCAACAAAATCATTCGGCACGCCAAAGTGGTGGTGGGTAAGTAAAGACCAAGCGAGCGCATCGTTTTAGCGACCATTCAGCAATTGTAAATCAGAAACATGGCAAAGCGTGATTATTATGACGTATTGGGTGTGCCTAAAAACGCAGATCAGGATACGATAAAGAAAGCCTACCGCAAGCTGGCAATTAAGTATCATCCAGACAAAAATCCGGGCGACCAAGAAGCAGAGGAGAAATTTAAGGAAGCTGCTGAAGCTTACGAGGTATTGAGCAATGAAGAAAAACGCGACCGCTACAACCGCTATGGGCATGCCGGAGTGGACGGCCAGTCTGGCGGCTTCGGTGGCAGCGGCGGTATGAGCATGGAAGACATCTTCCGGCAGTTCAGCAATATCTTCGGCGATGGCGATGGCCCCTTCGGCAGTTTCTATGATGCAGGCGGCACAGGAGCCGGTACGCGTACGCGCGGACAGCGCGGCACCAATTTGCGCATAAAAGTAGCCCTCACACTAGAAGAAATAGCCACCGGCGTCACCCGTAAAATCAAGGTGAAAAAGCAGATTACCTGCGATGTTTGTAATGGTACCGGTGCTAAAGATAGCAGCTCAATCAATACCTGCCCTACCTGTAGGGGCGCGGGCTACGTGCGGCAAGTGCGCAATACTTTCCTCGGGCAAATGCAAACAACCGTGACCTGCCCAACCTGCGGCGGCTCTGGCACCACCGTAACCGCTAACTGCCCCAAATGCAAAGGCGATGGCGTAGTGTACGGCGAAGAAACCATTGAAATAGAAATACCGGCTGGCGTAGAAGAAGGCATGCAACTCTCCATGCGTGGCAAAGGCAACGCGGGCCTCAAAGGCGGCCCTCCCGGCGATTTGCTCATCACTATCGAAGAAAAACCGCACGACTTGCTCCAGCGCGACGGCATGAATCTCGTGCACGAGTTGTACCTCAACTTTGCCGACGCAGCCCTCGGCACCAGCGTGGAAGTGCCCACCATCGAGGGCAAAGTGAAAATAAAAGTGCCGCCCGGTACCCAGTCGGGAAAGATTTTCCGCCTGCGCGACAAGGGATTGCCTTCGGTACAGGCTTATGGCCGGGGCGATCAGCTCATTCATGTCAACGTGTGGACACCCAAAAAGGTAACCGAAGAAGAGCGTATCCTCTTGGAAAAACTGCGCGATATGCCTAACTTTCAACCGCAACCCGGCAAAACCGAACGCGGCTTTTTCGACAAAATGAAGGATTATTTCAAATAGAATAGACTGTTTTACAGCCTTTTACGCAACAGCATGAAAAAAAGCAGCTTCTTGACCTTGCTGGTCGCAATAGCACTCACAGCTTGCGGCCCGAAATACATCATCAACGAAAGCCGCGACTTGCCCAACGGCGAATGGGCTTACAATGATACGCTTCGCTTCACTTTTGCCATTGCAGATACCTTGAAGCTATACGATCTTTTTGTAGAAATAGAGCACGCTGCCGACTACCCCTGGCAGAATCTTTACACGCGCATTTATACCGAATTTCCGGATGGGCAGCGCCTCCACAAGCCGCTCTCCTTAGAACTTTCCGACCAACTCGGCCAATGGCAGGGCCGCTGCCGCAGCGACCGTTGCACAGTACGTATCCCCATCCAGCAGGGCGCTTATTTCAATCAGGCGGGCGCCTACGCCATTACACTTGAGCAATACATGCGCGTGAATCCGGTACCGGGAGTGCAGCGCGTGGCTTTGCAAATTGTAGAACTTGCCAGCACGCTCGAAAATTGAGCTACCGTGCTACTCGCTTTTTGCGCAGCAAATTACTGATAATGAATACCTTGTGCGGAATTTTTGCTGAGAATTTTAATCAAAAAACCATTATCCTGCGAACCAAATTTTCAGACAGGCGTTCCTCCCTATAAATTTAAGTCTATGCCAACAATAGAAGTGAACCATTTTCACTAATTAGGCATTATGACAAGTCTTTCAATTTGTATAATTTCAAACCATTCAGCCTCATCACCAGCTTGATATAAACTGATCATTCACCCGAATGATTTTGCCCTTTTTGTGAGTTTGTTCTATTCATTAACACCTTAAAAGTAAAACCCATGGCTACTTTTGAAGCGTATATGTATCGGATGGACAAGTTGCAGTATGAAATCAGAAAGAAACACACCGGCAGCGCAAGCGACCTTGCCCGAAAGCTAAACATTTCTAGAAGAACACTTTTCAAGGACATCGAGTATTTACGAGACCGAGGAGCGCTCATCAAGTATTGCAGACATCGGAAAGAAAACTTTCTACTTCGAACAAAATTTTGAACTAAAAATTCTGAAAGTGCTATAAAACTGCACTCTCATAGTGTTTTTTTGTCATTATATTAATTATTGTAAACCAAAACTTTAATTACTATGATGTCAAAAATTTGTAGTAGTCGTTTTCCTAAATTGCTTTTGCTGCTCGCTGGTCTGCAATTATTTGCCCTGACTGGCTGCGTCTCTGACCAAGGTACAGATTTGAATCTTGGCAGTAAGTTTTCGGGTGAAGAAATGTTTCAGGGTATTTTCTTTGCCTATGGCGATTTTGCAGCAGCTATTCCTTCCCTGAGCAAGTTTGTAGAGGCGTCGAAGGATTACTCGCCTGAAGACCGCCGTGAAGTAGAACAAATGATTGGCACGCTCAAAAACCTGATCAAAGAACAGGACGCAACCTTCTTCGATCGTTTCAAGCAAAGAGTGGACAGTCGAAACCATCAGGAAATTTCCAGTGCCATTAAAGATGGTGCCATTGCCATTTATCACAACATTGACGTGGTATTTCCTGGTATGTCGGAAGTTATCAAGCAAATGGAACGCGATGGCACGACCAAGTCCGGCGAATTTGATGCAACTCGCATTGAAGCGAATATGGACAAATACGCCCAGTTGTTGAGCAACAATGTGTTGGGATCTGGGCTGGAGAAAGCACCCTGCACTTGGGCTGCTGCCTGTGTATTTTATTTTGCCTTAGCAGCGCACAATACAGTGGCGGTAACAGCCAATGTAGTGGCCGCAGGTGCTCTTTTTGTTTATTTGGGGGTAAAATTCTGGGGACCAGGTATTGAAACAAATGCAAACGGTGAACTGGAGCACGAAATTATGGTGGACGAAATCGCTAGAATGCCATAAGTAACAAGACGTGCGTCGGGCTACCACCAGATGCTCTTTTGCAGCAGGGTGCCCGACCCACTTCTTCCACACCTAAAATGCATAGCTTATGAAATATACGCTCTTGTTTATCACACTTGCTATTACAGGATTGAGCATTGCTATGATTATCCTGTTTTCCATATCTTCATTCAATCCGGTTCGAGCCAAAAAAGACTTCAATCGGCAGGTCTATACTTTTATGCCACAAGGCTGGGCCTTCTTTACACGCAATCCACGGGAAGCCCAAGTACAATTGTATCAACAAGACGACAAGGGTGACTGGCGCAAAGTACAGCATTTCCATGCGCACTATTCAAATGCTTTCGGGCTATCAAGACGCACCACCACTTTGATTACCGAGTTGCAATATTTCAAGACAAATGATTTGCAAGACGAGGATTTTATCAATTGTGAGTCCAATTATCAAAGGGGTATTGTGGGTTGCGTACCCGATTCGACAATTGTTTTGCAGAATAAATTCGACAAACCGATTTTGTGTGGAGAATACATTCTTACATTTCAGGAGCCTGTGCCCTGGGCGTGGTCGCGTTCGATGCATAAAATAAGTATGCCCAGCAAGGTTATCCGGCTAAATATTCAATGCCCATGATTGCAAAAACAGAAAATCGCATCCGTCGGCTCACGTTACGACAATTTCCCTATACCAATATAGTAGGTATTGGCAGGAGTCTATTGGCGCTGGGTACTTTGCTGACCCTCCTGTTCAACGACATTAGCATTTTGGTGCCTATGGCCGATGGAGAAATCCTTAATCCGCTGCTCAGCTCACCCATACGGATCAATAGCTATAATTTTTATCTGTTGCTGGGCATTGAGCATATTTACATCATGAAAGCCGTTGCTGTACTTATTTTATTGTTAGTAATATCCGGATTTTATCCGCAGATAACCTGCTTTTTGCACTGGTGGGTCTCCGTCAGTTTCTTATTATTCTCTTCCGCTATAGATGGTGGTGACCAGATTACGGCCAACCTCACCCTGCTGCTCATACCGCTTTGCCTGACCGACCCACGGCGCAATCATTGGCTGCGAGTGGAAAGGAAAGAGCGCATCTGGAGTTTGTTTGGCATTTTTGCTATCTGGGGTATCCGATTGCAGGTAGCGGCTATTTATTTTCATGCTGCAGTGGGCAAACTTCCCGTTGAAGAATGGACTAACGGCACGGCCCTTTATTATTGGTTTTATCACAGTACTTTTGGTATGCCCCCTTGGCTGGAATATATTATGTACCCATTGCTTTCCAATTTCTTTTTTGTTACCGTCGCTACCTTCAGCGTAATCATTCTTGAGTTAATTCTTATGTTAGGGTTGACCATGAATGTCAGACAGCGATTGCGCCTGCTGCCGGTTGCATTGTCATTTCACTTTGCTATTATTTTATTTCACGGCATCTTTTCTTTCTTTTTTGCCATTGCCGCCGGATTAATTTTGTACTTATATCCGGTCTATAAACACTTTACATTCAAAACACCAAAGTTACGCTATGCTAAATCTGAAAGCCATCAACACCAACCAGTTTCTGACTATCATAACCCTGTTTATACTGGCGAGCCAATTCGTCTTGATCATTAGTAATTTCGAGCTGCTGCCGGATAAAATACCAATGCATACTACGGCCGGCGGCGAGGTGGACCAATGGGGACCCAAATGGACGATATGGCTGATGCCTGGCATCAATGTCCTGATACTGACTGCTATTTTTTATTTCAAAAGCCGACCCGAAATACTGAATTATCCTGTAAAAGTGACCGAAGAAAACAAAACGGCGCTTTACAGCAAAATGCAGCGGCTGCTGCTGGTTATAGGCATAGCTGTCTCAATAGTTATCCTGCTGGTTACGCTGCAAACGATTAGCCATTTGCACACGCAAGCCAATACTTATACCCAGGGCATCATACTAATGATTGCCTTGTTATCTCTTTCGCCGATATTGGCAATATTGTATATCAATGCTACCACCAACGCTCGAGCCAATTGATTATCAAGGGTATAGGATTAACTTCATAGCTATGGCGCTCGGCCGGTCCATCAATTAGTAAGCAGTTTTTTGCGTTGCGCATTGCCAGGCCCCATCACCGCTTGTAGCAAAAATGCCAGTATCATTACAATGGCACAGCCAATAAAATTGAGCCACAGGAAAGCGATATTGCCGTAGAAAAAAATGCCCAGTACGCAGGCTTCGCCCAGAATGGCCGCGGTGAAAACGGCATTGCCGCCAATGCGTTTCATAAAAAAAGCGACGAAAAAAATACCGAGAATCACGCCGTAAAACAGCGACCCAATGATGTTGACCGCTTGAATCAGATTTTCAAACAAATCGGCGATAGCTGCAAAACTCAGCGCAATAGCGCCCCAGAGCACCGTAAAACCCTTGGACGCCCGCAGATAATGCCTGTCGGTGGCGTCTTGCACAAAAGAGCGGCGATAAATATCTACGACCGTAGTAGTGGACAAGGCGCTCAGCTCAGAGGCCGTAGAAGACCATGCTGCACTGAAAATAACCGCCAATAGCAGCCCGACAATGCCCACCGGCAAGTAATTGATGACAAAAGTAAGAAAAACGTAGTCTGTGTCTTGGGTTTTGGCTTTGGGATTTTGGCTGGCTATCAGCGTTTTCACCTCTTCGCGTATCCGGGTGTCCTGCTCGCGCAGCCCCGCAATGTGCAGTTTCGTTTGCCCGATGGCATCTTCATTTCCGGTGTCTATTGCACTAAGCAATTGGCGCACAGCTGCTTGCTGTTGGTCAAAAACGATTGCGTGTTGTTGTTCCAGTTCGTAATAACGTGCCGCAGATTCCGTATTTTTCAGGCTTTCCACATTCGCATTATTGAAATGCACCGGCGGCCGGTTGAACTGAAAAAAAACAAAGACCAGAATACCCACAAACAGGATCAAAAATTGCATCGGCACTTTGAAAATGCCATTGAATAATAGCCCGATGCGACTTTCCGTCAGGGATTTGCCCGAAAGATAGCGCTGCACCTGCGATTGGTCAGTACCGAAATACGACAAAAACAAAAACACGCTGGCAAACATCCCCGTCCAGAAGTTGTAACGATTATTCCAATCGAAAGAAAAATCTACCGTATTGAGTTTATCCATTTTACCAGCTAAGCTTACTGCATTGCCAAAGCTAATGTCCTTCGGCAATTTGAAAACCAAAATAACCGCCGCAATCAACATACCCGACAGGATGACAATCATTTGCTGTTTTTGTGTGACGCTTACAGCTTTGGTGCCCCCCATTACGGTATAAAAAATGACAAAAATGCCCATCAGAAAAATCGTCCAGTTGAGCGACCAACCCATGATAGCCGACAGCACAATAGAAGGCGCGTAAATCGTTAGGCCAGCAGCCAGCCCGCGCTGCGTCAGGAAAAGCAGGGCCGTAAGGGTGCGCGTTTTGCGGTCGAAACGCCCTTCAAGGTATTCATAAGCGGTATAAACCTTCAGCCGATAGTAAATGGGCAACACCACCACCGACAGAAAAACCATGGCCAGAGGCATCCCGAAGTAAAATTGTACGAAGCGCATCCCATCGTCATAAGCTTGGCCCGGCGTGGACAAAAACGTGATGGCACTGGCTTGCGTAGCCATAATGGAAAGGCCGATGGTCCACCATTTGAGGTCGTCGTCGCCGCGAAGGTAGCTCCGGGAGGTTTTTACGTGGCGGGTTTTCCAGATGCCGTAGGTCACGATAGTCAACAAGGTGCCGAGCATAATAATCCAGTCGAGTGTATTCATGCGATGCTGTTTGCGGGTTGTTCAAAATAGTACCGAAAGCTCAGGAATAAGCGATTTTGAAAAGATAAAACAGGACAATAATGACCAGATGCAGCAGGAGCACAAAGCCGTAGAATTGATTCCAAGTACGGAAAACGGGTGGCTGCTCCATTTCGGGCGGATTGGGTTTGGTATCAGGCATTATATACAAGCATTTGATTTGCAGCGCTAAAAATAGCCGATACCGGATGTTCGAGGTAGTTTTTAACAGTTCTTAACGGAATTTTGTGAAAAAGAGGGGATTTTAAAGCCAAATTGGCTCAATTTTCGGGCACAAAATGATGCAAACGCCGAGTGTAATCATAGGCGCGAAACCGAATGCGCCACCGCTGGGTATCTATTCGCAAGTATTGCCGCAGCATGGCCCGGATGCCCCGGTAGCCACCGAAATCGCCCAGATACCACCACAGCAACCGACTGACGTGCACTTCGCCCTGGTCGGGCAATACCGCTGTTTCACTGCTCAGAAAAGCGGCCGTTGCCAGTTCCAACTGCTGCTCAAGGCGCGCAGGGTCATAAAAAGCAATCGGCGGGCAGCTGGCTACGCCACAATTCAACGCAAAATGAATGCGATAGTCCATACGCTGCACGGCCTGGCGTCGGATGTGGCGCCTGACAAAAGGATTGGGCAGAAAGCCCAAGGCGGGCTTGTAGCGGTACTTGCGTAAAATGCCATGCTCAATATCGTCGAGACTGAAATCCTCCCCGGCTATGCGCACCACGCGGCGGCGATAAATGTCTGGTGGAAGCAAATTTCGCTGGGCAAGTATCTGAAAATAAGCATTATACACATTTATCCAAAAAGCTTTTTTGGCAATATCATCGAGTAGTGCTGCCCGCAGATCGCCCGCCGTGCCATTGGCTAAGGCCTCCTGGGTTGCTTCGGTGGGCTGGCCGGTCTGTACCTGCCGGAGCAGTGTGCTTGCCAATGCCTGCCAGTTCGGTGTAGTCATCAAATGGGTTTTTGATTTTCAATCTGCAAAAATAGCAAAGTCTGAGCCGCCAATTTCTATTTCCAACTGGGACGGACAGCCTTTTTTTTCTTTTGACCAATACTTTATTAACTTTGTGCGAATTTTTTTGCGCCTTTCCGCAAGTAAAAGAAAAAGATTGCGTTAGCGAATCATGGTTGAAGCGATTGCGATGGATTTAAAATCCCGGATAGATGTAAATAAACTGCCGCGTCACATCGCCGTCATTATGGATGGCAATGGTCGTTGGGCAAAAGAGCACGGCCGGCCCCGCGTGTTCGGGCACCGCAATGGTGTGAAAGCCGTGCGCGAAACGACAGAAGCTGCCGCAGAGCTGGGAGTGCAATACTTAACTTTGTACGCTTTTTCGACAGAAAACTGGAAGCGCCCGCACGCCGAAGTCAACGCTCTGATGAGCCTGTTGGTGGATACCTTGCACAAGGAAATCGAAACCCTGATGAAGAACAACATCCGCCTGCATGCCATCGGCGATTTGTCGAAATTGCCCTCTTCCACACACCGCGCCCTCTTAGAAGGCATCGAAATGACCCAGCACAACACGCGCATGACCTTAGTGCTGGCGCTCAACTACAGCGGCAAATGGGAAATCATAGAAGCCGCCCGCCAATTGGCCGCAGCCGTGCAGTCGGGCACCTTAGCTCCTGAAGACATTGACGAGACCCGCTTTGCCCACGCCCTGACCACGCGAGGCATCCCCGACCCGGAGCTACTGATACGCACCAGCGGCGAAACCCGTGTGAGCAACTTCTTGCTGTGGCAAATTGCTTATGCCGAGCTATATTTTACGCCGGTTTTCTGGCCTGATTTTCGCAAAGAGCACCTCTACGAAGCCATTATAGACTACCAGCACCGGGAGCGCCGGTTTGGTAAAATTAGTGAGCAAATTGTCAAATAGCCGATTCAAACAGAAAAAGAAACCGTGAATTACTACCTTTGCGCCGCCATCGAATACAACCTTTGGAATATTTGTAAACTCTTTTGAATGATTTTTTCAATCACCCGATTGACATTTGCAACTTATCGGCAAGGTTCAAAAAAAATGCAGCCCATGTACGGGAAATATGCTGATAAACAATCGAATACCGGAATGAGACACATACTCTTCGCCTTTTTCACCCTGTTAGTACCCGCGTTGCTGACTGCGCAAGACACCGACCCAGCGTCGGTTTTGGAATATGCTGGCGCAAAAGACTACGAAATAGGTGGCATCACCGTCACCGGCGCTCAATTCAGCGATGCCAATGCCATTATCAGTATTTCCGGGCTACGCGTAGGCGACAAGGTGCGCGTGCCAGGCCCCGAAATCACCAAAGCCATCAAAGCGCTCTGGAAATTGCGGCTTTTTACCGATGTGCAGGTCTTGCAAGAAAAACTCATCGGCGATGTCATTTTTCTGGAAATTATTATACAAGAGCGGCCGCGCTTGACCACCTACACCTATCGGGGCGCCAAAAAAGGCTACCACGACGATTTGAACGAAGCCGTCAATAAGCATATTCTGAAGGGAGGTATTCTAACCGAAAATATCAAAGTGAATGCGGCCAAGGAAATCGAAAAATACTACATTGATAAAGGATTTCTCGATGCCAAAGTAATACCCGAAGAGCGCGAGGACTCCAGCCGAATCAATGCGGTGACGCTTGTGTTCAATGTGACGCCCAACGAGCGCGTGAAGATCAGGACGATAGAAATCGTGGGTAATGAAGAGGTAAAGAACAAAAACCTGAAAAAACAACTCAAAGACACCAAAGAGAAAAAACGCCTTTTTGCTTCTTCCAAATTTATTCGCAGCAAATTTGCTGACGACAAGAAAAAGCTGATCGCTTATTACAACAAAATAGGCTACCGCGACGCTCGCATCCTCAGCGACAGCACCTGGCGCAATGACGACGGCGAGCTGATGCTGCGCATCCGGGTACACGAAGGCAATCAGTATTTCTTCCGCAATATCGTCTGGAAAGGTAATTCTATTTACGAAAGCGAAACCCTCAGCGATGTGCTCGGCATTAAAAAAGGAGATGTCTATAACATGGAACTGCTGCAAACCCGCCTCCAATTTAGCCAAGACGGACGCGATGTCAGCTCACTCTATATGGACAACGGCTATCTTTTCTTCCAAGCCGATCCGGTGGATGTAGCCGTAGCCGCTGATTCGATTGACCTCGAAATACGCATCTTCGAAGGGCCGCAAGCCACTATTGACAATGTGACCATTGCGGGCAACGACCGCACGCACGAGCACGTTATTCGCCGCGAATTGCGCACCCTGCCGGGCGAGAAATTCAGCCGCTCTGAGATTATTCGCTCCCAGCGGCAGATTGTCAACCTTGGCTATTTTAATCCCGAAGCGCTTGGCATCAATACGCCGGTCAACCCAGATCGGGGCACCGTAGATATTGATTTTACAGTAGAAGAAAAACCTTCTGACCAGTTGGAGCTGTCCGCTGGCTGGGGTGGTTTCTCACGGGTGATTGGTACGCTGGGCGTATCGTTCAATAACTTTTCGCTACGCAATATTTTCAACAAGGCTGCTTGGCACCCGCTGCCTCAGGGCGACGGTCAGCGCCTGTCATTGCGCGCACAAACCAACGGCGATTTCTTCCAGTCCTACAATGCTTCTTTCACCGAACCCTGGCTGGGAGGTAAAAAACCCAACTCGCTAACCGTAGCTGGCTTCTACAATCGTTTTGCGTTTGGGCGCCGTGGCACCGATAGTTATTCGTTTTTCAACATTGTACAAGGCTCGGTAAGCTTTGGTACGCGCATGCGCTGGCCCGATGATAACTTCATAGCCACGACGGCTGTCAATGCCCAAACTTTGCGGCTCAGCAACTGGCAACAGGGCTTCTTTCGCAGCGATGATGGCACATTGGTGACTACCGGCGATTATAACAACTTCAGCGTTCGGCAAACGATTGCTCGCTCTACGGTCAACGACCCGATCTTCCCGCGCGAAGGCTCTCGGATCTCTTTATCCGTACAATTCACGCCGCCTTATTCGCTTTTCAACAATCGAAATTATAGCGACCTGAGCACCGAAGAGCGCTTCCGATGGCTGGAATATCACAAGTGGCGCTTCGATGCTGAATGGTACACGCCGATTGTTGGCAAATTGACTTTGAAAACATCTGCTAAACTTGGGATGCTCGGATTCTACAACCGGGAACTTGGCGCACCGCCTTTCGAGCGCTTCCAGCTTGGTGGCGACGGTATCAACAACCAACAATTCGGCTTTGCCGGGGTGGACATCATCTCCTCGCGGGGCTATGAAATCAATGAATTTGAAGCCAATCTTGGGCCCGGTGGCACTACCGCTGCTACGCCTGCTTTTAGCAAATACACGCTGGAAATGCGTTACCCGATTTCGCTCAATCCCAGCTCTACGATCTATGTGCATTCTTTCTTGCAGGGTGCTAATGCTTACCGCGAACTGCGCGATTTCAACCCTTTTGATATCAAGCGTTCGGCTGGTTTCGGGGTGCGGGTATTCCTGCCCATGTTTGGGGTATTGGGCTTCGACTTTGGCTGGGGCCTCGACAAAGAGCCCAACAGCGACGGGCGGCGCACCGATTTCAACATTGTGTTAGGATTTGAACCGGAGTAAGTTTCACGCTACAGGGTATCGCGCCTTGTACAGGTATGTATTGCAAAAATTCGACACAAATTGGAATGCTCAGCAGTTATCTGGTGTTTCTTCTTCTTCGGGGGCCAATTCGTAAAAGGTATCCTCTCGGTCTGATTCTTCGGTGTGCCGACAAGGGAAATCTTTTTCTACTAAAATATGCAATAGCTGGTCGTTTTCCAAACCGACTTGCTCGCTGTCCATCCATCGCTGGGCCTCCGGCGTAGGTATTTGCACACAAATGCAGCCATTTTCAAACAAAGCGGACAGCGCAGGCACGGCTGCTATTTGCAAGCGATACGTTAGGGTCTGACCCGCCCCGAAGGTCACCCTTTCCTGTACAAACCCTTCGGACTGAAGCTGGGCGATGTCTGATTTGCGTAAGCGCAGACGCAGGCTGTTGTGCGTACATCTAAGTTTCATGGTTTCTTTATTTTGGCTATTCGCCATTATTGGCAGTGGTTGCCGTATTTCTGAACCAGATATCGCGCTGCGGCAATGGAATAACCACCTGATGTGCGCGGAAAATTTGGTCAATGGCAAAACGCAGTTCGCTCTTCACATTTTCAATCGGAAACAATTCTTTCGACCAGAAAAACAACTCGAAATCAATCGCATGATTGCCAAAATCAATGAGGCGTACGAAAGGCTCCGGCGTAGCCAACACCTTGGGATGGGCATGAGCGACTTCGATGAGCAGTTTTTTTACTAAATCAGTATCCGAGCCATAAGCCACGTGTACCCTTACCGAAAAGCGCGCCAAATCGTCAAAGTGATTCCAGTTGACAATTTTGTTGGTCACCAACTTCGAATTGGGCACAATCACTGTGATTTTACTGTGCGTTTCTACCACTGAGGTGCGCAAACCGATGCGCTGCACCCGTCCGATGAGGTCGCCATCTAATTGTACAATATCGCCGACGGCCACGGTGCGTTCAAAAAGCAGGATTAGCCCGGAAGCTAAGTCGTTGAAGGTTTGTTGCAACCCCAAACCCACACCGAGGGCCAATGCCGCCAGACCACCCCAGATGAGCGTGAGGTTTAGTCCTAATGTTTGCAGAGCAATGAGTATGGCTGCCACATAAATGAAATACACCATCAACTTGTTGATAGCATATTGGCGCCCGATGTCCACCTCCTGCGTTTTGTAATAATTGAACAGGATAATCTGGATTAGTATCCAATTGATAAGTTGGGCCACCAAGATGACTAACAGGGCAATGAGCAAGCTCGAAATTCGGATTTCAAATAGCTTATCGTTAAAGGGGATGCTGAGCACTTTCCAGTCAATATCGAAAGCCCTTACCATGAGCAGCACCGCCGTCACGTACACCACCTGCTGCACCATCCGGTGGGGCGATTTGCGAGATGCATCGTCGGCATACACATTGGCACCGGGTCGTTGGTACTCGTCTTCATGGGTTTCGCGGTAAGCGTGTACGAGGTATTTGGATACCACAATATCGAGCAGGCGAGCCAATTGTATTAACAGAAATATCTGCAATAGCGTGGATACCCGCAGTTGGAAGCTTTCGCTCTGATAAATGGTGTAGTCCACACCCATAGCAAATCGCACGCTGACCAAAGCTGCCAATACGAAACAAAATGCCAATAAGCGCCGAATGCGAATACGCTCTTTGCTCGATACCAATTCTTTTTCAAAAAAAATAGGTAAAAAGCGCAGCAGAATAAATAGATAAAAACTGAGCAGGATCAGCAAGAGCATTATCTGCAAGAGCAGCCCGCCCCAGGTGACTCCGAAATTACCGATATTGAATACAATATTATCAAGCCAATCCATAGTGAGATGGTTCGTTTTTGTGGTATCGCCGCTGCCAAAATCCGGCTACTTGCGTTATCTTTGGTGTTGCGAAAAGCCATATTTTTTTCCAAGGCTAAAAATACAATTTTTTTTCAAGTGCTCGAATTGGCAAATTTGCAATAGCCAGCAATGTAAAAACCTGTTTTTCAGCTTTTTAGAATCTATCATTACAAACTCAATTTTTGGCATGATGATACGCGGCAATATCGTGGATGTGCTCCGGCGCGAGATTTTCTTTGGCACTCTCCGAATTGAAAACGGCCGAATTCAGTCTATCGAGCGCGTCAAAGGCGCAAATGACACCTACATCCTGCCCGGCTTTGTGGATGCGCACGTACACATAGAAAGCTCAATGCTCGTGCCTTCCGAATTTGCGCGCTTGGCGGTAGTGCACGGCACGGTGGCTACGGTCTCCGATCCGCACGAAATTGCCAATGTATTGGGCGTCGCTGGCGTACAATATATGATAGAAAACGGGCGACAAACACCTTTTAAATTTTATTTCGGGGCACCCTCCTGCGTGCCAGCCACAGGTTTTGAAACAGCCGGAGCACGCATCAATACAGCCGATGTGGAGGCCTTGTTGCAACAGCCAGCCATCAAGTACCTCGCCGAAATGATGAATTATCCGGGGGTATTGCATGGCGATCCGGAGGTATTAGCCAAAATTGCGGCTGCCCAAGCGGTAGGCAAACCCATAGACGGCCATGCGCCCGGTCTGCGCGGCGACGATGCCCGGCGCTACATCGAGGCAGGTATGAGCACCGACCATGAATGCTACCAGATAAACGAAGCCTTGGACAAGTTGCGCTACGGCATGAAAATCATTATTCGAGAGGGCAGCGCTGCTAAAAATTTCGCTGAGTTGATTCCCCTGATGGCCCGGCACGCCGACCAACTCATGTTTGGCTCGGATGACAAACATCCCGACGACCTGATTGCAGGGCATATCAATCAATTGGTAGCCAGCGCATTGCAACTCGGCTACGACCTCTTCGATGTATTGCAAGCCGCTTGTGTCAATCCTGTAAAGCATTACGGGCTGGAGGTCGGGCTGTTGCAACCTGGCGATCCAGCAGATTTTATTCTGACCGATAATTTGCAGGATTTCAATGTACAAGCTACTTATATAAACGGGCAGCTCGTGGCCGAAAAAGGTAAAACCCTACTGCCGCGTGTGGCCGCTGGCCTTGTGAATCATTTTGAGGCTACCGCCAAAGCACCCGACGATTTCCGGCTGATAGCCGAAACCGCTCAAATCCGAGTGATCAAGGCAATAGACGGAGCTATTGTGACCGAAAGTTTTATCGCACCAGCCACCATTGTAAATGGCTCGCCGGTAGCAAGTATAGCGCAAGATATATTGAAAATAGCGGTAGTGAATCGCTACGCCAATACGGCTCCGGCCGTCGCTTTTATTCAGGGCTTTGGGTTGCGTACGGGCGCTATTGCCTCTTGCGTGGGGCATGATTCGCACAATATTATTGCAGTAGGTGTGGACGATGCAGCTATTTGTCGGGCAGTGAATGCAGTCATTGCACATCGTGGAGGCATCAGTGCCGTGAACGAGCACGAGACGAAGGTGTTGCCCTTGCCAGTGGCAGGGATTATGAGCCAAGCGGACGGCTACCTCATAGCTGAAAAATACGCCGAAATAGATACTTTTGTAAAAAAAGTACTGGGGAGTCAGCTTTCTGCCCCCTTTATGACGTTATCATTTATGGCGTTGCTTGTCATCCCAGAGTTGAAACTTAGCGACCGGGGGCTATTCGACGGGAAACAATTTGCTTTTACACCCCTTTTTGTATAACAATCTGCTGGACTCACATGCGTGCATCTGTTTCAGAAATAAAAACCGCTCACACCTCGCTGCCATGGTCCTTGCGGCTGGTGGCCCGGTTGGTATCAGCGCTGTTCAATCCGCTGTTGATGCCTACTTATCTGTTGGCTTTACTCATTATTGTAAATCCATACATTTTCGGGGTCAATGGTCTCGGCGATTCTCTGAGCAAATTGCTAATGCTGCGCGTCTTCCTGTCCACGTTTTTCATTCCCTTAGTAGCCATTGTGATGCTACGTGCTACTGGTTTGCTTCAGTCTTTCGAGCTACGCGACAGTCAAGAACGCATTGCACCCTACATCATCACTGGGGTGTTTTACCTCTGGATGTTTCGCAATTTTTATAGTAATTCGCAGATACCCACCGCCTACACCACCTTCATGCTGGGCATTACCATCGCGCTGTTTATGACATTTTTTATTAATATCTTTTCTCGCATCAGTGCGCACACAGTAGGCATGGGCGCTTTGGTAGGTATGGTGCTCATTACCATGCTGTTATTCAGTTATGATACCTTCATTTTCGGCAATCGCTACCTGACTATGAGTACCTTACTCATTGCGGTACTGCTGCTGGCTGGGCTGGTCGGCACGGCGCGGCAGATACTCTACCCCTACACGCCGATGGACTTGTACGGCGGCTATTTTGTAGGTTTCTTAGCACAATTTATCGCCCTGCGGTTTATTTTTTAAGAAAATAGCAGGGGCTAAGTAATGGGACATTGTTCATTGGGTATAGGAGGTATGGGGAATAGGGTTTAAAAAGGTTAATAGGGCTATGGGGGGATAGGGGCTATGGGGGGATAGGGGAATGGGTTGATGGGGGGAATAGGATGTATGGGTTGAGAAAGGTTGAGAAGTTTAAAGGTTGAGAGTGCATCTAACTTCTATCGTTTATTATGTAAAATCTACCTATTGATAGTCAGCTTTTTATAATTTTTACTCTTGAAATATTATGCCCGAATAGCAAACAGCAAACAGCAAACAGCGAACAGCGAATAGCGAATAGCGAACAGCAAACAGCGAATTTATTAAAACCTCCTGACCATGATGCAACCAAACCAACCCATTCTGATTGTAGGTGCTGGCCTTGTGGGCACACTGTGGGCTATTTTTCTGGCCCGGCGCGGCTACGAGGTGCAGGTGTACGAACGCCGAAGCGACATGCGCGAGGCGGGTATTGCCGGAGGGCGCTCCATCAATCTGGCGATGAGCCATCGGGGCTGGCGCGCTTTAGAAAAAGCAGGCATTAAGGATACAATCGCTTCAGCAGCCATCCCCATGTACGGGCGCATGATGCACAACACTTCCGGCGAATTGACTTTCCAAGCTTATGGAAAGGAAGGCCAAGCTATCTACTCCGTGTCGCGGGGCGGCCTGAACCTCGAATTGCTGCGCCTTGCCGAGTGCTTCCCTAATGTAACACTACACTTCGATCAGCGCTGCCGCCGCATAGACCTTGAGCGCAACGAAGCGCATTTTGTGCATACGCATACCGGCGCGGAAACTGCTTTGCAAGCGCCTTTAATCTTTGGGGCAGACGGCGCCTTTTCAGCGGTGCGAAGTGCCTTGCAAAAAACAACCGGCTTCAACTATTCGCAGCAGTACCTTGAATATGGTTATAAAGAATTGAACATTCCGCCGCAGCCCGACGGCTCGCACCGCATGGATAAGAATGCCCTACACATCTGGCCCCGCGGCAATTTTATGCTCATCGCCCTGCCCAATGTGGACGGTAGCTTCACAGGTACGCTGTTTTTGCCGTATGCCGGCAGCGCACATTCCTTCGAGGCATTGAGCACCGAAGCGCAACAGCGGGCTTTTTTCGAGCGCGAATTTCCAGACGTACTACCACTTATGCCCGATTTTGCCGACGATTTTCAACAAAACCCAACTGGAGCTTTGGTCACTATTCGTTGCAGTCCCTGGCACTACCGCCAACGAGTACTGCTGCTGGGCGATGCCGCGCACGCCATCGTGCCGTTTTACGGGCAAGGTATGAACGCCGGCTTTGAAGATTGTACCCTGCTCGATGCTTTGATAGACCAATACAATGGTGACTGGCCACAGATTATCGAAAATTTTAATCAAACCCGCATCCCAGATGCCAATGCCATAGCGGACTTAGCGCTGCAAAATTTTGTAGAAATGCGCGATTTGGTAAGCGATTCGCAGTTTTTGCTGCGCAAAAAAATCGAACAACATCTTGCCGAGCAATACCCCGACCGTTTTCTACCCGCCTATTCTATGGTCACTTTCAGTCATTTGCCTTACCGAGCAGCCCTCGCCGAAGTGCATGCGCAAGACCGCCTTTTTGAGCAAATTCTTGCCTTGCCGGACATCGAGCACAACTGGCAGCACAACCCTGCGCTGAAGGACCTGGCCCTCCAAGGATAAGAGACTGAGGCCCACACCAAAATTAAATCGAACATTCAACCAAAAGGTAGCCCATTCGGTATTTAACAAGGCATTCCAAGCAAAATTTGGAAAGGCTAACGTAGCGACGAACATTTTTCTTTTTTATTATTCAAACAGGCAATTTGCTGTAAGTTTGTTTGGCAATCTATTTTTATAACTTCCTGTTTTTCAATCCTTCTGCGCATCATTCCTTTGTAAAAAAAGCGCAAGGTCGCTTTGTTAATAGAACCTAACTACTTACTTTTGCACCGGCTTAGAAAAAGGCAAACGAAGACTTATACCGATGCGCACAACAATACTGAGTTTTTTGCTGTCCATCAGCGCCCTGAACTTCGCACTCGCGCAGGAACACGCCGCTGACCACGACCACCACGCGACGCACGAGCACCATGACGACGATCATCACGGTTGCGCTTGCCATGACCATCACGAAGAAACCTTCGAGCCAGCCGCTACGGCTTTCCATCATATTGGCGATGCCAATGCTTTCCATGTTTTTGGCAATATTTACATCCCGCTACCTTGCATTTTGTATGCGCCAGAGCAGGGGCTGTCGTTTTTTATGTCAAGCAAATTCGGTAAAATGGACGCGCACGGTACTGCCAAAAAGGCGGTGAACCGTTATGTGATGGTGGATGGCTCGGTGATGCGTGTAGCCAATATAAAATTTCCGGCTGACGAAGTGACCATTGAATGCGTGAACCATAAGACAGTGCAGGTCAAGGGCAAAGAGGTGGACAAGTATGAGGTGGTTTACAGTGGCGAATGCTACCCACTTGATAAGCCCTCCACGCTCGACGGCGGTGTGCTGGGTGGCGGCATTACTTCATTTTATGACTTTTCGGTCACGAAGAATGTATTCACCATGCTGCTCACCTTTCTGCTGTTGTTCCTTTTGTTTCGGGCAGCGGTGAAAGGCTACGAAACCCGCCGAGGCCAAGCACCGAAAGGCATTCAGTCTTTTTTGGAGCCGATTTTTGTTTTTATCCGCGATGAAGTAGCGGTGCCTTTTCTTGGGCACAAGTACGAAAAATACCTGCCTTTCCTGATGTCCATTTTCTTTTTTATTTTGGGGCTGAATCTGGTTGGGCAAATTCCATTTTTCCCTGGTAGCGGCAACGTGACGGGCAACCTCGCAGTGACCATGGCACTGGCTTTATTTACTTTCTTTGTGACCAATCTCAGCGGCAATCGCCACTACTGGGAGCATACGCTCTGGATGCCAGGCGTGCCTGCACTGCTTAAAGTCCTGATTCTCACACCAGTAGAAATCATGGGTTTGTTTATCAAACCCCTGACGCTAATGCTGCGTTTGTTTGCGAACATCACTGGCGGGCACATTGTAATGGTTATTTTCGTAGGCTTGATATTCATCTTTGGGCAGTCGGGTGCTAATCTTGGCGGCGGTATCGTCGGCACTTTGATGGCAGTGCCCCTGACCATGTTTATGATGGCGCTCGAATTGCTGGTGGCATTGGTACAGGCTTTTGTATTCTGCATCCTTACGGCCTCGTACATTGGTGCAGCCATCGAGGAGCCGCATCACCATTGAAAAATTTGATTGAAGAACAAGGTGATGGTTCAGCGTTCGATTGTACATTTTTCGGTTGACAAAAGATATTCATCATTATAAATTCAAATTGACATGACTGGTACATTAGCAGCTTTAGGTGCAGGTTTGGCCGTTATCGGCGCAGGTATTGGCATCGGCAACATTGGCGCAAAAGCCATGGAAGCCATCGCACGCCAACCGGAAGCCGTAGGCGACATCCGCTCGAACATGATCCTGATGGCAGCCCTGATTGAAGGTGCTGCACTGATTGCAATCCTGTTGAGCATCCTGTTGGCCTAAGTCATTCAGCAAAAACGGGGTTGAACAACACGACGATTGGTCGCGGGGTTCAGCCCCTATCCTGTTTAGCAAAAAAATATCCACTGCGCTTGCGGTTGAATAATTATAAATGACAATTACAAGATGAACGCAATACTTTTTCTTGCCGACTTTTCCGTGATGAAGCCCACACCAGGTTTATTGGTATGGACGGTCATTATTTTCGCACTTTTCTGGTTTTTGATGGCTCGTTTTGCTTTCAAACCCATCCAAAATGCGCTGAAACAACGCGAAGACGATATTCAGAAATCGCTGGATGAAGCCAAAAAAGCCCGCGAAGAGATGGCCAATCTGAAAGCTGAAAATGAGCAATTGCTGCGCGAAGCTCAGGAAGAGCGGGTCAAAATCCTGCGGGAAGCCAACCAAGCGAAAGACAGCATCATCGGCGAAGCAAGAGCCAAAGCCAAAGAAGAGGCACACAAGATTGTAGCCAACGCAAAAGAAGAAATTGAAAACCAACGCATGGCGGCTATTATTGATATCAAAAACCAAGCGGGCCTCATGGCGCTGGAAATAGCCGAAAAGGTAATGCGCCGGCAATTGAAAGGCAACGCCGAGCAGGAGCAATACGTGAATACCTTGCTGGATGAAATGAAGTTGAATTAAACCGCCACACCCGGGCCCGAAAGGAGTTTTTATAAAAAACCGTCCAATTACAGACTATGTCAGTTGCAAAAATAGCCCACCGGTACGCTCAGTCTCTCTTAGAGCTGGCGCTGGAGCAAAATAAGTTGGAGCGAATTCTCGAAGATGTGCAATCATTTCAAGCAGCAGCCAAGAATCGGGATTTCTACCTTTTCATCAAAAGCCCAATCATTCCTGGAGCCAAAAAGCAAACTGTGGTAGAGCAGTTGTTTCGAGGCAAATACGACGAACTGACCATGCTTTTCCTCGGCATTCTCATCCGGAAAAGCCGCGAGATGTATCTGCCAGAGATTGCATCGGAGTTTATTCAAGAATACAAAAAACACAAGCACATCACTACGGTACGGCTGACGGCTGCCGCCCCAGTGGGTGAGGCTACCGTGGAGGCGCTTCGCAAGCACTTGATGTCTATCATGCATGTGGAAGAAACACTTGAGATAGGAGTAAATGTAGATCCGGAACTGATTGGCGGTTTTGTCTTGGAGTTTGATAACAAAGTATATGACGCCAGCGTGAAAGACAAGCTCAGCCAGTTGAAAAAAGAATTTGCCGACAACTTGTACATTTCGCAAATCATTGCCAGATAAGTGGCCAGCAGCGCCCAAAGCAAAAAGATGATTCACCTGTCCCGGTCAGAAAAATTCGGGCAGCATTTATATTAAACAATAAACAATTTCAAGAATATGGTTGACGTAAGACCTGACGAAATATCTGCGATACTCAAGCAGCAGCTCTCCGGATTCAGTACGGCTACCGAGCTGGAAGAATTTGGTACCGTATTGCAAGTGGGCGACGGTATTGCCCGCATCTATGGATTGACCAATGCACAGGCTGGTGAGTTGGTTCAATTTGAAACGGGTGTGGAAGCCATCGTACTGAACCTCGAAGAGGACAATGTGGGCGTGGTATTGATGGGTCAAGGCGATGGCATCAAAGAAGGCTCGCGGGTGAAACGGACAGGACGGATTGCTTCCTTGCAAGTAGGCGAGGGGTTTGTAGGGCGTGTGGTGAATCCGCTAGGGCAGCCCATTGATGGCAAAGGCGAAATCAAAGGAAAAAAATACGAAATGCCCTTGGAGCGCAAGGCACCGGGCGTCATTTTCCGCCAACCGGTAAATGAGCCATTGCAAACTGGCATCAAAGCCATTGACGCAATGATTCCGATTGGTCGTGGACAGCGCGAATTGATTATTGGCGACCGCCAGACGGGCAAAACCGCTATCGCTATTGATACCATCATCAACCAGCGCGAATTTTACGAGCGTGGCGAGCCGGTTTTCTGCATTTATGTAGCTTCGGGTCAAAAAGCCTCGACGGTAGCCCAGATTGCCCGCACTTTGGAAGAAAATGGCGCTATGGATTATACTATCATCGTATCTGCCTCAGCTGCCGACCCCGCACCGCTCAAGTTTTACGCACCTTTTGCCGGAGCTGCTATCGGCGAATATTTCCGCGACACGGGCCGCCCAGCACTTATTATCTATGACGATTTGTCGAAACAAGCCGTAGCTTACCGCGAGGTATCGCTGCTGCTGCGTCGTCCGCCAGGCCGCGAAGCTTACCCAGGTGACGTATTCTACCTGCACTCGCGCCTGCTGGAACGTGCCGCTAAGATTATTGCCAATGACGACATCGCCCGCAATATGAACGACCTGCCCGAATCGTTGAAAAATGCAACCGACGAACAAGGACAGCCCCTCGTGAAAGGTGGTGGCTCGCTAACGGCACTGCCCATCATCGAAACACAAGCCGGTGACGTATCTGCCTATATTCCGACCAACGTAATTTCGATTACTGATGGTCAAATTTTCCTCGAATCCAACCTGTTCAACGCGGGTATCCGCCCGGCTATCAACGTAGGTATTTCGGTATCGCGGGTAGGTGGGTCGGCTCAGATCAAGTCCATGAAAAAGGTATCCGGTACGCTCAAGCTCGACCAAGCACAGTACCGCGAGTTAGAGGCTTTCTCCAAATTTGGCTCCGACCTCGACGCCGCTACCTCCGCCGTACTCGAAAAGGGCAAGCGCAACGTGGAAATTCTGAAACAACCCCAGTACGCACCGGTAGCCGTTGAAAAGCAGGTAGCTATCATCTATCTCGGTACTAAAAACTTGCTGCGCAACGTGCCAGTAGAAAAAGTGCAGGAGTTTGAAAGAACATTCCTAACGGCATTAGGACAGCGCCACCCAGAAATTCTGGAAGAATTCCGCAAGGGCAAGTTAGAAGATGAAAGCCTGAAGCAAGTAGAAAAACTGGCGGCAGAACTGACCACGCAGTATCAGAAGTAAATTTGTAGAAAAGTGCAGTCAGGGTTTGCAGCAAACGGCGGCCCTGACCCGCCAAAAATAAAATGACCGATGGCCGGTAATTTAAAAGAAGTACGCGAACGGATTCGCTCGGTGCAAAATACCCAGCAGATTACCAAGGCGATGAAAATGGTGTCGGCAGCCAAGCTACGGCGCGCGCAGCAGGCCATTGTACAAATGCGCCCTTACGCCAGCAAGCTCGACCAAATGCTGCGCAATATTCTGTCGAATACCGATGCCGATCTGGGTATTGACTTAGCTAAGGAGCGCCCGGTAGAAAAAGCCTGCTTAGTAGTCGTCACTTCCAATCGGGGTCTGTGCGGTGCTTTCAACAGCAACGTTATCAAGGCTGCCATCCAAACTATCAACACCCGCTACGCCGAGGTGCGCGCCAATGGCAACTTGACGCTACTCTTTGTAGGCAAGCGCGGCTACGACTTTATGCGCAAGCGTTATGCCGACTGTACTATCATCAGCGACCATGTCAATTTGTTTGCAGATTTGACTTTCGACGAGGTGTCGGCAGTGTCGGGCCGGTTAATGGAAGCTTTCGAAAACAAACAATACGACGAAGTGACGGTGGCCTATGCGCGTTTCAAAAATGCAGCCACGCAGTTTGCCGAAGCAGAGCGCTTTTTGCCGGTAGCCAAAATCGAAGCTGCCGAAGACGATAAAATGCGCGCTGATTATATTTTCGAACCGGATATGGAAGGTCTTCTTTCCTACTTGGTACCGAATATCCTGCACACGCAGTTTTTCCGTTTCATGTTAGATACACACGCTTCCGAACATGGCGCTCGTATGACTGCCATGGACAAAGCCACCGAAAACGCTTCGGACCTAATGCGCGACCTGCGCTTGAGCTACAATAAGGCTCGCCAAGAAGCCATTACCAACGAAATCCTCGAAATCGTAGGCGGGGCGGCGGCATTGGAAAGCGAATAAAAGCCTTTTCTACTTGAATAATTTGATAAAAGCATTGTTTTCGAAGGTCGGAAACAGTGCTTTTGTCATTATAATGCCGGGAATATTTGTATCGCCGTGTTATTTTCTGTGCAAGTTTGCCAAATTCTCTTTAACTTAGGCTTGCTTTGGCAACGAACGCCCCACTGGGCCACACCCTTGCCAGGTTATTGTCAGAAAATACAAACCTTCTTCACGCGATCTGTTATGAAAGCCATCATTCCGGTGGCCGGCGCTGGCGCCCGGCTTCGTCCGCTCACCTATACGCAGCCCAAACCACTCATTCCGGTGGCTGGCAAGCCTATTATTTCCTTCATTATTGACCAATTGGTATCTGTGGGCATCCGAGAGTACGTTTTTGTCATTGGTTACCTCGGCGAAAAAATTAGGGATTATGTAGAGCAAACCTACCCCGACCTTGAGAAAGAATTCATTACACAAGAGGAGCGTCTCGGCTCCGCACATGCCATCTGGGTAGCCCGCGAAGCATGGAAAGATGCCGACCAAGTCATGATTTTCTTTGGCGATATTATTATTGACGTAGATTTTCAAAGGGTGATGGATGCCCCCGGCTCCTGCCTCGGCGTGAAGAAAGTAGCAGACCCCCGCGAGTTCGGGGTGGTGGAGTACGGCACTGATGGCATCGTGGCGCGCGTGGTCGAGAAGCCCAAAATCCCGAAATCGGATATGGCGATGGTCGGGTTTTATAAAATTCGGGAAGTAAAGACCTTCTGTGAAGCCTTAGAGTTTAATATCAATAACCAAATACTGACCAATGGCGAGTACCCCCTCACCGATGCGCTGATGCGAATGATTGAAAAAGGCGTACAGTTCCGAACGATTACCGTGGACAATTGGTTCAATTGTGGCAAAAAAGAAGTATTGCTCGAAACCAATGCCATTTTGCTCGACCGCGAGGGCTATGCTTCTGCTGATCTGCCGGAGTTCGACAGCTCGATTATCATTCATCCGGTGAGCGTGGGCAAAAATTGCCAGATTTCCAATTCTATCATCGGACCGCACGTCACTATTGGCAATAATGCGAAGGTAAAAAATGCCATCGTCAAGGATTCGATTATCGGTAATTACGCTTCTCTGCAAGAAGTAATTCTGCAACATTCCGTCGTGGGCAATGACACGGCCATCACCGGGATGCGCCACAGTCTCAACATTGGCGATAATACAGAAATTGATTTTTCCTTCCCGGAACGCTAATGCCAGTTGCGATTTTTGAAATCTGATTTTCGATTTTGTAAAGTCTTGAAAAACAATATTTTGGGTGTAAATAAGTGCGTCATTTTGCCGCTTACTGATTACCAACTTATCCACTCACCAGATTATCTTAAAAAGACATAATCCTTTGATTTTCAACTAAAAAAAGTCTAATATCTATCATCTAACGTCTAACGTCTATTATCTGGCATCTGGCATCTAAAAATTATTAAACCGCTGTGCTCAGCCAAGCAATCTTTGCCGCCAAAGCTACATTTTCTTTCGCTAATTCCTTTTGTGCGTAGCGATGCAGCGCGATTACAGGCTCCTCTGATTCTAACAGCGATTGTACATACGCATCCTGACGCAGGGCCGCTACCGCTTCGGCATCAGGAGGCTCAACGAGCGCAGCTAATTGTGCCAAATCATTGCCCGTGAGTATTTTGCTATGGCGAATACTGGGAGGCAACTGGTCAAAACCAATACCCAATACATTTTGTGGCTGAAATACGGTGTGAATTGCCTCGCCGCTGGCGCGCACATAGAAAGCTCGCCCCATGCGACCCATCAAGTCCAATTTGTGCGGATCAATGCGACCGCGCTCGTCGAGAATGGCTTCATCAATGTGCATGCGCATTACCTCGCAGATCACCAGATGCCCAGCGCCGCCTCGCTCACCCAGCGGTATGATTTGATTGACCTTGCACTCCATTTGAATGGGCGACTCAGCCACCCGAAAGGGTTTGACTACCTCAGAAGCAAGGGCCGTAAAGCCCGCTTTCGCAAATTCGCTTACCTCTTTTGGGTACTCAATGCTGGCTACGGCTGCCTGCCGAACGATATTATACGTCACTACATTAATCACTACCTCTTTGGTTTCCAGTACATTATGCAGCGTATCCTTGGTAGTATTGGTGGTCACTCGCCGATTGGAAGAAAAGACTACAATGGGTGGATTGGAGCTGAAGCAATTGAAAAAGCTATAAGGAGCTAAATTGGGCGTGCCCGCCTCGTCGAGCGTACTCACAAACGCGATGGGCCGCGGCGCAACCGCACCCACCAAAAATTGGTGAAAATCGGCAGTGGGTATGGTACCCGGTATGATGGTCAGCATAGCGTGGTTTTCAGTTGAAAAAGGGCTGCTCTGGCTGGCAGTTTCAGGCTCTTAATGTAAATTTTGCCTGAAAGTAACGCCTTTTGAAAGGGCATTTAGTATAAATATGCTTTTAAAACTGTGGTGTGGATAGTTTCTTATAAAAAACTCAGTTTCAATAAATTCATAAAAGCCTAAAAATCAATTATTTATATTTTATAATGCCTTCAGAATACACTTCCCGCTTCTATTGTAAAACCGAAACATCCTTTTCTCATGCAAAGGCCGAACGCTCTAATGCTAACCATTGCAAGGTATTGTCGCAAAAAATTTGTTGGACGGTCGTCTTTGGCAAGTTCATTTCGGTAACAAAAGCACCAATATCCAAATCGCCCAGCGGAAAAGGATAATCAGACCCAAGTGTAACGCGGTCAGTCCCCACCATATCAAGAATGAAACGCAGCAGCGCGGGGTCGTGCGTGATACAATCTACCCAGAATTTGCCGAGGTATTGTCGTGGATTGACCGGATTGTCCACCGCAACTAAATCGGGGCGGCAGTTGAACCCATGCTCAATGCGCCCGATAGTGGGCAAAAACGAACCTCCTGCGTGGGCAAAACAAACGCGCAACTCCGGCAGCCTTTCAAAAATGCCACTGAAAATCAGAGAGCAAATGGCCCGAGCCGTTTCGGCAGGCATACCTACCAACCAGGGGAGCCAGTACTTGCTCATGGCTTGCATGCCCATCATGTTCCAGGGGTGTACAAACACTGCCATGCCGAGTTCCTGGCAAGCTTCAAATATGGGATAAAACGATGGTTCGCTCAGATTTTGGTCATTGATGTTGGAACCAATTTGTACCCCGACCAGCCCGATGTCTCGGCAGCGCTCCAGCTCTTCGATGGCGCGTTGGGTATCCTGCATGGGCAGCGTGCCCAGCCCAATGTACTGGCGCGGATAGTCTGCGACCAATTGAGCAATGTGGTCATTGAGAAAACGCGCTACTTCGTGCGTGTGCGCAGCCCTTGCCCAGTAGGCAAAGAGCACCGGAATGGTGGAGATCACCTGTACCTGCGTGTGGTGCGTGGCATATTCGGCGATGCGCTCGGCGGGATCCCAGCAATTGGAGCAAATTTCGCGGAAAAACGTTTCGCCACGCATCATGTGGGCATAGCCCTCGCGGTGGCGTTCGAGATGAATAAAGCCATCATAGCCGAATTTATCTGCCCAGCGCGGCAGCTCCGGCGGGATGATGTGGGTGTGCATATCAATTTTCAACATGGGTCAGGGCAATTTAAAGCAAGTACCAATGATGCAGTGCAATTTTCGATACAAGGCTGCGAACCGCTAACTATTTTCACACTACCGTCGAAAACTGCCGCAGAAAGCGCACATCATTTTCAAAAAAGTAGCGAATATCGCCAATGTCGTATAGCCGCAGCGCCTGCCGTTCGATGCCCATTCCAAAGGCAAAACCGGAGTATTTTGTACTATCTATGCCGCAGTTGTCCAGTACTTGAGGGTCCACCATGCCACAGCCCATGATTTCGAGCCAGCCCGTACCTTTCGAAAGGCGATAATTGCGCTCATTGTCCATTCCTATCCATACGTCCATTTCGGCGCTTGGCTCGGTGAATGGAAAAAATGAAGGCCGCAGCCGGATTTTCGGGGCGCCAAACATCTCGCGGGCAAAGTACAGCAGCGTCTGTTTCATATCGGCAAAAGACACGCCTTCGTCAATGTACAAGCCCTCCACCTGATGAAACTGACAGTGCGAGCGCGCCGACACCGTCTCGTTGCGATACACCCGCCCCGGCGCAATGATGCGAATGGGCGGTTGCTGGTTCGTCATCACCCGTGCCTGCACCGGCGAGGTGTGGGTGCGCAGCAGCATCTCCGTAGAGTTGAGCAGGTAAAAAGTGTCCTGCATATCGCGGGCAGGGTGGTCTTCCGGCGTATTCATTGCGGTAAAATTGTGCCAATCATCTTCAATTTCCGGGCCATCGGCCACCACAAAGCCGATACGTTCAAAAATACTGACAATCCGATTGAGTGTAATAGCAATCGGATGACGTGCCCCCAGCTCCAGCGGCTCACCCGGCGCACTGAGGTCAAGGCTGTCGGCGCCACGGTCTTCCACCGCTGCTTCTAAGGCTGCTTTCAGCGTGTTGAACTTCTCTTCCGCCGTGCGCATTGCCTTGTTAATCAGCTGCCCATAGTCTTTCCGCTGCTCGCCGGGCACATTCCGAATCTCGCCGGTCAGTGGTTTAATCACGTTTTTCGTACCCAAAAAACGAATACGAAACTGTTCCAACTCCGCCGGATTTTGCGGCGCGGCTTGTGCTATCTCTTCCAACAAAGTGTGCAACTGCTCAAATGCGTTCATAGCTCGAATCTGTTTCTGAAATTACAGCATCTTTGTTGCCTTTCGGCTGATACCTCCACAAAAGTAAAACTTTCGGCCCTGGAAAAAGGATGCCCAAGCGAATTTTTTATCGGCGGTGGCTTTTTTCAGCAATTTATGCTGCCGTTTTGCAAAGACACCAAGCCCCCAAAAGTGTTAAAAAAATATTTTTTTCTTATCTTTATTGTTCAAAAAATGTTAATTCAGCTTGTTTTTAAAATTGCAAATTGCTGATTTAAAAATATTTATATAAAATAAAAACGTCGAGACGCAAAAATCTGATATGTTCAAAATCGAGAAAACTGTACTTGACAAAATCCCAAAAAAAAACCAATTTGCGAGGGTGATTTTATTTCTTAATTGTTTCATCCTTAAAACTGATTATTTATGAAAAAGATGCGTATTTTGTTTTTTATGCTGTTACTCATGGGTGGTATTACATTATTGTACGCGCGTGATTGTACTACGGATTCGGATTGTAGCGGAAATGGTGGATGTGTTTGTGAAGGAAAATGGGAAGCCGGAAATTGCTTTCATGGAGGAAGTGAATGCTGTGCATGTATTGCCGATGATACTGGCGGATAATTATTCTTGCCAATAATGCTTTTATAATTACAGTCAATGGTATTGAACGAAAAAAGTAAATTATTAACCTATTCCCCTTCGCATATCATAGCGAGGGGGAAATATTTCACTCTCATGCACAGCATTATATACTTCTTGTTTGTTATTATGTTATTAGCAGGATGCATCCGGCAGCCAGACGAGGTATTTGATGCGCTTTGTGAATGTCAAAACAGTTGCGCCCCCATTACTTTATCACTTAAAAAACAGGTAAATATATCAACTCAAGGGTTGCAATACGATTTTGATATTGCAGCCGTGTACGAAAAGGATAATCAATCAACACTATGGCTTTATAATAGTTATGAAACAAAATTTTATATTTATGACCTCGTAGAGCAGCAATTGCTTGATACAATCCGGATTGCTACTGTTGGCGAGCACGCTATCCCGGAAATATTTGGTTTTCAGGTGCTTACTCCCGATTCTATTTTAGTACATACCAATCATTATAATCAATTAATATTACTCAACGGACAGGGCGAAAAGTTAAAAACATGGACTATTAAAGGCGATTTGCCCAATGGTGGCCGCCAGGACGGTTTGTATTATTTAGCAGTTTGGAAAGATTACAACAATTTTTATTACAATAAAAGCAATAAACAGGTTACTTTTTTTGTGCTAAATACCGGATTTCAGGCGTCTCACGCTTCCGAAAACTTTTTCTATCCACAGTTTGCTACCTTCGACCTTATTACCAGTAGCTACCTTAGTGCTTATGGCGATTACCCGTCTATTTATAGGGAAAAGGAAAAATCCGACTATCGTTCGATGTTTCCATTTACCGTTGCCGAAGACGAAACATGGGCGAGCTATTACAGCGCGCATTGCTTGTATATCTTTCAGCAAAACAGGCATAAACGCTCCGTTTGCGCTAAAAGTCTTTTTCTGCCCGACCGGTTTGAGTTCTTGCCCGCTGGTTTGCGCTCTGCAGAAAGGGACCCCCAACTCATTCCCAAAGGTGCTTATCACAATATCATTTACGACCCCTGGCGGCGGCTGTTTTATCGTATTGTATTGCATCCGCTGCCGGAAAGTATTCCGGTGAACAGAGATTGGAGTGTCAGGAAGCAGGCTACCTGGTCTATCATGATTTTAGATGACACGGGTAAGTGCCTCGGCGAGACCGCTTTCGAGCCAGGAGTATATAATTTTGATCATGTTTTTGCAACGCGGGAGGGCTTATTAATCAGCATGGAAAATCCGTATAACCCTGATAATGAAGAGGAAATGCTATCTTTTGCCTTGGTTGATATAGATGAGCTGATTAATAGGAAATAGCAAGCAGGATATATTTATAAAAATATATCCTTTGGATGCAATTCACCGAACACTGAGTAAACCAAACGTTAAGCGAATGTAAAATAAATATTAAATAACAAGGGCAGCATGCATTAAAAATGTTCAAAAAATTATCTTTTTGACGAATTTTAAATTTTCAAAATGCTGATTGACATAATTTTATGCAAAAAAACTCTGAAATGCTAAAATTCGATATGTTTGAAATCGAGAAAACTGTACTTGACAAAATCCCAAAAAAAAACCAATTTGCGAGGGTGATTTTATTTCTTAATTGTTATTATCGCAAAATCGTTTTATGCTTAAAAAGCGCTTTACCCTAAATATCATCATGTCAATTAGAAAAACTTTATTCCCTGCTCTCTTACTACAGCTTTTATTAGCTTGTGGCTTAGACAATAACAAATCTGTGGATAATAACGAACTAAATAAATGTGTTGTGGACACGACGGGCCGAGCAAAAATCCCTAACGAGGGTATCATGCAGGGCATCTATCGGATGGCGCATTATGCAGGCTCGGAAAATTTATTTGTCGGATATAATAGTTTCAGTAATCAATTAGAATGTATTGATCTGGAAACATTGCAAGCTGTTAAAATCATTACATTGCCGCCGGAAGGACCTACCTTTGTAGCCGGATTGATGAGCTTTTATTATCATAACCGAGATTCTATCTTCCTGTTAGGTTCCTATAAGCTGGCTTTGATAAATGACCGCGGTGAAGTGCATTTTGCAGAAAATATCAATCGGGAAGTGCGTAAAATTACAGGATTAGACTTTGTGCGTTATTCTATTTATAATGACCCCAATAATAATCAACCTATTTATTATAATCCTAAAGATGGTAAACTTTACTTTGCTATCAAATCATTTGGCAATCCTTCTACAACGGATTATTATGAAAATCCGCTTTGCGCGCGCCTGAATTTAGTGGATATGCACATCGAAACGATGCCTCTTTACTATCCGGATGCCTTTAAACAAACGAACACTTATTATCCTTTGGACAAGCCCAATTTACTTTTTATGTCCGAACAAATTATTTACAGTTTCAAACACCAATCGGATATTTATCGGTTTGATCTTGCCGCGGGCAGTTCCGAGCGCTTTAGCTGCCCTTCTGCCCATCAGGTCAATGAAGTAGCGCCCCTTGAGCAGGCCCGGCGCGGCGACCAGTTTGCAGTGATGCAGCACCTCAGTAATAATCCTGAATATAAATTTATACTTTTTGATCCGTTTGCCGGATATTATTATCGTTTTTATTATGGCGCCTATCCCTATCCGGACGAACCCAACGCTGGCGGAAAACGGGGCTACTTATACGTTTCAGTGATTGATACAAATTTTCAGTTACGGCACGAAGAACAATTATCTTTGCAATATCGCTATTTTGGGGCTACAGCCACACCCCGGGGGCTGCTCATCAAGGGTACTGACGAGGAAGAAGGATATAATAATTATACGTATTTTCGGTTTGTGTGTAAATAATTGTATAATAAAGTAAATAAGTAATGGGACATTGTTATTATCAAAATAAGCTACCCTGTGCGGCAAAACTCGCCGGATTTTCCAATTCTAATAACTTGCGCTTCATGTCTAACCCGTAAAAATAACCTTGCAGGTCGCCGTTTTTAGCAATGACGCGGTGGCAAGGCACGATGATGGCGATAGGATTGTTGCGATTGGCCATGCCCACCGCGCGTACGGCGGTAGGGTTGCCTATTTTTTCGGCGATGGCCGAGTAGGTAGTGGTGCGCCCGTAAGGAATTTCCAGCAGGGCCTGCCAAACCGCCTTATTGAAATCAGGGGCGCCGCCCCAGTCGAGGTTCAGCTCGAAACTACTGCGCGTACCGCTGAAATATTCGGATAGCTGCTGCACGGCCTCTTGCAAGAGCGCTGGCACAGGCGCGTCTGGGCAGGGGGACAGATCCGTACGTTTCACCGAGCTGATGCCCAGTTCGCTGCCTACGATTTCAAAACAACCGAAAGGCGAGTGGAGGTAGGTTTTTTCAAGCATAGTGTTTTTTTTATCGACGCGCTTTAGCCGCCGCATCATGAATATTATATGATTGAAAAATTTCTATTTTAGAAACGTGATAATGAACATTTTAGTTGTTTTTAATCAATACTCTTCGCTTGGTGCATAGACAGCAGTGCGCAGCACTTCTTCATAATAAGCCTCGTATTCTGGCAAAATATTTTTAATATCAAACCGCTTGGCCTGAGCTAAGGCATTGGCGCGGAAGCGTTGTAGCACCTCCTCATTCTCGAGAATGGTCAGGGCATTTTTTGCCATTTGCTCTACGTCGCCCACTTCGCTCAGTAGGCCCGTTTCTCCGTGAATGTTTACCTCCGGCAGGCCTCCGGCATTGCTCGACACCACCGGCACTTCGCAGGCCATAGCCTCCAGTGCTGCCAATCCAAAACTTTCGCTTTCGGAGGGCATCACAAACAAATCGGCGATGGCCAGCAGTTCTTCGATGGCATCTTGTTTGCCGAGAAAGCGCACTTCGTGGCAAAGCTCTAATTTACGACAAAGTTCTTCCATATTGTGGCGCTCGGGCCCGTCGCCGATTAGAATGAGCTTGCTCGGTAGCTTTTCGTGCACTTTTTTGAATACATGAATAACGTCTTCTACCCGTTTCAATTTGCGAAAATTGGAAATGTGCAGCAGGATGCGCTCCCCTTCCGGGGCAATGGCTTTTTTGAAGTGGTCTTTATTACTTTTGGTAAAACGGTCGAAATCAATGAAATTGTAAATAACCCGAATTTCTTTATTGATATTGAAAAAATCGCAGGTTTGCTGACGCAGGCTCTCGGATACAGCAGTGACCCCATCGGATTTATTAATAGAAAATTCGACCACGGGAGCAAAGGTATTGTTGTTGCCCACGATGGTAATGTCGGTGCCGTGCAAGGTTGTGATATAAGGTACATAACGCCCCTCGGACAGGAGAATTTTTTTCGCCACATAAGCCACCGTAGCGTGCGGGATGGCATAGTGTACGTGCAGGAGGTCGAGTTTTTCAAATTTGACTACGTCCACCATTTTGCTGGCCAAGGCGGTATCGTAGGGTGGATATTCAAAAAGCGGATAATCTTCGCCGGTCACTTCGTGAAAGGTCACATTTTCGTGGAATGCCGACAGCCGCACGGGCCGCCGATAGGTGATGAAGTGTACCTGATGTCCGTTTCTGGCTAAGGCCAAGCCCAGTTCTGTAGCCAATACTCCGCTACCGCCGTAGGTAGGATAACAAACAATGCCTATTCTCATAATGATTTTTGCAAGGAATTGATAAGTGATTGATTACGCTAAATACTTTTTTATAAATAAAACCGGAGGGCAAAAGGTTGAAGCGAGGGAGTAGCTTGCCTGTTTTGTAAGGTGCAAAAACGCAGCAGCACCGATAGAAAACGCTTGCATCAGGGAGTTGTTTTTTATTCTTCCTCGGCTGCGGAAGGCTCTGTTTCCAGTTCTTTAAAATAGCGAATAACGTTGGTTTTGAGCACCAGCTCCTGCTCGCGCAGGTCACGTTTGGGCATGGCACGCACGGGTGTCCAGTGGGGCCAGCCGTCGGCGTCGCGCCCCGCAAATGCATAATACCCTTCGTTGCTCATCAAGCGGCACACGGCGATGTGCATCAGGTCTTGCTTTTCCTCTTTGGTGTAGGCCTTTTGCCAAAGGCCCAGTTCTTGGATACCAATCAAAAATAGCACTGCGTTCAGGTCGGGCAGCGTATCCCGCCGGAAGCGTTCTTTGATCAAATGCCGCACCCGCAGCCATTCAAAGTCGAGTTCCCATTCGTCCATGTCTATTGTATTGTAAAAATTTTTCAATTGTCAGGCGTAGTTATTTACTTTTTTTATTTACAAAAGTAATAATACCTTTTTTTCATTAGAAATGACGCACTTATTCACACTCAAAATATTGATTTTCAAAACTTTATAAAATCACAAATCGAACTTCGCAAATCGTATAAACCCCTACGCGTGCTCAGCATTTTGCTCGGTTGATTCTTGCTCGATAAAATCAGCGTAGCTACGATCCGGCCAGCCGTAGCTGCCCACGAGCATTCCCAGAATACTGGCCAGTAGCCCCCAGATGAGAGGGGGTATTTCGGTGCCCATGAATTCGCAAACAATCCAGACACCCATTCCGACTGTCATGGAAAGCAAAGCGCCGATATTCGTGGACTTGCGCCAGTAAAGGCCCGCCGTGAGTGGCACAAAAAGTGACACTAAACTCAAGGCTGAGGATTGCCCTACCAATTCGTAGATATTAGTTTTCCAACTGGCCATGAAAGCCGATGAAATCGCCACGAACACCACCGCCATGCGCATAGTCCGCAGTAATTGCTTGTCATTCAGGTTTTTAAAGCGTGGCTTAATGAGATTTTCGCCGATGACCGTAGCCGGAGCAAGCATCGCCCCGGAGGTCGTGCTCAAAATAGCCGACAGCAGCGCCCCGAAAAACAGGATTTGAATGAAGGAGCCGCCGTGTTGCAAAACCATTTGTGGCAGCGCCATCTGCGGATCGTCTTGGTGCAATTCAGGGTACAACACTTTGGCACACAGCCCAATATACAAAGGAATAAAAGCAATGGTTAGGTACATCGCGCCCGACAAATAGGCAGCACGCACGGCTACATTTTCGCTACGCGCCGCCATCACCCGTTGAAAAACGTCCTGTTGTGGAATAGACCCCAACCCAATTGTAATCCAAGCGGCGATGTAGTGTACAATGCTGTGCAAATTAGCTTCTGGCGTAAAGCGAAAAAAGCCCGGAGGTGTGGACGCCAGCACTTTTTCCATGCCACCTGCCTCACGATTGGCCGTGTAAGCAAGGATGAGCAAGCCGACCAGAATCAGAATAGTTTGCATAAAATCAGTGATGGAAACGGCCCACATTCCGCCGATGTAGGTGTAAATGAGCACCACAGAGGTACAAACGGCAATGCCAGTGACAAACGAAATACCCGTGATGGTTTTCAAAATGACGGCCATAGCCACCAACTGTGCGGCAATCCAGCCAAAATACGAAGGCACCATAAAAATAGCCGATACCAACTCGGCCCGTGCCCCAAAGCGCTTCCGGAAAAAGTCGTTGAACGTGAGAATATTTAGCCGGTAAAGGCGACGAGCAAAAAATGCGCCAATGAGTATGAGACAAAGCGCCGCGCCAAAGGGGTCTTCCACAACGCCAATCAAACCGCCTTCAATAAATTCGGAAGAAGCGCCCATCAGCGTTTCGGAACCAAACCAGGTCGCAAAAAGCGCCGTAGAGGCAATAATGAGCGGCAATTGGCGACCAGCTACTACAAAGTCCTTTGTGGAATGTACCCGGCGGGAAGCCCACCAGCCGATGAGCAGCGTAATCAAAAGATAAGCTACAATGAAGCCGATTAGCATAAATCAGGTCAATTTTCGGATGAAAAATCAGGGTTTAAAACAACAAATCTTGACTGCTGATAGCCACCCAGCAAGTCGTTTTCAATGGTTTTCGACCGTACGCGCCCGCCCTCATTCCCGCTGAATTGTTGCACTGCGGCCAAGCGGGAGGCATTTGCACTTATTTGCCTTGCAAAGGCGCAAATATACAGGTTTACACCGGATTTTTAAAAAAGAAAAAAGACGCAAACTTTACGCAGAAAGGCTTTTGCCGAGCCTGTGGCAAAAAGTTCTTTTTTTGCTGAACTATTGTCGTCTCAAATTTATTGCTACCTTAGTTTCTAAATCAAACTAACCATGATTAAAACCGACGTGCTTATTCTCGGCTCCGGTATCGGGGGCTTGTCCACAGCTATTCAGATGGCGCTGCGGCGACCAGAATTGACCATTACCGTTTTGACCAAAACCAACGAGGGCGAAAGCAATACGCGCTATGCGCAGGGTGGGGTGGCAGCGGTTTGGAATGCTGAAGTAGATTCCTACGACAAACACCAAGAAGATACATTAGATGCAGGCGATGGCCTCTGCGACGAAGCCATTGTAGAAATTGTGGTGAAGGAGGGGCCCAAGCGGGTGCGCGAAATCATTGACTGGGGGGCGCGTTTCGACAAAAACCCAGCAGCCGAATACGACTTGGGCCGAGAGGGTGGCCACTCCGAAAATCGCATTTTACATTACAAAGACCTCACCGGCTGGGAAATGCAGCGCGCCCTGATGGCTAAGGCCGCTACCCTGCCCAATATCACGGTGCTGGAGCATTATTTTGCGGTGGACATCATCACCCAGCATCATCTGGGCTACATGGTCACGCGGTTGATGCCCAATATCGAATGCTACGGAGCCTATGCACTGAACAAAATGACGGGCGAAATTGAAAAACTGTTGGCCAGAGTTACCGTCATTGCCACTGGCGGTGCCGGTCAGATTTATCGCGCTACGACCAATCCTGTCATTGCTACCGGCGATGGCACCGCAATGGTTTATCGGGCTAAGGGCTGGGTAGAAAACATGGAGTTTGTACAGTTTCATCCGACGGCGCTTTTCAATCCGGCAGGCGAAAACCCGGTGTTCCTTGTTTCGGAAGCAGTACGAGGCTACGGCGGCATCTTGAAAGATCGAAACGGCGAGGAATTCATGCAAAAATACGACCCTCGCAAGTCATTAGCACCACGCGACATTGTAGCCCGCGCCATTGATAACGAAATGAAACTCAGTGGCGATGAGTGTATGTTTCTCGATTGCAGGCATCTCGACCCCGATGGCTTCAAGGCGCATTTTCCTACCATTTATGAAAAATGCCTGAGCATTGGCATTGATCCTGTACAGGATATGATCCCCGTGGTGCCGGCTTGCCATTACATGTGCGGCGGCATCAAAGTGGACGCAGTGGGGCGCACCAATATCCAGCAATTGTACGCCTGCGGCGAATGCACGAACACAGGCCTGCACGGAGCCAATCGCCTCGCTTCCAATTCATTGCTCGAAGCAATGGTCTTTGCTAAACGGATTGCCTTGGATATTATTGACAAAATTGACAGCATTGGGCTGAAAGACGGCATACCCGACTGGGACGCTCGCGGCACCACCGAGCCAAAAGAAATGGTACTCATCACCCAAAGCTTGAAGGAGCTGAAAGAAATCATGAGCAGCTACGTGGGCATTGTGCGCTCCAACGTGCGTCTGAAGCGCGCCCTCGACCGGCTATGGATACTGCATCAAGAGACCGAGGATTTGTATCATACGACAGTCATTTCGCCACAGTTGTGCGAGCTACGCAACCTCATTAGCATTGCCTATCTTGTGAGCCGCTCGGCTACTATGCGCCGCGAAAGCCGGGGCTTGCATTACACTACCGATTATCCGGATAAATTAGGCTTTGTGCAGGTCTCGTTGTTGTGAAAATACTACCCGCACTCCGAGTACCCGCAGCTTTTGCAAATCAGGCAGCCTTCCTTGTAGAGCAGCCCGTCGGGGTCGCTACAGCTGGGGCAGGCTTCCTTGGTTTCTTTCGTGCCGTCTGGAATGAATTTTTTCAAAGCGCGCATCACGCCGTTTTTCCAAGTATTGATGTAATCCTCTGCTACGTTTAGCCCTTGTATAAGGTGCACGACCTGTAGCAGCGGCATTCCGTGGCGTAGCACCCCGGAAATGAGCTTGGCATAGTTCCAGTATTCTTTGTCGAATGAGCGCGACAGCCCTTCGATGGTTATGCGGTAGCCTTCCCGATCCATAAACTGAAAGTCGTAGCGGTTGTGACCGTCTTCATCGCTTGCTTTGATCACCCAGCCTTTCACTACATAGTCCGGCAGGCGGAAAGTATCTTCGGCGCGGCCAGTAAAAATCTCGTAGGGGCGCCCTTCGTACAAGCCGATAACCGCCAGCCAGCGCTCGTCGTTATTCATAAACCGCACAATCTCAGCTTCCAAGCGCTGGGGGCGCTTAGGTGGCATGGTTTCTATAAAACGTCCATTTTGCGCGTTGTTTTCCGGTTTTTTATCTGCAATGAGCACCCCTGAGCGCGAGCCGTCGCGGTAAATGGTGCAACCTTTGCAACCTGCTTCCCAAGCGGTTTGATAAATCTGCTTCACCATGTCCACCGTAGTAGATTCGGGCACGTTCACCGTTACACTGATAGAATGATCCACCCATTTTTGAATGGCACCCTGCATTTTAACTTTTTGCAACCAATCTACATCATTGGCTGTAGCCTGATAATAAGGCGATTGTTGAATAATGCGCGCTAATTCTTCCGGCTCAGCGCGGCGAACTTGCTCCACATCAAAGCCATTGGCGGCAAGCCAGTCGAGAAATTTATGGTGAAACACATGATACTCTTCCCAGTGGTCGCCTACTTCGTCCACGAAACTAACTTTCACATCTTTATCATTCGGGTTCACCTTGCGGCGGCGTTTGTAAGAAATCAGAAACACCGGCTCGATGCCCGAAGTCGTTTGCGTCATCAGACTGGTAGTGCCCGTAGGGGCAATGGTGAGCATGGCAATGTTGCGGCGGCCGTAGCGGATCATATCTTCGTACAATGCTGGATCGGCCTCGCGGATGCGCTGAATGAACGGATTATTCATTTCGCGGGAAGCGTCGTAGAGGGCAAATGCGCCGCGCTCTTTAGCCAGCGTCACCGACGAGCGGTAAGCATTGAGCGCCAGCGCGCGATGTACCTGCACCGAAAAATCCGTAGCGGCTTCCGTGCCGTAGCGCAACCCTAAGGCCGCCAGCATATCGCCTTCGCCCGTAATGCCCACGCCTGTGCGCCGTCCTTGCAGGCACTTCTGTCGGATCTTGAGCCACAGCTCGCGCTCGTTGCGGCGAATGGTTTCGTCTTCTGGGTCATCGCCAATTTTAGCTAAAATCGCATCCACTTTTTCGGCTTCCATGTCCACGATGTCGTCCATCATGCGCAGGGCAAGACGGGCGTGCTCAGCAAATTTTTCAAAATTAAAATACGCTTCCGAAGTAAATGCATTTTCTACATAACTAAATAAGTTGATGGCCAGCAGGCGGCAGCTATCATAAGGGCATAATGGAATTTCGCCGCAAGGGTTGGTAGAAATAGTGCGGTAGCCGAGGTCGGCGTAGCAATCTGGCACCGATTCGCGCAGCACCGTATCCCAAAACAACACGCCCGGCTCAGCCGATTTCCAGGCATTGTGAATAATTTTATTCCATAGTTCAGCAGCGTCCACTTCTTTTACAAACTGCGGCTGGTCCGAATCAATTGGATATTGTAGCTGATATTTGCCGTTGGTGCGCACCGCGTGCATGAAGGCATCGTCAATTCGCACCGATACATTGGCACCGGTCACTTTGCCCGCTTCCATTTTAGCATCAATAAAATCCGCTACGTCGGGGTGTTTGATTGAAATAGAAAGCATCAGCGCGCCCCGGCGGCCGTCTTGCGCCACCTCGCGGGTACTGTTGGAAAAGCGTTCCATAAAGGGCACAATGCCCGTGGAAGTCAAGGCGCTATTCATCACCGGGCTGCCTTTGGGGCGAATGTGCGAAAGGTCGTGCCCTACGCCGCCACGTCGTTTCATCAGTTGCACCTGCTCTTCGTCGGTGCGCATAATGCCGCCGTAGGAATCGGCATGATTGCCAATTACAAAACAATTGGACAGTGAGGAAATTTGATAATGATTGCCAATGCCCGACATGGGGCTGCCCTGTGGTATGATGTATTTAAAATTGCGTAATAATTCGTATAATGTTTCCTCATTTACCGGGTTGGCGTATTTACTTTCAATGCGGAATAGCTCGGCGGCGATGCGGCGGTGCATTTCGTCGGGGCTGCGCTCGTAAATATTACCAAACGAATCTTTCAGCGCATATTTACTCACCCAGACGGTAGCAGCTAATTCATCCCCTTCAAAATATTCGGCGGCAGCGCGCACGGCATCTTCGTAAGCAACGGGGGCAGTAACGGCAGGCGTTTGTAGTGTTTCCATAGTAGTGTTTGTAACGTTGTAAAATAAAACGAATACATTTTTGTAATAACGAAATTACAAACCGTTTTTTTTGTAATAATTCTCAAGTAGCGAAAACAAGTTACGGAAAATTTTGCGGCAGCAAAAAGTATTTTTCAACAAAGTGTTGAAAACCGGTGCGGCATATTGCAAAAAGAAAGCCGCAGCAGAATGAGGACAGCTTGTGGTTTTATTGTTAACATTGCAGCCAATATTCTGAATGTCAGATGGTATGTCCTTACTCAAGCAATTAGCGGGCGAAACGGCCATTTACGGTTTGAGCAGTATTTTGAGCCGCTTAATCAATTGGGTGGTACTCACGCCTTATTTTACGCGCATTTTCCGGCAGGGAGAATACGGCGTGGTAAATGATTTATACACTTGGATTGCGCTGCTGCTGGTGCTGTTTACCTACCGGATGGAAACGGCTTTTTTTCGGTACGGGCGGCAAAAGGAAGACCTTGAGCGGGCTTACAGCACGGCGGCACTGTCATTGATAGTTACCACGCTGCTGTTTGGGGCGCTGCTGTTAGGCTTCGCGGAGCCGATTGCGCAGTTGCTGGCATATCCGGAGCACCCGGAGTACGTGCGCTGGTTCATTGCGATTGTGGCCGCCGATGCCCTGACCGCTATTCCCTTTGCCCGTTTGCGCTTAGAAAATCGCCCGATGCGCTTTGCGCTCATTAAGGCTTTGTCCATCGGGATCAATTTGGTGTTTTTGTTTTTTCTGTTGGAAGGCTGCCCGCGTCTGATAGCTGCGGGGGTGAGCTGGCCGAGCATTTTTTATAATAGCGACAATCGGATTTTGTATGTGTTTGTTGCCAATTTCTTGGCCAGTGCCACGACGCTTCTCATATTGCTGCCGCTGTTCCGAAAACTGCGCTTCGGGCCGGGTTTTTTCGACGCGGCGCTGCTACGGCGCATGGTAATTTATGCCCTGCCTTTAGTGGTGTCGGGGCTGGCTGGCGTTATCAATTCGCTGATTGGCATTCCGATGCTACGTTTTCTGGCAGATGATGCCGCCGCCGGTATCTATAGTGCTGCTGCCAAATTAGCGGTGCTGATGAATCTTTTCACACAAGCGTTTAATTATGCTGCTGAGCCTTTTTTCTTTCGCCATGCCGACCGGCAGGATGCCAAAGTCATGTACGCGCAGGTAGCGCAGGTTTTTGCTATGGTGGGTAGCGTGGTATTCCTCGGCATTATGTTGTATCTCGATGTTATTCAGTATTTTTTGGGAAAAGACTTCCGCGAGGGGTTGGGCATTTTACCTATTCTACTGATTGCCAATCTGTTATTGGGGCTTTATTACAGCGTTTCAATTTGGTTCAAACTTTCCGACAATACACGCATCGGCGGCTATATTGCGCTGGGCGGCTCGCTGATTACACTATTGATAAACTACTTTTTGATACCGCTCCCGCAGGTGGGCTACTACGCGCCGGCCTGGGCAGCGCTGGCTTGTTATGGTACAATGTTGGTGGCTTGCTACTGGCTGGGGCAGCGTTATTTTCCGATTGCCTATCCGGCGGGGCGCATTCTGGGTTACATTGCCGTAGCCATTTTGCTGTATGCGCTAAGTGTGCTCGCAAAAAACCAATGGACGGAGGTAGGGGCCGGTATTTATCTATTCAACACGCTGTTGTTGGTTTTGTACATTGCGTTCCTGTTCAGAACAGAGCGCGTTTTTTTTCGCCAAATCTGGCGCAGCTAATCATCCTTTCTTCTATCGAATAAGCATTACCATGCCAGCGCGCTCGATGACTTTGCCGTTCACCTGCGTAAGCCGAATGTGGTAAGTATAAGCTCCCTGGGGCAATTCGCGGCTATCGCTGCGGCCATTCCAACCGGTTTCAATGTTTTGACTTTCAAATAGTTTGCCTCCCCAACGGTCATAAATCACCATGCGATAGCTGGCGGGCTGTCCAAATTGCAGCACTGGCCTAAAAATACGATTGACGCCGCCGGGTACAAAGGCATTGGGAATAAACAATTCGGCTTCCTGAGCAGTGCAAGCTACATTCGAGCGGGATTCTACCGGTGCGGTTTGGCCGTCGGCAAAAGTGAGCGTTGCTTTGGTCAGCACAAAGTAGCAGGCGCTGGCCTGTATAGGGTCATTGACATCTACGAGGTCGGTGTGCTCGTTCACGCCAGGAGGGTATTCTACGATTAACACCGGCGGGGCGCCTGTCGTTTGGCGATAAAGTTCGTAGCGAAAATCACTTGCATATTCATTTTCATAATTCGTCCAGCGGAGCAGATTCTCGCCGGTCAGCCCTTGACTTTGCGCTTGCAAAAAGATGGTCGCTACAGTATTGGAAGAGACATTGGCGTCGCATTCATCGGTCGTCCGGATGCGATAGCTCAGGGCCCCTTGCCCTGCGTTGGCGCTGGCATCGTCGAAAGTGTTCTCCCGGCGCAGCGGCATGGCAGGCGTCTCGGCTTGGATATTGGCGAAAGCCCCTCCGGCCGCGGTGCGTTGTACTTCGGCCCGGCGCAGGGCCGCATTAGGATTCCAGACCCAAGTCAGGCGCACTATGTTGTCGGGCAGTACGGTGGCATTGGTTACAATCAGTTCGGTAATGCCGGGTATTACGTCGAGCGTCAGGCAGACTTCATTGGAGCTGGCGATATTGCCAGTTACAGCTTCTACGGCCCGCACCACAAAGCAATATTCAATATCGGCTCCGGCGTTTTGGAAAGTAAAATTAGTAGTATTGCCGCCTGTTTCGCCCACCACGCGCGGCGCGCTGCCGTTTTCGCTGACTAAAATCTCGTATTTTGCAATCGGATTCGCCCAGTTTCTGTACTGCCCCCAGCTCAATTGCACCGTGCGGTCGCAGGCGCTGGCTCCCATACCTTCCAGCAGCATGGTGCTATGCGGCGGCGGGATGAGGCTGTTATTGCCACAGCGATCAATGGCTACAACAAAATAGGTTTCGGGGGCTTCAGCCGGATTGGCGTTGGTATCAAGAAAGGTAGTACCATTGAAAACGGTATCAATAATGGTGGTGCCGGCGGGGGTATTTTTGGAAATGATATAAGCAAATACCTCCGGCGAGGTGCTGGCCTCCCAACCAATTTCTACGTCATTGCCGCGTACCGAGACGTAGCGGATTAGCCCGGCAAGCGGAATGCGATTATCGAGGGTATCGGAACTGAGCTGCGTTTGGCCGGGGCAGTCGGCTTCGGTTATCATATAATAATACCGAATGTTGGCACCGGCATTGGCATGAAAAAAGCGGGTCGTATTGGAATTGGTAATAGCCGTGAGTACCTCGTAAGGCCCGGCAATGTTGTTGCTGACAAAAATGGTGTATTGCTGAAAAGCGCCGCAGGTATTGACCGGAGTTTCCCAGAAGAGGGTATCATTTTTTACGCAGAGTAGTTCCGGCGGATTGATCTGTGCCTGCGCCGAATCGAAAAGTAGTGGCAACAGGAGTAGCAGCAAACAGCTACGCATAGCATGACATGAGGCATCATTGTTCAAAAGCAAGGTCATTGTTCTATTTTTTGTCGAAAAAGTGCTTCGAGGTTTTCCATCGGATAGCGATCGTGCAAGCGGTATTCCAGCACAAAATCTGCAGCAATTTCCTTTCGGTAATAAACCAGCCCGATGCCTTTAGCGTACCATTCTATGGTAGAAAATTCACGCTCGAAGTAGCCGTCGAGGTTGTGCTCTAATAATTCCCGTACGGTGAAAACCACACAATCGTAGCTCCGATCTTGCCACACGATGGTCGTATCGCCCGCGTAGCGTCGGTTTTTGATGAGCCGCGTGGTGGCATCGGGGTCGGAAGGTGTTTGCCAACTGACGTTGTACAAAAAGATGCCGCCCGAATCTCGTACTTCAAACGGAAAAACACTGCCGGCTATTATCTCCGCCTCGGTGCGTTGTGCCTTGCCGGTCGAATCTGTTTCGTAGAGATACAAATCGCGGAGCAACATGCCGTTTTTCAACATTTGTTCGCGGGTAAACTGCAAAGGTGTCAGGTCATCCCGATAATACGTGCCCGTGAGAAAAGCCCCTGTGTCGAGCACGACAGAGCGAAAATACCAATAATTGGGTGCCAAAGAATCGTTTTGCACAGCGCGATATTCATACACCATGCCATCCTGTAGCTTATTGAGCGGAAAATAATACGCCCGAATGTCTTTTGTGCCATCATTGGCGCAGGCTATGCAGCCGAGCAAAGCAAAAAAAGCGAGTCCTCGAAAAAAAAAGTACATACGTTTTTTGATTATTACCCATTCAACCCTGTAAGTTTGCCGGATGTTTAAAGAACGTGCCAAATTGGCGCAAAAGTATTCTTTTTGCAATCTGGTATATGAATTGATACAAGGAAGGTTCTGGGAGTCCAATGGCTAAAGTCAGAAAGTTGAAAAATTATTTGCCTATAGCCCGAATATGGTCTATGAATGAACCGTTGACTATTGATTACCGGACGAACCCACTATCCACTATTGCAATAAAAAGCCATTACCTATGTTAGGTTTTATCAAAAAAATATTTGGCACCAAATACGAACGGGATGTAAGCAACTACACTCCTGTGGTCAACCAGATCAATGAATTTTTTCAGCAACTGCAAGCGTTGGACAACGACGCACTGCGCAGAAAAACCCTCGAACTCAAGCAAGGCATCGCCGAGCACCTCTCGGCTATTGATGCAGATATAAAAGCCATCCGCGAGGAGGCGCTCAACGAAGAGGACGTGCTGCGCAAGGAAGAGCTTTTTGCAGAAATTGATCAATTGCAAGAAGAACGTGACAAGGAGCTGGAAGTGGTGTTGCAGGAAATACTGCCCGAAGCTTTTGCGGTGGTGAAAGAAACGGCGCGGCGCTTTAAGGAAAATGCTACCCTGACCGTAACCGCTACCGAGCACGACCGTGAGCTGGCCACCAAACCCGGCAAGAAATACATCACCATTGAAGGCGATAAAGCCATCTGGAAAAACCGTTGGGTAGCAGCCGGAGGCGATATTACCTGGGACATGGTACACTACGACGTACAACTCATCGGTGGGATGGTGCTGCACAGCGGAAAAATTGCCGAGATGGCTACCGGCGAAGGTAAAACCCTCGTGGCTACGCTGCCTGCTTATCTGAATGGCATCAGCGGTCAAGGCGTGCATGTGGTGACCGTCAACGACTACTTGGCCCGTCGCGACGCCGAATGGATTGGCCCCATCATGGAGTTTTTATTGCTCACTATTGATTGTATTGATAAATATCGCCCGCATACTCAGGAACGCCGTGATGCCTATAACTGCGACATTACCTACGGTACGAACAACGAATTCGGCTTTGACTACCTCCGCGACAATATGGTGCGCGCCCAAGATGAAATGGTGCAGCGCAAACTCCATTTTGCTATGGTGGACGAAGTGGACTCCATTCTCATTGACGATGCGCGTACGCCCCTCATCATCTCGGGCCCTGTGGCACAAGACAGCGAGGACGAAGAGTACGTCGTGCTCAAACCTTTCGTAGAACGCCTCATCAACGCCCAACAAAAATTAGCCACCCAGTACCTTGCCGAAGCGAAAACACTTTTCAAGCAAGGAAAACTCGGCTATCAGGAAGGCGAAGCGGGTATGGCCCTGCTACGGGCCTATCGCGCCCTGCCCAAGTCGCGCCCGCTCATCAAGTTCCTCAGTGAGGAAGGGGTAAAGGTACTGTTGCAAAAGTCGGAAAACTTCTACATGCAGGAGCAGTCCAAAAATATGCACATTGCCGATGCACCGCTCTATTTTACTATTGATGAAAAAAACCGACAGGTAGAACTGACCGACCTCGGTGCCGAATATTTGGCCAAAGGCCAAGAAGACGCTGAAATGTTTGTAATGCCCGATATTACCCTCCGGATGATGGAGATTGACAGCGATGCAGACATGGACAAAGCTGCGAAAGAAAGTGCCAAAAACCAGCTCGCGCAGGAATTTGCGGTCAAATCGCGCCGCCTGCACGCTATGAGCCAGCTGCTCAAGGCCTATACCCTGTTTGAGCGCGATGAGGAGTACGTGGTCATTGAAGGGCAAGTGAAAATTGTAGATGAGCAAACCGGCCGCCTCATGGAAGGACGCCGCTACTCCGATGGCTTGCACCAGGCCTTAGAAGCCAAGGAAAATGTGAAAGTAGGCGAAATCACGCAAACCTACGCTACGGTCACTTTGCAAAATTACTTCCGGATGTACCACAAACTGGCGGGTATGACCGGTACTGCCGAAACCGAAGCCAGCGAATTCTGGGAAATTTATAAACTCGACGTGTCGGTTATTCCGACCAATCGCCCCATCCAGCGCGACGACCGCGAAGACCTCGTGTTCAAAACCGCTCGCGAAAAATTCAACGCGGTTATTGACGAAATCGTCAAACTCAGCAATGCTGGGCGGCCCGTGCTGGTGGGTACCACCTCGGTGGATGTATCTGAAAAACTGAGCCGGATGCTCAAACTGCGCGGGTTGGATCATAATGTATTGAACGCCAAGCAGCACCAGCGCGAAGCCGAAATCGTAGCCGAAGCCGGCAAACCGGGCAAAGTGACTATCGCAACCAATATGGCTGGTCGCGGTACCGATATTAAAATTTCTGAGCAGGTAAAACAGGCGGGCGGTTTAGCTATCATTGGCACGGAGCGACACGATTCGCGGCGGGTGGATCGGCAGTTGCGCGGGCGCGCCGGTCGTCAGGGCGACCCTGGTTCTTCGCAGTTTTATGTATCGCTCGAAGACAACCTGATGCGCCTTTTCCAATCAGAACGCATTGCCAAACTGATGGACCGCATGGGGCACAAGGAAGGCGATGTCATTCAGCATTCGATGGTGTCCAAATCCATTGAGCGCGCCCAGAAAAAAGTAGAAGAGAATAACTTCGGCATCCGGAAACGCTTGCTGGAATACGACGATGTAATGAACATCCAGCGCGAAGCTATTTATAAAAAACGCCGCAATGCCTTGTCGGGCGATCGCCTATCGGTGGATCTGAGCACCATGTTTCGCTCGCAAATCGAAAGCCTTGTGTATAAGCACAAAGAGCAGGGCGATTTCAATCAATTCCGGCGGGAAGCGCTTGGTACTATTGGTTTTGACCCGCAAATAGAAGCGGCTGATTTTCAAGAAGCGCCCGCCGATGACCTCGCTGACCAAGTGGAAGCGCAGTTTTACGAGTTTTATTATCGAAAATCCGACCAAATTAGCCAGGTGCTAATGCCGGAAATCAAGCGGGTTTATGAAACCAAAGGGAATCATTTCAAGCGTATTTTAGTGCCTTTCAGCGATGGGCGCACCAGCGCGCTGATGGTAACTGCCGATATCGAAGACGCTACTAAATCGAAAGGTAAAACTATTACCCGCGACATCGAAAAGACGGTCACGCTGGCTATTATTGATGAAAAATGGAAGGAGCACCTCCGCTCAATGGACGAACTAAAAGACTCCGTACAATCGGCTTCTTTTGAGCAAAAAGACCCGCTCGTTATTTATAAAATGGAAGCGTATAACCTCTTCGAGCAATTAATTTTTGATATCAATGAATCGGTAACTTCCTACCTGTCAAAAGGGCAGTTGGTCTTGCCCGACGGGCGCCCCTTAGAGCAAGCCCGCGAGCAAAAAACCGATCTGAGCAAGGTGCGCACCAGCCGCAGCGATTCGGATGATGCCGCTCGCCAAGCGGCCGAAGCCGTCAGTGGTCGCAGCAAGCCCGAAACCATTCGCCGCTCCGAAGAAAAAATAGGGCGCAACGATCCCTGCCCTTGCGGTAGCGGCAAGAAGTACAAGCATTGCCATGGTCGAGGCTGATAGCCCTTAATGGGCAATAGTGTAGAGGGGCAGAACCGAAAATTTTTAGTAAAAACGGGTAGAAAATGATGAAAAATGCATTTTCCGTTATACCTTACAATAGCTTTTTGAAGCCTGTTGGCTTTATTTTATAACAGCCTTACTAACTTTTTGACAATAAAAATCAGTTAAAGCATTCATTATCAATGCCTTTGATGCGCCGCAAATGGCGGAAGGCACTACCAATGCGGGTAGTATATTTTTGAAACACTATAAGCCCCATGCCAGCATGAATTTGTCAAGTATTATCGATCATACGGTTCTAAAAGCAGATTGCAGCCTCGAAGACGTCAGGAAATGCTGCGCGGAAGCTGTTCAGTTTCAATTTGCTGCCGTTTGTGTGCCTCCATTCTACACAAAAAATGCCGCCGACCTCCTCGCCGATACTCAGGTGAAAGTAGCCACGGTAGTTGGCTTCCCGATGGGCTATTCCGCTACTGCAGCCAAAGTAGAAGAAATCAAGCGAGCACTCGAAGACGGAGCCTCAGAAATAGACGCTGTAATCAATCTTTGCGCAGTGAAAAGTGGGCAATGGAGCTACGTACGAAACGACATTGACAGTATGGTAATGGCTACGCATCTGCGCGGCAAAACGGTGAAAATCATTTTAGAAACAGGGCTACTCACCGATACCGAACTCCGCAATCTATGTGATATTTGTGCAGAAGTAAAGCCAGATTTTGTCAAAACTTCTACGGGTTTTAATGGCGACGGTGCGACGGTAGAAATCGTTCAACAACTCCACCTCCTGCTTCCCGACGGCATTCGCATCAAGGCGTCTGGCGGCATTCGCACTAAAGAAGACGCTCTGCGCCTGATTGGAGCCGGCGCCACGCGCATTGGCAGTTCCTCCAGTGTGCGTATGGTGACCGAGCAGGCCATGTCTTGAAAACTGCTAAAATCACTACTGCTGCCCCTCCTCAAGATGCTTCCTTATTCAGAACTGATACGAATTTCTTTGAAATACGATGTCCATTTTTATAAATAAGCGGTGTAATGGTGTAGCGGTTTATAGTTCGTCGTTTGCCATTGAAAAGGGGGGATAAGTAAGGATTCCACCTTGTTTTGTTTACTTTCTCTTCGGCGAAATACTATTTTTGCAGGTCATAAAACCCTGCTATACCATGCTACGAAAAATCGGCTTATTTCTGGGTCCACTGCTGTTCATTGTTTGCATAGCACTGCCTCGCCCCGAAGGGTTCTCGCCCGAAGGCTGGCGCGTCATTGCCATCGCGGCTTTTATGCTCGTCTGGTGGATTACTGAAGCGGTGCCTTTAGCCGTTGCTTCGCTGTTGCCGATTGTGCTGTTGCCACTACTGGGCGTGAGCAGTATCCGGGATGCGACCACGCCTTACGCTAATCCGGTGGTTTTTCTCTTCATGGGCGGTTTTATGATTGCTTTGGCCATGGAAAAATGGAACTTGCACCGGCGCATTGCCCTCAACATCGTCAAGGCTACTGGCACGAATGCCAATGGTATTATCTTCGGCTTTTTTTTGGCTACGGCCGCCATTAGTATGTGGATTAGCAATACCGCTACGGCCGTGATGATGCTGCCGATTGCTACTTCGGTCATCGCGCTGCTGTCCGATGGACAGGGGCACCTCAGCGAGAAGGGCATTCGCAATTTTGCCTTGGGCATGATGCTGGCCATTGCCTATGGCTCCAATATTGGGGGTACGGCCACCATTATCGGTACGCCGCCAAATGTGGTTTTTGCTGGATTTATGCGTACTAATTATGATTACGAAGTGAGTTTTGCCAAATGGATGCTGATCGCCATGCCTTTCACTATCGCGCTGCTGCTACTGACGTATTTCATGGTGGTAAAAGTGTTGTACCCCAATCGCCTCGGCAATTTCACCGGTGCCGAAGCGCTCATCCGGGCGGAAGTGACCAAGCTCGGCCGCATGAGCCGAGGCGAAAAACGCACCTTGGCTATTTTCCTCACTACTGCCCTACTCTGGATTTTTCGGGAGGGCGTCAATGCGCTGCTGCCCGGTAAGCCGCTCACCGATGAAGGTATTGCCATGCTGGCCACGGTAGTACTTTTTATCACGCCGGTAGTATGGGATGAAAATCGCTTTGTACTCGAATGGAGGGACACCGAGCGGCTCCCTTGGGGCATTTTGTTGCTTTTTGGCGGGGGGCTGAGCTTAGCTGGCGCATTGGCGAATACCGGTATCATTGATTTGATTGGCGAGCAATTTCGCTTGTTTCAAGATGTGGACGTAGTAGTAGTGCTGGGTTTGGCCACTGTTTCGCTGTTGCTTACCGAGGTAATGTCAAATGTAGCTTTGGTCACCATTTTTCTGCCAATGGTAGGCGGTATTGCTCAAGGAGCCGGTATTGACCCTTTAGAAGTGTGCATTCCGGTGACAATGGCCGCGAGTTGCGCCTTCATGCTACCCATGTCCACGCCGCCTAATGCTATTGTGTTCGCCAGCGGGCACGTTACGATTCCTCAAATGCTCCGGGTGGGTATTTGGCTCAATATTGCTACAATTTTGCTGATTTCCTTTGTGGCCTATCCGCTGATTAAGTGGGTTTTCTAAACAGCAAAAATTTGATTGAAATCCTTAAACGCCTTGAATTCGAGCGCATTGCCGCTGGGGTCGAAAAAAAACATCGTCGCCTGCTCACCAGGCTCGCCCTTGAAGCGAATGTAAGGTTCAATAATGAACGCTGTGCCGTGTGCCTTGAGTTTTTCGGCTAATGCCTCCCATTGCTCCATGCTGAGAATGGCTCCGAAATGTTTGATGGGCACTTGCTTACCATCCACTGGATTGGCGGGCGGCTCTTCGATAGGAGCTTCGGTCAGGTGCGCTGAAATCTGATGACCATAAAAATCGAAATCTATCCAACGCTCAGCTGAGCGACCGACTTTGCAACCCAACAAATCTTCATAAAAAGCGCGGGTTTGGGCCAAATCCTTGACCGGAAACGCTAAGTGAAAAGGATTATTCATAGCAGCTTATTTTTTTGCAAAGAAAAGTAATTCCCGATGAATGGCAAGTGCAAATTTTCAGGGCGCGGGGTCAGGAATGGCGCTATGCACCGTTTCTATTTCCTTGAGCACGGCTGCTGGCAAATTGAGTTGAATGCTGCCGATGTTTTCCCGCAGTTGTTCCATTGTAGTGGCGCCGATAATGTTGCTGGTCACGAATGGTCGGCTATTGACAAAAGCCAGCGCCATCTGGGCGGAGCTAAGCCCGTGCGCTTCGGCAATGTTTACATAGCGTGCGATAGCTTCCTGCGCTTGCGGACTATTGTAGCGGGTGTATTGATGAAAGCGATTGAGCCGGGCGTCGGGAGTAGCGGTGTGGCGCAGGTATTTGCCCGACAGGGTACCAAAAGCTAAGGGAGAATAGGCCAACAGCCCCGATTGCTCGCGCAGGGCAATTTCCGCCAGCCCGATTTCAAAGGTGCGATTGAGCAAACTGTAGGGATTCTGGATGCTAACGCAGTGCGCCAGTCCGTGTGTTTTCGCTAAATAAATAAAGCGCATCAGGCCCCAGGGGGTCTCGTTGCTCAGCCCCCAGTAGCGTATTTTTCCGGCTTTAATCAAGTCATCCATGGCTTGTAGCACCTCTAAAAGGTTGTCTTCCCAGGGGTCGTCGGGGCGATGTACGTAGCCGCGTTGCCCGAAACGATTGTTGTGGCGCTCCGGCCAATGAATTTGATACAAGTCCACGTAGTCGGTTTGCAAACGTTGCAAGCTGCCTTCAATTGCCTGGAAAATCTGTTCCCGATTGATGTGCAAAGGATTGCGAATATGCAGAAATGCTGGGCTGGGCCCCACAATTTTGGTAGCAATGATTACCTTATCGCGGTTGCGGCGCGTTTTCATCCAAGAACCGATGATACGCTCGGTGCTGCCCTGTGTTTCGGGGCGCGGCGGGATGGAATACATCTCGGCGGCATCAAAAAAATTGACACCTTGCTCTACGGCATAATCCATTTGCTCGAAGCCCTCTGCTTCGGTGTTTTGTTCCCCGAACGTCATAGTGCCGAGGCATATTTTGCTCACTTTCAGATCGGTAGGGCCAAGTAGGGAATACTCCATGGTTTTGAACGGTTGGTTTTAAAGGTCGTAACAATATTTTCAGGAACAGTTAGGCGGCAGAAAGGTTGATAAGGAAATGAGGATAAGCGGCACATCGAAAATGGGTATTGGCTTAGTTCGGCAGCTCAAAGTTCCTTTTGAAAGAGTCTGTGGCACCTGCTATAAAACTTTCGGGGGCGCAAAAGTGGTTTTTAAAATTTTTTGTTTTAAATTTGTCGCAAGTAAATACGGCGCATAAAATATTCGCTCTGGTTTTTCGTTCAAAAAAGCCGTTGTTCACCATACGCATTTTTACAAAATGGCAGCGAAACATACCCATTCTTTTTACCTCGGTTTGCAAAAATTCGTCCGAAACTTGCCCGCAGCCCTTCGGCAAGCCCGGGACCGTACAAACGACTGGCTGCGCGAACCCACCAACCGGCGGCGCCTATTGCGCTGGGGTGCGATGGCCACAGCTATGGCTATCGGCCTGTTTTTCCTGCTGTCTTTGCTGGTTTATTGGGGCGTTTTCGGGAAATTACCGAGCTACGCCAATTTGCAAGCCATTCAAAATCAGACCGCTGCGCAGGTTTTTTCGGAAGATGGCGTGACTTTGGGTAAGTATTATATTCAAAACCGCATCAACGCAAGCGCCGAGGAAATTCCACAGGTAGTAATGCACGCATTGGTAGCTACCGAAGATGCCCGTTTTTTTGAACACCGGGGCATAGACCTACGCGCCTGGTTGCGGGTATTGGTCAAGTCTGTTTTGCTCATGGATGAATCGGCGGGCGGCGGCAGTACGCTCAGCCAGCAGTTAGCTAAGAATCTTTACCCCCGCCAACGGTACTGGCTGTTTTCTACGCTCATTAATAAAATGAAGGAAACCTTCACGGCCCGTCGCTTGGAGCGCACCTACACCAAAGAACAACTGCTGCATTTGTATCTCAATACGGTGCCTTTTGGCGAAGGTGTTTATGGTATCAAAGTGGCTGCGCAGCGTTATTTTGGTGTAGCGCCTCAAAAGCTGAGAATCGAGCAGGCGGCTGTACTCGTTGGAATGCTCAAAGCTAATACTTATTACAATCCGGTTCGCAACCCTGAAAATGCCTTAGCCCGACGCAATGTTGTATTGACCCAAATGGAGCGCTACGGCTATCTGAAGCCAGCTATCAGCGATTCGCTCAAACAATTGCCACTCAAGGTAGAATACCACAAAGAGGGGCACAATGATGGTCTGGCGACTCACTTCCGCGAGCACTTGCGGCAGGAGCTGGAAACGATTCTCCGCGATTTTAAAAAACCGGATGGTACGCCTTATAATCTTTACACCGACGGGCTGCGCATTTATACTACGCTCAACAGCCGCATGCAACGCTATGCCGAAGAAGCCGTGCAGGAGCATTTGTCCAAACTTCAGACCCAACTCTACGAAGACTGGCGCAAACGCCAAGCCCCCTGGGAAGCCGAAGACCTCCTCACGCAAGCTATGAAACGCTCGGCGCGCTATCAATCCTTGAAAAAACAAGGCTATTCCGATGCTCGCATCGAAGAGGTTTTTACAACGCCTGTGCCAATGCGCATTTTTAGCTGGGAAAAAGGAGAAGAAGAGCGCACCATGTCGCCATTAGATTCATTGAGCTACTACCTCAGCATGCTCAATACCGGTTTCCTGGTAGCCGAGCCGGGCAGCGGCTTCGTGCGCGCTTGGGTAGGCGGCATTGACCACCGCTATTTTCAGTACGATCATGTCAAATCGCATCGGCAGATTGGCTCCACCATCAAGCCGGTGGTTTATGCGGCAGCACTGGCCGAAGGTATGCTCCCTTGCGAATACACCGCCAACGAGCAGGTGACCTACGCTGAGTACAAAAACTGGCGGCCGCGCAATGCCGACAATACCTACGGCGGTGTTTATTCAATGGAAGGTGCCCTGAGTCGCTCGGTCAATGCCGTATCGGTAGAGATTATTCTGCGGGCAGGCATCAGCCCGGTACGGGAGCTGGCGCGCAAAATGGGTATTGCCGGGCACATTCCGAATGAACCCTCCATCGCATTGGGCACACCCGACGCCTCGCTGTACGAAATGGTGCAAGTGTATGGCACTTTTGCTAATCGTGGCCAACGCCCCTCGCTACATTATCTCGACCGGATAGAAACCGCTGATGGACAAATCATTGTACAATTCAAAAGACCCGACCCAAAGAGCTTTCCGCAAGTACTTAACAGCAAATATGCCGATATAATAACCAAAATGATGCAAGCCGTGGTGGACAGCGGTACCGCTCGCCGATTGCGCTACGAATACGGACTATGGAACGACATTGCCGGCAAAACCGGTACTACCCAAAATAATTCTGATGGTTGGTTTCTTGGCTATACGCCAAAATTGGTAGCCGGAGCCTGGGTAGGTGCCGAAACGCCGCAGGTACATTTTCGCAGCACGCGCCTTGGGCAAGGTGGCTATGCGGCTTTGCCTATCTGGGGGCGCTTCATGCGCAAGGTATATAAAGACAAACAACTGCGCGACTGGCACTACGGCAAATTTGCTGCACTGCCGGATAGCGTGGCCGTGCTCTTGCAATGCCCGCACTTCCTACCGGAAATGCCCCTGTTTGTTAATGATTTCGAATTGTCCGACTCTTCCGGATTTTTCCAGCGGCTGTTTCAGAATTTGCGCAAAAACGACGAAGCTAAAGCCACCGAGTACCGAACCCTACCCGAACGCCGCCCCGGCGAATCAGATGCCCAATACGCCGAGCGCCTCCAGCGCAGCCTGCCACGGGAAGAGCAACGGGACGAGCGCCGCGAAAAACGCAAAGAATTTTGGAGTAAAGTCCTTTTTGGCAAAGAAGAATCGGACAAAAAAAATAATAACTGAGTGCTTTTTGAGGCACCAAAGCCTTATGTTTTCTGGCTAAGAAGGCATATCGGTAGCTATTGCTCGAACCAAGCTTTTTCCCTACGCAAAAACTCCGAGAGCGTGGTGGGCTCTTTTCCCGTCAATTTTTTATAAAAATCCGAAACAAGCGGCGGCTTTTGCCAGCGCGGTAGAAAGTGCAGCATAATCATCACCAGAATCAAGCCCTGCGGCATTCCGCTTTGGCGCTTAAGCCAATAAAATCGAACCGGATTGATATTGAGAAACTGAACCGGCGGCTGAGTATGCGCGTTCAGTAAGTCCACCACTGTAGCAAAGTTGGCGTTTTCCGTACCCGTCAGCTCGATAGCGCGATTGCGATAAGCGTCAAAGCTTTCTATCAGACGGGCAGCCACTTCGCCGATGTTTTGTACGTCAATCCAATTGAAAAGTGCTTTGCCAGCAGGCAATACAATGCGACGGTGGCGGCGAATATCGTCGAGTAGAGTAGTCGTCAGGTTTTGCATAAAATAGCTCGGCCGCAAGAAAATATATTGAAAACCAAGCGCTTGAATGAGCTTTTCTATTTGATTGTGTGGTATAATACGGCTTCGCTCTGCGCCTTGAACCGAGAGGAAAACGATGCGCTCGATACCGGCATTTTGCGCTTCGGTCAGCAGCGGCCGAAAATATTTCTCCACTTGAGCAAGATGCGGCGGGCGCAGCAAAAAAAGAATATCCACCTCTTGAAAAGCGGCCGGAAAAGTGTCTGCTTTTTCAAAGTCAAAAATGCGATAGCCGAGGGATGGAAAATCGTGGAACAGCTCGCGTGCCTTAGCTTCATCGCGCACGCCGGCAATGACCCGTCCGGGCGTATCCGATTGGCAAAGAAAACGAATGACTTCGTAGCCAACATTGCCAGTGGCACCGGTAATGAATATGCGTTTCATGGAAGCTATTTGTAAAGCCCAAAAGGACTCACGAGGAAAGAAGAGAGCGGCAAACGAGATTCGAACTCGCGACCCCCAGCTTGGGAAGCTAGTGCTCTACCAACTGAGCTATTGCCGCTTCTGTATTTTCTGCTGCTAAAGTTACGCTTCTTGCGGGCATTTTGCAAGTGCGCGTGCATATTTTTCGTGCACCTGCGGCCATTGGCTCAGGAATGCACTAATTTGGTGCGATATTGCTCCGGGCGCAGTATCTCCGGCATACGGGCATCGGAGGGCAAAAACTGATAGGGCGTGATTTGGTTCGTCCAGTCGAAAGCATTTTTCTCAGCGTAGCGCTTGCGATAGGCAACCGGTGTGCACTGGCGATATTTTTTGAACAGGCGATTGAAATTGGCTACATTATTGAAGCCAGCTTGAAAACAAATCTGGCTGACGGTTTCGTCGGTGTCCAATAACAATTTGCAAGCGTAGCCGATGCGAATGTCAATCAGGAACTGGGTGAAGCTTTTGTTGGTGTATTTGCGAAAAAAATGGCTAAACGCCGAGTCGCTCATGTTTACCTGCGCGGCTACATCGCCTATTTTGATGCTTTGGTCCATGAAGTTTTTTAGAATGAAGCGATACGCTAATTGAATGCGCCGGCTGTCCGATTTGACGGTTTGCGGATTGAACCCCTCACTGGCCAAATAGACCTTTTCGCTGGATTTGGACAACAAGTCTAACAATTGAAAAAACGCTATAATTCCTTTAAAATCATCAACTTGTGTTAGTTCAATCATTTGCTGCCGTGCCTCCTCGAAGGTATGGCCATAAAACCGGATACCCCGTGCCGCGTCTTGCAACAGCTTTCGTATTTTATGAAAGTGCTCCTTTTGCAAAAGATTGGAATCAAACAAATCCGCGCCAAACTGAATTGTAATGACCCGGTAAGGTTGCCCGTTTTGCTGTGCTTCCTCGTCGCCATCCCATTTGTGCAGCAAATAAGGCCCCAGCAACACCAGGTCGGCATCGTAATAGCGCTCGGTCGAGTCGCCTACAATGCGCGTGCCCGAAATGCCCAGCACTAAGTTCAATTCAAACTCAGGATGATTGTGAATCGGGTAGTCAAAACCATTATTGACAGAATCGAGGATGACAAATACGTCTGCACTTTTCAGCGGTGTTATTTCGCGGTAAATGTTCATGCTGGAATTTATTTTGGTTAGTAGCCTCTATCAAAGTACAATGTTTCACAAAAGTACAATCTTTTTGCGTGAAAGTACCAACCTGACAGGTCGAAATCATCTACTTTTGTAAGGCAGGTTCATACGTCCATTTTCGAGACAATCTATTGAATACCAATGCTTGGCGAGCAAGCGGAAGGGCGTAATTGGTGTGCCTGCAAAGTATCCTGACTACGTAAAATCAAATTTGAATTATGGGGCTATTACTTACCAAAATGCGTTTTTTGTCGCTGCCCTGGTGCCTGACATCTTGTATGTTGCTATCCAGCATAGGGTGGGCACTGGCGCAGCAGGCAACCATTCAGGTGAGCGGCGTAGTGACCGCTGCGGAAGACGGGCTCCCGCTCATCGGGGTGAATGTAGTCGAAAAAAACACTACTAATGGTACCATTTCCGACATAGACGGCAGCTTTCTACTGACCGTGCCCGCGGATGCGGTGTTGGTGTTTAGCTATGTAGGCTATGAAACCCGCGAAGTGCCCGTGCAGGAGCGTACGCTACTCGCAGTGTCGCTCGAATCTTCCTCTCAATTGTTGCAAGATGTAGTGGTCACGGGCTACCGAAAAGAAATTCGATCAGACATTGCGGCCGCCATTTCGTCTGTAAAAGCCAGGGACATAGAGCGCTTGCCGGTGCTTGGCGTGGATCAGGCTTTGCAAGGGCAGGTGCCCGGCTTGCAGGTGACGCAGGCTACCGGTGCTCCGGGCGACGATATTGCGGTGCGCATCAGAGGGGTAAGTACCATTGGCAACAACAATCCGCTGTTCATCATTGATGGAGTGCCCACTACTGGCAATATCAATATGTTTTCTACCAACGATATTGAATCCATAGAGGTACTGAAAGACGGGGCCGCAGCCGCTATTTATGGTGCCAGAGCTGGCAATGGGGTGATCGTCATTACCACCAAAAAAGGCAAGGCTGGCAAGCCACGCTTTACTTTTGATGCCTATACCGGCCTTCAACAGGTCAATCGCTTGCCGGAACTGCTCAATGCCGAAGAGTACCTCACCTTGCGCAACGAAGCCATTACCAATGCCAACACCCTGCGCGACCCTCGCCGGCAGTTGGAAACTTATAACCCGGCAATACTCGATACCCTACCCGACGTCAACTGGCTCGACGAGGTGTTTCGCACTGCGCCCATCCAGCGATATACACTCAGCGCCACCGGCGGCAGCGAAAGTGGCAGCTACTACATCATGGGAGAATATATGAACCAGGAGGGCGTTTTCCGGGGGCAGGGCTTTGAAAAATACTTGCTGCGCTTCAATGGCGAAGTGGGCAGTCAGCGTTTTAAAATTGGCAATAATCTATCCTTTGCGCTCACCGACCGTCGAGTGGTAGGCAGCTCTGGCGACGGCGCAGGGCCTGGCAATGAACTCAGCGGCATTCGCTACGCGCTCATCGCAGCTCCGGTATTTCCCATCCGCCGGCCAGATGGCTCATTTTATAAAACGACCATCGAATTAGCCGATCCCATGCTTTTTGGCGACGGCAACGCCAACCCATTGGCTTTCATCGAAGCGACCGACTGGCGCATTCAGCGCTACCGTTTTTTTGGCAATGTATTCGCAGAATTGAATATACTCGACGGGCTGAATTTGCGCACGAGCCTCGGCGGCGATTTTCTATTTGAAAACGAAAAGCTCTTTAAAGAAAGGCTCTCGCCAGCTATTTATGACCCTTCGTCCTTGTCGGAAGGGCGGGTATTCGACCAGAATCTCGTGTGGATCAACACGCTGGATTTTCGACGTACATTCGGCAAGCATCGCATTTCAACGCTCCTTGGCATGGAAGCCATTCAAAATCAAACCAATTTTTTGGGCGCTTCCGCCAATAACTTCTCGCGCACCGATCCGCTGTTTCGTTATTTGAACAATAGCGTAGCCGAAGAAATCAGCAATATCGGTGCTTCGGGCGTGCTCACCGAATGGAGTTTGCTCTCTCAGTTTGCACAAATCGGTTATAGCTTTGACAGTCGCTACGTGCTCAATGCGGCCGTGCGCCGCGATGGCTCCTCCCGCTTCGGGGCAGCCAATCGCTACGGCATTTTCCCTTCGGTATCAGCTGCTTGGAATATCTCCAACGAGCCTTTTTTTGCCAATCAGAACTTCGTCTCCGCGCTGAAAGTGCGCGCCAGTTGGGGGCAATTGGGCAATCAGGAAATCGGTTTGTACCCCTATAGTTCATTAGTAGAAGTTGGGCGGCGCTCCTATAGCTTTGGCAATCAGATAGCTACCGGTGCTCGTTTGGTAGAAACCGGCAACAGCAACATTAGATGGGAAACCACTACCCAAACCAACTTAGGGCTGGAGTTCAGTGTGCTAAAAGACCGTTTTTCGGTGATGGCGGATTATTATCGCAAACGCACCGAGGATATTTTGGTACGCGTGCCCATACCGCAGGCGGGCGGCTCGCAAAATCCACCCTTTGTCAATGCCGGAGAAGTAGAAAACAAAGGGCTGGAGCTGGCCTTGATTTACAAAAACAGCGGCCGCGATTTTCAATACAGCATCAGCGGCAATATTGCGACTTTCACGAACCGAGTACTTTCGCTGGCTGACAGCGAGCCTATTCTCGGCGGCTTTGGCCTCGCCGACGGACCCATCACCAAGACCGAGCCGGGCTACCCCATCGGGTCGTTTTTTCTGTATCAAATGGCGGGCATTTTTCAAAGTTTGGAAGAAATTGAAGCCAGTCCTTTTCAGAGTGTGGATACGCGCCCCGGCGATATTCGCTTTGCCGATTTGAATGGCGACGGCATCATTGACGACAAGGACCGGGCGCACCTCGGCAGTCCTTTCCCGAATTTTATCTACGGGCTGAGCGCTTTTTTTGCTTATAAAAATTTCGACTTTTCGATGTTGGCGCAAGGCGTGCAAGGCAATGACGTTTATTTTCTGTATGGCAATTTTGCCTACGAAACCCAGGCGCGGGGCTTCAATTCCTATCGGGATTTGCTCAATCGCTGGACGCCCGACAACCCCAATACCGACATTCCAAAAGTGAGCATAGACGATCGCAACGGCAACCGCCGCATTTCTACCCGTTTCCTCGAAGACGGCTCCTACCTGCGTATTCGCAATCTCACGCTGGGCTACAATTTTAAAAGCCTGATCAAAACCGAGGCCATTGGCGGGCTGCGGATTTATCTGACCGCACAAAACGCTTTTACCTTTACCAAATATCCTGGTCTTGACCCTGAAATACAGGCCAATACCAACGATACCCAAGGCTTTAATGTATCCTCTGATTTGGCCGTTGGCATTGACTGGGGCACTGTGCCCGCGCCGCGCACCTTTATTGTCGGCATCCGAATGGATTTTTAATTGAAATGAAGTGGTAAATATAAAGTTATGAAAAAATTAATACATATATCACTGTTTATAAGCACTTTACTTACATCTTGCACGGGTATTCTCGACAAGGAGCCAATTGGTATTTTTGATGCCGATTCGTTTTTTCAAACCGGAAACGATGCCTTGCAAGCAATCAATGCGGCTTATGAGCCTTTGTTATTCAATAATGCCAACTCCAATTTTTACTGGGCGATGGGCGTGGTCACTTCTGATGAAGCGGTGGCCGGAGGCGATGGTTCGCGCCCTGGTATTGTAGAAATGGATTTTTTCACCTATACGCCTCGCACACAAGAGTTTAATGACTTTTGGCGCTTGCAATACAACGGCATCACCCAGTGCAATACCGTGCTGGAAAAAGTGCCTGCCATCAACATGAACGAAGCGCTGCGCAGTCGCATCCTCGGCGAAGCCTATTTTCTACGGGCATACTACTACTTCTTGCTCACGCAGGTATTTGGCGACGTGCCTTTATTGACAAAAATTACACCGCCGGACGAGTTGAAAATACCGAAAACACCTAAAACCTCCATTTACCGGCAAATCATTGCAGACTGCGAGCGGGCGGCCGAGTTGCTGCCCGTGCAGTATGCCGCTTCGGAAGCGGGGCGGGCTACGCGCGGCGCGGCCTGGGCGCTGGCAGCCAAAACCTCCTTGTACGAAAAAAACTGGAGCAAAACGCTCGAATACATTGCTAAAGTAAAAGGCTTGAATATCTATGCCTTGGTAGCTGATTATCAGGACAATTTCCGGAAGAATACGCAAAACAACAGCGAGTCGGTTTGGGAAATCCAACACGCCAACCTTGAGCTGGGCGTCGGCAATTTTCTCAACCAGTGGTGGGCGTCCAACAAATATACTGGCTATGGCTTTGCCGAAGTGCCCCAGTCGTATGTGAATGTTTTTGAACCCGATGATCCACGCCGCGGATTTACCCTTGCCATGAATAACGACATTTACTTCGAGCTGATTTACAAACCCTCGTTCTCCTCTACACGCTTTGGGCCGGTGAAGTATTTGCAATCCGACTTGGAAGTGAGCCAAAAAGCCGACGGAGATATCAATTATACGGCCATTCGCTATGCCGAAGTACTACTCTGGGAAGCCGAAGCGCTTACCGAACTCGGCCGGGTGCAAGAAGCCCAGATACCCCTCGAACAGGTGCGCGCCCGCGCCCGAGCACAAGCCAAAAACCCAGCGACTGCCCTACCGCCAGTGACCACAACCGACCAACAAGCCATGCGAGCGGCCATCCAGCACGAGCGGCACGTAGAGTTGGGCTTCGAGATGCACCGTTTCTTCGACTTAGTGCGCTGGGGCATAGCGGCGGAGCGCCTCGAAAAATTTCAGCCCGGCAAGCACGAGGTGTTCCCCATTCCGCAAACGGAAATAGACCTCAATCCACAATTGGTACAGAACCCCGGATACTAAGCAAGGGAAAAACGCAAAACAAGGAAACTACTAAACCATGCAATTATTTAAAACCACACTCTCTTTACTCTTAGCACTATGCACTACCCTTCTGCAAGGGCAGGTGGCACAAATCGCCGTGCCGCGCATTGAGCGAATGCCCAACGAGCCAACGCCCTACAATGTGCGCGACTGGCGCGAAGTAGCCTTGCAATACGATGCCTTTGTGTATGATCTTGGCAAAACGGGGCAACACCTGCCCTTGTCCTACCTCAACGACCGCGGCCTGAACTATCCGCAATATCCCAGCTTCGGGTTGGTGACTTACGTGGGCACTTTTTCGCCGCAAGGCAATGAAGCTATTAATGTGCTGCCTTCTTTAGTGGGCGCTTCTTTAGTAGGCGTGGACAAAACGACCCAACACGGACGCAACTGGGTGCGCATGAGTCAAGATTTTTTTAATAAAAATAACGGACATTTCATTTATCTCAATAATATCAGCGGCGGTAGCGGCGGCGACTGGTGGTACGACCTCATGCCCAATCTCTTTTTCTACCAATTGTACGATTTGTACCCCGATGCAGGTGGCGAAGCCGGTTTTCAGTTTACGAGCATAGCCAATCGCTTTGCCCAAGCCGTGCGCGCCTTAGGCGGCAGCGATACCCCCTGGTCGAAAGCTTTTATGGACTACCGCGCATTCGATTTTCTATCCATGCAGCCCAACCCCATTGGCGTCAAGCAACCTGAAGCCGCTGGCGCGTACGCTTGGGTGCTTTATCACGCTTACAAAAAAACCGGCAACCCCGAATACCTCAAAGCGGCGGAATGGAGCCTGGAGTTTCTCAGTGAATGGACGCTCAATCCTTCCTACGAATTGCAATTGCCCTACGGCACTTATGTCGCTGCCAAAATGAACGCCGAATTAGGCACGAATTACGATATTGAAAAAATGATTAACTGGTCGTTTGACCGCGGCTTTCTGCGCGGCTGGGGCACTATTGTCGGGCGCTGGAATGGCTTTGATGTCTCCGGATTGGTAGGCGAAGCCAATGACAATGGAAACGACTATGCTTTCCAGCTAAATGGCGTACAACAGGCGGCCGCGCTCGTGCCAATGGTGCGTTATGACAAGCGTTTTGCCCGTGCTATCGGCAAGTGGATGCTCAACCTAACGAATGCTACCCGACTGTTTTTTCCGGGTTTTCTGCCTGGGTTTTTGCAAGATGCCAGCGATTGGTCCAACGCCAATGACCCCGACCGTGTGATTGGCTACGAAGCCCTACGTGAGCGCTGGGCGGGGCAGATGCCCTTTTCTACTGGCGATGCCTTGCGCGGTGGTTGGGCCGCCACCAATCTGGCGCTGTATGGTACTTCTTCTATTGGCTATCTCGGTGCTATAGTAAGCAAGACCAACGTGGACAGAATTTTGGAAATAGACCTTTTGCCAACCGATTTTTACAAAGATGCGGCTTACCCTTCGCGGCTATATTTCAATCCTTACAATACGCCCCAAACCATAGCTATCAACCTCGGCGATACCCCGGTGGATGTATATGAATCCCTTTCGGAAACTTTTCTCATGCAGGGCCAAAGCGGTACAGTGAATATCAACATTCCACCCAACGAGGCGCTGGTCGTCGTGCTTACTCCGGCAGGCGGCGCAGTCACTTACCATCGCAATAAAATGCTCGTCAACGGCATCGTGGTGGATTATATGCAATCCGTCGAACCTTTCGCGTGGGCACCGCGCATTCAAGCGCTGGCAGCTTTGCAATCAGAAGTAGAAACAGGTGACTCAACCCCTGTGTTTGTCAAAGCGTTCGATCGCGATTCCGAAACGTTGACTTACGAATGGAGCGCCTCCGGCGGAGAAATTATTGGCGAAGGCACCGAGGTAATTTGGCGCGCTTCCGATGTGGAGGGCAGTTATACCCTACAGGTAATAGTAACCGATGAGCAGGAGCAACGCGATACAGCCATTTTATTGTTGCAAATTGTAGCTGAAATCAACAAAGCACCCGAAATTCTGGAATTGCGCGCCAGCGAAAACTACATAGTACCGGATGGCGTGTTACAACTTTTTTGCGAGGCCATTGATGCCAATAACGACCCGCTGACTTACACCTGGAGCGCCGAGGGTGGCTCATTTGTAGGTATTGGCAATACAGTAAGCTGGACAGCGCCTGCCAGCGAAGGCACTATAAAAATCAGTGTGCTGGTAACGGACGACAAAGGATTGTCCGCAACAGCCGCCATTACGGTTTTGGTGAAAGACTTTGTGCCGACCAGCGGCAATTTGATTGCATACTACCCTTTTTCAGGCAATGCTAATGACGCCAGCGGCAACCAACTTCACGGCACGGCCATAGGTGCGCGCCTGACCGACGACCGGAGCGGCGCCCCCTCCAGCGCTTATTATTTCAATGGTATTGCCAATCATATCAATGTGCCGTTCAATCCGCTGCTGAATTTTCAAGATGCTATTACGGTAAGTAGTTGGTTCAATGCCGAGCAGCTGCCCGACCGAGAATCTTTTCTCCTATCGCACGGAAGCTGGCAAAATCGCTGGAAAATTTCTTTCACGCCGGAGCGCAAAATCCGCTGGACGATTAACAGCACGGCTGGCATCCGCGACTTAGATTCGGAAACACCCTTGGAAACCAATCGTTTTTACCACGTCACGGCAACTTACGACGGCCAGTTGCTCGCCTTGTATATCAATGGACAATTGCACAGTTTTAAAGAATTGAGCGGTAAAATCCGTACAGCCAATCTACCTCTGCTCATCGGGCAGATGCTACCGGGCGATGCCAACTACAACTTTCGCGGCGTGATTGACGAAGTGAAGATTTTTGATTATGCCCTTAGCCCGGCCGCGGCCGCAGCCCTGTACGAAGCAGATGTAACTACCTCAGCAGAAACTATTCATAATCAACGATTTCGCATCGAAGTAGCTCCGAATCCTGTGCGCGAGCAACTCACCGTACAACTGCCCTGGCAAGAACTGTCAGGCAATAGCCGGCTCACTATTTACAATACGAACGGGCAACTAATGCAACAGCTATCAGCTATTGGGCACCCCTCGGGCACTATTATTATTGATACAAAAACTTGGACAACGGGACTTTATACCATTTTGCTACAATCTTCGGAAGGAGTAGGCACCGCTCGTTTTATAAAAAATTGACCAAACAGATTTTTTTAACCATTTCAAAACCAATTGCTTATGAGATTGTATATATCCACTCTTTATCTACTTGCCTGCTGTTGGCTTTTGGCCAGCACAGGAGCGCTGGCACAAGCGCCGGTTGCGCATTATCCCTTTGCGGGAAATGCAAGCGACCTTTCTGGCAATAACAATACCGCTGTAATCAACGGCGCAGTGCTGACGCAAGACCGATTCGGCTGGGCCAACAGCGCTTTCCAATTCGACGGTACGCAGGCTTTTTTGCAAGCGCCCAATTTGGCAGCCCTCAACTCCGACTTCACCACCGTCAGCTTTTGGGTACGTGTGAATGCACTCCCGGGGCAGGGCGAGGCCTTCCTCATGTCGTTTGGCGGCTGGCAAGAGCGCTGGAAAATCTCGCTACCCAATCATGGCAAACCCGTTTGGACCACCAACAACACTTCCGGCATTTCCGACATGGACTCCGGCGATGGCAATGTGCTGGTACCAGGCACCTGGATGCACGTAGCCTTTGTACACGATGGCACCAACGACCGCATTTACATGAACGGAGTGCGCGTGGCCACCAAGGCAGTAGCCGGAGCGCTGAACAACACTACCCGCCCCTTGGGCATCGGTTATAATCCGATTGACAATGCCAACTTTTTCAATGGTGACCTCGACGAAGTGATGATTTTTGCGGAAGCACTGAGCGACCAGCAAATTGCTGATTTATACGCCGAACAAAGCGCTGCCCCCAACGTGGCGGAGGGACTTGTGGCCGCTTATGCCTTCAGTGGCAATGCATTAGATGGTACGCCTTTCGGCAATCATGGCACTGCTACGGAGGTGACTCCTGCTACCGATCGCTTTGGCTTTGGCTTTAGCGCGTATGATTTCAATGGCACATCTTCCAAAATCGAGGCGAGCAACTCCGCACAGCTCAATTCGCCTTACACAACCGTGAGTTTCTGGGTGCGGCCCAACGCCTTGCCCGCTACCGGCGAGGCCTTCCTCATGTCCTTCGGCGGCTGGCAGGAGCGCTGGAAAATCTCCCTGCCTGGCCACGGCAAGCCCGTCTGGACGACCAACAACACTTCCGGCATTTCCGATATGGACTCCGGCGATGGCAATAGCTTGCAACCCGGCGTCTGGACGCACGTCGTATTTGTACACGATGGCACCAACGACAAAATTTTCATGGATGGCGCCTTAGTGGCTTCCAAGGCAGTAGCTGGAGCCATGAACAGCACCACCCGCCCCCTCGGCATGGGCTACAATCCGATTGATGGTGGCAACTACTTTGACGGTGCGCTCGATGAAGTGCAGCTTTTTAACTACGCCCTGAGCGACGAAGCCATTGCCGATTTATACGCTGCGCAGGCGGCTTCTCCAGCCGAACCAACCGACTTGGTGGCTGAGTATAATTTCGCTGGCGATGCCCAAGACGCAACGCAGTTTGGCAATCACGCCTTAGTCAATGAAGCAGTACCTACGGTCAATCGTTTTGGCTACGCCAATAATGCCTACCGCTTCTCTGGGGCAGAAGCCATGTGGGCGGCCAATTCTCCGGCACTTAATTCTGATTTTGCGACCATCAGCTTTTGGGTGCGCGTACAGGAACTGCCTGCTTCCGGCGAAGTATTTCTACTTTCTAATGGCGGCTGGCAGCAGCGCTGGAAAATCTCGTTGCCTGGTCATGGTAAGCCCGTATTCACCACCAATTACGCCAATGGCATTTCCGATATGGACTCCGGCGATGGCAATGCCCTACAGCCCGGCGTTTGGGCACACGTAGCCATGGTACACGACGGTGCAACCAATAAAATTTTTATCAATGGCGCTTTGGCGAATGAAAAAGCAGTCATCGGCGCCTTGAATGCCACCCGCTATCCCTTGGGCATCGGTTATAATCCGATTGACAATGACAACTTTTTCAATGGTGACTTAGACGATATTCAAATTTACAATCGGGCGTTGAGCAATGAAGAAATTGCCGATTTGTATGCTGCGCAAAGCCAGACACCTGCTTTCGCGGATGAATTAGTCGCATTTTACCCTTTCAATGGCAATGCCAATGATGTCACGCCTTTCCGCAACCACGCACGGGTAAGCGGCGCACAATTAGATGACGATCGCTTTGGCAAAGCCAATAAAGCCTACAATTTTAATGGTTTGAGCGATGAAATAACCGCAGCCAATTCGCCACAATTGAATTCGGACTTTACCACCGTCAGTTTCTGGGTGAATGTGAACGAATTGCCCGGCACGGGCGAGGCTTTCTTGCTGTCATTTGGCGGCTGGCAAGAGCGTTGGAAAATTTCCCTACCGCCGCACGGCAAACCCGTTTGGACCACCAACAATACCTCCGGCATTTCCGATATGGACTCCGGCGATGCCAATACCTTGCAGCCTGGCGTCTGGACGCACGTAGTAATGGTGCACGACGGCACCAACGACCGCATTTTCTTCAATGGCGCCCCTGTTGCTTCCAAAGCAGTGTCCGGCACGCTGAACAGTACTACTCGCCCCTTAGGTATGGGCTACAATCCGATTGACGGCGGCTCCCATTTTAATGGTGCATTGGACGAAGTGCAAATTTACAACCGCGCCCTGAATGATCAGGAAATTGCTGATTTGTACGCAGCGCAAAGCCAGCCTCCAGCCGAGACCGATACCGAAGCGCCTTCGGCTCCGCTCAATTTGACAGCCATAGTGAATTTTAATAATGTAACGCTCAACTGGCTGCCTTCTACCGATAATGTAGGCGTAACGGGCTACAATGTTTTTCAGAACAATGCCAAAATTGCAACAACTATCCAAACCTCGCTTGCACTGCTCGAACTGCCGCCGCTGACGGAATTCACCTTTGGTGTAACCGCCGTGGACGCAGCGGGCAATGAATCCGTTAGAACGACCTTGCAAGTGACCACCGGCGAAGAGCAAACGCCCGACACAACGCCCCCGACCATGCCCGGCAACCTGACGGCTGATGCAGGCTCAAATTCTGTATTATTATCATGGGAACCCTCCGTGGACGACCGGCGGTTGGCAGGCTACGTGGTGCTCGTGGATGGCATCCTGTTCGATACATTGCCACCGGCCAGCACCTCGGTATTCATTAGCGGGCTGGAGCCACAAACCCTTTACACCTTTGAAGTCTATGCCTTTGATGCGGCGGGTAATAATTCTGATTTCGCAGAAATAACCATTGCTACCGAGCCAGAAATTGACACGGGCGAGCCGGGGTTGGTGGCCTGGTATCCATTTGAAGGCAACGCCAACGACGCTACTCCTTACGCCAATCACGGTGCCATTGGAGGCAATCCGGTATTTGAACCGGTGACCAACCGCCCCAATGCCAGCGGTACGGCCATCAAGTTTGACGGACAGCAGGACTCTGTACTGGCGGCCAATGCCGTACAATTGATTTCCGACTTTGCTACCGTCAGTTTTTGGATTCGAGTGGATGGGCGCAATTTTGCCGATGCAGAAGCCTACATACTCAGCTTTGGGCACTGGAGCCAGCGCTGGAAAGTATCGCTGCCGCAGCACCTGAAAATTGTGTGGACAACGAATAGCAAGACCACGCAATTCCCCAATTTTATCTCCGATATGGACTCCGGCGACGGCAACGAACTGACCGAAGGCTTCTGGTGGTATGTCACCATGGTACACGACGGGGTAAATGATATCATTTACATAGACGGGCAAGAGGTGAATCGCAAGCCGGCACCCGGTACGCTCAACAGCACCAATCGGCCACTCGGCATGGGCAATAACCCCATTGAGGGTGGGCAGTATTTCATCGGAGCGCTGGACGAGTTGAAAATTTATAACAAAGCGCTTACAGCCGCCGAAATTGCCAATTTGTACGGCAGCGGCACGACCAGTCTTGACGATTATCTGAGCAGCGAGCTGCGCCAGGTGCTGAAAGTAGTGTATCCGAACCCGACGACCGACCGGCTCGTCATTGAGCATACGCTACCGAATAACCAGCCCTTGCTGCTGCGCGTGTTTGACATCAACGGCCGCCAGTTGGAAGCCATACGATTCAATCGTCATGAACTGCCAGAAGCACAGCTTACGCTGGATGTGAGCCGCTATCCGGAAGGTAGCTACTTCCTGAATTTTGTATTCGGTGGTAAAAACCTCGGCGCGGTGAAATTCATCAAAAAGCAATAAAACCCTGCCTGTAAAAGGCCTCGGAAGCAAAGTACTTTCGGGGCCTTTTTTGTGGGCAACTGACCAAAACAACAAACAAAAAATTTTCAACATCAAAGCTGATTACACATGTCTGTTTTGACCAAAAGATTTGAACAGAATCCCATTATTCAAACCAAAGATATTCGTCCGAGCCATCCGGGGTTGATTGTAGAGTGTGTGCTCAATCCGGGCGTATTTACCTTTGCCAATAAAACTTGGCTGCTGCTGCGCGTAGCCGAGCGCCCCGTACAAAAAGACGGTATGGTATCTTTTCCGATAATGCAGGAAGACGGTAGTTTGGAAATTCTGGAATTTGCCAAAGACAATCCTGATGTGGACCTCTCAGATGCACGCTACGTCAAGTACCAAGGTACCACTTATCTGAGCACCATCTCACACCTGCGCTTGGTGTGCAGCGATGATGGAGTACATTTTTACGAACCACAGGACTTTCCGACCCGCATTGTCGGGCAGGGCGAGCTCGAAAGCTTCGGTATTGAAGATTGTCGTGTGACCTGGTTAGAGGGTGCCTATTATCTCACTTACACGCAGGTATCTTACAGTGGCGTGGGTGTAGGGTTGATGCGTACGCTTGATTGGCGCAGCATCGAACGCAAAGGAATGATTCTGCCACCACACAATAAAGATTGCGCCCTGTTTGAAGCAAAAATCAACGGGCGCTATTACTGCCTGCATCGTCCTTCGGGCATTGACCTGGGTGGCAATTTTATTTGGATAGCGCATTCCGACAACCTGACCCACTGGGGCGGGCATCGCTGCATTTTGCACACGCGGCCCGATATGTGGGATTGTGCGCGGGTAGGCGCAGGCGCGGCTCCGATTAGAACTCCGGAAGGCTGGTTAGAAATTTATCACGGAGCCGATTTTGACAATCGTTATTGCCTTGGCGCTGTGCTGCTTGATTTGAATGACCCATCGAAGGTGCTGGCGCGCTCGTACGAACCCTTATTTGAACCCTTAGCCGAATACGAAAAAACTGGTTTTTTTGGCAATGTCGTTTTTACGAACGGGCATATTGTAAAAGGCGACAAAATTACGATGTATTATGGCGCATCCGATGAAGTAATTTGCGGCGCTACCTTGTCTATTGAACATATTTTATCCGGCTTGCAGGTCTTATCCTGAGCCATTCAAAAACAAAACAAGCTAACAGACAACCAACCCATGCTAAAAAAACTAACGCACGAGTTTACCTTTTTTATGGCGCATCCGCTGGGCATGCGCACTTTGCTGCTCACCAACCTAATTTACGCGCTGGTGTTGCCCATTATCGAATTATTCATCGGAGCTTATATCATGCGCAATTCGTCAGACATCAGCCTCGTGGTGGTATTCCAATTAGCCCTGTACACCGGCATCCCGGCCACTTTTATGATTAATGGTTTTTTATTAAATCACGTTCATATTTCGCGGCTTTATTCATTTGGAATGTTATTGAGCGGTATTTCCATGACAGCCATGATGCTGCTCAAAGAGTTAGATACTTTTGGCGTATTTATGGCCGGGCTGATTATGGGCTTGTCTTATGGTTTTTTCTGGGCCAACCGCGACTTTCTAGCGCTGAGCACCACCGAGGATAAAAACCGGAATTATTATTATGGCATCGAAACTTTTTTTTACACCCTTACCTTCATTATAGTACCATTTTTAGTCGGCGGCTTTATTGCCACTACACAAAAGCAGGGTTGGTTTAGCGGGCAAGTAAATGTGGCGTATTACATGCTCACCGGCGTCGTATTTGTACTAACTGCCGTGGCTTCTATCCTCGTGCATCGGGGAAAATTTCAAAATCCGAAAAAAGCACCTTTTCTATTTTTAAAATTTGACCCCTTGTGGAATAAAATGCTCCAGCTCTCCGCGCTAAAAGGCGTAGCGCAAGGCTACATTGTAACGGCGCCCGTGATGCTCATCATGAAACTGGTGGGCGAAGAAGGCGAACTGGGACTTATCCAGTCTATCGGGGCATTATTATCAGCCATTTTATTATACATCATAGGTCGGGTAGCTAAGCCGGAGCATCGCCTGCGCATCTTTACAGCCGGTTTATCATTATTTGTGCTGGGTGCACTTTTCAACGCCGGGTTGTATTCATCGGTGGGCGTTATTTTGTTTGTGCTCTGCCTTATTTTTGCTCGCCCGCTGCTCGATATTGCCTATTTCCCCATTCAGTTGGGCGTGATTGACCTGGTGGCAGCCAAGGAAAAACGCAACGAATTTGCTTACATTTTCAACCACGAGCTGGGGCTGTACGCCGGGCGCTTGCTGGGCTGCGGCTTATTCATTTTGCTGGCGCGCTACGTAAGCGACGATATTGCATTGCGTTATGCACTCTTAGTTATTGCACTCGTACAATTTTTATCCATTTTCGTGGCTAAATCCATTCTGAAAGACCCTTTATGGAAGCCAAAGGCCGCCACAGTACAGGAACCAGCCGCGCTACAAGGGCCAGTTTAGTTTGCAATATAAAATTGAGTTCGGGATTTTTATAAAAAGGTAAATAACAAACGTTTTTATATGAATTACATGCACTTTTTTACAACCGTTATTATAATATGGGCGCTGGCCGCCTGTGCTCCTAAGCCATTCGAGCCTACGGCGGGGCCAGTAGCGCAGATAGCTATAGCGCGCGTAGAAGGCATGCCCAATGAGCCTGCGCCTTATGCCATGAAAGACTGGTATCAAGTTGCCCGCGACTTTGACGCCTATGTGTATGATTTTTCACAAACTGGCGATTATCTGCCGTTAATCTGGCTCGACCCCAATCAACGCAACCTCGACCAAAGTACTTTTGGTATTTTTACTGCCCTCGGCGACATCCGGCAGGGAGTCGGCAAAAACCTCGAAGCCCATGAAGGGCTTGGCGTGCTGGGATCTATCCTTGGAGCTACGCTGGTCGGGATTGACAAAAGCAATCAGGACGGACGCAATTATGTGCGCATGGCGCGCAATTATTTTAATAAAGATACCGGCTGGAATATTATTATGAATTTCACCAATCCGGCAGGGCACATCGGCGGCGGCTATGGCAATGACTGGTGGTATGATGTATATAATAACGTATTATTTTATGCCGTTGGCAATTATTATCCAGATGCAGGATATGATACCATTATGCAAATCGTAGCCGAACAATTTTATAAATCGGATTCTATCCTCGGCGATAATTACAGCTATTCTTTTTTCGATTTCAAAAATATGCAGCCCGGCACCAATCACATTGTACCGCAGGAAGACGCCGCAGCGGGTTATGCTTTTATCCTGTATGCCGCTTACCAAAAATTTGGCGATGAAAAATATCTCCAAGCAGCCCAACACGCGCTCAGGGTGCTGGCCAATCAGCCGGAAAATCGTTTTTACGAAATTCTGATGCCCTTTGGTGCGTATGTAGCTGCGCGTATGAACGCTGAGCAAGGTACTGATTTTGACGTGCAACGCTTGATCAACTGGACGCTTGATGGCGACGCGACCAACCGCACTGGCTGGGGCGCGCTATCTGACAACTGGGGCGGCTATGATGTGCACGGCGTCATTGGCAGCACCGACCACAACGGCGGTTATGGTTTCCTGATGAATACTTTTGATGTGGCTTGTCCCTTCGCGGCGCTGGTGCGCTACGACCAACGCTACGCCCGCGCCGTAGGCAAATGGCTGCTCAATGCCGCTAATGCGGCCCGTATGTTTTATCCTTACGAAATGCCCGACTCGCTGCAAGCCATCCCTGATCACAAAGCCGTGACCAAAAACCTAATCGCCTATGAAGGCATCATTAAAGAATCTACTTACGAGCAGTTTAAAGGCATCACGCCTTTTGTGCAGGGCGACGGGCCCAATTGGGCGCCGGGGATGCCCCCCGAAACCATGTTTTCGGTGTACGGCAGCGCGCACGTCGGCATTTTTGGCGGTATCATTCGCAAGACCAATGTAGAAAAAATAGTACAAGTGGACTGCCGCAAAACGGATATGTTTCGGCAGTACGATGCCTATCCGACCTGGTTGTATTTCAATCCATATCCAGAGGCGAAAAGTGTGCGTATAGACCTCGGAGCCGAAGCAGTAGATGTGTACGATGCCATAGGACGAGAGCTATTACAGCGCGGAGTCAAGGGAGAAATAACTTTTGATATCCCAAGCGATGCGGCCCGTCTTTTAGTGCTCGTGCCGGCGGGCAGTCGTTATACGCAGCAAGGTAATATGCTATTGGCTAATGATGTGCCTATTGATTTTCGATATAATAACATTACTAAGTAATTGTCAATTGTATAACTAATGTTGCTAATTAACGTCGTTTTGACATCATGTTGTTATAATCGAGGAAGTAAATAACTTTGATAGAAAGGTTGTTGCGGTTGGGTGTTTGCAATAGGCGGCTGAGGTTGTCAAAATAATTGACCAGCGCTGTTTCCTCAAAATCAAGAATAGCATTTTTCCAGACAATAAAAATATCACTGCCGGGTGCAAAACGCCAGCGGTAAATCATATCAATATTAAAAGCATCAAAATTAGCATCATGATTATGCATATAATCGGTAGGCCCGGGGTGTCCGTTTTTTTGCAAAAGATGAAAACTATGATATCCCACCTTTGACCAATAATGACGCAGCCGGAAAGTGACCGTCATGTTTTCGTTGAAATTATAGGCGCTGCTCAGTACGTTTTCTACGGTGAGGCGGTGGCGCCGGCCGAAGATTACCTCCGTTTCTATCGTTTCGGTATTCTGAATTTTATTCACAAAACCGATATCATTATGCATCATAATATGCCCGGAGCTGAACTGAAAATTTAGTTTGTCGTTTACACGCAGGCGGTGACCGAGAGAGAAATTGATATTATATCGGCCTTGTTCACTAAAATGACGATAATTGATATTACCACTGAAGCGATAGCGTTTGCGGGTGTCGGTGCCCATCCAACTACCGACGTAGCGGCTGGTTGGAATATGATAATAGCGCCCTGGCGTGCGCGGCTCGAAAAAATCGTAGGTAATAAAAGGCTCCACACCTCCCCAGATATTGTAATTCCAGAAGTTTTTGCCTTCTGCCCAGCTCCAGAAATCGGCTGAAAATTTGTAATACACCGCCGGATTGTACAGCATGGCATAGATCTGAGCCACCCCTACTCCGCCCCGGTTGAAGCGCCAGAAGGGCTTGATGCGGTTGTATTCTATATAACTGAAAGCCCAGCGCTGGTTGTTCAGGTTTTGAAAACCGAGATCGTTAGGATTGTAGGTATCGCTGTCTTCATTGTAGCCGAGTTCCCATTGTATATTTCCGCTTATTTTGCGTAGGGTAAAGTTGAGCTTATGCCCTAGGTCGGTTGTATGTGAAAAATAACGCTGTGAAAGCGTGGCTTGCCCGCTCAGGGAGTAGGCATTGGCTTTGTTGCGAACATCAAATACCGCGCCCGTTACATTGGCATCGTAGGCCTCTCCTTCACGCAGTACGGTGGTGTTGATAAGCGTCACATAAGAGTTGTGCTTCAGGTTTTGGTCTAGCACCAATACATTGAAATTGGTCAATGGATCAGTGAGTAGCTGGCGCTCAACGCCCTCGACGTTGCGCACGGTGGCGTAGCTGCGGCCGGAGGTAGCATTGAAAAAACCTACACCCAGCCCTTTTTCGGTTCGTCCAGATATTTTGGTGGCGTTGTAAAGCTGGGGCTGCTGCGGATTTCTGACTACTTTTTCCCCCTCTTGCAATTGTTCGGCCACTTGCCCGTAGTAAAGGGGCGTACCGCCAATGCGCCGAGAGTAAAACAAGCCACCCTTGTTGAATAGCTCTGTTCCTTCGGTAAAAAACTGCCGGTTTTCGTCAAAGCGCACCTCAAAAGGTGAGAGGTTGAGCACTTGGTTATCAGACTGCGCTTCGCCAAAGTCGGGAATGAGCGTCATATCAAGTGTAAAAGCGTCGTTGATACCATATTTAATATCCATCCCCCCATTGAAAGAATGCCCAAAACTATTGACAGGATTGCGTTGCCGGTCGTGATAGCGCTCACCATACACCGCCACAAAGGGTGTAGCCTGTAATCGTACCGGTGATTTAATATCTCGAATACCAGTCAGATAGCCCGCCTGGTTGAAAAAACCGTCTTGCTGAGGGTTGACGGCATTCCAGTAGCTGCGTTGCTGATGTCGGCGGATGACGCGCCCAAAGTTAATATGCCAAGTTTGTTCAGTGGTTTTTGGAAAGCGCAGAGCGGCGTAGGGTATTTTCATTTCCACAACCCAGCCTTCCGGGGTGATACGCGTCTTACTTTCCCACACGGCGTCCCAGTTTTTGTCTTCACCGCGCAGCAGATTCCAGTTGCCATTGTTATTGTTGGCTATGGCCGATATTTTAGCATCAAATTGTACATTGGCAGGCGTTACAACAAAGGCTACCCCATTGATACCATCGCGGTAGGGGTCTATAAATACACCAAACCAATCGGTATTGCCCAATTGGTCGCGTTGCGAAAGCTCCTGTAGGATGCTGTCCGGTTTGCTATCATATAATATAGCGCCAATATAAATGCCGGAGTCATCGTATAAAATTTTGACTTCGCTGGGTTGGGCGGGTTTCGCTCCGAATATGGGCAAATGTTGTATAAATTGCCGAGCTGCCGGTACATCCTGCCAGACGGCTTCATCGAGCAACCCATCAAGTTTAATAGCGGTTTCGATACGATAGGCAGGCATTTCTTTTTTAGGAAAATCAGATGTTTGGGCTATGGACAGCCAATAAGAGGCACACAGTAGCAGGGTAAGGGTCGTTTTTTTCATCAGGTGATTACTATCTTTGTTGTTGGTTTATTCCTGCGCGTTCATTTTTAGGAGGTAAAGACCCCATTATTTGCAAAAAGTTGCGCGGGGCGTATTTTTGGCAACACGAGCGGGAAAACTATAGCAAGACCATAAAGATGAGCCGTAGGGCATATTTTAGGCCAGTTGGAGGGTTTTTATTGGCTGAAAAGTCGTACCTTTCGGTTTGGCTATTGACGAATTTGACGGATACCATTTGTGAAAAACCTGATACCACATTTCATACAAGAGCAGTACGAACAGGGCAAGCTACGGGGGCAATTGCAGGCATACACCATGTTCATTGACCTTTCGGGTTTTACCCCCCTGACCGAAACACTTATGGGGCGCGGCAACCGGGGCGCGGAGGAGCTGTCCAATATTCTCAATGAAATCTTCGCGCCGCTGGTGCGTATTGTTTATGCCAGAGGGGGCTTTATTCCTTATTTTGCAGGCGATGCCTTCACTGCGGTTTTTCCCGCGCGCCAGAGCAGCACTACCCCGGCCGAATTTGTGCAAACAGCGCTACAAGTGCGGCATTTCTTTGGCAGCAGGGCCTCGCGTTTTGGCGATTTCACTATCGGTCTGAAAATCGGCTTGTCGTGGGGGCGCGTGGACTGGGGTATTGTTGGCAAAGAATATAAATCCTACTATTTTCGAGGAGCGCCCATTGACAATAGCGCCCAATGCCAGACGCAAGCTGCCAATCAGGAAATTGTGCTGGATGAAGCATTCTATCAGGTATTACCGCAAACCCTCTTCCGAGCCGAAGCCATCGCGCCGCATTTCTATCGCTTGGCTGGGCACCAGCAGGTGGAACAAGGGCGCTCCAAAGCGGCTATAACTCCATTTATTAAGCCCGATATTGTAAAGCGCTTCTTACCAGAATCCGTACTCAATTTTAGCGGCGAGGGTGAATTTCGCGCAGCTATTACCATTTTTATTGCTTTCGACGGTTTGGACAGCCACGAACAGCTCGATCTATTCACCACTTTGGTATTAGAAAAAATCAACACTTTTTCCGGTTATTTCAAAGAAATTGACTTTGGCGACAAAGGCAGCGTCATTAGTTGTTTTTTCGGAGCGCCCGTTTCATTTGAAAACGCCATTGACCGTGCATTAGAGTTTATTTGTGCCCTGCGCGAAGAATTGCAACCGCTCCAAGAGCAAATACCGGTGCGGTTTCGAGCGGGTATGACCATTGGCACCGCCTATGCGGGTATGGTGGGTGGCGAGGAGCGTTGTCAGTATGCGGTAGTAGGCAATCGGGTCAATCTCGCAGCACGCCTGATGACATTTGCCGATTGGGGCGAAATTCTCGTGGACAATGAATTCAACAAAAACCGGCATTTTACTTTCGCACCGAAAGGTGATATTCGGTACAAAGGTATCAAAGGTACAGTACCTACCTACATCCTGACTGGGCGCAATCAGGAACACCGCACTACTTTTGACGGTCAAATGGTGGGGCGCGACACCGAAATACAGCAACTTTTTGATTTCGCTGCTGCGCTACACCACAAGGAGCCAGCGGGTATCGCTTACATTTACGGTGAAGCGGGCATTGGCAAGAGCCGGCTTACACACGAATTTAGGGACGCACTCTGCGCTGCCGAAGGCGTGGCTTGGTTTGTATGCCAAGCTGATCAGATTCTTCGCAAGCCGTTTAATCCATTCATTTATTTTCTACGCAGCTACTTCGAACAACCGCCAGACGGAAGCATGAACGGTGCCCGGGAGCATTTTGAGTCGCGTTTGCAAGGGCTGATCCAGCGCTTAGCAAGCGTGAACAATTTTCCAGAGGTAGAATTTGTCCGCAAGGAATTGCTCCGCACCCGGTCGGTATTGGCCGCTCAGCTCGGCATTGTATATCCGGATTCTATCTGGGAGCAATTGGACGCCAAGGGCCGCTACCAGAATACCATCCAGGCAATGATCAATTTAATTATTGCAGAGTCGTTAATCCAGCCAATTGTATTGCAATTAGAGGATGCCCACTGGTTGGACGACAACTCGCGGGAAGTGCTCCAGGAGCTGCCGCGCCACCTGGGTCGCTACCCGATACTGCTGTTAGTCACTTCCCGTTTGCTCGATGATGGCACCCGGCCGCACCTATTTGACACAGACAGTTTGCTGACCTTAGACATACGCCAGCTCGAACTCAACCTCAATACCCTGGCACCGGAGGCGGTGCGTCATTTCGCGGAAGCCTCATTGCAAGGGCCCGTTAGCGAAGATTTTTTTGAATTGCTGCTGCGAGCGACCAACAGCAATCCGTTTTATGTGGAGCAAATCTTAGAGTATTTTTCTGAAAGCGGCGTATTGATTTACACAGATGGTATCTGGACGATTAAAGACAAAAACATTCGTTTGTCGGGTTCCATCAATGCCATTTTAACGGCACGTATTGACCGCCTGTCGGTGTTGGTAAAAGAAACCGTGAAAGCGGCGGCTGTTATCGGGCGCGAGTTTGAAATACCCGTACTTTCAGAAGTAATGAAAGAGCAGGAAGCGTTTTCTAAACATAATGGCAATGGCACACAACTGCTGCGCGAGCAGGTAAAAACCGCCGAGCACGGTCAAATCTGGCACGCCATGAATGAGCTCCGCTACATCTTCCGGCACTCGCTGCTGCGCGAAGCAGCCTACGGTATGCAACTACGCACGCGCCTTCAGCAATTGCACAAACTCATTGCCGAAGCTATTGAAAAAATTTATGCCGACCGCATAGAAGAACGATATTTCGACCTTGCCTTTCATTATGAGCAGGCCAGCGTTTTTGACAAAACCTGCGAATACCTGCGCAAAGCTGCCGATTATGCCCGCCGCAACTATCAAAATCAATTAGCACTAGAATATTACGAAAAGCTGCTGCGCCAACTCGGCAAAGAGGAAGACGTAGAGCGCCAAGTGCGCACCTACCTGCAAAAAGGCAAGGTGCTGGAGCTGATCGGGCACTGGGAAGAATGCGAACAAACCTACAACAAGGCGCTCAAATTGGCCAAGCAAACCCGCGATGCACTGCTGCTGGGGCAATGCAATAACAACTTGGGGCGCTTACTCGTGCTCAAGGGTGATTATCAAAACGCCGCCGCACAGCTCCAGACCGCACTGCAACTTTTTGAATCCATTGAAAATCATACCGGCATTGCTAAAGTATATGGCAATATTGGCAATCTGTATTTCCGGCAAGGTAATTACGAAAAAGCCAAGTCTTTTTTTAGCCAAAGTATTGACATCAGCCAAGGGGCTACCGAAATGCCCAATTCGCAAATTGTAGCTTCGCTCGGCCTCACCTACATGAATCAAGGTAACTACGACGACGCCATCCGCTGCCAGCAGATACAACTCAACTTAGCCCAACACCACAACGACAAACAGGGCGTGGCTGACTTGTACACCAAAATCGGAATCGTTTATTTTGAAAAAGGCGATTATGACGCTGCGCTGGAAAGTTTTGAAAAAGGATTAGAAGTAAGCCGGGAGTTAGGCAACAAGCAACTGACCTCCATCGCTCTCGGCGGCATCGGCAGTGTGTATGAGCGCAAGGGCGACTACGCGCGCGCCATGCAGCTTTTTGAGCAAGATCTCGCGCTTTGTGAAGAAATTGGTGACAAACAGGGTATCGCTATTGCCCTCGGGCTGATTGGTGAGTTGCTCAGCTTCAAGGGTGAGTTTTACAAAGCCATTGATTATTTGCAAAAGGACCTCATGATTTGCGAAGCACTCGGCTACCAAAAAGGTTTGGCGAAAGCCGTCAATACTTTAGCGGATGTATTTTTCTACCTCCAGCAGTACGACCGCTCGCTGGCCTACTACAATCGCGCCATTGACATCACCCGGAAAATCGGCAATAAATTAGTGCTCGGCTTCAGCCTTACCGAGAAAGGCACCGTATTAATTGAAACAGGTACCCTCCATGAATTGGGGCAGGTCGTAGAAGATGCGCTCGCCATTGCCCGCGAACTCGGCAACCCCGATTTGCTCTTCGAAGCAGAAATACTAGCCGCCAAACACCACCGTTTGCAAAATAACCCGGCTGAAGCCGAAACTCTGCTGCAAAATCTTTTGCAACGACCGCTACAACTTGCCCAGCAAGCCGCCGTCTATGCCGAATTATTTAAAATTCATCCGCAGCGCGCAGAACTGCGCCAAGATGCCTTGCGCCTTTACTATGAATTATACACCGCCACGCCGCGCTACAGTTTCAAAATGCAAATTGATGCGCTGGAAGAACAAATCTGACAGCTATGGCATAGCTATAAGCACCGGATTTTGCCACGAATAGCAGAAGAGGCTCCCACAGCAACTTTCCACCCTGGAAAAGCGTTGTTTAAACGTGAATATTCCTACCTGAAACCGACTATTTTTCGTAACTTTGCAAAATGGATATGGTAAAAGACTTGCAGGAAATTCCAGTGCAAAATGGCAACTACGATGCCAGCAACATACAAGCACTGGAAGGATTGGAGGCGGTGCGTAAGCGCCCCAGTATGTACATAGGCGGCACCGATATCAAAGGGCTGCACCACCTCGTTTGGGAAGTGGTGGACAACTCCGTGGACGAGTATCTCGCGGGGTATTGCTCAAAAATTGATGTAGTGGTGCATCCCGACAATTCTGTCACCGTGAGGGACGATGGGCGGGGCATCCCGACGGGTATGCACGAAAAGCTCAACAAATCCGCTCTCGAAGTGGTGATGACGGTACTGCACGCGGGCGGTAAGTTTGATAAAAACACCTACAAAGTGTCCGGTGGTTTGCACGGCGTGGGTATTTCCTGCGTCAATGCGCTCTCTACCTACCTGAAAGCTGAAATCCACCGCGAAGGCAAGGTTTTCGTTCAGGAATATGCTGAAGGCAAGCCGCTGGGCGAGGTCACGACCATAGGCGAATCCAATAAAACCGGCACCTTCGTTACTTTCAAACCGGACCACACCATTTTCGATACCATAGAGTACAAATACGAGATATTGGCGCACCGCCTGCGCGAATTGGCCTACCTAAATAGCGGGCTGACACTGAGCCTCATTGACGAGCGCTTCCCGGACGAAAAAGGTGGCTTCAAAGTGGAAACGTTTCACTCGGAAGGCGGGCTGAAAGAGTTTGTGTTGTTTTTGGACGAGTCCAAGAACAAACTCATCGAAAACCCGATTCATGTCGTGGGCAGCGAAGACGGCGTAGAGGTGGAAGTTGCCATGCAATACAATACCTCTTATTCGGAAAGCATTTACTCATTCGTCAATAACATCAATACCCGCGAAGGGGGCACGCACGTCAATGGCTTCCGGATGGCGGTCAATCGGGTATTCAAACAATACGGCATTGACAATGGCTTTTTCAAAAAGCTGAAATTCACACCCTCTGGCGAAGATTTCCGGGAAGGGCTGACTGCCGTCGTTTCTGTAAAAGTGCCGGAGCCACAGTTCAAAGGACAAACCAAAGGCGAATTGGGCAACTCCGAAGTGACGGGCATTGTGTCGCGCGCCATGGGCGATGCTTTGGCCACTTTCCTCGAAGAAAATCCGAAAGAAGCAAAGCGCATTATTGAAAAAGTAGTATTGGCGGCCACGGCCCGCGAAGCGGCACGCAAAGCCCGCGAAATGGTGCAGCGCAAAAATGTGCTGACCGGAAGCGGACTGCCCGGCAAATTGGCCGACTGCGCCACCAGAGACGCTAGCGCCGCCGAAATCTTCCTCGTGGAAGGGGACTCTGCCGGTGGCACTGCCAAGCAGGGGCGCGACCGCAATTTCCAAGCGATACTGCCCTTACGAGGCAAAATTTTGAATGTAGAAAAAGCACTGGAGCATAAAATTTACGAAAACGAGGAAATTAAAAATATCTTCACCGCGCTGGGTGTGAATATCCAAGAAGACGAAGATGGCGAGCGCATATTGAATACGAGTAAGTTGCGCTATCACAAGGTCATCATCATGTGCGACGCCGACGTGGACGGCAGCCACATTACTACACTGATTCTCACTTTTTTCTTCCGCTATATGAAACTGCTCATCGAGCAGGGGCACATTTATATCGCTACACCGCCGTTGTATCGGGTGCAAAAAGGCAAGGAATTCCGCTACTGCTGGAGTGAGGAAGAGCGCCGCGAAGCTATCGCTACGTATGCCAAAGGCGGCAACGAGTCGTCTGTGAAAGTGCAGCGCTACAAGGGTTTGGGCGAGATGAACGCCGAGCAACTCTGGGAGACCACCATGAATCCAGATACGCGCATTCTGCGTCGGGTAAGCATTGACGACGCCATCGAAGCGGATCGCACCTTTGCCATGCTCATGGGCGACGAGGTGCCGCCGCGCCGTGCCTTTATTGAAGCCAATGCCAAATACGCCAAAGTGGACGTGTAGGGCTGAAAATGCTCTTTGCTTTTCGCAATGAAGTGGGTGGTGAGGCATAGGTGATAAGACATAGTGTCTCGTGTCCCGTCCTGAAATTCGACATCTGTTGTTTAATCTCTTTTTAATTGGAGATGACGCACTTATTTATTTTCAAAATTTTGTTAATCAACGTTTTACAAATATAAAATTCAAACTTCGCAAATCGAAGCCGATATAAAACAGCAAGGCTGAAGCTCCGCTAAGGAACTCCAGCCTTGTGTATTTTGAATTGACTGCCAATGCCGTGCTTATCGTGCAATCACAAGTTTTTTACCAATCAAGTACTGACCATTCGTGATGTTCATTACGTAATGTCCGGGTTTGAGTTGCGATACATTCAAACGGATATCCGAATGCGTATCAAAGCGCTGATTCATAACGGCGCGGCCCGTGAGGTCATACACCACTACATTTACGATGCCCGTCAATTTGTCAGAATCAATATTGACATACACCAAGCTGCTGGCTGGGTTGGGTGCTAATGTAATCGAATTTGGCGTCAAAATTTCCTCGCGCGAAGCCGTTGGTGTACCGAATACATATTCGCCAGTGAGAGAATTGAAGGCGATGCTATAAGTACCTGCCACCGGCTGGATGTTGGGGCCATTTGGTACACCAATACCCATTGGGAAGTCTGCGGCACCCCAGTTGACCGTCCATGCTGTATCCGCACGGAACTTGACGCCAGCGTCCGTATCATCGGCAAAGTTGCGCAGCGTCACACTGGTAGTTGTCCAAAGTTGCGGGTCTTCGTCGTCCTTGGTGAGGAAAAAGTCGCGTGCGCCCATGTCATCTGTTTCGGGCCAAGCATTGAACGGACCTGATTTGCCCACAAGGCTCACGGCTTTGTATTCCAGTACTTCCTCGAAGCTGTACTCGCCGGTGGTGCTATTGAAAACGATGCGATAGTCGCCGGCTACCACCGGAATGTTCGGGCCATCTTGCTCGGCTACGCCATTCGGGAAGTCGCCACTACCCCAGTTGACGGTCCAGTCGTTGTCAGCACGGAATTTGGCTTCGCCTTCCACCAACTCCACGCGCAGGCGCCAGATGGATTTGTCGTTAGGGTCTTGCTCCATAGCGGTATCAGCGTCCCAGCCGCCGGGTGTAGCATCGCCAATGATACCGATTGTCTCGTAATCACCAATGATGAGGAAAGTGTATTCTAAGGTTCTGGTATTGAAAGAAACAAGGTAATCGCCAGCCACATCTACCGGAATATTGTCGCCCCCCAGCTCGGCTGTACCATTGGGGAAATCGCTGCCTCCCCAGTTCACTGCCCAGTCATTATTGGCACGGAATTTTAGTTCGCCTTCCATCAGCGTGACCGTGCCTCTCCAGCGGTCGGGGTTGCCTGGGTCACGGCTCAGCGCCGTTTCTTCATCCCAGCCACCGGCCGTAGCACTGCCAATGACACCGATTGACTCAAAGTCCACTTGCTCTTCAAAGTTGTATTCGCCAGTAGAGCGATCGAAAGAGATAGCGTAGCGACCAGCCTGAGCGATAGGAATATCGGGACCATTTGGTTCAGCAATACCGGAAGGAAAATCTTCTGCACCCCAGTTGACATCCCAGCCGCCGTCAGCACGGAATTTGGCTGCGCCGTTTACAAGATTCAGCGTGATTGAATATTTGCTGGAGTCATCCGGGTCTTGAAACATAAACACCTCGCGGTCCCAGCCAAAGGGCGTAGCACTACCGATGATGCCAATATCGGATGAAAGCAAATCGAAGAAATAATCGCCGGTCTCGGAGTTGAAAGTAATCAAATAATCGCCTCCCACTATTTGAATATTGGGACCATTTTGTACTCCTGCGCCAAAAGGAAATCCGGTATCCCCCCAGTTCACTGCCCAGTCGTTGTTGGCACGAAACTTAGCTTCGCCAGTCACTAATGTGATTTCGAGCGTCCACATATTAGTATCTGCTTCACTTTGCACCATATCAGTGTCGGCATCCCAGCCGCCGGGTGTAGCTGGACCAATAATGCCAATTGTACTAATTTGGCTAAAACCGGTCAGAAAAAGCATACAAAAAATCAACGTAGATAGAATTCTAAACATGATATTTATCATTTTGGTGAAACATGAAAAAATTTTACATTGCATCTGTACAAAAAAAAGGTTTTTTCATAAGTCTGCCGACTTAAAAAAGGTGTTTTGCTAATTTTGAGCAAAATTTGGGAAATTATACATTTTTTTCAATGAAATAGCTGTAAAGCAATTATATTGACAAATAAAATTGTTGTTTTGGAAACATGAAACCGAAGGTTACTTCTCCCCTTTGGTTCTTTATTTTAAAATAATCAATCACAATGTTTATGAACTTGAAAACCCTGATCCAGGTGGCGTTGGCCTTATTCATGCTGGTGCTGGCACCAAGTGCCTTGTCCGGGCAAAGAACCATTACCGGCACGGTATATGACGCTCAAACCGGCGAGCCACTTATTGGCGCTACCGTTGTGGACAAAGCTACTCCGTCTGTAGGTACTATCACCGACTTTGACGGTACGTTTTCGCTCTCCGTCAGCGCGACCACTACTGTACTCACGATTAGTTACACTGGCTATAATCAATTGGATGTGAACATCACTGGCCAAGACAACATCATTGTGCAGCTTTCTTCCGGCGTAGCGCTTGAGGAAGTTGTGGTGATTGGCTATGGTACTGTACGGCGCACCGACGTAACCGGCTCTCTGCAAACCGTAACAACTAAAGACTTCAACCGGGGTGCCATCACCAGTCCGCAGGAACTACTGGCGGGCAAGGTGCCGGGCGTAGCCATCACCACCGGCGGCGGCCCCGATGATGCCTCGCGTATTCGCATCCGAGGCGAATCTTCGTTGGGTGCTTCCAATGACCCGCTTTTCGTAGTGGACGGCATTCCGCTCGACGGCGGCGGCGTATCGGGCAACCGCAACCCGCTCAACGTCATCAACCCTAACGACATCGAATCCATTACCGTTTTGAAAGACGCCTCAGCCACAGCCATTTATGGTAGCCGGGCAGCGGGCGGGGTTATTCTCATCACCACCAAAAAAGGCGCAGCTGGTGCCAAAATGCAAGTGAGCTACAACGGCAACGTCTCGATTGGCAATGCTTTCAATCAAGTGGATATACTCAGTCCGGCAGAATTTCGGGCAGCGGTGGAGGAGCAATTCCCTGACCGCGTGAATCTGCTGGGCGATGCCAACACCGATTGGCAATCAGAAATTTATCGGAATGCTTGGGCACAAGACCATAGCCTGAGCCTCTCCGGTGCGCTGGATGTCGTGCCTTACCGTGTGTCGCTGGGTTATACCAACAAAGACGGCATTTTGCTGAACGACAATTTCCAGCGCTATACCCTCGGCATCAATCTTTCGCCTGGTTTTTTGAAAAATACCCTCCAAGTGAACGTCGGCCTGAAAGGAATGCTCACCGAAAATCAGTTTGCCGAGCGCGGCGCCATCGGTGCAGCCCTCAGCTTTGACCCTACACGGCCGGTGCGCGACCCCAACAGTACATTTTCCGGCTATACCGCCTGGGTGCAAACCGACGGCACGCCCAATCCGCTGGCACCTGCCAATCCTGTATCTCTACTCGATCGCAGTTTGCGCAATGACAATTCTACCGTGCGGCGCTACATTCTAAATGCATCAGCCGACTATCGCATTCCTTTCCTGCCGGAGCTACGCGCCAATCTGAACCTCGGCTACGACTACTCCTTCGGCGAAGGCAGCGTAGTGATACCTGGCAATAATACCGTTGCTTTTTCCTTTGACCCCGTGAACGGCGGCGGTATTAACAATAGATACGAACAAACCCGTACCAACTCTGTACTAGAGTTTTATTTAAACTACCGAAAAGCACTCAACCGCGACCACGTGGTGGATGCGATGGCGGGCTATTCTTGGCAGCGTTTTTATAATGAAAATGCTTTCCGCAATAGCAATGCCGCCGGTACGCCTTCCGAAACCATCGAGCGCAGCAATATCGCCAATGAGTTGTACCTCCTGTCACTCTTCTCGCGGGTGAACTACACCTTCAAGGAGCGCTACCTGTTCACCTTTACTTTGCGCGGCGACGCCACCTCGCGCTTCGCGCCGGAAAATCGCTGGGGCCTCTTCCCGGCCATAGCCGCTGCTGTGAAAATCATTGAAAATGACAATGCTTATTTTAATAATCTGAAAGTACGCACTGGCTGGGGGATTACTGGTCAGCAAGACATCGGCAGTCCTTATATTTACCAGCCGCGTTATCAGCAAGGTTTGCAAAATGCGCAATACCAGTTTGGCGATTCCTTCGTCACAACGCTGCGCCCCAACGGCTACGACCGCAACATCAAGTGGGAGGAAACGACCACCACCAACATCGCTTTCGATTTTTCTGTCATCAAAAATCGGCTCTCTGGTTCGCTTGATTTTTATCAGCGTGATACCCGCGATTTGCTGAACGTCATTCCGGTACCGGCGGGCACCAACCTTACCAATTTTATCGAAACCAACATCGGTAACATGGTGAACCGGGGAGTGGAGCTAGCCCTTTTTGCCACGCCTGTGTCAAAAGGTAAGATTAGCTGGGACCTTGGCTTCAACATTGCCTACAACTACAATGAAATCACGAAGCTGACCGCTACTGATGATCCTGATTATCAAGGCATTTTCACTGGAGGTATCGCTGGCGGCGTGGGCAGCACCATTCAGATTCACAGCGTAGGCTTTGCGCCCAGCTCGTTTTTTGTTTTTCAGCAATTGTATGACGAAAACGGCCGCGTGCTCGAAGGGCAATTCGCAGACCGCAACGGCGACGGCGTAGTAAATGATGATGATAAATATCGCTTTGAAAAACCCGCTGCTGATTATCTTATTGGCCTGACCAGCAACCTGAATATTGGCAAATTCGACCTATCCTTTGCCGGGCGCGGCAATATTAATAACTTCGTTTACAACAACGTAGCAACCGACATGGGCTATTTTCAGCGCTTAGTGCACCCGACGCTGTACCTGTCCAATATCCATCGCTCGGCAGTTGACAACAACATTGTAAACCAAGCCAACGCTACCTTTAGTGATCACTTTGTGACCAATGCCTCTTTCTTCCGGATGGATCACATCACGCTGGGCTATCGCTTTGACCAGGTACTCGGTGAGTTTTTGCGCGTCTATGGCACAGTACAAAACCCCTTTATCATTACGAAGTATGATGGTCTGGATCCCGAAATTGGTAATGGAATTGACAATAATTTCTACCCGCGTCCGCGAACATTCCTGCTGGGCGTGTCTGTTACGTTTTAATGACGAACGAGGATAATCATTTTAAAAAACATTTACAATCCTTAATAAAATGAGACGTATTGCATCATTTATCTTGTTAACGGCGATATTGCCGGTGCTGAGCGGTTGTTTTAAAGACTTAGACACAGCGCCCCTTGATCCGCTGGAAATTACTTCTGCCGTAGTGTATGACAATCCGGAGGCCTATCGGCAGGTATTGGCGCGTTTGTACGCAGGCCTGGCGGTATCGGGTCAGGAAGGCCCCTCGGGCCAAGCCGATATTGCAGGCATTGACGAAGGTTTCGGTCAGTATTTGCGCGGCTTCTGGTACCATCAGGAACTGACTACGGACGAAGCGCTCATCGGCTGGAATGATCAGACCATCCAGAATTTTCATGAGCAAACCTGGACAGCTGGCGACGGGTTCATCTTTGCTTTTTACAGCCGGGTTTTTTACCAAATTTCTATTTGTAATGAATTTCTGCGCGAAACAACCGACGAGCGCCTCGACAGCCGCGGCGTGAGCGGACAACTGCGTACCGACATAGCGGGCTACCGGGCCGAGGCTCGTTTTCTGAGGGCACTCAGCTACTGGCACGCGCTTGATCTGTTCCGCAATGTGCCTTTTGTCACGGAAAGAGATGCTGTAGGTGCTTTCTTCCCACAGCAGACCAATGCCAATGACCTTTTTAATTATATCGAATCTGAACTGTTGGAGATTGAGCCAATCATAGCAGCTCCGCGCACCAATCAATACGGCCGTGCCGACCGCGCCGCCGTTTGGATGTTGCTGGCAAAACTGTATTTGAACGCCGAAGTATATATCGGGCAGCGAAAATATACGGAATGCCTTGATTATTGCAATCGCATTATCAATGCCGGCTTCAGCCTTGAGCCGAATTACCAGCACCTGTTCCTCGCAGATAATGACCGTTCCAACGAAATTATTTTTCCAATCGCCTTCGATGGCATCAACACTCGTACCTGGGGAGGCATGACCTTCATCATCAGCGCCGCTATTGGCGGCAATATCAACCCCTCCGAACTGGGCATGGCCGGAGGCTGGGGCGGTACACGCACCACGCGTGAGTTTGTAGCAAAATTCCCAGAAACAGACGGCGGTTTGGTTTCCGGCCCCAATCTTGGCGGTACGGCCGGCTACCCAAAAGTGTATGTGCCAGGCAGCCATCAGGGCAATGATGCTACTGATACAGGCAACTCGCTCTCTTCGCCTGCGCGCAACAATATTTTTGAAGGGCATAAGTATTTCCCCGATCCGAATACCACCATTCGCTTTACGCGCATTTCTTCCAATTCAGCACCTATCTATGGCGACAACGCTGGTAACGGCACCTTGCAACTTAACGGCGCGCCTATTGTAGTGCCAGAACCGGGATTGTATTACATTCGTGTCAATTGGTCGCAGTTTACCTACACTATTGAAAAGCGCGAGTGGTTCGTCGCCGGCAATGCCGTGCAATCGGGAGCAGAAGTACCTATGGTTTGGGATGCCAATCTCAAGGCCTTGCGCGCCAATTTGGATATGGTGCCTGGCGGCTTCCGTTTTGTTACGAAAGACCCTAATGTAACCCTCGGCGACGACGGCGGCAATCGCATTCTCGAACTGAACGGCGCGCCCATTACCAAAATCACCGAGAGCGGCAGCTACCAAATTCTGCTCTTTGTCAATCAGCCGGATTATACCTATCAAATCAATTCGACCTCGTTCGATCGGCGCGGTATTTTCCACCGACCGGGGCAAACTCTCGATATTAACGATGTGGCTGTCTTTACAGAAGGTATCGCCGTGCGCAAGTTCAAAAATGTACGCTCGGATGGTACCCGCGGCTCTAATGCTACTTTCCCCGATACGGATTTCCCGATGTTCCGTCTGGCAGATGCGTATCTGATGGCGGCCGAAGCGATTGTACGTAACAATGGCAACCGCGACCAAGCTGCGCAGTATTTCAATACCGTACGCCAAAGGGCTTTCCAGGGCAGCGCCGGCAATGTCAATGCCGACCAACTGACACTCGACCTACTGCTCGATGAGCGGGCCCGTGAACTCTACTGGGAATGCCACCGCCGCACCGACTTAGTGCGTTTTGGACAATTGACCGATGGTAATTATGTATGGCAATGGAAAGGTGGCGTGCGGGACGGCACACAAGTGCCCAGCTATCGCAATATTTTTCCTATTCCGACCGCTGATATTAACGCCAATCCGAATCTGAAACAGAATCCGAATTACTAACGATATAATATTTCGTTTCCAAAGCCGTCGGTATTTTATTTACTGACGGCTTTTTTTATTGTAAAGCCGCCCATAAAATTTCGACTGGGTGCAGAGCTTTCCGGCCCGTACCATCCAGAATCTGGTGGCGGCAACTGGTGCCCGGTGCAGCTATAATTGTCTCATTATCAGCACTTCGTACTGCTGGAAAAAGCACTAATTCTCCGATTTGCATGCTCACGGCATAATGCTCGGCTTCATACCCGAACGATCCCGCCATGCCGCAACACCCCGACGGGATAACTTCCACCTGATAATTTTCGGGTAGGTTGAGCACCCAGGCACTGGCCTCCACGCTTGATAGGGCTTTTTGGTGGCAATGACCGTGTAATAAAATATTTTTAGCCGCTTTAGTAAATAAGTCGGGTGTAATATTACCTTTTTGTATTTCTTGGGCAAGAAATTCTTCTATGAGCAAGGTATTTTTACTCAACTCCTTTGCAACTGCCTGCGCATCTTTATGCACTAATTTTGGATATTCATCCCGAAAACTTAATATTGCCGATGGCTCAATACCAATGAGCGGCGTATCATCATTTACCAAGTTTTTAAAAATCATTACATTGCGTTGCGCCATTTGTTGCGCCGCTCGTAGCAAGCCTTTAGAAATGTGCGCCCGACCACTTTCGGCGTGCTTGGGCATGATTACATTATAACCCAATTTAGTTAATAATTTGATAGTTATAATACCAATATGCGCATCATTATAATTGGTAAATTCATCACAAAATAAATAAACGCTACCTTTTGCTGCACTGGCTTGTAATTTTTTTCGATTTTTATGATGCCACTTGCGCAATGTAATATTGGATAATGTCGGTAGAGAACGCTCCGGTGCTACGCCTATCAGCTTTTTTATGATGCGCGTAGTAAATGAATTGGTAAAGAAAAAATTACTTACACCGGATATGTGCGCTGCCCATCCATTTAGTTTGCCAATATGGGCAAAAGCTTTGGCGCGTAAGGGCACACCATGCGTTTTATAATATTGATGTAAAAATTCTGCTTTCAGGGTGGACATATCTACGTTGGAGGGGCATTCTGAAGTGCAACCTTTACACGATAAACATAAATCCATTACATCCTTTAACTCCTGATGTGCGAAGCGATTTTCACCGTTTTGGCTGCGGGTCAGAAACTCGCGTAAGGTATTGGCGCGGGCGCGGGTGGTGTCTTTTTCGTTGCGCGTAGCCATGTACGAAGGGCACATCACGCCGCCGCTTACCTGCGCCAGCTTGCGGCAGTCGCCCGAACCGCTACATTTTTCGGCTAATTTTAAAATACTGCCCGTCTCTGAAAAATCAAAAACCGTATCAAAAGTTGGCTCCGGTTGGTCTTGTAAATAGCGCAAATCCTGATCCATGGGCGGCGCACCGGTTATTTTATTGGGATTAAAAATATGATATGGATCCCAGGTTTCTTTAATCCGTTGTAATAAAGCGAAATTTTTATTACCCAACATCATAGCGATAAACTCACCGCGCACCCGCCCGTCGCCGTGCTCGCCACTCAGCGAACCATTATATTTTTTCACTAAACGAGCCGAAGCTTCGGCTATTTGGCGCATCATTTGTACGCCCGCCGAAGTTTTCAAATTCACCTTGGGCCGAATGTGCAACTCGCCTGCGCCTGCGTGCGCGTAATAGACCGCCTGTTGTTTAAAACTCGACATAATTTGCTCAAATTCAGCAATATACGCAGGTAAATCGGGTAAATCTACGGCTGTATCTTCCACAAACTCTAAGGGTTTATCGTCACCTTTGATGTTCGATAACACCCCAAAACCCGCTGCCCGCAGCGCAAACACCCGCGCCGTATCCGGCGGATACACGATGGGGAAAGCGTAGCCATAGCCCGCCTGTTGCATGTCAGCAATCATCGCTTGCGCCAGTGCCGTGGCTTGTTCGCGGGTGTCGCCACGCAATTCGATCATGAGCAGCGCGCCGGGGTCGCCTTCGATGAAAAAGCGATTTTTTTGCTGCTGAATATTCGCTTTGGTGCAGTCGAGAATGATTTTATCCATCAGCTCGCAGGCGTAAGGCGCGTGGCGCATGGCGATGAGCGTAGCCTCCAGCGACTCCTGTAAGGTGTGAAAATGTGCGCAAACCAAGGCTTCTTGCGGTGGCGGTAGCAGGCTGAGGTTCAGCTTAATTTCGGTAGTGAAAGCCAAGGTGCCCTCCGAGCCAGCGAGCAGTTTACAAAAATTAAAATCGGGTCCGCCGGATGTAAAAATGTTGGATTTTAATAATTCATCCACCGCGTAGCCCGTGTTGCGCCGGTGAATATTGGCTTTAGGAAACTCGCGCCGGATTTCTGTTTGAGCATCGGGGTCATTTAGTTCATTATAAATTTGTTGATAAATTTTACCTTCGTGGTCGGTTTTATTTACTTTTTCCTGAAATTCATTTGCCGAAAGGCTACGGAAAACCACCGCCGAACCATCGCTTAATATGGTGTGTAATTCTAATACGTGATCGCGTGTGACTCCATATTTGATGCTCGTGGTACCGCTCGAATTATTGCCCACCATACCGCCCAGCATGGCCCGATTGGCCGTAGAAGTAATCGGCCCAAAGAACAAGCCATGCGGTTTTAGGAAAGCATTCAACTCGTCGCGGATGACGCCCGGCTGCACGCGTACCCAGCGCTCTGCCACGTTTACTTCGAGAATTTTATTCATATAACGCGACAGGTCCACCACGATGCCCGGCCCTACGCATTGCCCCGCCAGCGACGTGCCCGCCGTGCGCGGAATGAGCGACACACGATTGGTCTGTGCAAACGCCACCAGCGCCTGAATATCTTGCGCGTGCTTGGGGTAAGCCACCGCCAGCGGCAATTCGCGGTAAATAGAAGCATCGGTAGCGTAGAGCGTACGCATGAGGGTGTCGTGGTGTAATTCGCCATCGAGTTGGGCCGCAAGGGATTGTATATTCATATAAAAATGGGTTAGGCTATGATTGCTTCTATCGGTTGCACAATGCTTTCCAACTCTTCCTGGATGATGCCACTGAGGTTTTTATACCAATCTAAGTGCGGCTCATAAGCCGTGCAGCCGCCGCGCCAAGGAATGCAGGCGGTGCGTTCGTGCTGATGCTGACATTGCGGGCAGCGCGCCATGGTATCGAAGGTATTCCAAACGTGACCGCAAGCACTACAAGCCCAATAAGCGCCGCCATCAGGCTCCCAGCTACATTTCGGGCATTCGATTTTGATACGCGCCATAAAATAGTATTGACTATGTGGTTGGTGATTCGATGTGTAAGGCAACCAGGTCGCCGAGGCGAATAGTACCGCCGGTAATCACTTTGGCGGTGATGCCTCCGTGCCCGCGCATAGCGTTGTAAGCGCCCGGCCCCAGTGTTTGTTCAAAACGGGTGCAAGGATGGCAAATGCCTGTCATTTCTAATACGACCTCGCCAATGGTGAATTGCCGATTGGCGAAAGCCAACAAATTGATGCCTCGCACAACAATATTGCGGCGCGCCAGCATGGGGTCTATGGGCTGTGCCCTGCCCAAAAAACCTGCCACTGCCTCCAAATGCTCGGCTTGAATAAGCGTGACCTGGCGATTGCCGCCTTGGCGGCCATAGTGGTCGCCCGCCAGTCCGTCCTCTATGCTCACCGCCACTTCCGATAGGGTGGTAAGCGGTGATTTGCGCTGCGTACGAATGCCCATCCAAGTGACTTGCCCCGTTTGCGGCAATACGTTCATTATTTGCTTCATGCCAAGCACTTCGGCTGATTTGTGGTTCATCTTTTTGGTGATTTTATTTTTTCAAACCCGAATTTAACCCGAAATATTTCAAATTGTCGTAAATTATCATAACATTAATGAACATTATCCCGTTTGAAACCTTGTGATAAGTATAGTTATGATTCCCCCAGTTTAAAGTTCCACGCATATTTACACCCGGTCATTTCCCCGGTACACTTTTTTCAAACAAACAAATCTCATTTACAAGACGACCTGAATGCTTTTCGGTAAGCAACGGTAATGGCTATTCTTTTTTCAAAACCAAATAAATTAACCTATGAAACTTGGTATTTTTTACCCAAAAATGTTGTGTTCCTTGCGAACAATGACACTTGTAACCCTAATTTTCACGCTCATGTCGGGTTTCTCATTGCAGCTTTCGGCGCAGCAGTGCGAAGCCAACGCAGGCGGTTTTGCAGTTCAACAACTCTGTGTCCAGAGCACGGATTTTGTACTGACGGCAACCCCCAACGACAGTGCGGTAGTGCCGGAAGGCTTCGAAGTAATTTATGTATTGACTTCCGGCAATGATCTGGTCATTGAGCAAGTTAATGAAACCCCTGAATTTAAGCTACCCCTCGATGCCAGCGGTTTATTCACCCTGCATACGCTGGTGTACGACCCTGCCACGCTCGACCTGAGCATTGTAGAAATTGGCGTGACCACTGGCGTTGATGTAAACGGATTGCTGATACAAGGTGGCGGTGATATTTGCGCCGCGCTGGATGTAACGGGCGTAAAGTTCCGCTTTGGGCTTTGCGACGAAGAACCCACTTGCGAGGCTATGGCTGGCACTTTGATGGCTGAAGGCGAGGCTTGTCTTGAAGAAGGCGAAGCGACCCTGACCGCTGCCCACGACGTAGAACCAACTGTACCTGAAGGCTTTGAAGTAATTTATGTACTTACTTCAGGCGAAGAACTGACGATCGAACAGGTAAATGCCGAGCCGACTTTTACGGTAGAAGACATTGGTTTGTTCACCATTCACACCTTAGTATATGACCCCGAAACCCTCGATTTGGGTATTGTAGAAATTGGTGTGACCACTGGTGTGGATGTAAACGGATTGTTGATACAAGGTGGTGGTGAAATCTGTGCAGCACTCGATGTAGCTGGCGCACAGTTCAATGTATTGGATTGTGCCTGCCCGATTATGGCTGGTACGCTTGTAGCCGACGACGATGCCTGCCTCGAAGACGGTGAGGCTACGCTTACCGCTATGCATGACATGGAGCCGGTCGTAGCGGAAGGTTTCTCTGTAATTTATGTATTGACTTCGGGCGAAGAACTCGTCATTGAGCAAGTGAACGAAGAGCCAACTTTCACCGTAGAAAGCACGGGCCGCTTTACTATTCATACTTTGGTGTTTGACCCCGAAACCCTCGATTTGGGTATTGTAGAAATCGGCGTGACCACTGGTGTGGATGTGAATGGATTGCTCATCCAAGGTGGTGGCGAAATCTGCGCAGCGCTTGATGTAGCTGGTGCACAGTTTAACGTAGAAGAGTGCGAAGCTGCTTGCGAAGCAATGGCTGGTACCCTCACTGCCGATGATGATGCTTGCCTCGAAGATGGCGAAGCTACCCTGACTGCTACCCACGACATGGAGCCGGTGGTGCCGGAAGGTTTCTCTTTGATTTATGTCCTGACCTCAGGCGAAGAACTCGTCATTGAGCAAGTGAACGAAGAGCCAACTTTCACCGTAGAAAGCACGGGCCGCTTTACTATTCATACTTTGGTGTTTGACCCCGAAACCCTCGATTTGGGTATTGTAGAAATCGGCGTGACCACTGGTGTGGATGTGAATGGATTGCTCATCCAAGGTGGTGGCGAAATCTGCGCAGCGCTTGATGTAGCTGGTGCACAGTTTAACGTAGAAGAGTGCGAAGCTGCTTGCGAAGCAATGGCTGGTACCCTCACTGCCGATGATGATGCTTGCCTCGAAGATGGCGAAGCTACCCTGACTGCTACCCACGACATGGAGCCGGTGGTGCCGGAAGGTTTCTCTTTGATTTATGTCCTGACCTCAGGCGAAGAACTCGTCATTGAGCAAGTGAACGAAGAGCCAACTTTCACCGTAGAAAGCACGGGCCGCTTTACTATTCATACTTTGGTGTTTGACCCCGAAACCCTCGATTTGGGTATTGTAGAAATCGGCGTGACCACTGGTGTGGATGTGAATGGATTGCTCATCCAAGGTGGTGGCGACATTTGCGCAGCATTGGACGTAGCTGGTGCACAGTTTAACGTAGAAGAGTGCGATGACGATGTGGATGGCGATTGCGAAGCTACTGCTGGCACACTTATAGCCGATGATGCCGACTGCTTGGCGGGCCGAGGCGGCGTTACATTGACAGCTACTCGCGGCGAAGAGCCGAACGTACCGGAAGGGTATGAATTGCTCTATGTATTAACTTCGGGTAATAATTTAGTCATTCAGCAAGTAGGCGCTGAGCCAAGCTTTGATGTAAATACGACAGGGCGCTTCACCATTCATACTTTGGTGTATGACCCTGCTACGCTTGACCTGAGCATTGTAGAGCTGGGCGTGACCACTGGTGTTGACGTAAACGGTTTGCTCGTTCAGGGCGGTGGCGACATTTGCGCAGCATTAGACGTAGCTGGTGCACAGTTCAACGTGAGCCGTTGCGTATTCTGTGGTGCTGATGCAGGTAGAATCTCCTACACCCGCGCAGGCGGCAGCCAGTTGTGCCTCGACCAGAACAACAGAGTAATCTTGGCTGGTAACGTCATCGTACGCGCCAGAGTGCCGCATGGCTTCCAGCGTATTTACGTGTTGACTTCAGGCGACGAACTCGTCATTCAGCAAGTGAACGACATCCCGGTATTTGAAGTAAAAGAGACCGGCCGCTACACCATTCACACGCTCGTGTACGATCCGAATACGCTCAATCTTGGCAGCGTTCAGTTGGGTACAACCACAGGCTTCGATATCAATGCACTGCTCATTCAGGGTGGCGGCAACATCTGCGCTTCATTGGACGTAAGAGGTGTACGCTTCACTGTGAGAAACTGCGGCGCAGGGCGTTTGCAGGCTTATCCGAATCCGGCAACCAACAGCATTACGCTTGATATGCCCATGACGGATGGCTTGGAAAACATTATTGTAGAACTCGTGGATGCCAATGGGACGATGGTAAAGCAGTGGCGCTTTGACGGTAGCGCTGCTCAGCAAACGAATCTGAATATTACAGATGTAAGACCTGGTATGTATGTATTGAGAATTACTGCTGGCGACCAGATATTGCAGCAAAGCCGTATTGTGAAAGCAGGATAAGTATTCTTCTTTCCTATAAAAAAATGGGCGATTGCACTGCGGTGTAGTCGCCTGTTTTTTTGTTATGCTCTTTTAATAAAAAATAGCTGTTTGCTGTTCGCAATTCAACAGGAGTATCCGGACATAATATTTCAAGTGTAAAAAACACAAATAACTGATTATCAATTGTATAAATAATTTACCCAATAACATTTACAAAATAACAATGCCCCATTATTTAGCTGAATGTAAACATATCTTTTTTCTTACTAAAAGGCCAAAGTCCTGTAAACATCATCTCTTTTACACCTTGTTTACTCATTTAACCCACCTCCGCTATCTTAGTTTCAAAAGCAGCCCAAACTGGGTCGTGGGCAGGCAGCGGTGCAACAATTTCTTCCCAATTGCCAGATATCGGATGTTGAAAGCGCAATTTCCAGGCATGCAAATGAATGGAATGATCTGCATTGGCACGTCGAAAACCGTACTTATCGTCGCCTTTCACCGGACAGCCGATGGCACTTAGCTGCGCCCGAATCTGGTGATGCCGGCCGCTGATGAGTCGAATTTCGAGCAGCTGATAATTGTCGCTACTGCCGATGAGGCGATATTGCAACTCGGCGCGTTTGCTACCGGGCGTTTCCGTTTCGGTTGCAAAAGAGCGATTCTGACGGGCATTTTTTCGCAGAAAATGCAGCAGCGTGCCTTCGTCGTGCGGGGGCGCGTTTTTCACTACGGCCAGATAGGTTTTCTGTACGCTCCGATTTTGAAACTGCTCATTGAGTGCTGCCAGCGCACCCGAAGTTTTGGCAAAAAGCACGACACCGGTAGCGGGCCGATCGAGCCGATGAATAAGATGCAGCGTACTTTTGGTATAAATTTCGCCGAGGCCGAGCAAATCCTTGTCGCCGGTCTTGTCGGCTTGCACGGGCACATTGGCTGGCTTATTGAAAGCAATGAATTGATTGTTTTTGTACAAGACTAAATCGCCGATAGCAAATTCGTGTTTCATACTTTTCAGGCTTTATTCCACTTCTTCATAATCAATGTATTCTTCCCGCGCACTCTTTTTTTCCGACGATTGCTTGATCTTGTTTTTTTCACTATCAGCCATCAGCCCCTGAAAAAAGGGCGCAATAATCATTTTTATAGCAAAATAAAGCACCGCGATGATAATCAGTAAACGCATAACATTCCTTATTTTTAAAACAAATTTAGACTTTCCTGGCAGCTTCTGCACGAAAACCGCGTTTTTTATAGGCTGGCAAAGCGCTTATCGCCCTGTTTCTTGACAATATTTTTTTAGCTTTGCAGTTCAAATTTTGTGGGTAGCCGCTTTACAGGCAAATACCTTTTTCCTGATTGAATCAACTTTCATACAAATGAATTCCAATAAATTGATTGACAATATTGCCGGCTGGTTAGTTTTTGCTATCACAGCAACGGTATTCGCTATTTCAGCAGAGCCAACGGGTAGCCTTTGGGATTGCGGGGAGTTTATTCTTGGTGCTTACAAATTGCAAGTAGTGCACCCGCCCGGCGCGCCTTTGTTTGCGTTGGTGGGTCGCATGTTCACTTGGGTAGCCGATATTATCAGCGATAATCCGGAGCACATTGCTTATTCCGTAAACTTGATGTCGGGCATTTGTACAGCAATGGCGGCTACTTTCGTCTGTTGGATAACCATCATGCTGAGCAAACTGACCTTGGTGGGCCGCGAAGGCACGCCGGATACAGCCCAAACCATCGCGCTGGCAGGGGCGGGCATCGTAGCTGGGCTGGGCACGGCTTTTGCTTCCTCTATCTGGTTTTCGGCGGTAGAAGGCGAAGTGTATGCCATGTCCACGTTCTTCACGGCGCTCACCCTCTGGGCAGTGATTAAATGGTACGCCCTGCCCGATACGCCACAGACCGATCGCTGGCTGCTGTTTGCGGTATATGCTGCTGGGCTTTCCATTGGTGTGCACCTGCTGAGCTTGCTTACTTTTCCGGCGCTGGCCTTGTTTTTCTATTTCAAAAAATACCAAAAGCATACCTTTTGGGGAATGGCTGCCGCTACTGGTATTGGCGTGGTTATTTTGGGGGTCATCCAGAAAATTATCATTGTAGGCATTCCTACACTTTGGAGCCAATTGGAGTTATTTATGGTAAATACCCTGGGGATGCCATTTCATTCCGGGTTGATTCCAACCTTGTTGATTGTAGGGGCGGCTATCTTTTTGGGGCTGCGTTATGCGCATCGCAAGGAAAGTGTGGTATTGCAATACATCATTGTGGGAGCTACTTTAGTGACGCTTGGCTTTTCTACCATCGGTGTGGTGGTGATACGCGCCAATGCGGAAACCCCTATCAATATGAACGCGCCCAGCGATGCCATGCGCTTGATCCCTTATCTGAACCGTGAGCAGTACGGCGAGCGTCCTTTGTTGCGTGGCCCCCACTTTGAGGCACAGCCTACTGGTCAGGATTATCAAAACCGCTACGGCCGGGTTGGTGATCGCTACGAAATTGTAGATTACAAACTGACGTATAAATTCGACGATAAGGATAAAATGCTGCTGCCGCGCATGGGTGATTACACCCAAAACCGGGCTGCTTTGTACAAACAATGGATGGGGCTGGACCCCAACAACCCACTACCACCGGGCCGCCCCACTCAAGCGGATAATATGCGCTTCATGTTGCAATATCAATTGGGCTGGATGTACTGGCGCTATTTTATGTGGAATTTTGCGGGCAAGCAAAACGGCGATCAGGGTTTTTACCCCTGGGACAAATCCAGCGGGCACTGGCTGTCGGGCATTAAGCCTTTGGACGAGGCACGATTGTACAATATGAGCGAGCTGCCCGATGTGAAAAGAAATGACAAAGCCCGCAATACTTATTATATGTTGCCTTTCCTGTTTGGGCTGGTAGGCTTGATTTTCCATTTCAATCGCCGCCGCAACGATGCCCTGGGGCTGCTGGCCATGTTCATTATTACTGGCATTGGCATTATTATTTATTCTAACCAACCCCCTAATGAGCCTCGTGAGCGCGACTATGTGCTGGTGGGTTCATTTTTTACCTATTGCATCTGGATGGGTATGGCCGTGCCTGCGCTATTTGAATTGTGCCGAACCCGCCTGAATTTTGGAGGCATTGCTCCGGCCGCGCTGGCCTCGGCCTTAGTGCTGAGCGCCCCTCTGCTGATGGGTACCCAAAACTACGACGACCACAGCCGACGCCACCATACTGGTGCTCGTGACTACGCCAACAACTTCCTCGAATCTTGCGCACCTAATGCCATCATTTTTACCTATGGCGATAACGACACTTACCCGCTGTGGTACGCGCAAGAAGTGGAAGGCATTCGCACCGATGTGCGCGTGGTCAACCTCAGTCTGATAGCCGTGGATTGGTACATTGACCTACTTCGACGCAAAATTAATGACTCTCCGGCCATCAACATGACTATACCAGCCGAAGCCCTGAGAGGCAGCAAGCGCAATCAGGTATTTTATGTAAGCCGCAACCAGAATGTACCCGACCCGGCGATGTCTGTGCATGATTTTCTGCGCTTTATCGGCGAAGACCATCCGGTGGCCTCGCAGGCTGGCCGGCAGTACGAAAGCCATTATTATACGAAAAACGTTTTTATCCCAGTTAATCGCAATCAGCTCATCGCCAGCGGAGCCGTCAATCCGGCGGATTCGGCTCGCATTCCAGACCGAATTCCGCTGAATGTAAGCGGTAAAGATTTTTACCTATTAAAAGACGACCTCGCGGTGCTTGATATTATTGCATCCAATATGTGGGAGCGCCCCATTTATTTTGCGGTAACCTGCCGGCCCGAGAAATTCTTTGGCCTACAAGATTATATGAGCCTTGAAGGTCTGGCCCTGCGCATCACGCCAGTGCGTAGCAATAGCGACCCCAATTATGGCATCGTCGGTAGTGGCCGAGTGGACAGCGACGCCATTTATACCAATGTAATGGAAAAATTTCGCTGGGGTAATTTTGACAAATACGACTTATTCGTGGACAGGAGCTATGCGCCCAGCATCCAAAGTATGCAAACCATGATTCTGCGGGCTTCTGCCAATTTGATTGCCAAAACGGATACTACGCGCGCTATTGCTTTGATAGACAAGTACTTCGAGTCGTTTCCGCATATGAATTTCCCGTACGACTATCGCACTATGTATATGCTCAACGTCTATTTCCAAGCGGATGCCTACGACAAGGCCAAACCCCATTTGGAGATATTGGCTAATGAATTAGAACAGCAGCTCGCATTTTACGATTCGCTTTCGCCCGACCTAATCAGCGGCAGCTTCCGACAGGATTATAGCCTCGCCTACCAAACGATGGAAACCATGTTGCAAAGAGTGCAAAGCATGGGTGATAATGCCTGGCTGGTAGAATTGCAAGGCCGTTTTGCGCCCTATCGCCTTGAGGATGTACAACCGGAAATGGCGCCGCCCTTAGAGCAAGAATAGCAAAACGCCAGCGGATGGCATCAGTCGTATTTCATTCGCTGGCATCAAAAAAAATTTGACTATGCATATCAAAACCATTGCCATCGGCTGCGACCACGCCGGTTTTGTCTATAAAGACAGCCTGGCAGAAATGCTGCGCGCACAAGACATTGAAATACAAGACTTTGGCACCCATTCTGCGGACGCTGTGGACTATCCCGACTTTGCCCATCCGGTAGCGGAGCAGGTAGAAAGTGGGCGAGCAGACCTCGGAGTACTCATCTGTGGCAGCGGCAACGGAGTAGCCATAACCGCCAACAAACATCAAGGTATTCGCTGCGCTTTGTGCTGGAATGAAGAATTGGCTGCACTGGCCCGGCAGCACAACAACGCCAACGTCATCGCCCTGCCCGCTCGCTTTGTCAGTGCAGAGCTGGCGCAGCAAATGGTACAAATTTTTATTACAACTGAATTTGAAGGAGGCCGGCACGACCGTCGGGTAAGCAAAATTGCATCTGCGTGCTAAGAGCACTTTGGAGGCATGGTAAAAAAGAAAAAAGTGGAGTGAGCTAAAAGCCAAGTCTAAACCCCCCATTGACCGACTTCGCTCACCCCCTACTATGGTCATTACTGACCTAAGCATCTTCGAGTATTTCAAAAAAAACAAAAGCTATACTTGCCAATTCGAATATTACTCCGAATCGAAGGCTTTGTTGCCGAAATTTTAAAATGGAAATTTTTTGGTATGAATCGTTTTAGAAAATGCACCACTTCGCAAAGGACTGCGACAAATGTGTACATTACGACTGTGCGTAGATAACCCGATGTGTAAAGCTCTCTTTGATGATGCAAAGTAACGCTTTCTGCTGCAAATAGCAAAATTTTTTTTCGTTGAAACTGCATGGAACTATGTTAATGCCTGCTTGGCGGACGTATTTTGCGTCAATTTGTCAGTTGGGCTACACATGGCACAGGTTTTGAACACCTTTATTGCAAAAAGACCAAAACAAATTCAGCTATGCAAAAAGGAACCATTTCTGTACAAACGGAGAACATCTTTCCGATTATCAAACAATATTTGTACTCCGATCAGGAGATTTTCCTGCGAGAACTGATTTCTAATGCAGTAGATGCCACGACCAAACTGAAGGCGCTGGCGGCCCGAGGCGAAGTGAAAGGTGAACTCGGCGACTTAACCATTGAAATCTTGCTCGACAAGGAGCAAAAAACCCTGACCATCCGCGATAAGGGCATTGGCATGACGGCCGAAGAAGCCAACAAATACCTCAATCAAGTAGCTTTTTCCAGTGCTACCGAATTTTTGGACAAGTACAAAAACGATACCGGCAACATCATTGGTCACTTCGGGCTGGGTTTTTACTCGGCATTCATGGTAGCCGAAAAAGTGGAAGCCGCCACCAAATCGTGGCAGGAAGGAGCCGAAGGCGTCACTTGGAGCTGCGACGGTAGCCCGGAGTACAGCATTGTAGCCAATGACAAACAGACACGCGGCACCGACGTGGTGTTGCACATCAGCGAAGACGCCAAAGACTATCTCGAAACGCACCGCATCGAAGCGTTGCTCCTGAAATACTGCCGTTTCCTGCCTGTGCCCATCAAGTTTGGTACACGCAGCGAAACCGTAGCGGAAGGCGAAGGTGAAGAAAAATCCACGAAAACCATTGAAGTGGACAACATCATCAACAACACCGCGCCACTCTGGAAAAAACAACCCACCGACCTAAGCGATGAAGACTACCAAAATTTTTATCAGGAGCTGCATCCTTTCAGCGCCGCGCCCATGTTCTGGATTCACCTCAATATTGACTATCCGTTCAATCTGACCGGCGTTTTGTATTTTCCGAAAATCGGCAATGCCTTCGAAGTTCAGAAAAATAAAATCCAACTGTACAGCAACCAAGTGTACGTCACCGACGATGTGAAAGACATTGTACCAGAGTTCTTAATGCTGCTGCACGGCGTCATTGATTCTCCCGACATCCCGCTCAACGTATCGCGCAGTGCGCTGCAAAGCGACCAAAATGTAAAGAAAATCACGGGTTATATCACCCGAAAAGTAGCAGACAAGCTGAGCGAGCTGTTCAAAAAAGACCGCCCCGGCTTTGAATCGAAATGGAACGACCTTGGCGTATTTGTAAAATATGGTATGCTATCTGATGAAAAATTTCACGAGCGCGCGCAGGATTTTGCGCTGCTGCGCAATGTGGATAGGCAGTTTTTTACCATCGAGGAATACAAAGAAAAAGTGCGGGCTACCCAAACGGATAAGCACGACAAAATTATTCTGCTCTATACCCACGAGCCGGAGGCGCACGATATTTTCATGCAGGCCTGCCGCAAAAAAGGCTACGATGTGCTTGTGATGGACACCGTAATTGATAGCCATTTCATCCAACATCTCGAATATAAAGCAGGGCAAGTCACCTTTGTCCGTGTGGACTCGGATACGGTTGACAACCTGATTCAACGCGACGAAACGCCAGAATCCGTGCTCAGCGAAACCGAGCAAGAGCAGGTAAAAGGTATTTTTGAAAACCTACTGAAGGACGCCACGGGGCGGTCGGTGTTGCTCAAGGCCATGTCGCCCGAAGACCAGCCGGTGGTTATCACGCGCCCGGAGTTCATGCGCCGTATGAAAGAAATGCAAGCTTTGCAAGGAATGCAATGGGGCGACTTCCCAGATTCTATCAACGTGGTAGTGAATACCAATCATCCATTGGTAGCTGAAAAATTGCTCCGCGCAGCTGACGCAGCCACCCAACAGGACTTTGCGCGTTACCTCTACGACCTTGCGCTGCTCAATCACGGCATGCTCAAAGGCGCCGACCTGACTGCTTTCATCAACAAAAGCTTAGCATTGGCGAAGTAAGCTTTCTCTCGGCAGGGATAATTTTTATTAGCCCAAAAAAGCACAACTCGCATAGTCGCAAGTCAGTATTCAAAAGCTTGCGGCTATGTCAAGTTGCACGCCACCTTTAATTTTTTTCCAATAGCTTCTTGATTTCTTTTTCCAATATCGGAAGGTTGGTTTTTATAATTTGCCATACTTCTTCTGCATCCACCCCAAAATAGTCATGGGCAACAATATTTCTAAATCCCTTGATTTTTTTCTATGGTATTTGAGTTTCCTTTTCTTTCAATTCTTTTGTCAACCTTCCAACAGCTTCTCCAATTACCATAAAATTCATCAGTACCGCATCAAATGTCTTTTCATCGGCAAAGAAAGCATCTGCATCCCAAATATCACTAATGAACTTCTCAATTTTTGAGCAGCTATCAATTATTGCCAACAGATTTCCTTTATCTTTTTCAGACATAAATGACGGATTGAAGAATTTGATGTTTGAAATATGGCTTAATGTATTTTTCTCTGCATAAATCAACTTCTCTGTCAAATTTTTTTGCCACTAAATCTTTTATCTTCGACTTCTTTTCTGATAAATTTTCTGTGTTAGGCTCAAATTCAACTATCAAGTCAATATCACTATTTGCTGTTGCTTCATCTCTTGCAAATGAACCGAATAAACCAATTCTAATCAACTGATATTCAGAGAATAATTGGTCTTTATGCTCTTTTAAAAAGGATAATATTTCATCTTTTTTTATCATTTGCCTTTTTCAAAGTTGATAGTTATGCTTCTTGAGCAAATAGTATGAAACTCATATCGGCAGCTATAGTCGCAACGTATAATACGATTTACGAAGTCCGATTCACGATTTTATAAAGTTATAAAAAACAATGCGGCTGTTCGTTTTCAAAATGAAGGTATCAAAATCGCACTTGCGAAATTAGGTACTCAAGGTTTTGAATAAAATTGCGTTTGTCTTCGCCGGGCGCGTACACAAATCCTTCCAGAAAAATCAACTCGCTTTTTTCGGGATTGTGCACCAAATAACTGACAAAAGGCCCGCCCATAAAATCATTCTCCATCTCCCAGATGCCGCGCGCAGCCACAGCGTATTTGCCATTCACAGTAGTGATGTCCACAAACATGGGCAAATCCACATCGTTGATTTTTTGATAGGTTTTGGGTATTTGCGAAGAAACATAGTAGCGCCCAATAGAGTCCGTCACGGCTTTGATGCCTTCGCGTGTCAACTGAGCCTGGCTCGTGTATTTCAGTTTTTTCAAAATAATACTACTACTGGCTTTGGAGCTTTCCTTGCGAATCCAGAAAATATCGTCATTGTCGAGCGCCAGAAAAAAATCGCTCGGGATACGCAGTTGTACGTCCATTTTGCTGCGCAATTGTTCGGTCAGGCGCTTGTTTTCGCCCCCTTGAAAGAGCGAAGCATCAATTTTATCTTCATCGGCCTTGTTGAAACGCTTGGCTACCGCCGGAAAACTTTTGCGGATATTGGCGTACAAAGCATCTTCCGAATGGGCAAATTGATAAATGAGCAACTGCCCCTGCGCCCACTTGTCTTTTCCGATGACGGTGCTGTAGGAAGGGTCTTCCTTCGCGCGACGGGCTTTTTCCGAGCCAATATCCTGTAGCACCATTTGAGTGGTTGGCGAGCTGCTATCCTCTAAATTGGCTACAATGAGGTAATTGCGCAATTCCCGGCGGGTAGTCTCTTCGTTGAGTTGCTCAATCGTATAATGCGACAGGTCAAATAGTGGCTCCGGCTGCGGCAAAATTAAATACGCCGAGCTATAATAGTTACGCAACGAATCACCAACGGGCCCCTCCCAGAGCGCCTTGTCGGCAATGATGGCAATACCATTGACCCGGCCAAAGGCCGTGGGTACCGGCCGAAGACTTTCGCGCATTTCTTCATTGCAGGCCGATAGCAGCAGCAAGGCCATAAAAAGCGACAAGCGATGTATAAAAAATATGAATTGCTTAGTTTTATTCATTATAATGACACTTTTTTCGGTAAAATAAGTCAATTTTGTTAAACATTAAAACAGATGCTTTTCAGAATCGTTTTGGCGTAAAAATACAAAAGCAGCCCGGAGATATATTCTCCAAGGCCGCTCTTTTATCGTAGGCGATGATGGCCCGAAGGTTCAGGTTTTTTACCTAAAACAAGCTTTCGATTACTTTTTCTTCCGAAATGCCTTCTGCCTCTGCTTTGTAATTGCGTACAATACGATGGCGTAGCACATATTTGGCAATAGCCTGCACATCTTCTATGTCAGGTGAATACTTGCCGCGAATAGCTGCGTGGCATTTGGCGCCCAGCACTAAATACTGCGAAGCCCGCGGCCCCGCGCCCCAAGAGATATAATCATTCACCAAAGCCGTGGCCCGCTGCGTAGCGGGGCGAGTCTTGGTAGCCAAAGATACGGCATACTCCAGCACATTGTCGGCGATGGGGATCTTGCGAATCAACTGCTGATAAGCCAGAATTTGCGGTGCCGTCACCACATGATTCAGTTCGTGTTTTTGCAAACTGGTGGTATTTCTCACTACCATCAATTCCTCTTCGTAAGAAGGATAGTCCAATGGAATATTGAACATAAAACGGTCGAGCTGTGCCTCCGGCAGCGGGTAAGTGCCCTCTTGCTCGATGGGGTTTTGGGTAGCCAGCACAAAAAACGGCGAAGGCAGTACATGCCTCGCACCACTTACCGTTACTGAGCGCTCTTGCATAGCTTCGAGCAGAGCAGCCTGGGTTTTGGGTGGCGTCCGGTTGATTTCGTCGGCGAGTACGATATTGGCAAACAAAGGCCCCCGGTTGAAACGGAAGTGTCGGTCTTCATCCAAAATTTCGGTACCGGTGATATCCGACGGCATCAGGTCGGGCGTAAACTGAATGCGCTTGAATTCGAGATCCAACACATCGGCGATGGTGCTCACCAGCAGGGTCTTTGCCAGCCCCGGCACCCCCACCAACAGGCTGTGCCCATTGCTGAAAAGGGAAATAATTACGGCACGCACCACGTCGTCTTGCCCCACAATTACTTTGGCAATTTCTTTTGACAAGTCCCGATACGATTCCGCCAGTGCATCCACTGCTTCTACGTCTGACTTGTAGGCTATCTGCGTCATTTTTATTTTTTTATACAATAGACAAATCGGGTTCCACTGTTTTTCAATAGAATTGCGAAAATGCTAAATTTCCGGCGCATTCACAAAGGCAATAACGTTCTCTTAACAGGATTGTTTCCAAGTTGTGAGCTTTACTTGTTTCGAGGCTTTTTAAAACTCCGGTCACTCGCAGCGCCACAATACATCCGCCAGCGGATACGATTTGCTTTTGTACGAATAGTGCCACCATTCGGTGCGTATCCATTGAAAGCCAAAGTCGAGCATAGTCTGGCGTAGCAGTTCGCGGTTTTTGATTACAGGCTTGGGCAAATCCGTATAATCGTGGTGCCCTTCCTTACCGAAATAATCATAATCCGTGCCCATATCCAGCTCCTTGCCGCGGGCATCCACGATGGTCAGATCTACCGCCGAGCCGCGATTGTGCATAGAGCCTTTGCGAGGGTCCGCTACATAATTGGGGTTGGGCACTTTGTTCCACAGCTTCCACTGTATGGGGCGCGGGCGATAGCAATCGTACATTTTCAGCCCCAGCCCTTGCTTTTGCAAATGCTGATGCGCGCGCACGATGGCTCGGGCCACCTCCGCACGCAGATAACAACGCCCACAGTCATAGACCTGCTCTTTCATAAAATTATTATCAGTAGCATAACGAATGTCAATGACAATAGTAGCATCCAATGCCTGTAAGTCGAGCCATTCCTTGCTGTCAGCAGGGATGTATTTTTGGGCGGCAGTAGGCAAAAACCAAAGTAGTAGGCTAAAAAGTTGTAACCATTTCATAATAGAATTTTTTGCAGGAGTCACAAATTACGAGCGTTTTGGCAAATTTCCTTAGTTTTGCTGATAGTTTTTAAACAAACGCCTGATGAAAAACACAACTGACTGGTCCCGTTGGCTAAAAATCGCGGCTTTATTATTATTGGCTCCGGCCCTGTTAATTCATCTTGGGCTAATGACATTCATTGACGATGAAGGTATTCGATCTTTAGTGGCTTTGGAAATGAAATTATCTGGCAATTATATCACGCCGACGCTGCACAGCGAATTTTATTATAAAAAACCACCGCTTTATAATTGGATCATCTTACTTTCCTTTCAACTGACCGGAGTAGTAAATGAATTTACTGCGCGCCTTCCCACCATTATTTGCCTGTTGGGTTATGCTGCCACTGTTTATTACTTTTTTCGCCAGCATTACAACGCTAATATCGCTTTTATCAATGCTTTTGCGCTTATCACCTGCGGGCGCATCCTGTTTTGGGATTCTATGCTGGGGCTGATTGACATTGGTTTTGCGTGGGTCATGTTTATGCTTTTTATGACCGTTTATCACCAATATGCAAAGGGGCGTTATTGGTCACTTTTTCTTATTTCTTATTTACTTATGGCCATCGGATTTATGCTCAAAGGCTTGCCAGCCATTGTTGTTCAGGGTTTTACTTTACTGGCTTTCTTTATTTACCACAAGCAATTCAAAAAATTATTTACTATCCCACATTTAGCTGGAGGGCTGTTGGCGCTTTTTTTGCTCGGTGTCTATTATTTTATTTACCATCAACATAATTCCTTACAAGATGTATTTACTACTTTAGTGAGCGAATCTTCCAAACGAACGGCAGTTGAATTTGGCATCCGAAAAACTATTATACATTTATTTACCTTTCCTTTTGAAATGGTCTATCACTTTCTGCCCTGGTCATTGATGATTGTTTACTTTTTACAAAAAGACATTGTAGAAATCATTAAAAAAGACGCTTTTATTACCTTCAACTTATTAATTTTCTTAGCCAATATTATCGTTTACTGGCTTTCGGTAGAAGTATATCCGCGTTATTTACTTATGCACGCGCCCCTCATTTTTTCCGTTTATATTTATTTACATTATGAAAACAAAACTCGGCAGAGCCGAATAGCGCCCGTAGTAGAATATCTTTTTTTGGGGCTTTGTGCGTTCATCGCCGTGAGTAGCTTCACCCCTTTGTGGCTCGAACAAACCCAAAACACTGCCTGGCTGTACCCCAAAACCCTATCGGTAGCGCTGGCGCTGGTCGGGCTGACGGTATTGTACTGGTTCATAAAAGAAGTACGTTTACTTACTTTAATCGTTTTCCTGTTGGTTTTTAGAGTGGGGTTCAATTGGTTTGTGCTGCCCGACCGCAATGCGAATGATTTTGGCGATTTGTGCCGCATTACAAGTAAAGAAGTTGGGCAAAATTTTAAGGATTACAAACTTTATGTGTATAAAGATACCGATATGCAATATACCAATTCTATTTACCTCACGGCGGCGCGCGGGCAGATAATTCCTTACCGAAAAGAGGATTTTGAATCGGATGCGCTTTACATTATTAATCCGGTGCAATATCCCGATGTGGATTATGAAAAAGTGGCTGAAATAAAAGTACGTCATGGTAAGCTGACTTATGATATTGCGCGTTTGAAATAAATTATGTAACATGAAGCCAACGCTCCGCGACAAGCTGCGCCGCCTCATCACCTTGAAAATGAAATTTGCTATGGCCAGCGGCTTGGCTACCGCCGTTGATTATGGTGTTTATATAGGCTTGGTGCATTATTTCTTTTCACCCGTCGTGTCCAATATTATTTCCTATTCTTGTGGCATGGTTATTAATTTTTTATTGCAAAAACGCTTTATATTTTCTTTACAACGTACTGTATCCCAAGCTTTTGCACTCAGTATGCTGGTTTCTTTGGGAGGGCTGTTGCTCAGCACCGCTATCATTTACCTGCTGAATAGAATAACAATGCTAACAAATTACCAGTTTATTATAAAATTAATAGCTACTGGTATTGTCTTTTTTTATAACTTTTATTTGAAACGCTTTGTTTTTGAAAAGCGCTTTTTTGCCAATGAATAAGCACTGATATTGATTCTATAAAAAGTGTATTTACATTTCAAATCAAATCTTTCACCCATGACACCGGAATTATCCATCGTCGTAACCGTTTTTAATGAAGAAGACAACATCCAGCCACTGATAAACGCTATCACGGATGCGCTACCCAGCTATTCGTATGAAATTATTTATGTGGATGACGGCTCAACGGACAATACGGTAAAAGTATTGCAATCCGTAAAGCATAAGTCATTGAAAATTATAGAATTAAAGAAAAATTATGGGCAAAGCTTAGCTCTTATGGCGGGCATTGATCACGCGGTGGGTGCTTATATTGTGACAATGGATGGCGACTTGCAAAATGACCCCACGGATATTCCCATGATGTTGCAATTGGCAAAAGAAGGCGGCTGGGATATGGTAGCGGGCGAGCGCGTGAATCGGCAGGATGGTATGTTTTTGCGTAAAATACCGAGTCGCATTGCGAATTACATTATCCGGCGTACTTCGGGTGTGCACCTGCGCGACTATGGCTGCGCCTTGAAAGTGTTCAAAGCTGACTTAGCAAAAGACTTGGGTCTGTACGGCGAATTGCATCGCTTTATTCCGGTGCTGGCAGTACTGGAAGGGGCGCGTATTACGCAAGTGCCGGTGAAGCATCACGCCCGAAAATTCGGTGTGTCCAAATATGGCTTGAGCCGCACTTTCAAAGTGATGAGCGACCTGCTGCTGATGCTGTTTTTTAAGCGTTATATGCAAAAACCAATGCACCTATTTGGTAATACGGGGGTCATTCTGTTTATCATTGGTGTTTTAATCAACTTTTATTTACTCATTCTCAAATTGTTGGGCCAAGACATTTGGGGCAAGCCATTGCTCATTCTGGGCTTAATGCTCTTAATCGCTGGCATTCAACTAATTACAATCGGAATCGTGGTAGAAATCCAGATGCGTACTTATTTTGAATCGCAACAAAAGCGCCCGTATAAAGTGCGGCGAGTAAGTAGTGGTTTGGAATAATGCTATAATCCCGCACAAGTACTTGTCCTTTAATCTTGCTAATTTCATTATTATGCCGAAAACGATTTCCTTGCGCCAGGGGCTGTCGAGTGTGTTGCTGTGGTCGGTCATTGCAGCCGCTTTCATCGGGCCAGGCACCGTGACGACTGCATCCAACGCGGGCGCTACTTTTCAGTTGGACTTGCTCTGGGCTTTGGCTTTTTCTATTTTTGCCACTATGGTATTGCAAGAAGCAGCAGCACGGGTCACGGTGGCGTCGGGCAAAAGCCTCGGCGAAATTATTGCATTAAAATACGCTACCCGGCATCGGCGGCTCCGGTGGTTGTTGTTCGTAGCGGTTGCATTTGGCTGCGCGGCCTATCAGACCGGCAATATTCTGGGTGCGGTATCGGGTTTGTTGTTCTGGGTCACCGGTGTGCCGCAGTGGTTGCTCACGCTGGCGCTGGCCTTCATTTGCACCGCCTTGCTCATGGTAGGCAAGGTACAGATTATTGCTCGTAGCCTCGGTATAGTTGTAGCCCTTATGGGGGTTGCCTTTTGTGCAGTGGCTTGGCAAACGGACTTCAGCCTCGGCGATATGACCCGTGCCATTTTTCTACCCGTTTTTCCAAATGACAGCGCCCTACTCATCATCGGGCTGATCGGCACTACCATTGTACCCTACAATCTTTTTCTCGCTTCCGGCATTGGGCAAGGGCAAGACATCCGTGAAATGCGCCTCGGTGTGGTGCTGGCGGTACTCATCGGCGGGCTGATTTCGGGGGCGATTCTACTCACTGGTACTTTCGTCAGCGGGGCGTACAGTTACGAGGCTTTAGCCAATGCGATGGTTGCTCGGTTGGGCAGTTGGGCGATCGGACTGTTCGGGTTTGGGTTATTTGCGGCGGGTTTTACATCTTGCATCACCGCACCTTTGGCAGCAGCTATTACAGGTAAAAGCCTGTTGGGCAATCAGGAAACTGCCTGGCAATCCAACGGACGCTCTTTTCGCATGGTCTGGATGACGGTATTTGGCATCGGATTATTTTTCAGTCTTTCCGGTATCCGCCCGATTCCGGCTATTATTTTGGCGCAAGCTATCAATGGCGTGTTGCTACCTATCGTAGCTATTTTTTTGCTTTTAACCATGAACGACCGGCAAGTACTACCACCGGATTTTACCAATAAAATCGTGACAAATGTGCTCACGCTCATCATCGTTGGGGTCACTTGTTTTCTTGGGCTTACTAACATTTGGCGTTCGATTGGCAATATTTTGCCAGAGCTTAACCAATGGCAGAGCAGCCTAATTTGGCTCAATTTCGCTGTGGCTTTGCTGATTATTGGCAGGTTGAGCTTCATCATTTTCCGAAAAAAATAACCGGCTCGGATTTTTCGTCTGAGCCGGTCTATCTTTTGTAGTCATATTTTGAGGCCCAAAAACTACGGCGCTACATCAAATTCCGCTTGAATATGATATGAGCCGGCACGCAATTTTTCCGACACTTCGCCAAAGGCCTCTACCGTTAGATTAATATCTTCATCGGTGTGTACCGCCGTAGGGATTAGCCGCAGTAGCATCATGCCTTTCGGAATCACTGGATACACGACAATCGAGCAGAAAATATCATAATTTTCGCGCAAATCATACACCAAGGCGGTGGCTTCGCCCACTGAGCCTTTCATAAAAATTGGCGTTACGCAGGTATTAGAATGCCCCAGATCAAAGCCTTTCGACCCTAATCCAGCTTTCAGCTTGCGCACATTTTCCCAGAGCTTGTCCTTCAATTCTGGATGATTGCGCAGCAATTCCAAGCGTTTCAGGTTGCCCAACACCAAAGGCATCGGGAGGGATTTCGCAAAAATCTGCGAGCGGGTATTGTATCGCAGGAAGTTAATCACATCATTATCACCAGCTACAAATGCACCAATGCTGGCCATAGACTTGGCAAAAGTGCTGAAATACAGGTCAATCTTGTCCTGTACGCCCTGCTCTTCGCCGGCGCCCGCACCGGTTTTGCCCAGCGTACCGAAGCCATGTGCATCATCCACCAACAGGCGGAATTTGTATTGGTCTTTCAAGGCAGCAATTTCTTTTAGGATGCCTTGTTCACCGCGCATACCAAATACTCCCTCGGTAATGACCAGCACGCCACCGCCCGAAGCTTCGGCCGCTACCACCGCTTTTTTGACTTGCTTTTCAAAACTTTCGATATCATTGTGCTCAAAAGCGAAGCGCTCGCCAATGTGCATTCGAATACCATCGTAAATGCAGGCGTGATTGTCCTTGTCATACACCACCACATCGCGGCGGGTGAGCAGTGCGTCAATGATAGACATAATGCCTTGGTAGCCATAGTTGAGCAGTAGCGTGTCTTCCTTTTGTACAAACGCAGCCAACTCGCGCTCCAATTGTTCGTGATAAACGGATTCGCCCGACATTATGCGCGCGCCCATCGGGTAAGCCAAGCCCCATTCGGCGGCAGCTTCGGCATCTACTTTGCGCACTTCAGGATGATTGGCTAACCCTAAGTAGTTATTGATACTCCAGATGATTTTTTCCTTACCCTGAAATTTCATGCGGTTGCCGAGTTCCCCTTCTAATTTCGGGAAAGTGTAATAGCCATGCGCGGCATCCGAAAATCTTCCGAGCGGACCTCTGTCTGTTCTGATTTTTTCAAAAAGATCCATCATTGTTTAAAGCGTTTTATGATTCAATATACAGGCACAATGGATTGTCACCATATTTTTTCAGCCTTGCCCGGTTCTACCCAGCGGCTCCAATTTTTATTGTACGTGTGCAATTGTTTGGTCGGTTGCCCTTGGCTGTCCAGCATTTCCTTGCCCTGGTTCGCCCATTCAAAAATGCTGCCGTACAGGTTATATACATTTGTGTACCCCATTTTTTGTAGTCGCTCGCCTATTTTTTCGCTGCGATACCCCACGGAGCAATACAGCACGATCTTGGTATCTTTGGGTAACTCTTGCAGGCGCGTCGCATCGAACTGGTCGTATCCAAGGTATTGAGCACCTTTGATGTGGCTCACTTGGTATTCCGACCATTCCCGTGTGTCAAAGATATGAACTTCATTTTGAATATTGTACAATTCTTCCACTCCAATTATCGGTACCGAAAACCGCAGCATCTGAGTCAGTTTTTTATCAAACTGCCCATTTTTTAGCGGCGGCCGTTCTGCCGGAATTTGCGCACAACCGATTTGCAACAGAAATAAAAATACAATCGGCGGCAGGTATTTTTTTAGGTTCATGTTATAATATTTTACAAATTAAAGCATCAGCAAATTACAACTCAGCGGGCCCCTTCCCTACCTTATCTTCTATATACTGCCCATTTTCACAATATTGCACCAGCTCATTTTGAATAAAATACTGCACTTTGGCCTGTACTGCATCTGGATACAGCAAATGTAAATTTGGCCCAGCATCCAGACTAAAATAAACCGGTACTTGCGTTTCGCTTCGGAACCGCTGCAAAGCCTCAATCGCCGAAATCGTATTCGCTTTCAATAGCGTAAATGGCGGGTGAGACAGCATCATCAGCGCGTGCAAAGCAAGTGCTTCGGCTTCAGCAATTTTACCAAAGGCTTCCACATCGCCGCTTTTCAATACGTCAATCAAGGTGCGAAATCGCTGCCGAGCCTGCTCGTAGCGGCTTTGCGCATAAATGTTGCTATCCATCAACTCATGCCCAGCTCGGCTCGACACACTTTTTTCGCCTTTGCTGATGATTAAAATCGTATCGTGATAGCTTTTAAAAATCTCGTGCAAGGGTGTAAATGGCGTTGCGTATTCATCGGATGTGCCGTCCACTGCTCCGGTTGCCCCCCAGATTGCCATTTCGGGATAGACCGAGCGGCAGGCGCTGCCCGAACCTAAGCGTGCCAAGTAGGAAGCTTTTTGCAAAAACTCGGCTTCATTTTGTAGCGTGCCGAAAAAATTTCTTTCCAAACCACACAAACACAATGCCAGCGCGCTCATACTCGAAGCCGAAGAAGCAATGCCCGCCGAATGCGGAAAAGAATTGCGCGAGCGGATGGTCAGCTGCAGTTGTTTCAAAAATGGGAAAATACCGGTCAGCCCCGACAAAAATTTCAACACTTTGGCTTTGAATGCCTCGTTGGGCTGGTCATTGAAAAAGAAATCTAATGAGACATTCGGGTCGTTTGTCGCTTTAGGCTTGTAATCGAGCCAAGTGTCGGTATAGGCGTTTTGCAAAGTAAAACTGATGGAAGGGTTGCGCGGCAGTTGCACACCATGCTTTCCCCAGTATTTAATAATTGCCAAATTGGATGGACTACGCCAGCCGAGGCTTCCCGGACTGGTTTTGTCGCTTTCCACAATGAGCATTGGGTTTCTATAATCCATTATTGTCGGTTTGCACAGCAAAGATACTACGCTTTTTTAGCAAATAAAACAGCCTTTTTACTTTGCAATGTTCCACGTGGAACATTTTAAAACTCCATCAGCCATTCTTTAAATACAGAAAAATCATTGGGCATAGCCGTGGCTTGCTTGGGTTTATTGCTCAATACTGCCAGCCGTTCAGGAATATCAATTGGTTCGCCCAATATTTTTTCTACATCTTCTTTGAATTTTGCCGGATGCGCCGTTTCTAAAATAACGCCTTGCGCCTGCGGATGGGTTCGCAAATAAGCCTCCAATGCCAAGTAACCCACTGCGCCGTGCGGATCCATTACATAGCCGAAGCGTTGCTTAATTTCACGCATCGCCGCTTCAGTAGCATCGTCGTTGAATCCATAGCCAGAAATTTCATCGCGCATAATGTTCCACGTGGAACAATACAGGTCGAGCATACGCGCAAAATTGGACGGATTGCCCACATCCATCGCATTAGAAAGCGTGCGAACGGAAGGTCGCGGGCGGTACTCGCTACTCGCCAAATAGGCAGGCACTACGTCATTGACATTGGTAGCAGCAATAAAATGATGCACTGGTAACCCCATTTTTTTAGCAAAAAGCCCGGCGGTGAGATTGCCAAAATTACCACTTGGTACACTGAAAACCATTGGAATAGTCTTGTCGGCAAGCTGTTTCCATGCTTCAAAATAGTAAAATGACTGCGGAATTAATCGAGCAATATTGATGGAATTAGCTGAACTGAGCCGTTGTCGCTGGTTCAAATCTGCGTCTAAAAAGGCTTTTTTTACCAATGCCTGGCAATCGTCAAAGGTGCCTGATATTTCTAATGCTGTAATGTTTTCGTCCAGCGTGGTCAGTTGTTTTTCCTGCAAAAAGCTGACTTTCCCGGAAGGGTAGAGAATCACTACACGAATACCCGGCGTTTTGTAAAACCCAGCGGCCACCGCGCCCCCTGTATCGCCAGAAGTAGCCACCAAAATAGTCAGCTCGCGCTGCTCGGCTTGGTTGAAATAACTCATCAGTTGCGCCATAAAACGCGCCCCAAAATCCTTGAACGCCAGCGAAGGCCCGTGAAATAATTCCAGTACATGCCGCCGAGCATCCAATGACACCACCGGCGCCGGAAAAGTAATAGAATTTTGAATAATCCGCTGCAAATCCGTCTCAGGAATAGCACCCTGCAAAAGAGATTGAGCAACCGTGAAAGCAATATCGGAAAATGAATAGCGCGGCAACTGCTGTATAAAATCTGGCGGCAGTAGCGGAATATGCACCGGCATGTACAGTCCGTTGTCATCCGGCAAGCCTTTGAATACGGCTTCCCGTAGCGAAACCAAATGCGATTTATTTTTGGTACTGTAAAGTTTCATTCGTTCAGAATTTAAATACGCATCGCGCCATTCGGATTGATGGGCGAAAGGTACAATTGACTATCAATACCGGCTTGCTGAAAAATAGCTTGCATGGCCGTGCCCGCTTGCTCGGCAGCCCAAGGCCCCTTACTAAGCGCAAAAATAGAAGGACCCGCCCCAGATATGCTACAGCCCAACGCGCCCGCGTGCAGTGCGGCGGCTTTTACCTCGTAAAAATACGGAATCAAATGTGCACGCTGTGGCTCGATGACGACATCCTGCAAAGAGCGCCCGATGAGATCATAATCTGCATTCATCAAACCAACGATCAGTCCCGCGAGGTTTCCACATTGTGTAATCATTTGCTTCAAAGTGACCTGCTCTTTGAGTACGCCCCGTGCGTCTTTAGTCAGAATTTTGATATTGGGAAATACCACCGTGGCATACAAATCGGTAGGCAAGGGCAGGGCGTGTACGTCCAAATCTTCGTTGCTACGAATGAGCGTAATGCCCCCCAATAAGCAAGGGGCTACATTATCCGCGTGGTACGCACCATCAGCAACTTGCTCGCCCAGTACCGCAAAAGGTAGTAATTCTAACCGGCTCAACGGGCAGCCCAATAGTTCATTAACGGCTACTACCCCGCCCACTGCACTGGCTGCACTGGAACCCATCCCAGTACCAAAGGGCATTTTTTTATGGATTTCCAGCTCAATACCACGGGTTTCGCCGAGGTGGTTGTACAATTGCTGCGCTGCAAATCCCGCCGTATTCTGGTCAATATCGTAAGGCAGTTTGCCGCCATCGCCGGTAATTTTTACGATGCGCAAACCAGGCAGTTCTGCAAAACGGGCAATGATTTCATCGCCGGGCCGATCCAGCGCAAAGCCCAAAATATCAAAGCCGCAGGCCACATTAGCCACCGTAGCCGGAGTAAATACCTTGACTTGCTCGGTAGTGTCGGTTGCCAAAGGCTCGGTTTCACTGTTCAAATTAGCGTGCATATTTCTACGATAAATAGTTACCAATTCGGATAATTTCTGCAAAGACGCCAGCGGCCGTAACCTCCGCGCCCGCGCCCGGCCCGCGCACCACTAAGGGACGTTCCTTGTATCGCTCGGTGGTGAATACAATCATGTTGTCGCTGCCACTCAAAAAATAAAACGGATGGCTTGTGTCCACCGCTTCCAGCCCAATGCTGGCTTCGCCATTTTCTAGTTTTGCAATCATGCGCAGCGCTTTACCATTGGCGGCAGCTTCCGCGCGTAGCTGCTCAAAGGTATCATCGGCTCGTTCTAATTCTACAAAAAACTGCTCTACGCTCGTTGCTTGCTGGCAAGCTTCTGGCAGAATGTTGCGGATTTCCACCGATGCCGCTTCGAGCGGTAGCCCCGTTTCGCGGGCTAAAATGATGAGCTTGCGCCGCACGTCAATGCCGTTCAAATCAATACGCGGATCGGGTTCCGTAAAGCCGCGTTTTTTGGCTTCTTTTACAATATCGCTGAATTTTTCGCCTGCTTTGTAAGCATTAAAAATAAAAGACAAGGAACCAGACAACACTCCTTCAATTTTCAAAATCCGATCACCACTGTCAATCAAATCATTCAGGGTAGAAATCACCGGTAGCCCTGCCCCGACATTGGTTTCGTATTGAAATTGTACCCCGCGCCGGGCGGCAATATTTTTCAAACGTTGGTATTGTAAATAAGAAGAGGACGTGGCGATTTTATTTGGTGTGGAAATCGAAATGCTGGCGTCAAGAATCTGCTCGTACCATTTGGCAACGGTTTCGCTGGCGGTGTTATCCACAAAAATCGTGTTAGAGAGGTTAAGCGCATTCATCCGATCCACAAATGCCCGCAGATTAGCCGGCTCGCCCTGTTCCTGCAGCGTCGTTTTCCAGTCGTCTAAGGCGATTCCATTTTCATCAAACAGCATCTTGCGGCTATTGGTCATGCCGACTATTCTAATTTCTAAGGAGCGCTGCTCACGCAGATAGCTTGCCTGCTGCCGAATTTGCGATAACAAAGCGCTGCCAATCAAACCCGTGCCGGCGATAAATAAATGCAATTCTTTGGTATCGGATAGGAAAAAAGCCTCGTGCAAGGCATTGAGTGCTTTGGCCTCGTCGGGTTGATTGATGACCACGGAAATATTCAGCTCGGATGAACCCTGGGCAATAGCCACTACGTTGATGCCATTTTTGCCTAATGCCCGAAACAGACGTCCCGCAATGCCCGGCCGGTAACGCATATTTTCGCCAATAGCAGCAATTACCGACAAGTCCATTTCCATTTTTACTGGCTCAACAAGCCCCTCGCGCAGTTCGTATTCAAATTCTTTTTCAACTAACTTGCGGGCTTTTTTAGCAACATCAGGTTGTACTGCAAACGAGATGGAATGCTCGGACGAGCCTTGTGTAATGAGAATGACATTGATGTTGGCATTGGCTAACGAAGTGAACAAGCGGGCAGCAGTGCCTGGCGCACCAAACAAACCACTACCTTGCAGCGTGAGTAAGGCAATGTTATTGATCGAAGAAATACCCTTCACAGCGCGGCCGCCGGGGTCGGATTTATCCGAAATGTGCGTACCGACGAAATCCGGATTGAATGTATTTTTAATAACAATCGGAATTTTCTTGAACAGCGCTGGCTGAATAGTAGGCGGGTAGATCACCTTGGCTCCAAAGTGCGACATTTCCATCGCTTCGGCGTAAGTCATGGTCGGAATGGTGAAGGCTTTTCGCACCTTACGCGGATCCGCGGTAAGCACGCCGTCCACATCTGTCCAGATTTCAATGACTTCTGCTCCAAGGCCCGCCGCGAGAATAGCTGCCGTATAATCCGATCCACCGCGACCCAGCGTGGTGGTCAATCCACCTTTTGCAGAAGCCACAAATCCGGTAACTATCTGTAAATCAGAATTTTGTGTATAACATTCTTGAATTTTCTGATTGGTCAGCTCAAAATCAACCTTGGCTGAGCCGAAGCGGTTATCGGTTTTGATAATTTTTCGCGCATCGAGATAGCTCGCATTCAATCCATGCTGCCGCAGCACATGGCTGATGATGTAAGCGGCATTGCGTTCGCCAAAGCTGAGCACATAGTCCATGGTACGGGGCGAGACCTCGCGTACCAAAAAGACACCGTACAAAATATTTTTCAGCACCTCGTGATTGTTTTCGAGTTCGGGCAGGGCCTGTTGCAATTGCGGCGGTGCGAGCAGCGTTTGCACTGTATCGAAATGACGCTGGCTGAAAGCTTCAAAGAAGGTATAATACGACTCGTCGCCAGCGGCTGCGAGGTTGGCCATTTTAATCAGAGAATCGGTGACACCGCCAAAAGCAGAAAAAACGACCGTGAATTGTTCGCCACTGAGGTAGTAGCGTTTGAGAATATCCACGACGCCTTGTATGCGTTCCGGTGTGGCTACGGACGAGCCGCCAAATTTTAATACCTTCATGTTGCACAGGATTTTTTGTTGCTTATCGGGTTAGGGCGGGAATTTTTTTTACAAGCCAAGCCGTACAGGTTGAGTTTTCGTGCTTAGTTCTGAATTTGGTTTTGCTGATTAAACAAGTTGCAAAAGTATTTAATTTTGAGGTAAGTAGCCAGTGTTTGGCAGGCGGAAGCAGGGAATTTTTTTGCAGATTCTACGGATTCCAAGCGTTTTTAGTCAAAATGTGGGCGTGTGGCCAGCGCTTCGTTTTCCTTATCGGTCATGCGCGTCTTTTCGTCGGGGGTCTTGTCGCCGTAGCCGCACAAATGCAGCACGCCATGGGCCATCACGCGATGCAGTTCTTCTTCAAACCGAACGCCAAAGGTAGTAGCATTTTCGCGCACGCGGTCTATGCTAATAAAAATATCGCCCTCTAAAGCAGCCGGCATTTTAGCGTATTGAAAAGTGATAATATCGGTGAGCGTGTCGTGTTGTAGGTATTGCACATTCAAATCGAGCAAAAAGTCATCGCTACAAAAAATAAAGCTGATGTGTTGTAAGGCTTGCTGCTCTGCTGTGATGAGCGCATGAATCCAAGATTTGAGTAAATCAGGATTAGCCAGCTCAAAGTTCACATTCTCGGTGTGAAATTCGATTTGCTCGTCTTCCATTTCTTTCGGATTCCATTGAGAAGATGGCGTTTCCATCGCAGGGTGGGTCAAGCTATTTTGAATTGCATTTCTACGGTACTGCCGTTATTGTGGTATTTAACCGAGTGTGAGAGTTGTTGCATCAAGAAAACTCCGCGGCCACCGCATTTGGTAAGATTTTCTGGGGCGGTGGGGTCGGGAATCGTCTGTGGGTCGAAGCCGCAACCTTCATCGGAGATACGCACGGCAAGTGTATTTCTGAATCGCTTGAACTGAATGAGCACGTTTTTGGCTTCGTCGGCGCAGTTGCCATGCAGAATGGCGTTGTTTACCGCTTCGGTGACGCTGACCAGAATATTGCAATGCAAATCTGGGCTGATTTTGTATTGTTCGATGAGGCGATTGACGAAGGATTCGACAACCGAGATATTACGGGGGTTGGAAGGTAGTTTAAGCATTACTTGTTCTGCTGCTCTCATCTTCATTGAGCATCTAATGTTTAGGAATGAATAAAACAGGCGTTGTTTTCAATCAGACGATATGTTCTTGCGGGAGGTATGGGGCTTTTTGCTTCAACAATTATTAAAAACAAAAGCCGGACAAAAATAGTTCGTTTTGTCCGGCTTTTCTGAAAAAAATTATTCTGACTTGAGGGTTTTGAAGTACTCCTCTACCAAAGATTTGTAGTATGGCTTCAAGGAGGGTGAAACGGTTTTGTACATTTCAATCTCGGCCTCACGCTTCTTGATGTATTCTTCGAGCGATGGCGGCAGGCGGCGTTCTTTTTCGGAAGCCATTTCTGCTTTGCGTTTTTCTTCGAAGCCGCGCTCGCGCTCTGCTTTTTCATGCTCCAACAGGCGCGTCAGAATTTCCTGCTGCCGCTTGAGCATTTCGTTGGTCAGCTTTTTGTTGACGAGGTCTGTCTCTACGCGATCCATTTTATCAATTAGATCTTGTAATTCCTTGCTCCCTTGTCCGCGTTGCTGCAATTCTTTTTGCTTGTCGCGGAGAGCTTTGCGCAAAGCTGCTTGCCGGGCCGCCATTTTAGCAAAATCCTCGCTGGACATACCTTCGCCATTGTCATCTTTGCCGCTACCACCGCCACTTTCTTTGCCTTTCTTGTCCATCTGCTCTTTCATTTTGCGCATCTGCTCATTGAGTTGCTGTTGTCCTTCACTGATTTTATCTTGTGGTACGCTTCCTGGGCTTGGCTGCTGCCCTTGCCCCGGATTGGTGCACATTTGGTTGCCTGCCATCATGGCAGACATTTGCTGCTGCATCTGATTCATCACCTCGCTGAGCATGAGTGCCAGATCGTTGAGATTTTTCATGGAGCGCTGCTGGTTGTTGCCTGCTTGAGGTTTTTGGCGCTCTTCGAGGAAATAAAGGCTCGAACTCATATTTTCGTTGATTTCAGAAACCTTTTCCGTCACAAAAGACTCAATCTGAAATACCCGCTTGCTGAGTGCCTGAAGGCTGTCTTCCACCAGCTTGAAATCGTCTTTCAACTTGAACTGCTGGCGCACCAACTCCACGTAGCGCGGCGTGTTGGTATTCACTTTGTCGAGGTCTTTAATCAAATCTTCTTGGTCAAAGGACAAACCGACGAGATTTTCTAACAACTGACGCAGCGATTTCATATCCTCCTGCATCTGCTGCATTTCGCTTTGCTGCATTTGCATTTGCATATTGTTTGCCATGTCTTTCATTTTCTCGGCGGCATTCTTTTGCGATTCCGATGCTTTCTTGTTTTGCTGTTGTTTCAACTCTTGCTGGCTCTTGTTCAGGTCTTGCTGAATGTCTTGCATCTGCTGATCCTGATTTTCGATATCTTTCGGTTTTTCCAGCTCCTGGTTTTTCTGCTCGATGTCCTTCATCTGCTCCTTGATATCCTGGAACTTTTCGTTGATTTCCTGTTGTTGCTTTTGCAAATCCTCCTGCTTTTGCTGCTGCTCGTTGGCTGTTTTTTCATTCTGTTTTGGCTGCTCTTCGGTTTTTTTCGTTTCTTCGCTCAGTTTTTCTTGCTTCTCAGCCAATTCCTGCAATTCTTTGAGCGCTTCTTGCATTTTATGCTCCAGCTCTAATTGTTTGAAAAGTTCCATCAGGCGGTCCAGTTCCTTTTCCATGTCGCGGTCCTCCATCTCGAAGCGCTGCATCATTTCTAAGGCTTGGTCTTTTTCCATTTTTTGCAACATCTCCTCGATTTTCTTCATCAACTCTTTCATCTCATCGCTCATCACTTCATTGAAAAGTTTTTGCAACTGCTCCTGCTTTTCTAAAATATTTTCGTCCATTTGCGAAAACTCCTGCTGGTTTTTCCGGTTCTCCTCAAAATTTTTCTTCGCCTCCTCGATCTGCTTTTCCAATTCTTTCTGGCGCTCTAATAGTTTTTCCATTTCTTTGCGCGTTTGCCAATCGAGTTCTTTTTCCTGCAAAAGTTTTTCGCGCAGGCGCTTCATTTCCTGCTGGATGCGGCGCGATTCTTCCAGCGCTTTCTGCAGGTCGGTCTTGATTTGCTCGTTATTTTTCTCAGCCATAGCCTTGAATTGCTCCACGGTGGGCATAGCGTATTGCATCAAATTGGTGCGAGCGGGCTTGCTGCCGTTCACAGCGTCATTATCATACACTTCAAAGTAGTAGGTCACTTCATCGCCCGGTTGCAGATTGAGCACATTGAGGTCGAAAATATGATCGAAGCGAAGTTGCTTAGTGCCCGGTGCCGGACTTCTCAGCTTGAGCGTTTGCAATTCACCCGGCTTGCCCTTAGCTTTTTTGATACGATAATTGAAAGAAAGGCTCATGAGGCCATAGTCATCGCCAGCTTCGCCAATGAAGAAAAGCAGTTTGCTGTCGGTACTATCCTGAAATTTTTCTGCGTGAATGCTCGGATACAAATCTGGAATAACCGTGATGCTGTACGTAATGGAATCGCCTTTGGGCAACAACTGATTGGAAATATATAGCTTATAAGGCTCGTCGCGTAGGGCTTGTCTTTTGAAAGTAAACAGGTCATTAGCAAAACGCTTGGCTGCTTCGGCAGCGCGGCCGGCAAATTGCATTTGAATCTGGTCGGTGTTTTCTGCATTAAAAATCCAGTCAATGCGCGTGCCCATAGGCACCACCAAGTCGCCAATACTATTGAGGCTTTCGTTTTTACGACCGATGTAAGACGGATAATCGAGTTTTACTTCAAAACCCGTGATGTTCGGTTTTTTCAATACTTCCAAGGTGTAAGCCGTAGATTGTACGCTACTGGCCGATAGGCGAAACTTGGTATCCTTTTGTACATTGCTGAAGCGATAGGTAAATAAGTCGGGGGTTTCTCGCGTCAACCGATATTGTACATTATCAACATTGATAAAAACTTCGTTGGGCAGTTGCTCCCCTTCAATTTTTACCGACAGTAGGAAATCTTCAAATTGTACAACCGACAACTCGTCTTTTTCTACAATAAACTCGAATGGCGCCGGACGCAAAAACTCACGACCGCTATTGACGAGCCGGAAGGCACTCTCCTTGATCATGCTTGGCGCAGCAAAAAGCAAGACTAACAATAGCAATAGGGGCGGCAAGGCATAGCGCAGGTATTTGCGATTTTGCGAAAGATTAATGGCAGATTTGAAAGGCACCAACTTGATTTCCTCGGTCTTTTGATTGACACTGGCCATAATCAGCTCCTTATTGGCGTCTTTGTCTGCCTGACTTCTCAATTGTAAAACATTCAGGAGCTTGTCCTTAACATCGGCGAAGTGATTGCCAATAATGCCTGCAGCCTGCTCATGCGAAATAACGCTACCCAGCCGGAAGTAACTCAAAACGGGCAGAAAAACCCATTGAATCAATGCAATGGAGCTGATGCCGATGAAGGAATAAAACAGTACCCGACGCGTGCCGCTACCGAAATAAAAATAGTATTCCAGCACGCTCATTACAAGAAAGAGCAACACCACCAGCCCCACGCTGTAGAGCGTACCGCGGATGAGTTGGTTGATGTAATATTTGCGAATGAACTGGTCTAATTTTTCAACTAAGAGTTGATAGTTGTCCTGTTGGGCCATCTTGATTTGTACTTTGATGCTTTTTATGAAAATTTGACTCTTCTGAATAGGATTTTTTTCAAAAAAGGTTGCGAAAAAGTAGTGTTTTAACGTTTTGTTGTCGTCTCTACGTCCGATTTCAAGGCAGATTTTCGGCGCTTGGGAGTGTGGTATGCAGACGAAGGTGAAAATTAGACAAGATTGGTTATAAAAGCAAGAGGTAAAATGTTAAATAAAAACAAAAACCGGGCGTAGCGCGTGGCCCAACCCGGTTTTTGAAAGCAAAAAGCTACGATTGCATCGCTTAATCTTGCAAAGTGAGCTGATTGTAAAGGGACTTGAGTTGGGCGTTGGTTTCGACGGCTTTGATGTCTTCAATCATTTGGTTGATAGCCAACACATTTTGCTGTAGGGCCGCTTGCGTGGCTTCGTCCTCTTCCGTTTTTGCTATTTGATTGTAATAATTGCGCATTTGATTGAGCGAGCGAGTAGCGCCAAATCTTCTCCAAAGTGAGGAATTTTCGGTAGCTACTTTTTTCAAATGTTGCATAGCGTCCATTGCAATGTCAAAATCAAGTTCGGCAGCTAAGATTTGATAGCTTTCGAGGAAGCCGAGCGCGTTGTACCCGTCCACACGATTGATATTTTGTACAAAAAACGGTAGGTAGGCTGCGTCGCTACTTTGTGCATAAATACTGCTAATGGCCGCGAGAATGTCGCTACTTTCCTCTTTTTCTAATTTTTGGGCGTAAGTAGTAGCCTCTTCGGGTGCCAGCACCACCAGCGCCTGCAGCCCGGCAGCCACTACGGCATAAGCCGAATCTTGCTCAATAGCTTTTTTAGCAATATCGCCGGCAGCGGCATCTTCCAGTTCGGTGAGTTTTTCAAGCGCGGTGGCCCGTACCTGTGAGCGAGGGTCGGCGGCAGCCATTTGACGGAGCGTATTCATGGCAGCAGCATTGGAATTATCTTCTACATAATTGATGGCAATGGCACGGATAATCCAAGAAGGATCAGCAAGTGCCGACCGGAAGATTTCTGTGGCAGCGGCGGACTCGCTGTACGCCAGGTTTTGCAGAGCTTCGTAGCGGTCGAGGAATTTCGGACCATTTTTGTATTGAAAAATGTAGGCTGCTTCGGTCTTTTCCTCCTGCTTTTCGCAAAGTAAAACCCGATCGGCATCGAAGGTCATCAAGCGCGGCTCTTGTGCCACTTCAAAGGAAAATTGCTGGGTTCGCTCTTTCATCCACACTTGGTGACGTGTTTTGCCCGCATCGGTGTAAATGTCAATAGCGGCCGGTATCTGAAAAATGGGCGGCACTCCGTCTTCTGCGGGTTGGGTTTGGGTCACTGTGACGGTAGCCATATTTGCCGTAGCGTCGTATTCGTATTCGATATTCAGCACGGGATGCCCGGCTGCAAAAAACCACTGATTAAAAAACCAGTTGAGGTCTTGGCCGGTCACCGCTTCAAAGGCCAACCGAAGGTCATGTGCTTCTACGGCCTGGTAGGCGTTGTCGTTGAGGTATTTATTCAAAGCTGCGAAAAAAGCGTCATCGCCCACATAATTGCGCAACATGTGCAGCACCGAGCCGCCCTTGTTGTAGCTGTGCGCATCGAACATGTCCTCCTTGTCTTCGTAGCCAAAGTGGATCAGCGGATGTACACCGCCGCCTCGAGCCGAAGAGAAATAGCCATTCCATTCGTTGAACAAATTGTAGTCCGCTTCGTCGGCACCATATTTATGCTCGTTCCAGAGGTATTCGCTATAATTGGCAAAACCTTCATTCATAGTTAGATTAGCCCAGCTTTCGCAGGTGACATAATCGCCAAACCAGTGATGAAACATCTCGTGTGCCACAATGCCGTCATTGCCATCGTCAATCAGCTCGCGGGTGGTTTTTTGTACAAATTCGCCAAAAATAACCGCGGTGGTATTCTCCATTGCCCCGGATACGTAATCTCTTACCACCACCTGCGCGTACTTAGACCAAGGATACTTTACCCCCAGTTTTGTAGAAAAGAACTCCAACATCTCCGGCGTGTGCGCAAAAATAGCCTTCGCATGGTCCTTGTACTTTGGCTCTACATAATATTCCAGCGGAATGTCGCGCCATTGATCTTTAACCACAGCAAATTCGCCAATTGCTAACATAAACAAATAAGGTGCGTGCCCTTGGTCCATTTTCCAGTAATCGGTGCGCGTGCCATCGGCGTTCTTTTTAGAAGATACCAACAAACCATTGGACAGGGTAGTGTATTTGTCTTCTACGGTGACGTACACCTCCTGCGTGCAGCGCTCGTTGGGCTTGTCAATGGTCGGAAACCATTTCGAGTTCGACTCGGTTTCGCCCTGCGTCCAGATTTGGGTGGGCTTGTCGGGGTCTTCGCCACGCGGATTGATGAAGTACAGCCCCTTGTCGGAGGTAATGGCTGCGCTGCCGCCCGATGCGCCGGGCGTGGCTATGTATTCGATGTAAAGCGTGTATTCTTCGTTGCGCTGATAAGGGCGCCCCAGTTGAATGGTAATTTGCTGATCGTCGTAAGTATATTTCAATGGTTCGCTTTTGCTGGCGAAAGTCACTTTTTGAAAAGTAAAACCCTTGGCGTCGAGTGTCACCTCGCTGGCAGGGTAGAAGTAGGGTTTCAGTTTTAGGGTAGCCTTGCCGATGACCTGCTCTTTCTCCCAGTCGAAGCGCAAGTCGAGCCGCGTATGCAGCAAATCGTGAAGGCGCGTAGCCGATGGGTTGTATTTTGGCAGGGTGTATGTTTCTGGCAGCTCTTCGTCATCGAACAGGGACGGTGCCGAAATTACGAGCGTATCGAGGTTTCTCTCTTCAAAAATATCGGACAGAAGGGGGTCTTCTGGCGGCGCAACTGTTTTGCGTTGGGTATTGCAGCCCGCCAGCAAAGCTAGCGTCAAAAGGAGCGACAGTAGTTGTTTCATAAATTGATTTTGGTTGTGTAATAGTAAGTAGTCGGAAGTTTCTGTAATCAAAAATATTTTTTTTAAATAATTGATAATCAGATGATTATAATAAAAATGAAAGTTTCAAAAAACTATTTACCTGGCAAAAATTGTGCCTCGTTGACTTCAGTCAGAAATTTTTCTAAATGCTCGTTGAAAACATTCGGATGCTCCATCATGGGCGCATGGCCGCATTGTTCAACAAAAACGAGCCGAGAATGCTCAATCAGTTCGTGAAATTTTTCGCCGACGAAGGCCGGAGTTACATTATCTTCGCGCCCCCAGATGAGCAGCGTAGGTGCCTTGATCTGGTGCAGATTGTCGCCGAGGTTGTGTCGCACCGCTGATTTGGAAGTAGCGACAATACGAATGGCTTTGTTGCGATCATTGACAATATCATATACTTCGTCCACCAATTCCTTGCTGGCCACCCCCGGATTGTAAAAGGTAGCCTCGGTTTTTCTTTTGATAAAATCATAGTCGCCCCGCTTAGGAAAACTGGTGCCCATTGCGCTTTCAAACAAGCCGGAGCTACCCGTCAGGATGATGGATTTTACCTGCTCAGGATGTGCCATCGCGTACAACAGCGCAATATGGCCGCCGAGCGAATTGCCCAATACGTGCACCTTACCGTAGCCCTTGTATGCCACCAGTTGGGCTACGTGCTCGGCCAGCCCCGCCACCGAAAGTTGACGAATAGGCATTTCAAAAATAGGCAGCATGGGTACCACCACGTTCATTCGGTCAGAAAAGTGCCTTATAATACCTTCAAAATTGCTCAACGCACCAAATAATCCGTGCAATAGCAACAGGGTTTCTTCTCCGCCCTGGCTTTCAATAAACCTGAACTTGTCTTCTTGCCTGATTTCGTAATTCATTCCCAAATCGCGTTATAGTAAAAAGTGACATTGGCTTTTGATGGCCTTTCGCAGCAAAAATAGCTTTTTTATCACTCCGGCACAATTTACGCTCCTGATTATCTTGCACAATGCCCTGAAAACATCGCTTACAGCCTTTTTTTCCCCTAATTTATTTACGTTTATCTTTGCTTAATTCAAAAAATATCTCTTGCTTTGCAGTATAGAATTAAAAAACGCTTCTATCGTATTAAAAACTCCGGTAAGCAACGTAATAACCATTCTGGATACAAACGCTAAAAAATATTTTTTAATTAAATCAAAACGAATATGCGTCAAATAATCGGTTTACTCATTCTGTGCTTTGCGCTCGGATCTTTCCAGTCATGCGTATCTAAGAAAAAATTCGATGAACTGCAAGCTGCCAAAGAAGCTACGGATCAAGCTCTGGCACAAACGCAGGCACAACTCAAAGAACTGCAAGACAAAAACAATGAATTGCAGGCCACGCTAGAGTCTGAAAAGAACAGACTGAACGGCGAAATCGCTGCCATCAAAGGTGATCTCGATGCTACCAAGAGCCAAATGTCTCAGGTGCAAGAGAAACTGAACATGACCGAGGCTGAGTTGAAAAAACTCAAGGACGAAATTAACGGTATTTTCGGTGCTTATGCTGACAGCGGCCTGAAACTCGAAGAAAGAGACGGCAGACTATATGTAATGACCGATGCGGCTGCTACGTATCGCTCTGGTTCGGCTAGCTTGACACGCTCGGAAAGACAAGCCATCGCTGAATTGGCGACTACGCTGAAAAACAATCCTAAGCTGCGTATCTTGGTAGAAGGCCATACCGACAGCAAGAAGTACCCAGCAGGCTCTGGCTACGACAACTGGAATTTGAGCGTAGATCGCGCCATGAGTGTGGCTCGTGAATTGCTGAAAAATGGTGTAGCTTCCAATCAAGTAGCTGTAGTAGGTCGTGGCGATAGCATGCCCGCTGCCGATAACGCTACTGCCGATGGCCGCGCCAAAAACAGAAGAAGCGTACTCGCTCCGGATCCCAACTTGGGCGAAATCATGAAGAGCGGCAACTAATTCATGCCCGCTAATTGAACGCCAAAAGCCGGTTGTGCAATCTTGCGCGACCGGCTTTTGTACATTGGCTATTGCTCATCCGAAAAGCCTCGGCGGCTCCGGCACCGGCTCGTGCAGTTCCGGCGAATTGTTTATCACAGAATTGACTTTCTCCGAAACCCGATATATGTTTAGAATATCATTGGGCGGTGTATTGAGCAGCATCAATACTTCGTCTGTTTCTATCTCTTCGAGCCAGCGCTGCTGTAGCTCCTGCGTAGTAAGCAGCACTGGCATCCGGTCGTGTACGGCCTGCAGCTCGCGGTTGGGCGGCGCTGTAATAATGGCAAAACTTTTCACCGCATAATCGCCTTTGTACCATACATCCCAGATGCCAGCCATCACCATCAGCTCGCCATTTTTTAGCAAAATGCGGTACGGTATTTTCCGGTCGCCTTCTTTGCGCCATTCATAAAAACTGTCTGCCACCACCCAGCAGCGCCGCTGGCGCACCGGCAGCCGAAACGATGGTTTGGTAGCAATGCCCTCCATGCGGGCATTGATCAGTTTGCCGGTATTCTTGCCATCGTTCGACCAATGCGGAATCAGCCCCCAGGTGATGTACTGCAAGCGATTGGGCAGGTCATTGGTCACTACATAGGCGTGCTGCGTAGGCGCTACGTTAAAGTTGATACGCAAATTGCTTCCCGGTTCAATATCTCCAAGCTGGGCTTGCAATTTCTCTTTCGAGGTAGCAAAGGAAAATCGTCCACACATCTGATGTTTTTTTCCGTTCTAAATAATAGCGTTTTTCTAGCGTGCAAACAAAAAAATCAAACACCCGGCAAAGGTCTGGTAATCAGTTTTTTGCACAAAAAAGCCAATACTTAGTCTCCGAAGAATTTGGTTTTTAAGTACGCTTACAAAATTATAAACAATTCTCAGTGAAAAGAAAAAACAAAAATATTGCTCACGAAAAACAAAACCGTATTTCATTTTATCCACACTGCCAGGTTGTCAGTACAGCAAAAACTTTCAAAATCAGCAATTTAGAACAGCGCACTTTCCACAGGGCGGTTGGTGAAAACAGTGTAATTTGGAGCGCGTTGTGCACATCGGCCAAGAATGCTCGGTCAGCGCACTTACATCTGTGGATAAAGTACCATTTTTATCACACCCTGCCAGCGGGTTCTGACATGATTTTGTCAAATTTAAACATTCGTGAACAAAAAACTTATCCCGTTCATATTCTTTTAACAGACTGTGGATATGTTTGAGAAGAATTGACTGAAAACGAATTGTAAGGTTGGCAAGCTGTGGATAACTTCGGCGAGTCGGGGGATAAAATTTTTAGTACTTTAGTTTTCTACATTTCCACAGCCTTATATGAGGGGGGTGATTTTTCTTTTTTAAAAAATTGAATATTAATAATAAGTAAAGCCAAAGTTAAGTCTGTGTTAAACGCTTCAAACAATACATTTTGGTTGGAGCAAAAAAAATGTTTTTCGTATGGAAACTATCGTCAAAGAAACACCGGTACTTGCGCCGGCTTCAGTGCGCTACCCGCGTGCGGTGCGGGTTTGGTTGGTGATCGGGTTGATTATGATTTTCGGACAAGTTGTCATTGGAGGTATCACGCGCCTGACTGGCTCTGGGTTGTCCATCACCAAATGGGAAATCGTGACGGGGACTTTGCCGCCGCTGTCGGCTGCAGGCTGGGAGCAGGAGTTTGAATTGTACAAAGCTACGCCGCAGTACCAGAAGATCAACGAGGGTATGAGTATGAAAGCTTTTCAATTTATCTACTTCTGGGAGTATTTTCACCGGCTGTGGGCGCGGAGCATGGGCTTTGTATTTTTGATCCCCTTTATCATTTTCTGGCGCAAGGGCTGGCTCGACAAGCCTCTGATGCGGCGCCTCGGCGTAGTGGTATTGCTGGCGGCTCTGGCGGCTTCCTTCGGCTGGATTATGGTGGCCAGCGGCCTCGTAGAGCGGCCCTGGGTGAATGCCTACAAACTCACGCTGCATTTGAGCATTGCCTTTGTGGTATATAGCTACCTGCTGTGGACTACCCTGCGCGTGCTGCAGCCCCGGCCCGAAACGCCAGCCGCGCCAAGTTTGCGTACCCTCACACGCGGATTGGTGATTTTGGTTGCTCTGCAAATTGTGCTGGGTGGCATTATGTCGGGCACTAAAGCTGCTCTTTTTTACCCCACCTGGCCCGATATGAAAGGCGAGTGGATACCGGGACTATTGCTGAGCACTGCCAACTGGAATGTGGAAAACTTTGTACAATACGACGCGACGCCCTTTATGGTAGCGCTTATTCAATTTGTACACAGAAGTGTAGCTTATGTGTTGACAATCTTTGGTTTATACTTTTTTGTAAAATCTATACGAACTCCCCACATTACCAGCGCTTTCCGTATGGGGCTGTGGCTGTTGATAACAATGTTGGTAATACAAGTTTTATTGGGCATTCTGACAGCGGTCAATAGCGTCGGTGTAATACCTGTAGGGCTTGGCGTACTGCATCAGGCTGGCGCGCTGCTACTGCTGAGTATTGCTTTGTTTTTGAATTATCAATTTGTGGAAGACCATTGAGCTAAGCAGTCTATTGATTTGTAAAAATATCCAGCGCAAAATCGCGTTATACTTTCCGAAAACACCGATACGCAGGCCTGTGTCTGCTGTCTCAAAAACCGATTAACGCACATGAAACCTTACCTTTGGCTGCGCTGGGTGGCTATACTTTCTATTGTAATGGTGTGGTGCATATCGTCAGGATATGCTCAGCGCGTAGTGCGCGGGCAGGTCACGGAAGCTTTCGGGGCAGAGCCATTAGCAGGAGTGTTAGTTACAGTGAAAGGCAAGGACAAAAGCGTCCTTACTGGCCCAGATGGCAAGTACTCCATTGAAATGGAGCGCCGGGAAAACATTCTTGTGTTTTCGTTGCCGGGCTTTCGCAGTAAAGAAGCCGAAGCCTCGTTTCGCACGATTGTAAATGTGCAATTAGAGGAAGACCTCGCAGGTTTGCAAACCGAATACGCTACAGCTTTCGGTTTTCGACGTAAAAAACATACGCTTGGCTATGCCGCCCAGCATCTCAATGCGCGTGAATTGGACAAAGCCCGCGACCTGAACTTCACAGGTGCGCTTACCGCTAAAATCGCCGGGCTTAATGTGACCAACACTCCTTCTGGCCTTGGCAATTCTACCCTCAGTACCCTGCGCGGGCAGCGTTCCTTACAAATAATGGACAATCAGCCGCTTTTCGTAGTGGATGGCGTGCCGGTTAGCAATCGCGCATTTGCTTCGGTGGGGCGGGGCTATCAAGATGTGGATTATACCAATGCCGCCGGTTTTCTTAACCCGGACGACATGGAGTCGGTCACGGTGCTCAAAGGGGCTAATGCGGCAGCGCTCTACGGGGCGCGGGGCAGCAATGGCGTGATTGCCATCACAACACGTACCGGGAAAAATACACGCGGCATTGGCGTATCTTTCAATTCTACCCTACAATTTGACGATGTGCTGCGCTTGCCTGATTATCAAAATCAATACGGACAAGGTTTAGAAGGGCAATTCAATTTTATAGACGGCATCGGGGGCGGACTTAACGACGGTGTGGCCGAGAGCTGGGGACCTGCTTTTGCCGGGCAACGACTGCGGCAGTTTGATGCTCCAACTACTAACGACCGGCGCGGCGGCGATGTAGGTAACGTATTTCAAGCAATTGGGCCAGTTCAGTTGGCTCAGCAATTAGCTAATCGGGGCGAAGTGGATTCTACACTGTGGCAGGCGCAGCCGCGCAATGTACGTGACTTTTTTCGGACAGGGGCTACTCAGGTGCATCATCTGGGCGTGTCGGGTGGCAATGAGCGCGGCGACTTTCGCTTGGCTTATACCTTTACCAATCAAAGGGGCACCCTGCCCAATACTGGTTTGCAACGCAACGGACTGGCCCTGACCGGCGGCTACGAATTGAGCGCTAAAATCAAAGCCCGAGCCACTTTTCACTATTTACGCGCCGAAAGTTATAATCGGCCCGCCCTCGGCGAAGGCACCGAAAATGTAATGGCGCTATTCAATAGCGGGCTGCCGCGTAGCGTCAATGTGGCTTCCTTGCGCGATAATATCTGGCAAGTGGGGCGCTTCGGGCAAAACCAGTTCAATTTCAATTATACCGAATTTGACAATCCATATTTTATACTCATTGCCAACGAAAACAGCCAGCGCTACGATCGCCTTTACGGCAATACTTCCTTGGACTGGCAGCTCAAGCCCTGGCTCAATTTGCTACTGCGCCTCGGCACCGACGTGAGCAACGAATTCCGCGCTCGGCAGCGCGCTTTTAGCTCGCAGGCTTTTCTGCGGGGGAGCTACCGCGAGGAGGAAATTGCTTTTGAAGAACTCAACACCGATATGCTGCTGCGTACCGGCAAAGATTTTTCGCCCGATTTTGGGCTGTTTGCTGGCATCGGAGCGGGCAATATGCACCAGAATTTGCGCATCACCGAACTGACCGCGCCCGAACTCACCTTAGCGGACGTTTTCACGCTTTCTAATAGCCGCTTGCCCTTAGCATCGTACAGCTTTCGTTCAGAAAAACGCATTCAAGGAGCGTATGCTTTTACCAACCTGCGGTATCAGCAGTTTTTGTATCTTGATTTGAATACCCGCCACGACTGGCTGAGTGCACTGCCCCGCAATCAACGAAGCATTTTGTCTTACTCAGGCAGCCTGAGTGCTGTGCTCAGCGAAGCTTTTGGCTGGAATGACCCCGACGGAGTAGTGTCATTACTACAAGCGCGCCTGAGCTATGCCCGTACCGGTAGTGATCCTGATCCGTATCAATTGCAAACCATTTTTATGGCGCAAACCCCAGTGCGAGGCATTCCGACTTCCTCAGAATCGCCAAACTTGGCTAAGGCCGACTTACGACCCGAATTGACCACTTCGATAGAAGCAGGACTCGATGTGCGCTTTTTCAATAATCGCCTTGCGCTTGACGCTACGGTGTTTCAAAGCCGTACCGATGACCAGATACTGTCTGTTCCGCTCAGCCTGAGCACGGGCTACGCCACGCGGATTGTCAATGCTGGCTCGGTAGAAAACCGGGGGCTGGAAGCCGTCATCAGCGTGATACCGGTAGAAACCGATAAGTTTCGCTGGCAAATTGGGGCAAACTGGGCGGCCTGGCGCGGTAAGGTATTGCCTGGGCAAGACTCGCTGACTACAAGCTATTTGCTGGCTGATCGCTACGTTACGGTAGAAGCGCGGCCCGGCGAGCGGGTAGGTAATTTTTATGGCACGGGCTATCAGCGTGTTAGTAATGATTCAGATAGCCCATTCTATGATGCTAGCGGTGCTTTTATCGGACAAATTGTGCACGATGCCTCCGGCAAACCGATACCAACTGCTGCGCCTGTGCTATTGGGCAATTATAACCCAGACTGGGTGGCAGGTATTCACAACACCTTTACTTTCAAGGGTTTCAACTTGTATTGTTTGTTTGATATGCGCGTTGGTGGGGTGTTGTATGCACGCTCCAAAGCCCTGGGGTTAGCCAGCGGCTTGCTCGCCGAAACCCTGCGTGGCCGAGCCGATGGGTACAATCTCGCGCTTGAGGGCAACGGCATTATTGGCAATGGTGCGGCACTCGCCGATGATGGCACTTTCGTGCAAAACACAACCAAAGTAAGCGCCCGCGAATGGTATAGCAGCTACACCGTAAGTCGCCCGATTGACGAAGCGATGCTATCGGACGCATCTTTTATTAAGCTGCGCGAGTTGCGATTGAGTTTTCACCTACCCAGCGTCTGGCTTGGGAAGTCGCGTATTCGCAATGCCATGGTATCGGTGGTGGGGAGAAATCTTTTCATTCTCAGCGATTTTGCTACGCATATTGACCCGGAAACGGCTACTTTTTCTGGTGGCGTCATCACACCTGGTATCGAATCATTCGCCATTCCATCCGTGCGCAGCATAGGTTTTAATTTGAGTTTCAAATTTTGAGACGGCGAACCGCGAATGGCAAAAAGCAAAAATTATATGAAAAACAAGATATTCACAGTGTCTATTCTGTTGCTGCTAATCGGTTGTCAAGATCGGTTGGATGAAATCAATACCAACCCCAATGCGCCGGTAGAAGCGACGCCGGAACTGTTGCTACCGCAAATTATTCGTGATGCCATGCAAGCGCTGGTGCTCGAAACCTGGAATGTGGGCAGTCTGCTAGTACAACACACCGCCAAAAGCCGCAATGTGGATGCCGACCGCTACGTTTGGCCCGAGCGCAACGCCATCTGGGATATGGTTTATGGCAAACTTCGTGACGTACAAAACATCCTTGTTTTCAGCGAGTTATCCGGTGAAAATAATTACCGGGGCATTGCATTAGTGCTACGTGCTTGGCTCTTTTCATTAGCCACCGATTGTTATGGCGATGTGCCATACTCCGAAGCAGTTCGCGCCAAAGAAGGCATCAATTATCCAAAATATGACCCGCAAGCCGAGGTGTATCAAGGCATTTTGCAAGATCTCGCTATGGCCAATGCTTTGCTGGGCAGCACCAACGAGATAGTGAGCGGCGACGTATTGTACAATGGTGATGTACAAAAATGGCGCAAGTTAGCCAATTCGCTACGGGTACGTTATTTGATGCGCCTTTCCGGCAAAATAGACGTAAGCGCTGATTTACAGGCGATTGTAAGCCAACCAGATTCTATGCCGCTTTTTATGGACAATACGGACAATGCCGTTTTTACTTACCAGAGCACTGCGCCCGACCAGTTTCCGCTGCACATACTCAATCCCGGTGTTTTTAATGAATTTCGTGCTGCCAAGGAGCTGCTGGAGCTGATGGTCGAATTTGAAGACGATCGCCTGAGCTTTTTCTACCGCCCGACGCCTGCTACCGAAAATTCTTCCAACCCTCAGTACGCCGGCATTCCCAATGGGCTACCCGACGACGAAGCCATGAGCTACAACGGCGGGCTGGAATTTCAGTCGCGTATCGGGCGTCCTTTTTACGAAGATGCCATTACACCACAGGGGCTGGCGGTGGCTAAAGGCGTTATGATGACTTGTTCGGAACTGCAGTTTCTGCTCGCCGAAGCTGCCGAGCGCGGTCTCATTGCAGGCAATGCCGAGACCTTCTACCGGCAGGCTATTAGCCATTCATTTGCTTATTACAATCGTAATGCCGAGACATATTTCAGTCGGGGTTTTGCCAACTATTCAGGCCCTTCGGAAGAAAAACTTAAGCAAATTGCCTTTCAGAAATGGATCGCCCTGTATATGCAGGGGCTGGAGGCTTGGTTTGATTGGCGTCGTACGCGCCAACCCAATCTATTGCCCGCCGAGGGCAATCAAAATGACGACCGTATCCCGGTGCGCTTTCCGTATCCGCGCATTGAGCAGGTGCTGAATGGCCGTAGCTACCAGGAAGCCATTGCCCGGCAAGGTGCTGATGACATCAATACGCTGATGTGGTACTTGCAACCATGAAATTTATTTGCGAATTTTACGTTTTGCGGCAAGCAGTATTGCACATTATTTTCCAAGCAGCTATCAGCATTTTATGACCCAATCTCGGCAGCCATATTTTCGGTCTATTCAAAACCAGCTTCATACCTTACTGACGCCCTGGCAGGAGCGATGGGGGCAGTTTGCCAACCAGCAACCACGCACAGCTCGCATGGTACGCATCTTTGCGCTGTGGGGCGGTGCAGGAATGTTGTTGTTGTTTCTTTTTCTCAGCATTCTGTTCTGGAATATTCCTTCCGTGTCGGCCCTGCGAGAAGTACAAACCGAACACGCTTCCGAAATTTACTCAGCTGACAGCGTGCTGTTGGGGCGTTATTTCAACGAAAATCGTACCGTAGTGGAGGGCAGCCAGATTCCGCAGCACTTGCTCAATGCACTGGTGGCCACCGAAGACGAGCGCTTTTATACCCATCGGGGCGTGGACTACCGGAGCTGGGGGCGCGTATTTTTTCGAACCATTTTGCAAGGGGACGAATCCGGTGGCGGCGGCAGTACGCTTAGCCAACAATTAGCCAAAAATCTTTATCCGCGCAAGCCCTATCGGCGGCTCTCCATCATGCGCAACAAACTCCGCGAAGTGGCTATCGCTATTCGGCTCGAACGTGCGTACAACAAGGAGGAAATTCTCACTTTGTATCTCAATACCGTGCCTTTCAGCGAAAATGTATATGGCATTGACGTGGCGGCCCGGCGTTTTTTTAGTAAAAAACCAGCAGAATTAACCATCGAGGAAAGCGCTACGCTGGTGGGTACGCTGAAAGCAACAACTTATTACAACCCTGCCAAATTTCCTGACCGCGTGCTGGAGCGCCGCAATGTAGTGTTGAGTCAAATGCACAAAAATGCTTATCTGACCACCCCCGAACGCGACTCCATCCAGCAGTTGCCACTCGAATTGCAATACAATCCCGGTGTAAACAATCTCGGTCTGGCACCTTATTTTCGGGAATTTCTGCGCATCGAGCTAACCGAACTGCTCAAGCAATACCGCAAACCCAATGGCGAACCCTACGATGTGCTAAAAGACGGCTTGCGCATTTACACAACGCTCGACACCCGCATGCAGCGCATGGCCGAAGAAGCCGTGCAGGAGCATTTTTCACAAATGCAGCGTACATTCGACGAGCACTGGCGCGGCGAAAAACCCTGGGGCAAAGATGCCGTCATCGAAAATGCGGTGCGACAGTCGGAGCGCTATAAAAAATTGCAGGCGGCTGGCTTTTCGGAAGAAAGAATTAAGGAGGTTTTTAACACCAAAGTTCCGATGACTATTTTTAGCTGGGAGGGCGACAAGGAGGTGGAGATGAGTCCGCTCGATTCGGTCAAATATTACTTTGCTTTGCTGCAAATAGGTTTTCTGGCTATGGAGCCGCACACTGGATATATTCGCGCCTGGGTAGGCGGCATTGATTTCGATTATTTCAAATACGACCGTGTGAAAGCGCGGCGGCAGGTTGGCTCGGTTTTCAAACCGATTGTTTATACCGAAGCCCTGCGCCAGGGAGTGGAGCCATGCCAGCAAATTCCGAATGAACTCATCTTGTATCATGAATACGCTAAAGGCGACTGGGCGGTAAAAACCTGGCGCCGCGAAGACCCCGACCCGCACATTGCACCCGATGGCCGCGATGAAGATGACTGGCTCCCACAAAATGCCGACGGCAAATACGGCGGCTCCTACTCAATGGAAGGTGCCTTGGCCAATTCGGTCAATACCGTCACGGTGAAGCTCATCATGCAAGCTGGCGTGCAAAATGTCATTGATTTGGCCCGAAAAATGGGCATCAGCGAAAGCGAAATCCCCGAAGAACCTTCCATTGCGCTTGGCTCAGCCGGCATCTCGCTATACGAAATGGTGACTGCCTTCGCCGTACTCGCTAATCGTGGCCAACGCGTACGCCCCGTTGCGGTGCGCCGCATTGAAACCTATGATGGCAAGGTGTTAGTCAATTTTGAAATGCCACCACGCGAACAGGTGATTGATACCCTGCACGCCGACATCATTACCCGGATGCTACAATCGGTCACTACCGGAGGCACGGCCAGTCGCCTGCGCTGGCGCTATGGCTTGCTCAATCCCTTAGCTGGCAAAACGGGGACTTCTCAACATCACGCTGACGGCTGGTTTATTGGCTATATTCCCCGCTTGGTGGCGGGTGCCTGGGTGGGCGGCGATTCGCCGTTGGTGCGGTTTCGCAATTATCAAAACGGACAAGGTGCTGCCACTGCCCTACCAGTCTGGGCCTTGTTCATGAAACGGGTGCTCGACGAGCCGGCTTTCGCCGAATGGAAAAACGACGATTTTCCGCCCTTGCCATCAGAGGTGCGCCGCCGCCTTGATTGTCCGCTGCGCATTCCTTCGCCCGAAGAATTATTGGCAGATTCATTGTTGCAAGACAGCCTGATGCGGCTCGAATTGGAAAACCCCGGAGAATTTGAGCTGATACGCGAAGAAACGAATGAGCGACCAGGAACCGGAACGCGCCGCTAACTAAGCGAACCCTATTTTTGAAAATGAGCGGAATTGCATAAATTGCACCGTTGAATTTCATTTATCAAAAACCAGTAAAACCATACCGCTATGAAAGAAGGATGGGTTTTGATTTTTTCGGCAATAGAAGAATACCAGGCGCGGATTGCCGATGAGGTACTGAAGCAAAACGGCATTGAAAGTCTGGTAGTCAGAAAACAGGATTCCATGTTTCCAAGCATTGGCGAAGCCGAACTATACACACCGGAGGAAAATGTCGAGCAAGCAAAGGAAATTTTGCGCGCTAATGACTTGCTGGAATAAACAGATCTGACGCCTCCGCGATACTTTGATGCAGCCCCCCAGTAAGCAACGCAACTTCTAAGGGGACTGATTGTTTTACACAAAAATGGTATTCAAAACCTACCATAGGAGGTCATTATGAACTGGAATCCGCTGACACCCGAAGAAGCGCGCATCATCTTGCACAAGGGCACCGAGCGCCCCTTCACCGGTGAATATCTGAACAACAAGACGCAGGGTATTTATGTATGCCGGCAATGCGAAACGCCGCTCTACCACTCGGAAGACAAATTTGAATCGTTTTGTGGCTGGCCGAGTTTCGATGACGAAATTCCTGGAGCTGTACGCCGCGAAACCGATGCCGACGGCCGCCGTACCGAGATTCTTTGCGCCAACTGTGGTGGGCACCTCGGGCATGTTTTCATCGGAGAGCGGTTTACGTCCAAAAATACCCGCCACTGCGTCAATTCCATTTCCATGAAATTCTATTCGAGTGAAGAATGGGCGGCGAAGCAGGCGGTATAATCGGTTACACGGATTTCAACAAAATAGGACGTACATCTTTTTGATAAGTGGCTCAATATCAGAAAATTGAGTATTTGTTATTGGAAATGATGACATAAAAACTGTTATCCTTTTTCTCTGATTTCATCCAGCAATACGGATACTTTCTTAGCTAAGTAGCGGGCAAATCCATCAAGATCAGGGAAGAGCGTGGCGTCGTTGATATTCATTGTGTTCAGTTCTCGGAGCATCGTCGGGCGGAGGGCAGAAGGAATCACATATTTGCGAATCCAACTGTGGTCAAAGGCTTCTTTAACTGTACTGATGAGGGCTTCTTCAAAGGAAATCTGGCTGACGGTATCGTCGCGGAAAAGACGGGTCTGGGCTAAGTAAATGCTCTGCTGGGTGGTCAGGCGGGGGTGCGTAAAATATGGTGCAATAGGCAGTACAATAGACGGAAACTTGAAATCTTCTTGATACCATTCCGATAGGAAAATGCCCTTGAAATCGTCGTCGAGCAGGGTATGGTGCCTCAGATAATGGCGAGAAAAGAGCGCCCGAAAGCGTTGGTCTTGCTCGTGAGACTGGCGCAGGGCTTGATATATCTTGGTGATATTGATAGCCCAAACGGCGGCGTTGCTTTCGCCTACCTGTAGGTCGTTCACAGCGAAAAAAGCCGCTACGTAGGGTGAGCGCGTCCAGTCAATTAGGCGCGTGGGGGCACCATAATGCTGCATGAGCGAGAGCCACTCCATTTTGGATTCTACCTTGAAGGTATTATTGGTATAAAGATGAGCGGTGCGCTTGAATTCTTCGTACAATTCCTTTTCCTTGTAAGTGATAATGGCACGCTCTAGCTTGGGTTGTAGATTCCAAGCGCTGTTGGTATGCCCTCGGAAGTACCAGAGTGCGTCGTGTCCAATGTCGCCGAGGTGCTGGCGCAATTCTTCCCAAGTTTTCACGGGGATTTCAATATGGGCAGCCATTTGTTTTTTTTATGTTTAATACTTGATTTTTTATAACGGAAAAAGCGCCTGTTTCTGTTGAGTTAAGTAAATGATTATTGAAAATGAATGTTTATTTCACAGCACTTGGAATTTGGCATCAGTACCCTACCAATAGGATTAAGACATTTTTAACGCGGCTGCTGGTAATATTCTGAAAAAGCTGGTCGTTCAAAAGGAACAATATTTTTGTAAATCCGAAAAATCCCCCCGAACATGAACAACAGACTCGAAGCGCGCCGTACCCGCCAAAATCGTGCCATTGCACTTTTCCTCACGCTGGTGTTTCACATAGCGCTCATTGGCGGCATTTGTTATTACCAGTTGGAGCACCAGGCTGCTCCTAAAGCGGAACAACAGGTACCAAACAAAACCGAAACGCCCGTGCAAACCGTCTCCGACCAGCGTCAAAAACCGACCAGACCCTGAGCGGTTTTTGTTGGCTATTCGCAGTTTGCATTTAATCATCCAGCATCTGAAGTGGTATCAGAATAGCCCGTGGAGTTCTGCTTGCACCATATTGACCACTTTGCCCATATCTTCTGGGTTACTGTCAAAATCTAGTTCATCGGCATTAATAATGAGCAAGCGCCCTTCCTGATATTGGTCAATCCACTCTTCGTAGCGGGCATTGAGGCGTTTGAGATAATCGAGGCTCATGCTGCCCTCATAATCGCGCCCGCGCGACTGGATGTGCGAGACTAAAGTCGGGATGCTGGCTTTGAGGTAAATTAGTAAATCCGGCGGCTGTATTTGCGAAGACATGGTTTTGAACAGGTCGAAATAATTCTGAAAATCGCGAGTGGACATCAGCCCCATATCATGCAGGTTGGGTGCAAAAATGTAGGCATCTTCGTAAATTGTACGGTCTTGCACCACGGTGCGATTTCCTTGTAAAATACTGAGAATCTGTTGATAACGACTGTTAAGAAAAAATATTTGTAGATTAAATGACCAGCGTTGCATATCGTGATAAAAATCGCTCAGGTAGGGGTTATCGTCGGTTGATTCGTAGTGTACGTCCCAGTTGAAATGTTTGCCGAGGCGGGTACACAGGGTGGTTTTGCCCGCACCGATGTTGCCTGCAATAGCGATGTGCTTGAGAGTATTGGCGTTTTGGCTCATAATATGGATGAATGGCTCGTTTTGTATGCTACTAGCCGGTCAGGAGTAATATTTCGTCCGTTGCGAAAATACAATTCCTGCGAAGAATTTTTGCCAAAAGTTGTTTTTTTCCTTATTCGGTCGTTTTTTTTGAATGGTGCTGCCTTTTGTTTACTCCCGTTCTAGCAGCCACCATAGCGGATGGCGCTTGTTTTTCACTTCATAATTGTCGAGAATGAACGCGCGTATATGGTCCATTGCCTCGCCAATATCGTCGGTGAGCTTAATCAGCTTCAGGTCTTCTGGCGAAATGGTGCCCTGTGCCTCCATGAAATGCAAGTACTCCATCAGCGCACTGTAGTAGTCGGTGCCGAGCAGCACTACCGGAAAATCGTGAATGACGCCAGTTTGCACCAAAGTAAGGGTTTCAAACATTTCGTCCATCGTGCCCCAGCCGCCAGGCAAGACAATAAAGGCGTAGGAATATTTTAGCAGCAGCACTTTGCGCACGAAGAAGTACTTGAGTGTGATGTGCTTGTGCATGTAAGGATTGGGAAACTGCTCGTGTGGCAACTGAATATTGACACCCACCGAGCGCCCGCTGTGCTCGTAGGCACCTCGGTTGGCTGCTTCCATGATGCCGGGGCCGCCGCCTGTCATGGTTGTAAATCCTGATGCAGCAATCGCTTTGCCTACTTCGCGGGCTTTTTCATAGTACGGATGCCCTTCGCGGAAGCGCGCCGAGCCAAATACCGTGATGCAGGGCCCTACAAAATGCAAGGCACGCAAGCCTTTGAGAAATTGCCAGAAAACTCCCCACACAAAGCGCAGCTCCGTGGTGCGGCTTTTGGGGCCTTCTAAGTATTGGTATTCCGAAGGGTTGAGAATTTTGACAGGCTCGGTCATGGTTCGTTCTATTTTTTTTCCCAAAATACAAGCGCCGGTAGAGCATTCTGTAAAGAAAGCATTACCGGCACCCTGATATGCACAAAACCCAAGAGGGTTGTTTTTTAAAAATCCATTTCATCTTCATTGCTGGAGTCATCGTCCGCAAAGTCATCCAAATCACCCATAGAGCGCGTCACGCTGTCGTCGTCATCATCGTCGTAGAAGATGTCTTTGTCGTCGAAATCGAGATCTTCGTCATCGTCGTCATCTTTTACCACCGGTTTATTGACGGGATTTGTTGGTTTACGGATTACCTTAGTGATTACCTTGCGCTCGGCGGGGGCAGGGGCGGCGGGCTTCACTACAGGTGTTGGGCGGCTTACTTCTGGTTTGGTAGCATTCTGGCTGCTTTCCACATTTTTCGCTTCGAGGCTTTTGGTGGTAGTAGGCACTGCCATGAGGCGTTTTTTGTCAATCAACTGGCCTGTCAGCGAGCAGATACCATAAGACTTGTTGCGAATGCGAATCAACGCATTTTCTAAGTCCTTGATGTACATCCGCTGCCGGATGGCCATATTGTTGAGCATTTCTACTTCATTGTTGATACTGCTATCATCCACCCAGTCGCCGCCGTGCTCGTCGCTGGTGTTTTCTGTAATCTCCAGAATCTGTTCCTGCAGACTGGTTAGTTGTTCTTTTGAACGTTCATATTTTTCCAGAATTAACTGTTTGAACTCCTCCAGTTCCGCGTCAGAATATCGTATGATACTACTTGACATTTGCTTCGCGTTTTTGCTGGTTAAACGATTTTTTTTGCAATTTTAAATCAAAACTCTGATAAAATTTGGAAAAAATAAGAAAATCTGCAATTTTCTTTTTCTGACACCCGATGCTGCCGCAAATTAAACCCCTATAACGCACGGATGGCGCGCAGAGTTTCATGGGTGATAAAAAAAAATCGGGAAAAAAGGCGGGTTTATACTGGAAGGCGCATACTGGGCTTGCGCCGCAGTAGCCATTGGTATTTTTCTTTTAATTCTTTGACAGGGTGCTGCCGGCGGATTAGGGCACGAATTGTTAATAAAACAGCTAATGTTATCATAGGTTGTTGGGTGATTTTTTTTTGGATGAAACACTTTACCATTGAGACGCGTAATCCTCTGTATGTCACAAAGGTTCACAAGCTTTCGCAAAAATATTCTAACAAACGCCCGCAATGCAGCTTCTGTTGATTACCATCCCATTTTTTAACAAAAAGATAACGGTGCATGATGTGTTAGCGAGCGGGCACAAGCCTTCTATCGGTAGCGCTGCCAATAGCCCTACCTTGCCTATAGTAGATGTTGTATTCGTGCCAGGGAAAGCAATCAATAGCTGAAAAGCGTTGTAATTTTTCTCCAGAAGCGCTTCTTTTCAGGTGCAGCAGTCTTGGATGTAGTTTGTTTTACAATAGCTTCGGCGGCTGGTTGTTCTTTTTGGTCTTTCACCTGGTTTTCTTCTTCCAGAAACACTACAAAGGGTTTGGCCTCTTCGCCCACATATTCTTCGTAGTGCTCTACGTACTGGTTTTTTAATTTTCTACTAACAGACATGGCTTGTTCATGGATTAAAATATGAATAATAAAATTAACACCTTGATTATCAAATAATAGACACTTCGAGCCGATGCTTTGTTGCACCGGTATAACAAAAATTTTACGAAAAAAGATATTCGTAATTGTTTTGTTTGATTAGTAACGGCAAATCAATCCGGAAAGTATTCAAAAACTATGCGAGCATTGAAAAAATTATGTTAAAATTATATGCCGCTTTTTATATAAAAATGCCGAAGAAGCCCGCATTCGACGAGCCTTTTCGGCAAATTACATATTCAGGTATTTAGATATTATTTAATTCTTTAATAACCCATTGCCCTCGGTTTGTGGCCGGAAGAGTACTTCGTACAAATCCTTGCGCCGGTCTTTGAGGTTTTGTACACTGCCAAATTCGTGCAATTCCTTGAGCAGCGACATATTGATATCGGCGATGATGGTCATTTCAGTATTGGGCGTTGCCTCGGCGGCCACGGCATCGGTTGGAAACTGAAAATCGGAAGGCGTGAAAATAGCCGACTGCGCAAACTGGATGTCCATGTTGTTGACGCGAGGCAAGTTGCCCACACAACCGGCAATGGCTACGTAGCACTCATTTTCCACGGCGCGGGCCTGGGCGCAGCGGCGCACGCGGTTGTAGCCGTTTTGGGTATCGGTAAGAAAAGGCACGAACAATATCTGCATACCTTGCTCCGCGTAGATGCGCGCCAGCTCCGGAAATTCTACATCGTAGCAAATCAAAATACCCACCCGGCCGCAGTCGGTATCCAAGATTTGTAGTTTGTTGCCGCCCACCATACCCCAAGCGCTCACTTCAGAGGGAGTGGGGTGTATTTTGTAAAAACTCTCCCAGGTGCCGTCGCGTCGGCACAGGTAGGCTACGTTGAGCAGGCTGCCATTTTCGACAATGGGCATACTACCGGTGATGATATTGACATTGTAAGCCACGGCAAATTCCATAAACTTGCGGCGCAGCGGATCGGTATATTTGGCTAATTCGCGGATGGCCAAGGCCTCGCCGAGGTGGTTGTAATCGGCCATCAGCGGCGCGTTGAAAAACTCTGGGAAAAGGATAAAATCCGACTTATAATTGCTCACGGCATCTACGAAGTACTCTACCTGCTCTACCAAGGCGTCAAAATCTTTGAATAAGCGCATCTGCCATTGTACCAGCCCTAAGCGCACGACTTCTTTGGGCGCGTTGATCAGCTGTTCCTTAGCTTGGTAATAGATATTGTTCCATTCCAACAGGGTCGCATATTCTTTCGATTCGGTATCGCCGGGCAGGTAGCCGCGCAGCACTTTGCGCACGTGAAAATCGTTCGACATCTGGAAAGTCAGCACCGGATCGTAGATTTCCTTGAGCTTTACCTTGTCAATATAATCGCGTGGCGATAGTTCATTGGAAAAATTCATATAATTCGGAATACGCCCACCGGCCATAATGGAGCGCAGATTGAGGTTTTCGCAAAGCTCCTTGCGCGCGTCGTACAGGCGGCGGCCCAAGCGCATCCCGCGGTAGTTGGGGTGTACAAACACATCAATGCCATAGAGCACATCGCCGTTGGGGTCGTGTGTATTGAAAGAATAATTGCCCGTCACTTGCCGGTAGGTATGGTCATCGCCAAAACGCCGATAACTGACGATAATCGAAAGCGCGCTGGCGACCACTTTTCCGTCCACTTCGATGCAAAGCTGCCCTTCCGGGAAAATATGGAGCAGTTTTTCAATGTTTTTTTTGCGCCAGTATTCTCCGCCGATGCCGGCATACGCCTCTATCATGGACGCCTTGAGGTCTTTGTAATCATCAATTTTCAGGTTGCGCAGCTTGATGGTGGTAGCTATCTCCATTACTCTTATTTTCTGTTGTAAAAAAATTACGGTAAAAACCAGTTGCCTACTATAAAGGAAAGCAAAAACGCCCGATTAGTTCAATCGGACCTGCCGAGCGGGCAATTATTCCTGCGTTTTGAAGCAGCAAAATTGCGTTTTTCGGCGTAGCTTCGCATACTAAAAAACAGCGTGCGTGCTTGCTTTCCGCAAAATTATAACAAAACTGCCATGAGCGCCAGAAAGATTTTTGCAGAATCACTATTCGAAACGGTGGCCGACAACCTCGCCGAGCTGGGTTATGCCGTACTAGAAGATGTATTTGCATCCGATGATTTAGCAATGCTGCGCCAAGAATTGTACGAACACTATGAGCAGGGCGACCTACAGCCTGCTGCCATTGGCACCGGAGCACTGCGCCAGCAAAATACCGCCATCCGGGGCGACCACATCCGCTGGATGGAGCGAGACAATACCAACCCTACCTGTCATTTTTTCTTCGACCTTATAGAAGCACTAACCGAGTACCTCAACCAAACCTGTTTTCTGGGTATTCGCAGCTACGAGTTGCATTTTGCCATGTACCCGCCGGGCGCTTTTTACAAAAGGCACCTCGATGTATTTCAGCAGAGCAAGGCCCGCAAAATCTCAATTGTTTGCTACCTCAACGAAGCTTGGCAGGAGCACGAAGGCGGGCAGTTACGCTTGTTTCTACCATCCGAAGCTGGCGAAGAAAAAACCCTCGATTTGTTGCCCTTTGGTGGCCGGCTCGTTTGCTTTCGCAGCGATTTGCTCGAGCATGAGGTGCTGCCCGCTACGCGTGAGCGCCTGTCCATCACCGGTTGGTTGCGCACCGACAATGCCATTTTGTTGTAGCGTCTGCAAATTTTTTGAAAAAAAAAGCACTCTATATATAAAGTTTTTTTGAAAAGCGAGCAGAAGTTTATATTTTTGCTGTGCAAACATCAGACGTGCATCTTATCCAATCGTCTAACTATATAAAATTTTTGGTTTTTGGGATTATGCTAAAGGTGGCATCCTGCACAACAGGATAGCCGCCTTTTTTATCTTTCGGAAAGGCGCACTGCTTTCACTGTTTTTCCATAAAAAACTGTCTGCAATTATCGGTTTTATCCATTTTTGAAAACAGACAAGATTTTTCGACAATAAGCTGCCGGATTGTTTGACTATGTCAAATAATATTCAGAACTCGCATCAAAAATCACACGCTCGATGTCCATCAATACCAATATCCCGGAAACCCTTCGCCATGCCACCGTCGTACAGCCCGGCGAGTTTGAAGCCCATCGGCACTGGTACCCGAAGGCACTCAACGCCACCATTCACCCGATGGTAAATTTTTTCCTAAACTTAGAGCAGGAGCGCGTTATCAGCCGGTACTGTCATCTGCACCCCAAAGTGGGCGCTCAGGCCCTACGCGACTTGCTGAACTACGAGTGTAAGTATTTTGCTTGGGGCGGCGCCGATCTTATCAACGTGACCTCCGCTGGCGGCAAGCGCCAAATGGTGGTAATCGAAAATAACTCCTGCCCTTCGGGCCAAAAATCCATGCCCCTGATGGATGACCACAAAGAGCAGGGTAGCTATCGGCCGCTCATTGAGCACACCTTCGGACCCATTGCGCGCAAGCGCAGCACCATGCCCGGTGGGTTGGCCGTGATTTATGATAAAAACCCGATGGAGGCTTCCGGCTACGCAGCCGTGATAGCGGACGTTTTCCAGGAAAAGGTGTTTTATGCGCCTTTTTATCAAAACGATACCAACCCGCCGGTGCGCTTTGTAGATGGAATTATGGAAGTGCGCGACTTTGAGGGTAGGTGGCACTCTATTCGGGCAGCTTTTCGGTATGTAACTCAACGCCCCTGGAATCGTATTCCGCTCAACGTAAAAACCAAAATACTCAATCCTGTTATTGCCTGCCTCGCCGGCGGACGCAATAAAATGGTGGCCGCCAAAGCCTATGACCTGTTTAATGCTGAAATTGAGCCAGATGGGCTAAAAATCAACACACCCGAAACCATCTGGGATGTGAGCAAGAGCGAAATACCGCTCTGGGTGCGCAAAATGGGTGGGCAGGCTGTAATCAAAATTCCATATAGCAACGCCGGGCAGGGAGTATTTACCATCGTCACGCAAGAGGAACTGGACGCTTTTATGAAACAAGATTTTGCGTATGATCGCTTCATAGTGCAAAGTTTGATTGGCAATTATCACTGGAGCTCCACCAGTTCATCGGGCAAGCTCTACCATGTCGGCACCGTACCCAATGCTAAAGGCAAAACCTTCGTAGCCGACCTCCGCATGATGGTGCACTGGACGGAAAAAGGCATTCGGCCACTCTGTGTTTATGCGCGGCGGGCTCGCCAGCCATTGGAAGATACGCTGGAGGCGGGTCAGGCATCTTGGGATATACTCGGTACCAATCTCTCAATCAAGATGGCAGATGGTGGCTGGGATAGCGATACCAACCGGCTGGTGCTAATGGACCGGCGCGATTTTAATAAACTCGGCATCGGCGTGGATGACCTGATCGAGGCTTATATCCAAACCGTACTTTCGATGGTCGCTATTGATAAAATGTCGAAAAACCTGGTGAATTCGCAAGGTAAATTTCGGATGCGCTTGTTTAAATCGCTCAACGACGACCCCTCGCTGCTGCAAGAAATAATGGTCTGAAAATTTGTACCAACACTACCATTTGCTAAGCTACATCAACCGTTTTATTTCAAAATACTGCCGTTTTGCACAATTCCGCAGAACGGGTTTTCGTTCTATGCCTGAAAAAGCACCAAAAATTCTGACAAGACGACCTTCGGCCTCTACACAAACTGTTAAAGTTCGTATAATTTCGACCGATACTGTACAACGAATGTGACTTTCCGTAACGGGCTTCGTTTCAACAAGTAACAGCAATAGACGGATAAAATTACCGACATCGGGCCCTGCAATCCGAGCAATTCTATTACAGAATTTTAAAAAAGGTGTATTATGATAAATCTCTTGTTTGCAATGGTATTGACGAGTATGCTCAGTACCAGTTTAGCCGACATCACGCGCGCCATCAGCTCCGGTGATGCCGATGCTTTAGGTCAGCATTTTGACCAGACGGTGGAGATTGCCATCCTTGACCAAGACAACATCTACAATAAAGCGCAAGCCATCGGGGTGATTCGGCAGTTTTTCAGCCAAAATACGCCCCGCAGCTTCAGCCAGGTGCATCAAGGCACTTCCAAAGGCGCTGATTCGCAGTATTGCATTGGCAATCTGAACACTGCTTCCGGTACTTTCCGGGTGTACATTTACATGAAATCGGTGGGCGGCAAGCACCTGATTCAGGAGCTGCGCTTTGATAAAGAATGAGTTTTACGCTAAACCACTCTTGAGAGGGGCGTACCGAATAAACAGCGGTATGCCCCTTTTTATGCAATCTTACGATAGCGTGAACGGCGAATAGCTTATCACCGCATTTTTACTATTTTCTGGGACTGTGTGCTACCATTCGCCCAACGGCATTGCAGCCAATAAACGCCTGGCGGCAACGGTGCCAAAGAAAGCGTGCGGGTATGCGTACCACTCGTCAGGTCTTCGAAGGTGCTGGTGTGCACCCGCTGGCCGGTCGCATTGTACAAGTGCAGCGCTACCTGCGGCTGTATGTGTGGTAGCTCAAAGGCTACCTGCAGTTGCTCGGTAAACGGATTTGGATACAGGCGCAAGGCGGGCTGTGGCGTCATTGGTGCAGGCGCAGCGGTAGTCCTGTCCACAATTTGCACACAATAATCCTCTACTTCGCCGCCACCGTCGGGGCCGGTATTGTAAGTGCAGGGGCCGCCTGGCACCCTGAATTGGATCGCAATGCGCATCCGGGTGACGCCCGGCGTGGCATTTTCTGGGATGGAAATAGAATCCTTGAACAATTGTGTGGTCAGGCCTTTTTCATACACGCGCTCGGTATTGTCGAAAATGCCATCCTGATTGAAATCAATCCACACCGAAAAATATTCCAAATGTGTGCCCTGCCGAAAGCCGGGTTGCAATTCGATTGCATAGCGGTTGCCCTGCATGAGTTCTGGGGGTGTCATACCTGTGAAATTGGCGTAGCCACCATCGTCGCCGCTGGTATTTTGTAAAGTATGCACCTTGATGCTTTCAATCCATTCTTCGGCGGTACTCAAATTGCGCGGGATGCAATAATCCCTTTCCAAACAAGCGCTACAGCCCGGCGTTCGGAAAAAATAGCTTTCGCCAAATTCGGAAGGCTCGCCATTGCAAATCGCATTGAGCCGAGCTTCATAATTGGTGCAGGCTTGCAAATTATTCACCAAAAGGGATGTCCCAAAAGATGTAAGCGTGCGCCAGCTTTCAGAACTGCCCGCCGGACGCAACTGCAACGTGTAAGACGCAGCGGCCAGCACCGGGCTCCATTGAAAATTGCCAATGCTTGTGCCAATGAAACCCGCCCGAAAGCCAGTGGGTGGCTCGCAACAACCATCCGTACGAAAACGAAAACTATTGGTGTAATTCAGGGTATCGCTTGCGCAAAAAGCTTTGAGCTGAAATTCATATTCGGTGCAAGCCAGCAGATTATTTAATATAACCGGACTGGTCGCATTGGGCATTTCGGCCCACGTAGCAGTACCGGTGCGCCGCCAGCGTAGTTCCACGCGCCGGATGTCGGCATTGGCACTCCAAGAGAGGCGGGCCTGTTGGTCGGTGATGTTATCGGCATCGAGGCTGGTAGGCGGAAAGCAATCTGAGCAGGCATTCATCAGCAGGCGAAGGCTGTTATTCACATTCAGACGCCCTTGGGTGGCAGTCAAATACTGTGTAGCGGGTGTGAAAATAGTACCATCTAATATAAACTGTCGGACCAGCAGGGCAGCAGCCTTCGGATCGCTTTTGTACAAACGGGCAAACCCCGGACAGGGCGCGCTATACAGCAGTGCAATGGCACCCGCCACATGGGGCGTAGCGGCAGAAGTGCCCCCAAACGTGCCATAGCCAGTGGGCGGATCAACCGTCCAAACGCCATCTCCATAAGCGGCCAAATCAATGTTTACTTCGCCATAGCCAGCGTCTTGCACCAGCATATTGCGGTCGTTGAGATTGGTCACAGCGATGAGGTAATCGCTGGGGCAGGTCGTGGGCAAATCGCCAACCACGTCCACATTGACATTCAGATTGGCGGTAGCCCCGGCATTGAGGATACCGTGCACACCCAGCGAATCATACATGGCGCACCAGAGCGGCGCATCTTCCGGGAAGAGGTAGTTGGCGCCCCAAGAAGAATTGGTAGCCACCACAAAAGCACCCTGCTGCCCGTTGGTAGCGTTGTAGCGTTTGCGCATCACGAGCGGGTAAGAATAAGCTTCAATCGCTTCCGATTCTAATCCGATGCCACCTTTGACAATCATGAGTTTTACAGTCCAGTTGACACCACTGACGCCAATGCCATTGTTGCCGCGCGCGCCGATGATGGCGGCTACCGGTGTGCCGTGATTGGCGCGGTCGTAGATAGCGTCGTTGTCGCGGGCGGTATTCCAGCCGAGATAATCGTCCACGAACCCATTGCTATCATCATCAATGCCATTATTAGGTATTTCGGCGTGGTTCACCCAGATATTGCCTGCAAAATCGGGATGATCGCGGTTCAGTCCATCGTCAATGACGCAAACCACGATCGTGTCGCCCGTAGCAGAAAGCCCGCCGGTAGTGATATCCCAGGCGAGGTGCATGCCGAGGTCGGCTCCAGGTAGCCCACCGCTTTGGCCAGTATTGAAATACTGCCATTGCTGCCCGATTTGCGGGTCGTTGGGCAGCGTCGAGCGCAATTCGAGCAAGTGATTGAGCTGTGCCACTTCAATGGCTTTATCTTTGCGGATGGCTTCCAGCAAGCGCAATTCGCTGATACGGGTATAATCAAAACTGACCACCCACACATTCAAAGGCTCGGAAACGCGTTTTTGTACTTGAAAATTTGTTTTCCGGCCTTCAAAAACAGCCCATTGACCAGCCCAGCGTTGCATGTCCACGCCAGCGCGAGGTTTTACCATCAGTTGCCCCTGGGCATAGTGCAGTTTTTGGGCGATATTTGCCGAGAGGCTAATTAGCGAAAACAGCAATACAAAACTTATTTTTTTCATACGTTTGGGATTTCTAATTCAAGTGCAAATTACTGCAAGCCTTCCGAAAATGTAGCAGCAAAACCAAAATTACGCCGACATCTGACAAAAAGCGCTAACTATTTGCGATTTTTGGGCATTGTAAAAAAAAATAACACGCCTTACTTCAGGGCAATCCTTCCTGTACAGCCTGTCAACTTCGGCTGTCGTCAAAACCGTTGCATGATGAAAACACTGAAGATTCTGCTTTATTTTCTGCTGCTACCGTTGGTGGCTTTGGCCCAAAACAGCCAACCGACCGAAGTGCCGATTACGCTTGAGCATCCTTACAATACCATCTACGCACACCTGTACTATTTGCAGGAAGACAGCTACCAGCCCGAACGGGCGGCCCGCACGCTTTATACCGAGCAGGATAGCAGCCAACGCGAACGCTTAGCGATACAGCTCAAGCAGATTTTTGATGGGAAAGGGCTTTATGTGCAGGTCAACCAATTGCCACAAGACTCCAACTACATAGACAGTGCCACGCAACTGAATATTTACATTCCTTTTCCGAGGGATTTGCCGGAGGTGTATTTGCAAAAAATTGACGCGCAGTGGTACTATTCACCCGAAACGATTCAAAAAATACCTGAGCTCCACAAACAGGTGTATCCTTTCGGGGCAGATGTGCTGCTCAACCTCCTACCTCGCTATGGGCAGGGGCGCGTGCTCGGCCTGAAAATCTGGCAGTACGTCGGATTGCTTATTCTATTGACCATCGGTGGCCTCATTCATTGGTTGCTCAACGGGCTGCTCTTCCCTTTGGTGGGGCGCATTACACGCTATCGTTTGCATCCTAAGCTCGCCGACAAAGTGCTCATCCGGCAGATTACACGTACTTTTAGCGTACTGATTGTACTGCATATTTTGCGCATTTTTCTGCCGATTTTGCAATTGCCTATCCGCTCCTCAGAGTTTGCCATGCTGACCATTCGCATCCTGACCATCTTTTTTGTGGTGTGGCTGCTGTTCAAAATACTCGACGTCATCATGGTCTATGCCATGCGTTATACCGAAAAAACCGAAAGCAAATTAGACGAACAACTCATGCCCATTATTCGGCGCACCTTGCAGGCAGTGCTTATGGTGGGTGGCATCGTAGAAGCTATGCGCATGCTCGGCGTCAATGTCACCACGCTGATTGCCGGTATATCCATTGGAGGCTTAGCGCTGGCGCTGGCAGCGCAGGATATGCTCAAAAATCTCTTTGGGTCGCTCACTATTTTTTTAGACAAGCCCTTTCAAATAGGCGACTGGATTAATTTTTCTGGCGTGGATGGCACCGTAGAAGAAGTCGGCTTTCGCTCTACGCGCGTACGTACCTTCAGCAATTCCTTGGTGTATGTGCCCAATGGCAAGCTCGCTGATATGATTGTGGATAATTACGGGCTGCGGGTGTATCGGCGGTTTCGTACCGAAATAACCATCGCCTACGGCACACCGACCCCACTCATTGAAAAATTTGTGGAAGGACTACGCGGCATTGTAGATCAGCACCCGGATACCCGTAAGGATTTTTACCATATCTATCTCAATGCCCTCGGCAGTCATTCGCTCAATATCCTATTTTACATTTTCTTTGCTGTGCCAGACTGGCCTTCCGAGCTCAAAGCGCGCCACCAAGTGCTTATGGCAATTCTGGACTTGGCGCATGAACTCGGCGTACAGTTTGCCTTCCCTACGCAAACCTTGCACGTAGAGACTTTTCCTGAGAAAACAGGCAATTCGCCATTGTACAATGTGCATCCGGACGAGATGAACCAGCGGCTGCGGCACTTTTTTTCTAAATACGAACAAGGTTTTGCCAAAAATGGACGAAACCCATAATCAAGCAAGCATTCTATGCAAGGCAAACTGTACCTTATTCCTGTGCCCTTAGGCGAATCGGCGGAGCATACCATTCCACCTTATGTAGCGGCTATTGTGCAACAACTCGACATCCTCATTGCCGAGCGCGCCAAAACTGCCCGGCATTTCATCAAGGCAATCTGCCCCGGAAAATCGCTCGATTTGACGATTCATGAACTCAACAAGCACACGCCGCCAGAAGACATTGATCGTTTTCTCGATGCTGCGGCACAAGGGCAGGACCTCGGGCTGATGTCGGAAGCGGGCGCGCCCGGTGTGGCCGACCCCGGCGCTGTCGTCGTTTGGTTAGCGCATCAGCGGGGTATAGAAGTGGTGCCCTTGGTGGGGCCTTCGTCCATTTTGCTGGCGCTGATGGCTTCGGGTATGAATGGGCAATCGTTTTGTTTTCAAGGGTATCTTGCGCCTAAAAAACCCGATTTGGAAAAAGATTTGAAACGTATAGAGCAGCTTTCCGCAAAACTCGACCAGACCCAGCTTTTCATCGAAACACCTTATCGCAATACGAACCTTGTAGAAACGGCCCTACAAACGCTGGCGCCCAGCACCAAATTTTGTATCGCTGCCGACTTGACCTTGCCCACCGAATGGGTGCACACGCATACCATTTTACAATGGCGCACGACACTCCTGCCGGATTTGCACAAGCGCCCGGCGATTTTTTTGCTCTATGCGCGTTGAAAGGCCTTGGTTTACTCCATTTCAATCCAATATACGCACCTGGTCCGCCGCAATATGAATGGTACGTACCGCCTCGGTGCGCTCGTTGATGTCCATAGCGCTATTTTCTAAACGCAGCACGCCGCGTGGGCACACCGCCGCACAGATGCCGCAGCCCACACAAGACGCCCGCACCACGTTTTGCCCGCGCTGCGCGTAGGCGCGTACGTCAATGCCCATTTCGCAATAGGTAGAACAATTGCCGCAGGAAATGCACTGCCCGCCGTTGGTTGTAATGCGGAAGCGACTGAAAAAGCGCTGCTGAATGCCCAAAATAGCTGCCATCGGGCAACCAAAACGACACCATACCCGGCTACCCATCAGGGGGTAAAAGCCGACACCAATCACCCCCGAAAACGCCGCGCCAATAGCAAATGCGTACCATTTGCGCAACTGCGCACCATCCACAAAAAAGACTTCTTTGGCATTACTCATGTACGCCTGAATGGTGAATGCTACCAGCAGCAACATAATAAGTGCCGCCCCAATCTTTACATTTTTATGTAAATTATGCACGTATTTGGGTCGAATGTATAATAAAATTGCCAGTCCGATAAATAAAATCGCTGTTATTCCGATAAACATTTCCTTGGTCACAGCATATTTATCCGGGTTTTTTACAAAAAAACTGTACAAGGTAGCAATCGTCACGATGATAATAAATACCAACACACTATGAATTAGCCAACGCTCTATTCGCCACGCTTTCAAGGACTTATCTGATAAATGCCGGAAGGGATCGCCCGCCGTTTCGGCTAAGCCGCCGCAGCCGCACACCCACGAGCAGTACCAGCGTTTACCATAAAAATAGGTGAGTATGGGTGAGCCAATAAAAATCATACCTACGCCAAAGGCCAACATGAATAGCCCAATAAAACCGTTGGTGGTCATGTTTTGAATATTCCAGCTTTCAAAAAAGTAGTAATTGAGCGGCCACATATTCTTGAAATCGTTGTACGGCAGGTTCATACGCAGTAAAAATTCTGGTAATAAGAAAGCAAAAGCCAATTGAAAGAACATGACCGAAATGGTGCGTATAATTTGATACCGATTGTGGCGATATTTTAAAATAAATTTATAGCCCATTGCTAAAATAGCCACCGTGTAAAGCGCGCCATACACAAACCACTGGCTGGCCGGTTGCCCCTTGAAAAATAGGCTTAGCGGATCGAACAGCGCCACGATGCCCGTGTTGGCTTCGCCTTTGGCGCCCAGCCCTAAGTACGCCGGAAACCAGTACAGCAGCACATAGAATCCGGTGAGTATAACCGCTGATAACCAGCCTAATACGCCTCGGCTCGCCAATGAATCGAACCACACGCGGTTGTTTTTGATGCCTTCCGGCAAATGCAAATACGCCCCGCGCGCATAGAGCACCGTGCCGGCCGTCAGCGCGAGCAAGGCAGTCGCCAACCACAGCGCCGGATGGGGCAATGTAAGGCCAAAAATAGTAACAAATAGTATCAGTAAGCCCACACCAACTATTGCCAAACCCAGTTTTTGCGGGGTGTTCAGGCTTGCGTGCGCCACCGGATTGGCAAGCGACATACTCGGATCTAATGATGCCATGATTGTTTAGATAATTAGATGATAGACAATAGATGATAGATATTATGCTCGTGTCCCTCCTCAACGCTTCAACTTTTCAACCCCTCAACCTCCTTTCAAAAACTGCAACGCCCGCCGCAGCTCCCGTCGTTGCTGAGGTTGTATATTTTTACCCGTTTGCTTATTATATAAGGCTATTACATCCGCTTCATATTCTTTATAAAATTCCGGGTCGAAATTGGCGAGGCTAAGGTTTTTCAATACATCCTCGATGTGGGTGCCGTTGCGTAGCCATTTTTCGCAGACTTCATGGCGGTAGCGCACGCCCATCAAGTTGAAACCGAGGATTTGACCGCTGTTTTTATCATACAAAAGCCGAATGCTCCTCTTGCCATCGGGGTGTTCCCAATACAGATTTTCATAATTTTCGGGCATCCGCGAGGAGGTAGGCACATCGCCATAGACTTGGTACTCGATGTCGAGAAATTTGGCAGAATTGAACCAAATACCTGGATTGTAAGGGATGCGCTTACCGCAAATATTATACGCGGCCGTTTCGCCGGCCATGCGCCCGGTGTACCAGACAGCCTCGATGGCGCGTCGGCCCGGCTTAGGGTTGAGCAATTCTACACAGTCGCCTGCCGCATACACATCAGGGATGTTGGTTTCTAAAAAGTCATTTACTTTAATGCCGCGCCCTATATCTAATCCACTGTTTTTCAAAAAATTAACATTTGGACTTACCCCAGCCGTCAGCCCTACGTAGCCGCACTCGATGCGCTCGCCGCTTTTGGTAATCACCGCGCAAGCCCGGCCCTTGCCATCGTCCACAATTTCCTGCAATTCCTCGCCCAGCCGCAGGTCGAAGCCATGCTCGCGGATGTGCCGCGTGACCATCGCCGATTCCTCTTCAGGCAGCACATTATCCCAGTAGAGTTTTTCGCGCACCAGCAGCGTCACCGGTATGTGCCGGGAGTGAAACATTTCCGCCATTTCAATGCCGATGAGGCCGCCGCCCACAATCACCGCCCGGTTTAGCCCTTTGCTAAACGCTTCCATATTTTCCAAATCCTGATAGCTGTACAAACCGCTTACGCCCTGCAAATCCTGCCCGGGCCAGCCGAATTTATTCGACTGCGACCCAGTGGCCAATAGTAGTTTATCATAGCGCAGGGGTTCGCCATTATCAAAATGCAGGTTTTTATGATCAAAATCTACTTTTTCTACGCGCGCGCGCCGCAGTTGGATGCGATTTTTTGACCAAAACCAGTCTTCGTAAGGCTTGGTATCCTGATAGCGCATGTGCCCCATGTAGATGTACATAAGCGCGGTGCGTGAGAAGAAGTGGTCTGTTTCGGCGGAAATGACCGTGATTTCATGGTCGCTGAGTTTGCGGATGAAACGAGCCGCAGTGATGCCGGCGATGCCGTTTCCGATGATGGCGATGTGCATATAGGCAAAGGCGATTTGGTACGTATAAAGCTACGAAAAAAACTTCTTGTTTAGTTTTTTTGTCAAATGCAAAAATAGCAGCGCAAAGGGAGACAGGCTGTCCTCAAACGGACAGTTTGGTATGTGTTTCCAAATTCTATTTGCGCAAAAATTTCGGGGTGCATCAGCGAATTTACTCATATTCCGAGCATTTTTGACCCTACAAAAACGGATTTTATACATACTGTTGCTATATTTGCCTTAACCCGCCGGATAAACCTGATTTTACCGCGTCAGGCAATCGGTGAATAACACCGTATCGCACTTCATTGCCCATAGCCGATTATACCTTATTCACCAAAAGCAGCATGTTTTATGGATGACTTGTTATTACAGTTACAACAGGAAGATACGCAAGTAATTACCGAACTTAATCTCGAAGAACTGCCGCCCGGAGCCATTACCAAATGCTGGATGCACATCGTCACTAATGGCGTAGGCATGCCGGTTTATGTGCCCGTCATTGTGGCGCGCGGATCGCAACCTGGCAAGACGCTCGGATTTACCGCTGCGTTGCACGGCAATGAACTGAACGGCATTTCGCTTATTCAACGGCTCTTTGCGGAATTGAATGTGCAGCGCCTACGCGGGACAGTTATAGGAGTGCCTGTAGTGAATACGCCAGCGTTATTGCACAACGAGCGCTGCTTCTCTGATGGCACCGATTTGAATCAAGTAATGCCTGGCCGCCCCGATGGCAATACCAGCGAAGTCTATGCCCATCGCATTCTTCAGCGTTTGGTTAGCCACTTCGACTATTTGGTGGACATTCACACGGCCAGTTTTGGCCGCGTCAATTCGTATTTCATCCGTGCCGATTTGCACGACCCAGTGGCGCATCGTATGGCTATGCTACAAAACGCCCAAATCATCATCCACAATCCACCTTCCGACGGCACCCTGCGCGGGGCAGCGGCTTCTATGGGTATCAAAGCCGTCACGCTTGAAATGGGTACGCCCAATACCTTTCAAAAAGATTTGGTGCGACACGCGCTGAGCGGGTTGCATAATCTGCTGAGCTATTTGCAAATGAACGGGCACGACTTCGAAGCAGCCGAACATCCGCCAGTGGTTTGCCAGCATTCTTACTGGCTTTATACCGATACGGGCGGCATCTTGTCGGTGCATCCGCAGTTGACGGATTTTGTCAGAAAGGGCGAGAAAATTGCTACCCTGCGTAATATTTTTGGGGATACGGTGAAGGAATACTTCGCGCCAGAAGACGGCATTGTAGTTGGCAAAAGCGTTTGCCCGGTCAATCAAACTGGCGGCCGCATCCTGCATTTGGGGGTTTTATAAAAACGAAGCTACCAAACGGTGAAAATGGTGCACTCCCTGCTCTTGCGTTGGCGAGAAGCGCCCGTGCTGATAAAAACGCGATTGTAGCCCCCGCTGCACGCTCTCCACAACGGCGTCGTCTTCCAGTTCGGTCTGGTCAATACGATTTACCGCTCGATGAGAAGTAGTATCGCCAAAATAAAGCGTACGGTAACGGATGGCGGTGCGCCGATGGCTGAGCGGCTCTACTACATTCATAGATAGTCCCCAGGGATAAAAATTGAGCATCAGGTTAGGGAACAGCCAAAAGTAGTAAGCATAAACCTGCTTGCCGTAGTCGGGCGCGTCGGGCGGTAGGTCGAAACAGGGTTCGCCTTCTTTGGCAATGCCTACCTGTAAATTGCAATAATCGAAAATCTCATATTCATAGCTGCCAAAGTCTAAGGCCTGGTTCAGGGCCGGATGCACAAAAGGAATATGAAAACCTTCCAAATAATTGTCGCAATACAGCGCCCAGTTGGCTTCAATGAAATAATCTTTGGAATCTTGCGGTGCCAATTGCAATGTGTCTAAGGGGAGCCAGCCGATGCGTTCTCGGATGGGGCGAGTCATTTCCGCAAAGTCATTTTTCGGATCGAGCGAAACAAAGAGCATGCCCATCCATTCGACAAAGGGAATTTTTGCCAAGTCGTCCATGGGCGTAGGAAAGTTGGCTGTTTCCCGAAATTCGGGCATACTTTTGAAAGCTCCATCGAGGTGGAAGCAGCGCCCATGATAACCGCAGGAAAGCAGACGACTTTGGCCGGGTTGTTCTATCACTATTTTGCCCCGATGGGTGCATACATTCGATAGGCAGTGCAATGTTCCTGCTGCATCTTTAGTGAAAACCAGCGGCTCGTTCAGCACATCGGGCAGCAGGGTGCAAGGATATACGCTCAGCGGCTCGCGCAGGTGCGTAGTGTCGGCGGCGTAGAGCCAGGTATGGGCAAAGATTTTTTCTCGAACCTGGGCAAAGACCTCCGGGCTGTTGTAGAAAGCTCCGGGCAGGGTATTCGACTGGCGGATGTCTTCGTGAATGTGAAACGGCTTGGTCATGGCATTTTTTTGCCAAAATAAGCCCCGAAACCGAAAACAAGGTTCTAATACGCTGCATTTTTTACAATTTTTACCGGAACAACAGGTTTAGCCCTACACGTACGTTGGCGCTGTTGCTGTCTTTGGGGCGCAGTGCGCTCAGCAGGTTGTCGGTCATGGTAATAATTTGTAGCGGCCCGAACTGCATGGTCGTATTCACACCGAGGTTGTCAAAGCGCTCATTGCGAAACGCGTAAGTTGCGCCAGCATCCAGCCAGTCAAACAATTGTACGTTGGCTCCGGCCGCCACCGCCGGAAAAGTTTCGCCGCGCCAGGTTTCGCTGTAAATCAGGGCACCAAGACGCCAGGTTTCATTCAGTTGGTACGTACCGCTTAGGTAGTAGCGCAGGGGCAGGCGGGAGGTATAGGCATTGTTAGTTTCTACAAAGTCGTAAAGATTCAGCAGGGTGTCAATAGCATTGCCTACTTCGCCTTCTTTATTGACAATAGCCGGCGCCACATCTAAGCCCGTGAATTCGTAAACACCGTTCAGGCTATAATTCTGAACCCCATCCTTCCAGCGAATGATACCGCCCAGGTCGAGCACACTGGCAGCTATATCGAATTTGCCCAATTGCCATTGCAATCCGAAATCAAAAGCCAAACCTTGGTTGCGCGTCAGCAAATCTTGGGTAGAAAAGCTACCAAATTCGTAATTGACCGCCAGATTGCGCAAGCCATCGTATTGGATAGAGCCGGTGCTGTTGAGTCGAAAATCGGCATCAAGTGTGAGCTGGTAAGCTTCCTCATCGGTGAAAAGCCCCAGCCGGGTACGATCGGTCGAAATATCGCCAAAACCATTGAACCACTTGGCGCGCGCGCCGATGGTGATGTTTTTGGTGAGGGGTAGCGCTGCCCCAGCAAAAAAGGTATTGTAGCCAAAAAGCTGAAGATCGGTACTGAAGTCCACCCGTTGTCCCACAAACTGTGCATTGCCTTGCCAGATAAGCTGTGGCAGCGTTTTCGGGTAATTGATAAAAGCATTGAACTGCACCGAGTGGCCCGCGCTGAGCAGCACTTTCCCGAAACGCATTCCAATGCTAAAGGTCTCTACTTCGAGGTGTTCGCGGATGCGATTTCGGTCGTCGAGGCGAGCGATGACATTGTCAATATTCAGGACGTAGCCGCCATTGTCAGCCGGTGTTACCAGATCACTGTAAGTAATATTTTCAATACTCAAACCATTGTAAACACCGGGCAACCCGATCACAAGGCGTGCTTCGGGTAGGAGCGCCGGATTGGTTTTGTTGGCTTGCCAAACGCCACGCATCAAATGCGTACCCAACTCCTGCTGTGCCATAAGACCCGCCCCTACAGATGTTATGATGAGAACCAAAAGAATTTTTTTCATTTTGTATGGTTTGTGCTTTGCGGTTTGTTTCCCATCGGCTATTTCCGTACGCCTAATTTGGCACCAATTTTCACCTTCACGTCTTGTTGGCTGAATAATTTGACCGATTTTGTGCCATTGTTAAGTGAAGAAATAGCCGTGTTGAGTAGCAGCCGCACCGACTCATCCTTGATGCGCTCAAAGCGCGGGCCGCTATAAAAGGCGTAGCTTACGGTACGGGTTTCGCCGGTGACGAGGCCCTGTGCGTCCACGGGTGCGGCTTCGGCAAAGCGCTGGGGCGCAGCCAAGAGCGAATCAATGATCTGGTTATTGCTATCGAGGAAATAGGCCTGAATATCAATTGCCAGCGGAATGGCATTGTCCACAACGACCTTGAATTCGACGTCGCTAACATCGGTGTAGTTTTTAAAATCTACAGCAAAATTCTCCACCGCAACAAATCCGCTCGCTTGGCCATACATGGGCAGCTCCACTTCCATGTTTACGCGGTAGTAGCTGTCTTCGGCAATAAACCCCCGTATGCCGGGGTCATTGTCGGGATTGGTAATGGCATCCACATCGTAGTCAATCGCAATAGGTCCCGCACCGAGAATGACGTCAATATTGGAGTTTTGTTTTGTAAATGAAAAAGCGCCGGTTTTTACCTGTCCTACCTCGTTGAAGCCAGGGTAAGGAAAGTCAATGCCATTGTCCACAAAAATGCTTTTGAGCGGTAGCACATCCTTTTTTACAGTGATGACATTGAGGGCGTTGACGACCGAGCGGGTCGGGATGCCAAACGAATTTTCTACTAAAAGTGTAATGCGTGGCTCTTCAAAATAAATGTCGCCCCGTATCCAGTTGTCAAAAAAGTCAATGGACAAGGTATCGCGCGTGCCTTCGTACAGGAAATTGCCAAAGTAGCCTTCGGCATAGCTGAATTCTAAGTCTTGCAGACGAAGAAATACACTCGACAGGGTATCTTTTTGCCCGCTGGCACGAATAGCTTCGTATTGTACGTAAATCGAATCGTTTTCGGTAGCAATGGTATAACCAGCTAAAGAAGCAGGGAATAGCAAATTGGTGCCCGCAGGAGCATTGCCGCTACCGCTGTAGCCCGACACCGTTTGCCGGAAAACGAGCGGTACGCCGCCTTTGGTCACCTGTGGGAAAGTCATGGTCACGGTTACCATTTCTGAGTGGCGATTTTCAAAAAAATAAATCATGGAGCCTTTTTTCAAATCGAGGCGGTCTATCTCCAACCCATCAGGTGAGGCAAAGGGCAGTGCCATGAAAGGACTGCTGACCGGTATAATGGGGGGCAGGGCTGCATTGATTTGGTTGAAAATATCTTGGCTGTTTTGGGTGACGACTTCCTGCTGATAGCGAAAGCGAAACAACCCGTCGGGATCAATGGTCAGGGAGCCAATGGTTTCAAAATCTCGCAAAATGTCGCGCATGGTGGTGCGGGTATCTACAAGCGGTACGGCGTATTCCGCATCGAAATCCACCCGGCGGATGTCTTCCAGTTCATCAAATTGATTGCAGCCGGCTAACACCATCAATGAGGCAAAGATTGCCGTAAGGTAGTTGTTTTTCATAGTCATGTTGGTCTGTATAAGTATTCGACTCCTGTATTTCGGTGTCTTTTTTGTTTGGTGTTCATGGTCTGAAGCCCTTTGCAAAAACATTGTACTTTCAAACACTCCACAGGGGTGCTTTAGTATTTGCGGCAAGCAATAAATTGGCGGCAGAGCGACAAAATCAAAGTTCCTGTAGGGCGCGTTGAATGGCTTCCTGTGGCATGTTGGGCCAGCTGAGCATTGTTTGCAAGGCTTTCATTACCGTCTTGCGGTCGCTGTGGTTTTTGCCAGCGCGCAAGAAATTGTCAAGATAGGTGCTATTGGTGGGGTCTAATTGTATCGCCTGTATGAAAAAAGGCAGGGCTTCGTCGTAGCGTTGTTGTGCAAGCAGGACGTTGCCGATACGATCGTGAAAAACCGGGCTGTCGGGTGCTAGGGCTAAGGCACGCTCGTAGGCAATACGGGCCTTGTCCCATGCTTGTTGGCGTTCAAAAATGAAGGCGACATTGTCGTAGTAAACGGTTTTGTGCGGATTGTATGCGATGGCTTGTTCAAAATATTCGAGTGCGCGGGTTTCGTCGTTGATTTTTAGGTACAAATTGCCGAGGCGATTGTAATAAGTGTCCTTGTCTTCTGCCAAGTCAAGTGCTTGAAAATAGGCAGTTTCTGCCTCGTCCCAGCGTTGCGCCCGCTCGTAGGCCAGCCCCAAGTTGTCGTGATAAACGGCTTCCGCGTTGTATTGGTTAATGGCTTCGCGGTATTGTAAAATAGCCAAATCCGTCTGTTGCAAACTATAATAAAACACGCCCAAGCGATTGTGATAGCGATGCTGCTCGGCGGGTGGAGCTACGGCCAGCGCTTGCTGATAGGCTTGCAGGGCATCATTGGTTTCGCCGGTTTTTTCGTAGGCAAGGCCGAGGTTTTCCCACATGACGGGGTCTTCCTGCGTCAGGTTGGCCGCTTGCGCAAAATAGTGCGCAGCTTGGTCATAAGCGCCATACCGGAAAAAAATTAGTCCCAGCCGATTAAAGCAACGTCCATTATCGGGTTCCAGCTCTATGACTCGCTGGTAGGCATTGGCTGCTTGCTCGATTTGGCCGAGTCCTTCCTGTGCCAGCCCCAGGTTTTCGTGATAAACGCCTACTTCAGGATCCGCGTCTATGGCTTGCTGATAGGCTTCCGCGGCGCGGGTGTTGTCGCCGCTGCGGTACCATAAATTGCCGATGGCATTGTGATAAAAAGCTTTGTTATCGCTGTGGTGCAGGGCTTCGGTCATGGTGGTTAAGGCGGCTTCGGTCTGCCCCAGGTTGCCTAATGCAGTGGCTAAATTTTCGTAGCCCACAGGGTCGTTTGGGCGTAGTGCAATGGTCTGCCGGAAGAGTGCTTCGGCGGTTGTCGGGTCGTTTTGTTGCAAGGCAATCAGCCCCAGTTTATTGATATAAATGGCATTGTCGGGCGATAAAGACAAGGCTTTATGATAGGCAGCAGCGGCCTGGTCGTATTGCTGCAGCATTTCTAGCGCGAGACCGAGGTTTTCGTGATAAACAGCAATAGCATCATTGTGGGCAATGGCTGCTTGGTAGTTTGTCACTGCGGCTTCATATTGCGCCAGCCGATAATAATGTACTCCAAGCCGATTGTAATAGAGGTCTTTTTCTGCGATCGGGGCTATTTCGATGGCTTTTTTGAAAACGGTTTCGGCTTCCGTCCATTGGCCCAGCCCTTCGTGGGCCAGTCCGAGGTTTTCAAAATAAACAGCTTTGGGCTGCTCCGCAATCGCTTGCTGATAAAAGTCAATCGCTTCGGCGTGCCGTTCGCGGCGGTAGCAAAATATTCCCAGCCGGTTGGCATAGGTATCTTTGGCCTGTGCAGCTACGGTCAAGGCCTGCCGAAAGGCTTGCTCGGCTTCTATGTACTGCCCAAGGTGCTCGGAGGCCAGCCCCAGGTTTTCATAGCCCACGGGGTCGTCGGGAGCGCGCTCAGTGGCTTCTACATAGTATATACGCGCCTGCTCGTACTGCTCCTGCCGGTAAAAAAAGGTACCTAAGCGGTTGCGGTAAAGGGCATTTTCTGGTTCTAAGGCAATGCTGCGCCGATAATGTGTTTCGGCATCCGACCATTTTTCGGCTTTTTCAAAAGCGAGACCGATATTGTCGTGGTAAAGGGCATAATCATTGCGCCGGTCAATGGCTTGCTGATATAGTTCGATCGCTTCCGCGAAACGTTCTTGTTTGTAAAATAGCAGTCCGAGATTGTTCAGATACACATCAAGACTTGAGTCCTTGAGGGCAATTGCCTGCCGGAGAGCTTGCTCGGCTTCGTGCCATTGGCCTTGTCGCTCCAGCGCGAGGGCTAAGGTGTCTAATGCAGTGGCAAACTCCGGGTTGTGTGCAATCGCTTGTTGGGCGTGGGTTGCTGCTTCTTGCGGCCGATTGAGTTGCAGATAGAGCCGGGCAATTTTGTTGTGCTGGGCAGGGTCGAAGTGTGCCGCTTGCTGGTAAGATGCCACCGCTTTTTCAAGCTGCCCCAGCAATTCGTAAGCGAAGCCCGCATTGCTGTAATAGAGCGCATAACCGGGGTCGCGCTCAATCGCTTGATCGTATTGCGCAATGGCTTGCTCATATTGTTCGCGGTTGTGATAAAAAACGCCGAGGTCATTGTAATATCCGGCATTGTCGGGATTCAATCTAATTGCCTTTTGATAGGCAGCTTCGGCCGCATCGAATTGATTGGTGAATTCTAACGCTAAGGCTAAATTGTTATGATAAACGGCGTTGTCGGGTGCCAGTTCAATGGCTCGCTGGTAGTGTGTAATGGCCGTTTCGTATTGTTGCTGGTTATAAAAAAATATGCCGAGTCGGTTGTGGGTCACTGGATTATCGGAGGCTAAGGCCACTGCTTTGCGGTAAGCGGCTTCAGCTTCCTCAAGCATACCTGCCGATTCGGATGCCAAGCCGAGATTTTCGAGATAAATAATGTTTTCGGGTTGGAGCGCAAGGGCTTTTTTATAATGTTGAATAGCTTCTTCGTCCTGTTTTTGCTGATAGCAAATAACTCCCGCCCGGTTTTGGAAATCGGCTTCCCAGGTTTCACCTTTGATGATGCGGATGGTTTGGAGCAGGTCAATGGCTTTGCGCCAATCGGTGCTATTTTTGAGGGATTCTACCTGATCGTAAAGGGCTTGAAGCGTGTTACTGTCGTCGGGGTTTTGGCGGAGTGCAGCGAGTAGTTCTTCCTGCGTCTGGCTTTGTGTGCCAAGTTTTTCCCGCATTTTGGCAATGGCATCCTCAATGTAGTTTTTCCACTGTGGCCGCAGGTCGAGGCATTTTTCAAACCAGGAGAGCGCCTCCTCCCATTTTTGCTGGTTTTCGCAAAGCCAAGCGTAGCCCCAGTGCCCGTCGAAGCTGCTATTATCAAGTGCCAGTACGCGCTGGTAGGCAGCGCTGGCTTCGCTGTATTGATCGGTGTCGCGGTACAGATAACCGAGGTTGATATGAGCCAGCACCCGGTCGGGGTGTCGTTCGGCGGCGCGTTTGAACCATGCTTCGGCTAAGTCGTACTCTTGATTTTGCTGATATGCATAGCCCACCTCGATATAGGCGGAGTAGGCGAGGCGCTCGTCGAGGCGCTCTATTTTGTTGGCCCATTCGGGCATTTCTACACCGCGCGCTTCAAAAAATTCGGTTTTGCCACAGAGCTTGATTAGCCAGAAATAGACATTGGCAGCGCCAGGGTTTTTGCGTTGCGCATCGGCGTACCATTCGGCAGCTACTTGGTGTTTGCCTTCTTCGGCGTAGGTTTCGCCGAGGTAGAGCATGTTGTCCACGTCGTCGGGGTCGAGTTGTCGGGCTTTTTGAAAATACTGTCGTGCCTCTTCAAATTTGAGGTCTTTCATCAGGTACTCGCCCATGCCGCGTTGCGCCCGGCTGAGCTGCGGCGTCAGTTCAATAGCTTTTGTAAAATAGGCCAGCGCGCGCTCCATATTCACAAAATGATACAATTCGATTTCGCCGCAAGCGACCATAATTTTAGAGCGCAGCTCCGAGGTCAAAAGCTTCGATTCTGATAGCGCTTCAAAAAGTGGATAACTCTCTGCCCAGCGTTCAAGCGCGACATAGGGCACCCACTTTTGGCAAAGCGCAAATATGGGCTCCTGCACAATGGCTGCCTCCCACTCCGCGGCGATAAACTTGAGGCAAAGCTCGTGGCGCCACTCCACCAGGGCTTCTGCAAAAGCGAGTAGCCAAGTTTCCCAACCGGTCCGAGGGTTTTCAGCGGCGGCGGCACGTATTTTTTCACGGGTATATTGCCAGAATAATTCTACAAAACCTGCCTCAAGCTTGAGCATTGCGTCCAGCAGCGGAGTTTGTTCGAGTACCTGCCCTTCCACTCGGTCCATGCGTCTCCAGATGGCATAGGGCTCGGGCTCCTCACTGAATGCATGGCGCATTTCCTCGAGCATTTCAGTCGCCGTACGCATCGGCGCGCCGGCCCCGGCCGCGTGGTAGTATGCTTCTGCAAAGAGGGATGTTATGTCTTTGGTGTCGAACATGCTGCCGATGTAATGAAATGGTGTATTGGTTTATCGGTTCGTGGCAAAAGTTTTTCTGAGTGTATTAAAATAGCTATAAGGTTTTTAGAATCGAAATTTTAATGTATTAAAACTTTGATAATCAAATGTTTGCAAAATAAGTGTATTTCAGTTGACGTCCATCTGCTCACAGCGCCCGGTTATTCAGCTTATTTTTAATGTCTTCCACTTCTTCTTCCAGCAGCCGAATTTGCTCACCAACGGTGAAGCGCTGACCCGGGTCATTGATAATGGCAAAATCACTGCGCAAGGCATTGAGCCGCCGGATCAATATTTCGAGTTGTTTTTTCAGTCCTTGCCGCTCTAAGTCGAGTATCGCCTCCATGGTCACAGAAGTGCTGCGCGTTTCGGTCAGCACCACGGGTTGCTCGCTGCTTCGGCGCGAGGTGGGTGCTGGGCTGGCATCTCGGTCGGGTTTGTGGTCGTGTGCGCGCTCGGAGGAGGGCAGTGGCGTACTTGCATCCCGCGAGGCTGTAGCTGTATCGGTGGTTGGAGCCGGCTTGTCGGGAATTTCCGAAGGAAAAAGCAGTTTTTTGCCACAGAAGCTGCACCAGTTATCGGTCGGATTGTACTTTTTGCCGGGGTGGTCCGGACAGGTTTTGTACGTTTGTCCGGTAGCGAGCGTTGGGGTAAGGGCAGGTGTCGAGGTGGCAATGTCAAGAGCAAAAGGCCGCAGCACCGAAGAAAAAATGACTACACTGCCAAAAACCTTGTGGTCGTAGTTGCCATAAGGATTGCCACTACCGTCCATCAGTTTGCGTGCCAAAAAGAAGCGCCCTTCGGTAACGGCCGCCTCCACGTCGTCGCCATTGAGCAGGCTGTCGTAAACTTTTTCTACGAGCACCTGCCCCATGCGGTTGAGCACCGGGTTTTGCAGGGCGATGACAAAAGGAATACCTTTTTTGACCAATTTTACGGCTACCCCTTTGTCTTTGTTGTAATTACCAATACGCACTCCGTCGCATACGTGCAAAAAAATGAGGTGTGGCAGGCGATTCCATTCTTCAAAATAGCCCGCGAAGGTATCTTCGTTGATCCAGTGTTCTGTGTCTTGCTGGTCGGCATTTTTTCTTACGAAGCACAGTTCACCAGTGTCGCCATTTACACGGCTGCGGCCCATGAAATGAATAATGTGCGGAAAAAAAGGTGCGTCACCGCTAGGGTTTTGAATGATGGCATTGAGTTGGTCGGCAAAAATATCTACTTCGGGTTGGCTGAGCACTTTAGTTTCTATCGTGTCCGGAAAACGCTCGGTTAGCTTTTGAAAATACGCAAACGTTTCTTTGACATCGGCAATGTCGGTTTGCACATTCGGTAAGGCAGCGATGAGTAGCACGCGCAGCGGAGGCACAATGCGCTGTCGGGTTTTGTCCATTTCCAGCCAACTGCCGCCGAAGGGTAACTTGCGCACTAAGTCTATGCACTTTTTGGGGTGAGCCGCCAGAAAAGCCTCGTGCCGTTCGTCGGATTCATAGTAGAGGTATTCCCAGGGGAGCATAGCCATCTCCTCGGCTTGGCGGTCGAATTCGAGAATGAGGCGATGCCGCTCGGCTGGGCTGCCTATGGCTTCTTTATAAAAGGTATCGAAGTGCATTCTAAGGGCCTCGTCGCTGAAAAGCAGGTTGAACAAAGTAGCGCCGAGCACTTTAAATTCTTCGCGGCCAAACACGCCTTCCTCCTCTTCAGAGAGGCGCATATTGAGCATTTTATGCAAAATACGAGCAATGAGCCGGTCTTTTTCTAAACCGGTAGCCAAACGATACGGAATGCCTTGCTGGTTGCCCCAGTTAAGCAATACCTTGTCCGGCTGCACCACCATGTAAAATTCATTGGTCTTCAATGCTGATTACGGATTTTGCGTGCCTAAATTTATTACAATTTTGCGGCCGTGCAAAGAATCCGTGCAGCAGTTGCGAAAATAGCGCCGTTTTTATACAATTGCAAAAGGTGCAACCTACAATGCTAATTGCTTCAAGCAATCTTTCTCAAGGTTTCCGGGCGCTGCTGGCGCTGCTCGCTAAGGCTCTCAAATGCGTACCCCTGCGTGGAGAAATACTCCAGTACCAAAGGCAGCACGTATTGCAGTTTTTCCATTGCTTTCAGGCTATCGTGAAAAACAATGATAGAGCCGGGCTGCGCATTGTCAATCACATTGTCGAGGCATTGCTCTTCGGAAGTGGCGGGGTCGAAATCGCCGCTCAGCACATCCCACATGACAATGCGATAGTGGCGCTGAAGAAACTGTGCTTGCCGCGGCCGCAGCCGTCCGTAAGGCGGGCGGAAAAGCTCCGAACCAGTGAGGCTGGCACCATGACGCACATTATGAAAATAGGGAATATTGTCTGTATTCCAGCCATCGAGGTGATTGAACGTATGGTTGCCCACGGAGTGCCCTTCGGCTTTTATTTGTTCGAAAATATCGGGGTACTTGCGAATGTTGTCGCCTACACAAAAAAAAGTGGCTTTGGCTTCGTAATGCGCTAGCTCTTCGAGCACCCAGGGCGTCACTTCGGGGATGGGGCCGTCGTCAAAGGTGAGGTACAGCACCGGCTCGGCGGCGGGGATGCGCCAAGTAAAGTTCGGAAACAGGCTCTGAATGACCTGCGGTGTTTTGACTAAATACATCATACATTTTTTTTGTTGTTCACAGGATATAATTAATGGGACATTGTTTGTTAGTTGCAATAATAATGCACTACCAATAGCAAGCCAAGCACAATTTGCCCGCGTGTTGCCATTCGGTTTTTCGGGGCAACAGTATCAGTAAGTTATCAATCAAAGTAGTAGTGCTGTTGAGTAATCAGGTGTTTTGTTTTTTGTAATCGGGGTGGCAAGCTTTGCCAAATTCCCTACCTTTGCACCTCATTATGCTACAGGGACTTTGCATTTATCAGTTCGGTGAGTTCATCATTTCTTATTCATAAACGCTTAGTATCCAGTATTCGCTGCCATTAGTATAAAAAATAAAGTCATTTTTGCTCATTTTTACAAATTTTGTTTTGCTGTTCAAAAAACGATTCGAAGCATCATGGAAAACATCCGAGTAAGATTTGCGCCCAGCCCTACCGGCGCACTGCATATAGGGGGTATTCGCACCGCATTGTACAATTATCTATTAGCTAAAAAACACGGGGGCACTTTTATCCTGCGCATCGAGGATACCGACCAGAGCCGCTATGTGCCTGGCGCTGAGGAGTATATCATCGAAGCCCTGCGCTGGTGCGGCTTGCTGCCAGATGAAGGGCCGGAGTTTGGCGGTGACTATGGCCCCTATCGCCAGTCCGAGCGCAAACATTTGTATGCACAATACGCCGAGCAACTTGTCGCCAACGGCCACGCCTACTACGCTTTCGATACGGCCGAAGCCCTCGATGCACATCGCGTACAAGACAAAACGTTCAAATACGGTGCTGCTACGCGCCTGCGCCTGACCAATAGCCTGACCCTGCCGGCCTCGGAGGTGCAGCAGCGCATTGCCAATGGCGAACCTTGGGTCATTCGATTGCAAGTACCTGATAACGAATTAGTTGTTGTGCCCGATTTGATTCGAGGCGAAGTCACTTTCCGTAGTAAAGAACTCGACGACAAGGTGATGCTCAAGTCGGACGGAATGCCAACCTATCACCTCGCCAATATTGTGGACGACTACCTGATGCGCATCACCCACGTCATTCGGGGCGAAGAATGGCTGCCAAGCACCGGCCACCACGTCCTTTTGTATCGCTACCTCGGCTGGGAAGCTGCGATGCCTCAATTTGCCCACCTGCCGCTCATCCTCAAACCCGACGGTAAAGGCAAGCTCAGCAAACGCGATGGCGCGCGTCTTGGCATACCTGTGTTCCCCTTAGGTTGGGCTGGCGATACGCCTGAAGAATCCTTTCAAGGCTTCCGCGAATTCGGCTTTCTGCCACAGGCCATGCTCAATTTCCTCGCTTTCCAGGGCTGGAATCCAGGCACCGAGCAGGAAATATTTACCATACCGGAGCTGATTGAGGCTTTTTCTTTAGAAAAAATTGGCAAGTCCGGGGCGCGTTTCGATTTTGAAAAAGCAAAATGGTATAACCAGCAATACGTGCATACCGCCGATGCGGCTACTCTTGCTACTTTTGTGCGCCCCCTACTCGAAACAAAAGGCTACCACCCGGAGCCGGCATTTCTGGAAAGTTTTTGTACATTGCTCCGCGAGCGGGTCACGCTACTGCCAGAGTTTTGGGAAAAAGGCGCTTTCTTTTTTACCGAGCCCAAAGAGTACGACGCCAAAAATGTGCAAAAACGTTGGGATGCGACTACCCGCAACCTATTCGAACAACTGACGGATACGCTTCGGGCCATAGCAGACAACCAATGGTCAGAGCCGCGCGTTCATCAAACAGTGCAGGAGTTCATGGATCAACATGAGCTGAAGCCCGGAGCACTATTTCCGCTTTTGCGAATCGCGCTGGCAGGCTCTACGCAAGGCCCCGCACTCTTCGGTATGATGGAGCTGCTCGGCAAAAGCAAAACCATCGCACGATTGGACAGTGCCCTGCCCCGGTTCGATGGCTTTGTTGCTTGAATAAAATCTTGTTTTTCAATGTTTTACAAAATTGAAAATGCTATAAATATCGCCACACCAACGAACCAACAAACCATCAGATTATGACCTACGAGAATTTCACCGTCAAAGCCCAGGAAGCCATTCTTGCTGCCCAGCGCTTGGCCGCCAGCCTCAATCAGCAACAGGTGGACACCACGCACCTCGTGCTCGGCATCATGGATACCGATGAAAATGTGACCACTTTTTTGTTACAAAAAATGAATGTCAACGTTTCGTCGCTCAAGCAAAAGCTGCACGATGTAGTCAAAACCTACCCCCGCGTGGAAGGCACCGAAAAGCAGTTTTTGACCGACGATGCTAATAAAGCATTAGCGGCAGCCAAAAAAATGCTCCCCGATTTCAAAGACGAGTTTATCTCCATTGAACTGATGTTGCTCGGCGTCATAAAAGGTAGCGACAAGGCAGCGGTGCTGCTGCGCGGGCTGGGTGCTACCGAAGAGGGCCTGCGGGAAGGCATTCAGGAATTGCGCAAAGGACGTACCATCACCGACCAAAGTGCAGACAATGTGTATAATGCGCTTGGCAAATACGGCATTAATCTCAACGAGCGCGCAGAAAGTGGCAAGCTCGACCCCATCGTAGGGCGCGACGAGGAAATCCGCCGGGTGTTGCACATCCTGAGTCGCCGCAATAAAAACAACCCGCTGCTCATCGGCGAGGCAGGCGTCGGTAAAACCGCCATTGTAGAAGGTATTGCCTGGCGCATCATCAAGGGCGATGTACCGGAAAATCTGAAATCGAAAAAAATCTATACACTCGACTTAGCCGGGCTGATTGCTGGGGCCAAGTTTAAAGGCGAATTTGAAGAGCGCCTCAAGGCCATTCTCAAGGAAGTGGAAGCTTCCGACGGCGAAATTATTCTCTTTATTGACGAAATTCACACCCTCATCGGGGCGGGCGGCGGCAGCGGCTCCATGGACGCAGCCAACATCCTGAAACCAGCATTGGCACGAGGCGAATTGCACGCCATTGGCGCAACGACGCTCGACGAGTATCAAAAATATTTCGAGCAAGATAAAGCCTTGGTGCGGCGTTTTCAGACGGTACGCATCGAAGAACCCAGCGTGGAAGATACCATTTCCATCCTGCGCGGTTTGCAGGAACGCTACGAGGTGTTTCACAAAATCCAGATCCTCGACAGCGCGCTGGTAGCTGCGGCCGAGCTATCACATCGCTACATTACCGACCGGTTTTTGCCCGACAAGGCCATTGACTTGATTGATGAATCGGCTGCGAAATTGCGGCTTGAATTAGACTCTGTGCCCGCCAAAGTAGATGAGTGGGACCGCCGCCTGCGCCAGCTCGAAATAGAGCGCGAAGCCCTCAAGCGTGAAGGCAATTCGAAAACACTCAAAACCATTGACGAGCAGATAGCTAATGCCCGTGAAAAACGCGACTCGCTTACTGCTGGCTGGCAAATTGAAAAAGCCATCATCGAAGAAATTCAGGGAATTAAAAAACAGATGGAAACCCTCGAACTCGAAGCGGCCAAAGCCGAGCGCGCCAGTGATTATGAGGCGGTAGCTAAAATTCGCTATGGCGATTTGCAAGATTTACAATCCCGCTTGAAAGTGGCGGAGGAAAAATTAGAGCAAATACCCGAAGACAATCGCCTGACCAGCGGCGAAGTGGACGAAAACGATATTGCCGAGGTGGTAGCCCGCTGGACGGGCATTCCTGTTGCCAAAATGTTGCAAAGCGAAAAAGACAAACTCCTGCGCTTGGAAGAAGAACTCGGCAAGCGCCTCATCGGGCAGCACGAGGCCGTACGCGCCGTGTCGAATGCCGTGCGCCGCAGCCGTGCGGGTCTGCAAGATGCCGACCGACCCATTGGTTCGTTTATTTTCCTCGGCCCTACCGGTGTGGGCAAAACCGAATTGGCGAAAGCCCTCGCCGAAGTACTTTTCGATGATGAAAAAGCCATTACGCGCATTGACATGAGCGAGTATCAAGAACGACACGCTGCTTCTCGGCTCGTGGGGGCGCCTCCGGGCTACGTGGGCTACGAAGAAGGAGGGCAACTCACCGAGGCCGTGCGCCGCCGACCCTATTCTATCATACTGTTAGATGAAATTGAAAAAGCCCATCCGGATACCTTCAACGTGCTCCTACAAGTGCTTGACGACGGACATCTGACCGACAACAAAGGGCGCATCGCTAATTTCAAAAATACCATCATCATAATGACCTCCAACATGGGGTCGGAAACCATTCTCGAAAATTTTGAAGACCTCGAAGAACTCGGGCCGGACAAAGCCAGCGAAATCATCGAAACCACAAAGGAGGAAGTTTTCAACCTTTTGAAAGAAACCCTGCGGCCGGAGTTCCTCAATCGTATTGACGAGCAAATTATGTTCACGCCGCTCAGCCGCAACGATATTCAACAGATTCTCAAGCTCTTGTTGAAAAAAGTGGACCGAATGCTGGGGCGGCAGGGCATTGTGTTGCGCATCAGCGACGCAGCCATGAGCCATTTAGCCAATATGGGCTACGACCCGCAGTTCGGTGCGCGCCCCATGAAGCGGGTGCTCCAGCGCGAGGTGGTGGATGAGCTGTCAAAAATGGTCATTTCGGGTGGCTTCACGGCGGGCGACACCATTTACGGGGATGTGCAAAAAGGTGCGCTCTCTTTCAGTAAAACCCCATTTAAAGGGCAATCGGCGATAGAGCCGGAGCCGGAAACCGACCAAAAGAAGGCGAAACCCAGCAAGGACAATGCAGCAGACGCCACCACCGCCCAACGCCTGAAGGATATTCAAGAATTGCAAAAAGCAACGAAAGACGTCATGGATGCTGCCAAAGACACTGGCGCTCCGGATTGACTTTTAGCGCAAACTTTGCTATTTTGCAAAAAAATGATAGCTATGGTTCAAACGCAAGAGAAATTATATACCATCGAAGAATACCTGGCTTTGGAAGAAAAGTCGGAGCAAAAACACGAGTTTGACAAGGGAAAAATTATTGAAATGCCGGGAGCAAAGTTCCATCACAATGTAATTGCAGCAAAAATGATTGCGGCACTGGTTATCAGTTTCAAAGACAAGCAGAAAAACTGTAATGTGCTGGGTAGCGATATGAAAATTTACATTCCGGCAGCCAATAGTTTTGTCTATCCCGATGTATTAGTGCTTTGCGATTCGCCCCAGTTTTATAACAATCGAGAAGACGTGCTGATGAACCCCTTGCTGGTTGTAGAGGTTTTGTCAGAAAGCACCGCAAACTACGACCGCGAGGAAAAATTCGCCAAGTACACTACACTGCCTTCCCTGCGCGAGTACGTACTCATATCGCAAGACAAGCCTTTCGTTGAAGCCTTTTACCTGCACGACCCCGAAAACGAACTTTGGAAAATTAGCCATGCCGCCACGCTGGAGGCTTTACTATATTTGCATTCTATAGATACAACTATCAGGTTGTCAGACATTTATCCACAGGTATCTTCATAAGCTCAATCCTTTGAAAATGAGCTGATAGGCTTTAAACTCAGCGGGCATTTCTGCTACAAAGCGCTCCGGAAACATAAAAAAATGTGCTATGGCCACGGCTGCTACGTCAATATCTGGCAGATTGATCCATTTTTCAATCCACTCCCGGTCAAAGCCGCCGATGCGCTCCAGCGCGGGCCAGGCATCTGCCCCCATACGGGGATAGGGCTGCTGCGGGTAGCTGCGCATATACACCCGCGCATATTCGTACAAGCCAATGTTGAAATACTGCGCTGATTGCATGAAACCCAGTGCTAATTGCTCAGCCGCAAACAATACCACCCCATCT